>CAYUYZ010000008.1:0-100090 GCA_964449575.1 uncultured Stakelama sp.
CGCGGCGGTTCTCGGCCCAGAAGCTGCGTGGCTATGCCAAGGCCGTTGTCCAGGCCGATTTCGAAGTCGCGGGCGACGAAGATGTCATCCGCAAGCTGATCGGCGATCTGACCGCGGCGGGCGTCGACATCGACGAGACGGCGGTGCGCCGCGCGCTCGACGAGCAGGCGACCGAAGCGCTGCGCCAGTTGAAGGCGGGCTGAGCCGATGCCGATGCCTGCGACCGAGATCGAGGCGCTGATCCGCGCCGGGATTCCTGACGCGCAGATCGAGATCACCGACCTGGCCGGCGACGGCGACCATTATGCTGCGCGCGTCACCAGCGCCTCCTTCCAAGGCATGCCGCGCATCAAGCAACATCAGGCGGTCTATGCCGCGCTCGGCGGGCGCATGGGGGGCGTCCTCCACGCGCTGCAACTGACGACTGCCCTTCCTGACTGAGGACCAACGACCATGACCGACGAAACCCACGCCCGCATTGCCGACCTTGTCGAAAAAAACGACGTGCTGCTGTTCATGAAGGGCACCGAGCTCTTCCCGCAATGCGGCTTTTCGAGCAAGGCAGTGGCGATCCTCCAGCATTTGAATGTCGGCTTCGAAACCGTCGACGTGTTGCAGGATCAGGGCATTCGCCAGGGCATCAAGGCCTTTTCCGACTGGCCAACGATCCCGCAGCTCTATGTGAAGGGCGAATTTCTCGGCGGATCGGACATCATGATGGAAATGTTCGAATCGGGTGAGCTCGCGCAGCTCTTCGAAGCCAAGGGTCTGGTTGGCGCGCACTAGATCACAACAACGGGGGCGCTGAACAATGCTGTTGCAAAAGGGCGGTTTCCCGCAGCCGCTTGGCGCACCCTCGCCGATGCTGATCTGTGATCTGACGCAAAGTTGGTCGGCAAAGGCTGGCGGCGGCGTCGGCACCTATATGAAGGCCAAGCGCGACTATGTGCTGGCGCATACGCCGCACAGCCTGCTCCAGATCGTGCCGGGCCCCGAGGACAAGATCGTTGTCGACGGCCGCCACATCTGGGCCGAAGTCGGTGCCGATCCGGTGCGCGGCAGCCCCAACTACCGTTTCATTCTGCGCACCAAGATCGTCCGCGAAATTCTGGCGCGCTATCGCCCCGCGATCGTCGAATCCCTATGCCCCTGGGTGTTGCCCTGGACCGCGATTCATCATCGACGCGCGTTTCCCGAAACGGCGCTGGTCGCAGGCTACAGCACCGATTTCCCCAATGCGCATGTCTTTCGCGTCGCGCAAAAATTGTTCGGCACGCCGATCGGGCGCGGCTTCCAATGGCTGTCCTATGGCTATGCCGAGATCACCTATCGCGAGTTCGATTGGGTTTACACGCTGTCGGAGGATATTCGCGGTGTGCTCGCCGGGCGCAAGATCCACCGCACGAGCGTGCTGCCGCTCGGGGTCGACATCACGCGTTTTCATCCGTCGAAGCGTGACCCGGGCTATCGCGCCGAGCTTGGCTTGCCCGGCGACGGCCCGCTGCTGATTTACGCGGGGCGGCTCGACAATGAAAAGCGCGCGCAGATACTGATCGAGATGATCCGCCACTTGCCGCCGTCGCTCGGCGCCGCGCTGGTGCTAATCGGCGACGGCAAACGCCGCGATGATATGATGGCCGATGCGGCGGGGCTGCCGATTGCCTTTCCGGGATTCGTGGCTGATCGTGGGCAGCTCGCCCGGGCGCTGGCATCATCGGATATTTATGTCTCCGGCATGGCCGATGAGACCTTTGGTATTTCGATCGTCGAAGCACAGGCAGCAGGCCTGCCCGTGGTCGGCGTGGCGAGCGGTGCGATGATCGACCGCATACCCGAGGGGCTGGGGCTGCTCGGGCCGGTCGATGATGCGGCGGCGATGGCGCGTAACGTCGAGGCGGTCTGGCAGCAGGATCCCCGCGAGATCGGTGCTGCTGCGCATCTCCATGCGCAGCAATTCAGCTGGGATCGCACGTTCGAGCTCTTGTTTGGCGATATCTATCCGCGCGCGCTGTCGCATGCGGCCTTGCGTGCGCGCACCGGGCGGCGGGCGGCGGATCGTGCACATCTGGCGGCAATGGCGGCGGGCTGAGTCGCGGCGTTGGCAAGGGCCGGGTGGGGCGGATCGACGCGATACCGGAAAAACAGTCAATCCGCCCGCTGAAGCGGCATGCCGCTCGGCACACCATTAGTAATGCAGCCTGCGTGCCAAAGTACGAAAACCTCAGTTTTTCCACAGGTTGAATGGTTAACGACCGCGCGCCACAGCGGCTGAGTGTAAGCTTTTCCGACGGCCCCATCGACTGTATCACTCCACCAGCACACAGGCTATTGACTACAGGCGTAATCAATGCGATTACGGGCGTAGTCGATAGGGAATTTGCGCATGACCGAACGAATCAGCGACGCCGAACATATGGTGATGGAAGTGCTCTGGGATCAGGCACCACTGTCGGCGCAGGATGTGGCCGAGCGGATCGGGTCGGCGCGCGATTGGAGCGCCAACACCGTCAAGACGCTTCTCGGCCGCTTGCTCGCCAAGAAAGTGATCGGTCACGAAGAGGATGGCCGCCGCTATCTCTATCGCCCGCTTGTCGCGCGCGAGGATTATGTCGCGGGTGAATCGCAGCGGCTGATTGATCGGCTGTTCGGCGGCAAGCTGACGCCGCTGGTGGCGCATCTCGCCGAACGCGATCAGCTGACCAGCGGCGACATTGCCGAGATCGAAGCTTTGCTGAAGGCGCTCAAACAATGATCGCCTGGGCGATTGAGGCGCTGATCGCCTCCACCTTGCTGATGCTGCTCGTACTGGTGCTGCGCGCGCCGGTGCGGCGGGTGTTTGGCGCAGGCGTTGCCTATGCGCTGTGGCTGTTGCCGGTCGTGCGGCTGCTGCTGCCGCCGCTCCCTGCCGACTGGCAGCCGAGTGCCGCCGCGCCAATCAGCCGCGCGGCCGAGCAAGTCACGGTGATGTTCGTCGACATGGCAGGCGCCGCGCCGGCGCGCGATGTGGCGGCGGCGCCCGATTATGGCCCGGTGCTGCTTGCGATCTGGGCGATTGGCGCGGTCGGCTTCATTGGCTGGCACCTGATCCGCTACCGCCAGTTTGTGCGGTCGATGCTCGCCGATGCCCGCGCGACGGTGTTCGGTCCGGTGCGGGTGATCGAAAGCGACAGCGCGAGCGGCCCGCTCGCCTTCGGCATCTGGCGCAAATACGTGGCATTTCCGAGCGACTTCAAGGAGCGTTACGACGCTGATGAGCAGGCGCTCGCGCTCGCACATGAGCTGACGCACCATGCGCGCGGCGATCTGATCGCGAACTGGGTCGCGCTCGTCGTGCTCGCGCTCCACTGGTTCAATCCGGTCGCGTGGCGCGCGTTCCGGGCGTTCCGCGCCGATCAGGAAATGGCGTGCGACGAGCGGGTGCTCGCGGGTCGCGCGGCGAATGTCCGCCATGCGTATGGCCGCGCGATCGTCAAGTCGGCGCATGGCGGCGCGGTGTCCGCCGCCTGCCATCTGCACACTATCAATGAGCTTAAAGGGAGACTGAGGATGTTGTCGAAGGATCGTGTTTCGAAGGCGCGGCTCGCGAGTGGTGCCGCAGCGGTTGCCGCCGTTGCGCTGGTGTCGCTCGCGCTGACCGCATCGGGCACCCAGGCCGCTGAGCGGTTGCGCAGCCAGGTGAAGGCGTCGATCGGCGTCGATCTGGCGCAGCTCGATGCGCCCAAGGCACCGGTTGCTCCCGGCGCTCCGCAGGCCGCCGATCTGCCGCCGCCGCCCAAGCTCGCCGAAGCGCCGCCCGCGCCGCCCGCCAAGCCCGAAGCGCGGCGTCACACCAAGATCATCATCCGCACCAAGGACGGCAAGGTTGAGACGATCGATACCGAAGGTGAGGACATCGACGCCGAACTCGCCCGCGTCATGCCCGAGAGCAAGATCCGCGTGATGGTGCCTGACGTGATCGAGGGCAAGTGCGCCGACGCCGACGGCAAGCCGCTCGTCAAGAATGAACGCAGGGACGGCAAGCAGGTGATCATCATCTGTCGCAACCGGATCGAGCGGCTGGCCAGCGACGCCAAGTGGCAGGCCAAGCGCGCGGAGATCGTTATGCTGCGCGCGGGTGAGATTCAGCGACATGCCCGGATGAGCGCGCTCGACAGCGTGCGCGCGGCGCGGGCGGGCATTGTCGCCAATCGCGACATGTCTGAATCGGCCCGCGCTGCCGCGCTCAAGGGTATCGATCAAGCGATTGCAGAGCTTGAGGCCGACGCCGCCAAGGCGAAATGACCTCAACCGGCCCGGCGGACTTGCCCATCCGCCGGGCCGGACGTTGGTTGAAGAGCCCGGCCAACGGCCGGACATGGCTTGAGTTACCCAGGGCGAAGGGCCATGTGACAGGCCATGGAATCGCTCCCCACCGGCGCGCTGGTCGCGCTCGATCCGCTGGTTGCGCGGGTGCTCGCGCCCAATCCGTCGCCATTCACTTTCACGGGCACACAGACGCATCTCGTCGGCACCGACGATTTGGCGGTGATCGATCCGGGTCCTGATGATGCCGATCACATCGCGGCCTTGCTTGCTGCGATCGGCGGGCGGCCCGTTTCGGCGATCGTCATCACCCACACCCACCGCGATCACAGCCCCGCCAGCCGCGCGCTTGCGGCTGCGACAGGGGCGCCGATCGTTGGGTGTGCGCCGCTGGTGGTCGACATGGGTGGCCGCTCGGACGCGGCGTTCGATACCGATTACGTGCCTGATCTGGTCCTTGCCGATGGCGAAAGCGTGACGGGCGCGGGTTGGACGCTAACGGCGGTGGCGACCCCCGGCCACACCTCCAACCATCTCGCTTTCGCGCTGCCCGAGACGGGCGCGCTGTTTTCGGGCGACCATGTGATGGGGTGGTCGACGACGGTGGTGATGCCACCCGATGGCGACATGACCGCGTTCATGGCGAGCCTCGCCAAGCTTCAGACGCGTGACGACACCGTCTATTACCCTGCGCATGGTGATCCGGTGACCAACCCGGCGCAGCATGTCCGCCATCTGATTGGTCACCGCAAGGCGCGCGAAGGCCAGATTTTGCGCGCGCTCGAAGCCGCACCGACGACGATCCCGGCAATGGTTGCGTCAATGTATGCGGGCGTCGACCAAAGGCTCTGGCCAGCAGCGGGTGGATCGGTGCTTGCGCATCTGATCGACCTCGAAGGGCGCGGTATTGTCGCCCGTGATGCGGACCGATGGCTACGGATTTGATGCCCGCCACTCGGCGCTGGCTGATTGTTCTGGCGGTGGTGCTGGCGGCGGCGGCGATCGCCTTCCTCGCCTATGACCGGTACCGCGAACGCTATGCGGTGACCGCGCCGGAAGCGGGCGGGGCGCCGATCACGACGCTCATCTCGGCGCGGATGGCGGGCGCGAGCGCGCTGAAGGTCGCCTCCTTGTCGGGGACAATCCAGAGCACCGCGTCGGATATTCGCGGCTTCGGCTGGTTGCGATCGGACCAGGTCGTGAAAATGCCCTATTCGATGGATTATTTCGTCGATGTGTCGCGGATCGGGCCGGGCGACATCGAATGGTCGGATGCGACGCGCACGCTGATCGTCAAGGCGCCCGATGTCGCGCCTGCGCCCGCCAATATCGACGAAGCGCGCCGCAGCCTCGTCAAGACGACCGGCATTTTCGTCACGCGCAAGGCGGCCGAGGATTTGGCGCTGCGCACCTCGATCCACGCGACGGCGAAGGCCAATGCGGCTGCGTCGTCGCCTGCGCGGATGGCGCAGGCGCGTGAGCTTGCGCGGCAGGCGTTGGTGAAGCTCTACGCCGCGCCGCTGCGCGCGCTGGGGCGGGGGGATGCGCGGGTGATCGTGACCTTTCCGTCCGAGCGCCAGCGGATCAACGGCGAGCAATGGGATGTGTCGCGCAGCGTCGAGGATGTGCTGAACAACAAATTCTAGTCGCGCTGATCCATCAGCGCGCGGATCGGTCCACCGAGCGCGATCAGCGCCACGCCGCCGCCGCCGACGATCGCCGCGTGCAACAGCCAGAATTGCGACGCCGATAGCGTTTCGTACAAACCGCCGAGCCGACCGCTGATCGTGCTCGCGAAAAACGTCGCGAGATAATTCACCCCAAGCAAGGTTCCGCGCAGCCCCGCCGGACTGCGCGTCGCATAAAGCGCGAGTGCAATCGGGGTGAAATAGAGCCAGCCGATGTTCGACAGCAGATGGAACGCCACTGCCCACAGGATCGGCGCGCGACCGTCGGCCCCCGCGACCAACGGCGCGAGTGCCAGCCACGCCGTGGCGCCGGCAAAGATGAAACAGCCGATTGCCATCTTGCCCAGATCGTCGGGCTCTTGCCCCTTCGCCGCTTGTCGCTGCCAAAGCGCTAGGAAGAAAGGCATCACCAGCACCGGGGCAAGGCCGTCGAGTGCCTGCAACCACGGCACCGGCACCTGGAACCCGCCGATCCCTAGGCTCACATGATCGCGGACCCACAGATTATAGACGTTCCAAACCTGCGACTGGGCGATCCAGAAAGTGATCTGCAGCGGCCAGACAATCGCGAATCCCAGCAGCCGTCGCCGGTCGAGCGCGGTCAACGGGGCGCGTGCTTCGCGCGGCACACGGCCCGTCTCGGCGGGCAACAAGCCCTGACCGGCGACATAGACGCCAAGCCCGATCATCATCCCCACTGCCGCAAACGCAAAACCGGTGTGCCAGCCATAAGCCACCGCGAGCGCGCCGGTGATGATCGGCGCGATGAACGCGCCGATATTGATGCTGACATAATAAAGCTGGAACGCATCGGCCGAGCGTCGGTCGCCGGCCTCATAAAGCGACTTCACCTGAGCAGCGAGATTGCCGCGCAGCATTCCCGCACCGATGATCAGGAGCAGCAGCGCGATCAGGAAGCTTTCGTCAAAGGCGAGGCAAATATGCCCCGCCGCCATCGCCAGCCCGCCGATGATGACGGCCACCCGCCGCCCGGTGATCCGGTCGCCGATCGCGCCGCCGATCACCGGCGTGAAATAGACCAGGCCGACATATAGGCCGAAGGTCTGCGCCGCGAGCGCCTGCACCGATAGCGGCCCGGTGATGCCTTCGACGATGCCCCGGAACGTCGCGAAACCCGCGATCTTTTCGATGTGCCCGGGCAGCAGCAACTGCCCAACCATGTACAGCACGAGCAGCGCCTGCATGCCGTGGAACGAAATGCGCTCCCAAAGCTCGGTGCCCGATAGCACCCACAGCCCGCGCGGCTGATCGAACATTGATGCGCGCGGCAAGGCAGCAGCGGGGGCGGGAAGGGCGGTCTCGGCCATCGGATCAGGCTTGCACGCACCCGAACCCATGGCAAGGCGCGGGCACGCCGCACCGCAGCGGATTGAGTCCGATCGGCGCAGCGGCTATCGACGGCTCGGGGAATGGGGGCATCATCATGGCGACACTGGCCGAACCGCAGCGCATCGAGCAGAACGACGATCGCTTTTTCCTGACCATGGCCTTCGTCATGGCGGGCGTGGTCGTGCTGGGCTTCGGCCAGTTTGCCGCGCGCGGGCTGTCGACGTTCAACCGCCCGCCGATTGTCCATGCCCATGCCATCATCTTCATGGGCTGGGTGGCGATTTACGTCGCGCAAAACTGGTTCGCGACGCGCGGGCCGATTGCGCTCCACCGGCGGCTGGGCTGGTTCGCGCTCGGCTGGCTCGCGCTGATGTTTTACTTCGGCACCGCCGTGACGGTGATGAATGTGCAGGCGGGGACGGTGCCGTTCATTTTCCAGCCGCTGCATTTTCTGGTGTTCGATCCCTTGTCGTTGATCGGTTGCGCGGCACTGATCGGCGCAGGGATTAGCCAGCGCGCGCATACCGGCTGGCACCGGCGGCTGAATTATTGCGGCATGGCGCTGCTGATGGGGCCAGCCGTTGGCCGCATCCTGCCGATGCCGCTCCTCATCCCCTGGGCCTATCAGAGCGCGTTTTTCACGGTGCTGATCTTCCCGCTGATCGGCATGATCGCCGACTGGCGCCGCGACGGGCGGGTTCATCCGGCATGGTTCTGGGGCCTCGGCGGGATGATCGCGACCGAAGCGCTGACCGACGCGATTGCCTTCACCCCCATCGGGTTATCGCTCTATCAGGCGGTGACAGCGGGCACGCCGGGCGCGGCAATCGCGCCGCTTGGCTTTCCGCCCTTCCCAGCGGGTTGATCCGGCGCGCGTGCGGGGCCATGTGAGCCGCCGACACTGCGAGGGGAAATGTCATGAATGCGCCGCACCGCGAAAGTCTGGTCGGACTCGATCTGCGTGCCGAAATCGATCGGTTGCGCAAGGAGCGCAATGCGGTGATCCTCGCGCATTATTACCAAAAGCCCGAGATTCAGGACATTGCCGATTTCGTCGGCGACTCGCTCGATTTGAGCCGCAAGGCGCAAGCGACCGATGCCGATGTCATCGCCTTTTGCGGGGTCAAGTTCATGGCCGACACCGCCAAGATCCTGAGCCCCGAAAAAATCGTCGTGCTGCCCGACCTAAACGCCGGGTGCAGCCTTGAAGACAGCTGCCCGCCCGACAAATTCGCAGCGTTCCGCGCGGCGCATCCCGATCACATCGCGCTGACCTACATCAACTGCTCAACCGAAGTGAAAGCGCTGAGTGACGTCATCGTCACCTCATCGTCGGCGGAAAAAATCCTGAGCCAAATTCCGCTCTCGCAGAAGATCATCTTCGGGCCCGACAAGCATCTCGGCGGCTATCTTGCGCGCAAGACGGGGCGCGAAATGCTGCTGTGGCCGGGCGTGTGCATCGTCCACGAAGCCTTCAGCGAAACCGAGCTGTTGAAGCTCAAGGCCAAGCACCCCGGCGCCCCGGTGGCGGCGCACCCCGAATGCCCGGCCTATATCCTAGACCATGCCGATTATGTCGGCTCGACCAGCGGCATCCTGGCCTATGCCAGCGACATGCCCGGCGACACGCTGATCGTCGCGACCGAGCCACACATCATCCACCAGATGCAAAAGGCCGAACCGGGCAAGAACTTCATCGGTGCGCCGGGGGCTGACGGCAACTGCAATTGCAACATCTGCCCGTACATGGCGCTCAACACGATGGAAAAGCTCTACATCGCGTTGCGCGATCTGAGCCCACGCATCGAGATTGAGGAGGGCTTGCGGCTGCGCGCGAAAAAGTCGCTCGATGCGATGCTGGCGATGGCGAGCGGGACGGTGGGCTTGGGCGATCTGGGGCCGGTGCCGGTTAGCGGTGATTGAGGCCTCGTAATTTGTCGGCACCGCCCGGTTAGGATAATGGCCCGCGCGCATTAGGCGTGTAACGGACCCGCATGGACCAACCCATATTCTTCGATCCAACGGGTGCGCGGCGACGCTGGACGGGACGTGGTTTCTGGTCGGTAATCGGGCTCGCCGTTTTTGCCGCCGCCGTCTTCATTCTGACGCTGGTCAACGTGCCCAGCAAAGGCGATCTGCCGCTGGCGTTTGAGCGCGCGCAGCCGGCGCCGCTCAGCCGGCAGATTTCGACGCTGCGCAATCGGCTGGGTCGCTGGCTGCCGCGCGGCAAGCCGGCCGCCGGAAGCAAGCCGGTGACGATGGCTTTCTATGTGCCATGGGACCCGTCGAGCGCCGAATCGCTCAGCCGCAACATCGGCGCGATCGACATATTGGCGCCGGTGACGCTCTTCGTGAACGGCCCGGCCCATGCGCTCAATGCCACGCAAGATGCGCCGCTCGCGCGGATATTGGCCGGGGCGCAGCGCCGCCCGACGGTCATGCCGCTGGTGCAAAATGCCCAAAATGGCCAATGGGACAGCAAGGGCGCGGCGGCCCTATTCGCCAGCAAGACCGCGCGCGCCAAGTTCCTCGCCGCGCTCAAGGCGGAAGTGACTGCGCACCGCTGGGCGGGCGTGGTGTTCGATTTCGAATTGCTGCCGCCCGCAGCGGTGCCCGCCTATCGGCAGATGATCAAGGAAGCCAATGCGGCGTTCGATCCGATCAACGCATCGGTTTATGTGACGGTGCCGGTCGGCGATCCGGCCTGGTCGCCGCGTGCCTTTGCCGCAGTCGCCGACAAGATCATCCTGATGAACTATGATTTGCATTCGGAAGCGGGTGATCCTGGCCCGATCGCGCCGCAGGCCTGGTATGTCGATAATCTCCGCCGCGCGCTTGCCGAAGTGAAGCCCGACCGGTTGATCGTCGCGGTCGGCAGCTATGGCTACGACTGGCACGGCGACGTCGCCGACCCGTTGACGGTCGAGGAAGCGTGGCTCGCCGCGCATGACAGCGATGCGCCGCCGGTGTTCGATCCGGTCAGCGGCAACAGCGGCTTCGGCTATGAAGAAGGCGGTGTGCGGCATCAAGTCTGGATCCTTGACGCCGCCGCCATGTGGAACGAGCTGAAGGCGTTGCGCGCGAGCGGGCTTGGCAGCATCGCGCTGTGGCGGCTCGGCAGTGAGGACCCCGGCGTCTGGCCAGCGATTGCGGCGTTTCGTGGCGGCACCTTGCCCGACTTGCGCCGCATCGATCAGGTTTCCAACGCCGACGTCGAGTCCTCGGGCGAAATCCTGCGGATCACCGCGACACCGCGCAGTGGCGCGCGCACGCTGCGTTTTGACGCTCAGGGGCTGATCCGCGATGAGCGCTATGACGTTTTGCCGACACCCTATGTCGTCAAGCGGACGGGGGCGATCCCCAAGCTGGTGGCGTTGACCTTTGACGATGGCCCCGATCCCACCTGGACACCGCCGATCCTCGATGTGCTCAAGCGCGCGAAAGTGCCCGCCACCTTTTTTGTCATCGGCGAGAATGCACTCGCCAATCCGCTGCTGCTGCAGCGGATGGTGAACGAGGGGCATGAGCTCGGCAACCACACCTATACCCATCCCAATCTGGCGCTGGCGTCGAACACGGTCACCAAGCTCGAGCTCAACCTCACCCAGCGGTTGCTCGAAGCCTATACCGGTCGGTCGACCCGGCTGTTTCGCGCGCCCTATTTCGGTGATGCCGAGCCGACCACGCCGGATGAATTGCTGCCCGCGCTGATCGCGCAGGGGCAGGGCTATACCGTGGTCGGGCTGCACGCCGACCCCGGCGACTGGAAGCGCCCCGGCGCGCAATCAATCGTCGACCAGACGGTGGCGTCGGTTGAGTCAGCGACTCCCGAAAGCTCACGCAACATCGTGCTGCTCCACGACGGCGGCGGCGACCGGGCGCAGACTGTGGCGGCGCTCCCGGCGTTGATTGCGCGATTGCGTGCCGACGGCTATCGCTTTGTGCCGGTCTCGACGCTGGCGGGGCTGAACCGCGAGGCGGTGATGCCGACGATCAAGGGCTCTGATCTGGCGGCGGTGCGTGCCGATGTCGGTATCTTCCTGCTGCTGGCGGGCGTGCAATGGCTGTTCGGCTGGATGTTCGCGCTCGCGATTGGCATCGGTATTGCGCGCGCGGTGATCATTGCCGGGGTTGCGCTACTCCGCCGCCGTCGCGCGACGCCGCCAGAGGCGAGCCACCAGCCGCCGGTGTCGGTGATCATTCCGGCGTTCAACGAAGCACGCGTGATCGAGGCGTCGGTGCGTCGGGTGCTCGCGAGCGATTATCCCGATTTGCACGTGATTGTGGTCGATGACGGGTCGACCGATGGCACCAGCGCGATTGTCGAGGCGGCGTTCGGCGACGAGCCGCGCGTGACGCTTTTGACCCTGCCCAACGGCGGCAAGGCGGCGGCGCTCAACCGCGCGCTCAAGCTGGCGACCGCCGAGATCGTGATCGCGCTCGACGCCGACACCCAGTTCGAGCCGACAACGATCGACCGGCTCGCGCGCTGGTTCGCTGATCCTGCGATTGGCGCGGTCGCGGGCAATGCCAAGGTCGGCAACCGCGTCAATCTCGTCACGCGCTGGCAGGCGGTCGAATATATCACCGCCCAAAATCTTGAGCGCCGCGCGCTGTCGCGGTTCGACGCGATCACCGTGGTGCCGGGCGCGGTCGGGGCGTGGCGGCGGGCGGCGCTCGATTCGGTCGGCGGCTATCCGGTCGATACGCTCGCCGAGGATCAGGACCTGACGATCGCGATCCAGCGCGCCGGGTGGCAGGTTACCTATGACACCGATGCGGTGGCATGGACCGAAGCGCCGCAGACGTTCCGCGCGCTCGCCAAGCAGCGTTACCGCTGGGCGTTCGGGACGCTGCAATGCTTGTGGAAGCATCGCGGCGTGATGGCCAGGGGGCGGCCGCGCGGGCTGGCGCTGATCGGCATGCCGCAGGCTTGGCTGTTCCAGATTTTCTTCGCCGCGATTTCGCCGTTCATCGACCTCGCGCTGCTGGTGTCGATCGTCTCGACCGCTAACCGAGTCGCGCAGCATGGCTGGGCGCAGACGCAGACCGATGTCGTCAAAATGGCCCTTTATTGGCTGATCTTCACGACCATCGACATCGTCGCCGGCGCGATCGCCTATCGGCTCGACGGGCGCGAGCCGCGCTATCCGGTGCTGCTGCTGGTCGCGCAGCGCTTCATCTACCGTCAGCTGATGTATTGGGTGGTGCTGCGCGCGATCAGTGCGGCGGTCGGCGGCTGGTGGGTGGGCTGGGGCAAGCTCGAGCGCACCGGCGCCGTGACGGGCGGCGCGGCAAGCTCTTCATGATGCCTGCATAAGGACAGGTAGCATTGTCGGATTTCCTGCCTTAGAACAACGCCAGTGCCTTCGATTCACGCCCTTGCTAATCCTGCGCGCTTCCTGAAGATCGCGCGTCCGCTGACCCCGGCGTTGTTCTGGGCCGGCGTGCTGCTGATCGCTTACGGTGCCTGGGGCGCGCTCACGCAGATTCCGGCGGATTATCTGCAGGGCGAGACGGTGCGCATCCTCCACATCCATGTGCCGACTGCGTGGCTCGGCATGGCCGGGTGGAGCGGGATTGCGGTGTCGAGCTTCGTCTATCTCGTCTGGCGCCACCCGCTGGCGATGGCGGCGGCGCGCGCCTGTGCGCTGCCCGGCGCGGTATTTGCCGCGCTGTGCCTGATGACCGGATCGATCTGGGGCCGACCGACCTGGGGCACGTGGTGGGAATGGGACGGGCGGCTGACGTCGATGCTGCTGCTGTTCTTCGTTTACCTCGGCTTCATGGCCCTGTCGCGCGCCGATCAGGACCGCGGCGGTGATGGGCGCATCCCGGCGCTTTACGGGATTGCGGGATCGATCCTGCTGCCGATCATCCGCTATTCGGTGGTATGGTGGAACACGCTGCATCAGGGGCAGAGCATTGGCGTCACCAAATCGACGATCGACAGCTCGATCCTGTGGCCGCTGCCGTTCACACTGGGCGGCTTCACGCTGTTTTTCGCCGCGATCGTGTTGATGCGGATGCGCGCCGAACTCGCCAATACCAAGGCCGAAGCGCGGATGCGCCGGATGGCAGCCCAATGAACCCCTGGCCTTTTGTCACCGCCGCCTATGCGGTTACGCTGATCGGGGCTACAGGTCTTGCCCTGTGGAGCTGGCGCGCGATGACGGCAGCGGAGAGGCGCGGTAAGTGAAGGCGAAGCATCAACGGCTATATCTTGGGCTGCTCGGCGTGGCGGCTATCGCGGGCGCGAGCGGGCTGGCGCTGTCGGCGCTCAAGGATCAGGCGGCGTTTTTCTACGCCCCCGGAGACATCGCCAAGCAGGGCCTGCCACTGGGCCGTGCGGTGCGGCTCGGCGGGATGGTCGAGGGTGGCTCGATCAAGAAGCTCGCCGATGGCGTGACGATCAACTTCGTTGTCACCGATGGCAAAGCGACCGTGCCGGTCCGCTTCAAGGGCATTACGCCTGACCTGTTCAAGGAAAAATCGGGCGTCGTTGCCGAAGGGCAATTCCAGCCCGACGGCAGCTTCGTCGCGAGCAACCTGCTCGCCAAGCATGACGAGAAATATATGCCGCCCGAAATGGCGGGCAAAATGGGCGCGGCAAAGTCGCTGAAACAGTGAGCCGGGGCCGATGATCGCCGAAGCAGGGCTTGCTGCCCTCTGGATCGCGGCTGCCTTGGCAGCCCTGCAATTCATTCTTGCGACGATGGCCATCGCGCGCGGTGATCCCGATGTGTTGCGCAGCGTGCGGCCGGTCGCGGTGGTGCAGGGGCTGATCGTCGCACTCGCGCTGGCGCTGTTGATCTGGGTGTTCGTGGTGACCGATTTGTCGGTCAAGCTCGTCTCGGACAACAGCCATTCGGCCAAGCCACTAATCTACAAAATCGCGGGTGCGTGGGGCAATCACGAAGGATCGATGCTGCTGTGGGTGACGATCCTCGGGCTGGCGGGCGGCGCGGTGGCGCTGCTCGAGCGGCGGCTGGAGGAAAAGACGCTGGTCGCGACTTTGGGGAGCCAGGCGCTGATCGCGCTCGGATTCTATGCGTTCCTGCTGTTCGCCTCCAATCCATTCGCTCGGCTGAGCACGGTGGAGCCTGACGGCAAGGGGCTGAATCCGCTGTTGCAGGACCCCGGCCTCGCCTTCCACCCGCCGACGCTCTACATCGGCTATGTCGGCATTTCGGTCGCGTTCAGCTTCGCGGTCGGCGCGATGGTGATGCGCGATGTCGGACCCGCCTTCGCCCGCGCGATGCGGCCTTGGGTGCTGGGTGCGTGGATATTCCTGACGCTGGGTATCACGGCGGGCAGTTACTGGGCTTATTATGAGCTCGGTTGGGGCGGCTGGTGGTTCTGGGACCCGGTCGAAAATGCGTCGCTGATGCCGTGGCTGGCGGCGACGGCACTGCTCCATTCGGTGACGGTGCTCGCGACCCGCGACGGGTTGCGCGCCTGGACGATCATGCTGGCGGTGGTTGCCTTTTCGATGTCGATGATCGGCACCTTCCTTGTGCGATCGGGCATTCTCACGAGCGTTCATGCGTTCGCGGTCGATCCCGAACGCGGCGCGTTCATCCTCATCCTGCTCGCGCTGTACATCGGTGGCGCGCTGCTGCTGTTTGCGACGCGCGTGTCGACAATCCGCGAGGGGCAGGGGTTCGAATTCGTCAGCCGCGAAGGTGCGCTGGTCGCGAATAATTTGCTGCTGTCGGTGATCCTGGGCGTGGTGCTGATCGGCACGCTCTACCCGATTTTCGCCGCCGGGGTGTTCGGCTTGCAAGTCTCGATCGGCCCGCCCTTCTTCAACAAGGCGGCAGGGCCGGTCGCGCTCGCGCTGGTGGCGATCATGGCGGCGGGGCCGCTGGTGCGCTGGCGGCGTGATGATGGCGGCGCGGTGCTCCAGCGGATGCTGGTGCCGATCGCCTTGACGGGCATTGCCGTCGTCGCGCTGGTGGTGTTCGCCAGCGATGCAGGCGTGCTGCCGATCCTCGGGCTGGCGCTCGCGGGCGGGCTGGCGGTCGCGAGCGTCGCGCCACTATGGAAGCGCAACCTGCGCCGCACGCCGCTGTTCACCTATGGCATGGTGCTGTCGCATCTCGGGATCGCGGTCAGCCTGGCGGGCATGGCAAGCGAGACGGCGTTCACGCAGCAGACTTTGGTCGCCGCCAAGATCGGCGAGCCGCAGCATGTCGGCCCCTATACCGTGACGCTCCAAAGCATTCGCCCGATCCTCGGCCCCAATTGGTCGGCGCTCGAAGCCGAGCTGAAGGTCGAGCGCGGCGGATCGGCGTTCGTGCTGACGCCGCAGTCGCGCTACTTCGCCAATCCCGTGACGACCACCAATGAATCGTCGATCGCGACGGTGCTCGACGGCCAGCTCTACACCGTCCTCGGCCAGCAGGATGAGGCGGGGCGCTGGCAGTTGCGGCTTTGGTGGAAGCCGTTTGTCACGTTGATCTGGGCGGGCGGCGCCATGGTCGCGATCGGCGGCGTGCTGTCGCTGCTCGGGCGGTTGCTGCGCGAACGGCGCACGGTGGCCCGGCGCGAGGAAGCTTTCGCATGAGCGCGGGCGCGTGAAGCTCTGGATGCCCTTGATCGGTTTCCTTGTGCTGGTTGCGCTGGCGATCTGGGGACTCGCCAAGCCCGCCGACAAGACGATCCATTCGGCAATGGTCGGCCGCCCGCTGCCCGCGTTCAAGCTCGCACCGATGATCCCGACCAAGCCCGGCGTATCGAGCGCCGATTTCAAGGACGGCAAGCCGCGCCTGCTCAACGTCTTCGCCAGCTGGTGCGGGCCGTGCGCCGCCGAAGCGCCGCAGCTCGCGCGGCTGAAAGCGGCAGGCGTGACGATCGAAGCCGTCGCGATTCGCGACAAGACGGCTGACATTCAGGATTTTCTGGCGCGCTATGGTGATCCCTTCGCGGCGATTGGCAGCGACCCCGAAAGCGCCGTCCAATTGGCGATCGGTTCGGCCGGGGTGCCCGAGACTTTCGTGATCGATGGCAAAGGTCAGATCGTGCTCCAGCACATCGGCGATATCCGCGACGACGATGTTGCGGAGATTTTGGCCGTGTTGGAGAAGGCAAAGTGAAGCGGTTCGCGGCCCTGCTGCTGGCCTTGCTTGCCGCCCCGGCGATGGCCGACTCGTCGCTGCCGCCCGCCAAGCTTGCCTATACCCAATTGCCCGATCCGAAGCAGGAAGCCGCCGCGCAAAAGCTGATGACGACTTTGCGCTGTCTTGTCTGTCAGGGCCAGTCGATTGCCGATAGCGATGCCGAAATGGCGGGCGACATGCGCGCGTTGGTGCGGCGCCGGATCGCTTCGGGCGAGAGTCCGCAGGCGGTGCGCGACTGGCTGGTCGCGCGCTATGGCGATTATGTGACCTATGACCCGCCGCTGTCGGTGGCGACCTTGCCGCTTTGGATTGCGCCACTCGGGCTGATTGCCTTCGGCCTGTGGATTGCGCGCGGCAGTTTCAAGCGGAAGGCCAAATGATGGGCTGGGTAATGCTTGCCTTGGTCACGCTCGCTGCTGCCGGTCTGCTGCTGGTGCTGAAACTGCCGCGGCTGCTGTGGAGCACCGTCGGCGCAGCGCTGATGCTCGGCTGCGCAGGCTATGCGCTACAGGGGCGGCCTAGTCTGCCCGATGCGGCGCCCAAGCCGCAGACGCAATCGATCGAGACGGCGCCCGAGATGATCGAACTGCGCACCGCGATGTGGGGCAAATACACCGTCGAATCGCAATATGAGACGGCGTTCGATGCGTTGATGCGCGCAGGCGACGCCAAAAGCGCCGTGGTGCTGGCGATCGGCGGCACCACCAAATATCCGAACAGCGCCGAATTATGGACTGACCTCGGCAGCGCCTATGTCACGCACGACGGCGGCGTAATGTCGCCCCCCGCGCGCTTCGCGTTTGATCGCGCGATCATGCTTGCGCCGCAGCACCCCGCGCCGCGCTTCTTCAAGGGGCTGGGGCACATCCAGTCGGGCCAATTGGCCGAAGGGCGCGCCGATTGGACCAAGGCGCTCGAACTGACGCCGGCGAATGCGCCGTATCGCTCAGCGATTGTCGAGCGGATCGCGGTGCTCGACCAGTTTATCCGGATGGCGGCGCAGGCGCAGGCCGAGCGGCAATAATCTAGCGCGCTACCAGCCGCGTATAGAGGTGCCAGGTCGCATAGCCGAGCCACGGCAGCACGACGGCGAGCCCGATCGCAAAGGGCAGCATGCCAAGCGCGAGCAGCGCCGCGATCCGCAGGCCCCAGCCCGCAACCGCGCCGGGATTGGCCATCGCCGCGCGCCACGACGTGCGGATGGCCGTGGCGGCATCGACGGGCTTGTCGACCACCATCGGGAAGGAAACGAGGCTGAGCACGATCGTGACGACCGCAAATGCCAACCCGATCAGATTGCCGACCACGATCATCTCAATGCCTTCGGGGGTCGAGAAAACGCGCCCGAACAAATCGCCGATCTTGAGCGGGCCGGTCCGCCCCAAAGTCGCGGCATAGACAGCATAGGCGGCGATCAGCCAGCCGATGAACAGCCCGCCCAGCCCGGCGGTGAGCATCGCGATCGGCATTCGGCTGCGCCCGCGCAATGGATCAAGGAAATGCCACCAGCTCGCTTCAAGCTTCGCTTCGCGGCGGCGCGCGAGTTCGTAAAAGCCCGAGGCAGCGGCGGGGCCAGCAATCGACAGTCCGGCGATCAGCGGGAAAAGAAAGGGCAGCAACGGCTCGTTGACCGTCACCACCACCGCGATCAGGCAAATCAGCGGATAGAGCAGCCCGACCACGATCAGGTCGCCGCGCTTCGCCGTGAAATCACGCCAGCCCTCGGCCAGCGCCCATTGCAGATCGGCGGTACCGATTTTGCGCACCTCAATCGTTTCGACCGGATAGGGCGCAGCGGCGGTCAAGGGCGTGGCCATGGGCGGTATCCTTCAGTTTGGGGTAGGGGTGTCGTCTCCGGTTTGAACGGTCAGCATATAGGAAAATCGCAGCAGACGTAACGTCAACTTGCTTGGCCGAAGGGCGCGTTGAGCTTGACGATCGTCCAGTTGAGAAAGGCCGCAAAGCTGACCCAGGCGAGATAGGGCCAGATCAGCATGCTCGCGAACGACGAGATCGGCCATAGCCCGACCACCAGCGCGACCAGCGAGCCCCAGAGAAAAATCACTTCGACCAGTGCCCAGTCGGGTCGCCGCAGGCGAAAGAACAACGGGCTCCATTTGAAATGGCAGATCGCGTTGCTGACAAACAGGATCACCACGATCGCGCGCTGGGAATCGCTGGTGGACGCGTTCCAGGCCACCACCGCCGACCAAGCGGCAAGCCCGAGGATGATCGTCCACGCCGGACCAAAGGCCCAGTTCGGCGGTTGCCACGAGGGTTTACGCAAATTGGCGTACCAATCGTCGATTGGGGTCATCAGACCCCCGATCGCGCCCAGAAAAAGCGCGACGCTCGCAGCGATAATGATCGGGATCATGTCAATGTCCATCTTGCTGCGTGTCCAACGCATGTTACACGGGATCGATGCGTGTGTCCTTCCCGTTTTCCGCGATCGTCGGCCAGGACGAAATGAAGCTTGCTCTGCTGGTGGCTGCGGTCGATCCGCGGATCGGCGGGGTGATGGTGTTTGGCGACCGGGGGACCGGCAAATCGACCGCCGTCCGCGCGCTAGCGGGGCTGTTGCCGCCGATGGCCGTCGTGCCGGGCTGCCGCTATCACTGCGCGCCGGGCGAGGCCAAATGCCCGTCGCCAGAACTGCACAAGACGGGCAAGGCGACGGCGCCCATTCCGTTCGTCGACCTGCCGCTCGGCGCGACCGAAGATCGCGTGGTCGGTGCACTCGACCTTGAGCGCGCGCTGGGGGCAGGCGAGAAGGCGTTCGAGCCGGGACTGCTCGCCCGCGCTCACCGGGGCTTTCTGTACATCGACGAGATCAATCTGCTCGAGGATCATATCGTCGACTTGCTGCTCGACGTGGCGGCCTCGGGCGAGAATGTCGTCGAGCGTGAGGGGCTATCGGTCCGCCACGCTGCGCGGTTCGTGCTGGTCGGCAGCGGCAACCCGGAGGAAGGCGAACTCCGCCCGCAGTTGCTCGACCGCTTCGGCCTGTCGGTCGAGGTCAAGACGCCGCAAGAGCTGAAGACGCGCGTTGAAATCCTGCGCCGCTGCGATGCATTTGAGCGCGACGGCACGCTGTTTGCCGAGCGCTGGGCCAAGACCGAGCGGAAGACCTTGAAGCAGATCGCCAAGGGCAAGGATTTGCTGGCCGAGGTCGAGATTCCCGACACGGTGCTGACGCGCGCGTCGGAACTGTGCATCGCGGTGGGCGCCGATGGCTTGCGCGGCGAGTTGACCTTGATGCGGAGTGCGCGCGCTCTGGCGGCGCTGGAGGGCGACCGGCTGGTTGATATGGTCCATCTCAAGCGGATCGCGCCGCTCGCATTGCGGCACCGGCTGCGGCGCAATGTGCTCGACGATACAGGCTCGACCGCGCGGATCGAGCGCGCGCTGGACGAATTGTTCGCGTGACCGGCGAATCCGGGGCGGCCGATCCATTTGGCCCTGATCCCCTGGGCGACGCGCTGCTCGCGGCGCGGCTGTGTGCGATCGAGCCGGGGCTGGGCGGGATGGTGCTGCGCGGCGGCGTGCTCGGCGATCAGGTCGTCGCTGAACTCGCGGCTGCGCTCGGCGAAGGCGCGCCGATCAAGCGGCTCCCGGCGCATATCGACGACGAGCGGCTTTATGGCGGGCTCGATCTCGGCGCGACCTTGAGCAGCGGCCGGCCCGTCGGGCGCACGGGTTTGCTGGCGGAGGCTGACGGAGGCGCGGTGATCGTGCCGATGGCTGAGCGGCTGGGCGAGGGGGTGGCAGCGGCAATCGCGGGCGCGCTCGATACCGGCGAGGTGGTGGCCGAGCGCGAGGGGCTGCGGGTTGCGGCTTCCGCGCGGTTCGTGGTGGTGGCGCTTGATGAGGGGGTGGAGGACGAGCGGCCACCGGCGGCGCTGTGCGAGCGGTTGGCGTTCTGGATCGATTTGAATGAGGTCCGCGGCAGCGCGATTGACGATCCGCAGCCGTTGACCGCCCCATTACGTGCTGCGTTGCCCGAGGCTTCGGACGAAGCCCTCGAAGCGCTCGTCGCCACTGCCGCCGTGCTCGGGATCGAGTCGATCCGCGCGCCGATCCTCGCGCTGCGGGCCGCGCGAGCGGCGGCGCTGCTGGCTGGTCGCGATGTCGTGAGCGAGGCCGACCTCGCGCTCGCCGCGCGGCTGGTGCTCGGCCCGCGCGCGACGCGGTTGCCGCCACCGCCCGAAAGCGAGGCGCCGCCCGAGTCTGAATCCGAACCACCCCCGCCGCCGCCCGATGGTGAGGGAAAAGACGAGCAGCAAGCGGATACCCCGCCGCTCGACGATATTCTCCTCGAAGCCGCGCTCGCCTCGCTGCCCAAGGACGTGCTCAAGCGGCTCGCGACGGGTGGCCAGCGCCAGCGCGCGCAATCGATCGGCAAGGGCGCCAAGCAGCGCGCGCCGAGCCGGGGGCGACCGATTGGGGTCCGCGCGGGGCTGCCGCGCGGGGGCTTGCGGCTGAGCATCATCGATACCTTGCGCGCAGCCGCGCCTTGGCAACGATTACGCGCGGCACCACCGGGGCGGGTAAAGCTCACGCGCGACGATTTGCGCATCCGCCGCTTCGAATCGCGGGCCGAGGCGCTGACGATCTTCGCGGTTGACGCGTCGGGCTCGGCGGCGCTGGCGCGGCTGGCCGAAGCCAAGGGCGCGGTCGAGCTGTTGCTGGCGGAGGCTTATGTGAAGCGCGCGCAGGTCGCGCTGATCGCGTTTCGCGGCACCGAGGCCGAATTGTTGTTGCCGCCGACGCGCTCGCTCGCGCGGGCGAAGAAGGCGCTCGGCGGGTTGCCCGGCGGCGGGGGCACGCCGCTGGCCGCCGGGCTCAACGCCGCGCGCGAGCTGGCGGAAGCGGCGGCGCGGCGCGGGCGCACGCCCTATCTGGTGATCCTGACCGACGGGCGCGGCAATGTCGCTGCGGACGGGACCACCGTGCGGGCGCGCGCCGAATCGGACGCCGAGGATGCGGCGCGGGCGATCGCTGTGGCAGGGATCGCGACGGCCTTTGTCGATACCTCACCGCGTCCGCGCCCCGAAGGGGCCAAACTCGCCGCTGTCATGCAGGCGCGCTATCTGCCCTTGCCGCGTGCCGATGCGCGGACGATGCATGCCGCCGTGAAGGATGCCCAAAATGCTTAGCGACCGGCCCGATTGGGAGAAGCAAGGCCGCGACTGGCCCAATCGCGACGCGAGTCGCTTTGTGGAGGTCGGGCGGATGCGCTGGCATGTGCAGGCGGTGGGGGCGGGGCCGGTACTGCTGCTGCTCCACGGTACTGGGGCGGCGACGCACAGCTGGCGGGCGCTGCTGCCCTTGCTGGCCGAACGGTTCACGGTCGTCGCGCCCGACATGCCCGGTCATGGCTTCACCAGCGGCCGACCGGCGGGGGGCCTGAGCATGGTCGCGATGGCGCGTGCGGTCGGCGAGCTTGTCGCCGCGCTCGACGTGACGCCGCGGCTGATCATCGGCCATTCGGCGGGGGTTGCGGTGGCGGTGCGGATGGTGCTCGACGGGCTGGCGACGCCCGCCGGGATCATCGGGCTCAACTCGGCGCTGATGCCGTTTCCCGGCATTGCCGCGAAGCTATTCCCGACGCTCGCGCGGATGCTGTTCGTCAATCCGTTCGCGCCGCATATCTTTGCCGGTATCGCGCGGCAGCAGGGCGAAGTCGGCGGCTTTTTGAAGCGCAGCACCGGCTCGCGGATCGATACCGAGGGCGCAAACCTCTACCAGCGACTGTTCGCGACGCCGGCGCATTGCGCCGGGGCGATCACGATGATGGCCGACTGGGATCTCGAGTCGCTCACCCGTGACTTGCCCAAGCTGGCGGTGCCGCTGCTGCTCGTCCACGGCGAGGGTGACGCGATGATCCCGCCCGCGAGCGCGCGCGACGCGGCGGCACTGGTGCCGGGCGCGCGGGTCGAAACGCTGGCTGGGCTGGGCCATCTCGCGCATGAAGAAGCACCCGATCAGGTTGCAGCGTTGATCGCGGGCTTCGCGGCGGCGCAGGTCGGCTAATCGCTATCCCGCGCGCGGCATCCGGAACGGCAGCATTGCCTGCACCACCGGGCTACGAAAGCGATTGAGCGACAGGCTCTCGTGCACCGCAAAGGCATCTTCGCCGAACAATCGTGTCGACAATTCGGAACGCGCATAGAAAGGCGCATCGATCCACGTCTTTCGGACGCTAGGCGTGGCGTCGGCATCGGCACGAGTCAGCCGCTTGATCCCCCAGCGCGAGTTTGGCAGTGCTGCCGTCGGCGGCGGAACGACATCTTCCCAATTGCCCTGCCGATCCATTTTGAGTGCGAGTTCGAACGGCTTGCCGTTGCGGCGCGTGCCTTCATACAGCACCGCGACGTCGCGCTTCAGATGCGCACGCGACCAATGCCAGTCGACAAAACCATCCTCGAGCGATTCTTCGCCGAAGTTCGAATCGAAATAGCCATCGCCGCGCCACACCGTGCCGGGCTGCGCCATCGCGACTTCGACGCGCGCGCGCGGTGCGATCGGGTGCCAGCGGTGCTTGCCCGCCGGGTGCAGGTGAAAGCCGGTGGTGCCGATCGCTTCGGGGCGCACGCACACAATCCCGCGCACCGGATAGGGGAGCGGCGCCGACGTCTCATTAATGTGGATGTAAAGCGCCTGCCCGTCCCAGTGGAGCCCGCTGGGGCCAACTTCGAAACTGGTCGCGTCGCGCGTCACGCGGCCGCGCGGGCGCTCGGTCATCGCCCACGCGTTGGCGCGGGGCCCGTGCAGCGCGACGTTGATCGAGCAAAAATTCTCCGGGTCGTGGCGACCGCTCAGCTTGTAATAGGGTGAGAAGACGCTGCCGATGAAGGCAATGATCGTCAGGCCATAGCGCCCGCAATCGCTCGTCGCGTCGACATACCACCAAGCATAGCCGCCCGGGCCGACCTCGACATCGAAGCGCGGGCCGATGGCGGGATAGCGCAGACTCGCCGGCCGCACCGGCGCGGGGTGATCAAGCCGCAGCCCGTGATCATCGGTCGGCTCGGCCTTGGGCGGCAACACGCCGCCGATCCGGGCGAGGCCCGACCAAAGCGGGCTCCAATCGGGATCAAAGCTGCCACGCGCAAGCGGGGCGGCACTGGTCTGGCGGAACGGCTCGGCACTTGGCATGCGCACTCTCCGATTCGGCAGGGGCAGTCAGATGCTGCACCTTATCCCATGCTGGCGATTGACGGCAGATCGGCAACCGTCCAACTAATTGGACATATGAATCTGTTTCAATCAAGCGACAATCTGCGGGTCCGCTGGATCAAGTGGCGCAATAGCATTGTCGGCAATCCGGCATTTCATCGCTTTGCGGCGGGATTCCCGCTGACGCGACCGATCGCGCGGCGGCGTGCACGGGCGATTTTCGATCTGGTGGCGGGATTCACTTTCTCGCAGATTCTGTCGGCCTGTGTCGAATTGGGGCTGTTCGATCGGCTCGCGGGCGGTCCGGTGGCCATCGAGTCGCTGGCGGCGGAATGGGCGATGCCCGTGGCCGGTGCTGATCGATTGCTGCGGGCGGCTGCCGCGATTGGTATCACCGAGCCGATCGGCGACGGGCGCTGGGCATTGGGAGCTGACGGCGCAGCGCTCCGGGCGAACGGCGGCGTGGTCGAGATGATCGCGCACCACCGGCTGCTCTACGCCGATCTCGCCGATCCGGTGGCGCTGCTCCGGCGCGGCGGCGGCGGGGGCGCGCTCCAGCACTTCTGGCACTATGCCGGTGATACGGGGCAGGGCACGCCCGAAGAAGTCGCGGCCTATTCGCGGCTGATGGCGGCGTCGCAGCCTTTGGTCGCCGCCGATGTCATTGGTTCGTATAATTTTTCGCGACATCGGCGCATGCTCGACATCGGCGGGGGGGAGGGGCGGTTTGTCCGGTCGGTCGCCGCCGCCGTGCCCAATGTGGCGCTCGCGATGTTCGATCTGCCTGCCGTCGCCGCGCGTGCGGCCGAGGCGCTGGCCCGCGAAGGATTGGGTGATCGGATCGCCACGTATGGCGGTGATTTCCTCGCCGGACCGATCCCGCCGGGGCATGATCTGATCACGCTGATCCGCGTGCTGCACGACCATGATGACGCCCCGGCGGCGCAATTGCTGCGCAACATTCGCGCAGCTTTACCACCCGGTGGGCGACTCGTGATTGCCGAGCCGATGGCCGAAACCAAGGGCGCCGAAACCATCGGCGACGCCTATTTCGGGCTGTACCTGTGGGCGATGGGGTCGGGGCGACCGCGCAGCGCCGCCGCCATCCACGCGATGCTCGACTCGGCGGGATTCCGTCGTTCCTGGGGCGTCACGACCCCGCTCCCGATCAACGTTCGGATGATTGTCGCGCAAGCGTGAGAAATTCCGTCCTAAAAAGTTGACATCGATAACTGTCCAAGTAAGTTGACAGCTCAACGGGGTGTCCATTTTCGACAGTTCCGCACCTGAGGGGATCGGCGATGCAAGCGCTGGCAGTCGTATTGGAGGGCCCCGAAAGGCTGTCACTCCGTACGCTCGCGCTCAACCTTCTCAATGATAATGACATTCTCGTCGAGATTGCCTGGAGCGGAATCAGCACGGGCACCGAGAAATTGCTATGGACCGGCAAGATGCCCGCCTTCCCCGGCATGGGCTATCCGCTGGTGCCTGGCTATGAGTCGGTCGGCCGGGTGGTCGACGCCGGAGTTGAAGCGCGTGCGCGGATCGGCGAATGGGTCTTTGTCCCCGGCGCCAATTGCTATGTCGGGGCGCGCGGGTTGTTCGGCGGATCGGCCTCGCGTGTGGTGCTTCCGGCGGCGCGTGCGCTCGCCGTACCTGAATCGCTCGGTATCGAAAGCATCCTGATTGCGCTGGCCGCGACCGCGCACCACGCCATTGTTGGCGGCGCCGCACCGGAGCTGGTCGTGGGTCACGGCATTCTCGGTCGCCTGATGGCGCGCATCACCATGGCGCGCGGCGATCCCGCGCCCTTGGTCTGGGAAACCGATCCGGCGCGGCGTGGCGACGACTTTGGCTATGCCGTGGTCGATCCCGCCGACGACGACCGCAAGGATTACCGCGCCATCGCCGATGTCAGCGGTGCTGCGGGCCTGCTCGATACGCTGATCGGGCGGCTGGCGCGCGGCGGCGAAATTGTCCTCGCGGGCTTCTACGACCGGCTCGATTTCGCCTTTCCGCCTGCGTTCATGCGCGAGGCCCGCTTGCGGATCGCGGCAGAATTCACCCCCGACGACATGCGCGCGACGCTCGCGCTCATCGAATCGGGGGCGCTCAACCTCGACGGGCTCGTCAGCCACGTCCGCCCCGCTGCCGAGGCCGATCAGGCCTATCCGGCGGCGTTTGCGGGCGGCGACTGCCTGAAGATGGTGCTCGACTGGAGAAGCCAATGACCATGCTCGACCCCGGCCAGCTGCGCGAAGAAGCGTCGCACGAGCCCGATCCAGTGCCCACCGGCCCGGTGACCAAGGAAACGCAGATCATCGCGATCTACGGCAAGGGCGGATCGGGCAAATCGTTCGCGCTCGCCAACCTCAGCTACATGATGGCGCAGCAGGGCAAGCGCGTGCTGCTGATCGGCTGCGATCCCAAGAGCGATACGACCAGCCTGTTGTTCGGTGGCAAGTCGACCCCGACGATCATCGAAACCAGCTCCAAGAAGAAGCTCGCGGGCGAAGAGATCGGCATCGAGGACGTCTGCTTCCAGCGCGACGGCGTGTTCGCGATGGAACTTGGCGGGCCCGAGGTAGGTCGCGGTTGCGGCGGACGCGGGATCATTCATGGCTTTGAAACGCTCGAAAAGCTCGGCTTCCATGAATGGGGCTTCGATTACGTCCTGCTCGATTTCCTCGGCGACGTGGTGTGCGGCGGCTTCGGCCTGCCGATCGCGCGCGACATGTGCCAGAAAGTGATCGTGGTCGCCTCGAACGACCTACAATCGCTCTATGTCGCGAACAACGTCTGCAAGGCAGTCGAATATTTCCGCAAGATGGGCGGCAATGTCGGCGTTGCGGGCATGATCCTCAACAAGGACGACGGCACCGGCGAGGCCAATGCCTTTGCCGAAGCGGTCGGCATTCCGGTGCTGACGGCGATCCCTGCGAATGAAGATATCCGCAAGAAGAGCGCCAATTACCAGATCATCGGCAAGCCCGGTGGCCAATGGGCGTCGCTGTTCGAAGAGCTCGCCATCAATGTCGCCGAAGCGCCGCCGCTGCGCCCAACGCCGCTCGATCAGGATGGCTTGCTCAATCTGTTCAGCGCCGATGTGACGGGGGCGGACTTTACGCTCAAGCCCGCGAGCCAGGCCGATATGCGCGGGGTCGACTTCGTCGCCAAGCCCACGCTCGAAGTTGTTTACGACACGGTTTGAGGGACATGCACATCGACACCCCTTCACGCGATCGCGACCGTCTCGACGTCACCGCTGCTGTGGCCGAAGGCGGCTGCTCGTCGGGCGAGACGTTGAAGGCGGCTGCCGCGCAGGCGGGCAAGGCCGAGATCCTCGATCGCTATGCCGCCGATTACCCAGTTGACAAGTCTCGGGGCCCACATGATCAGCCGCAGTCGATGTGCCCGGCGTTCGGGTCGCTGCGGGTCGGCTTGCGGATGCGCCGCACCGCGACGGTGCTGTCGGGGTCGGCCTGCTGCGTCTACGGACTGACCTTTACGTCGCACTTCTACGGCGCGCGCCGGACGGTCGGCTATGTGCCGTTCAGTTCGGAAACGCTCGTCACCGGCAAGCTGTTCGAGGATATTCGCGACGCGGTCCACGGCCTCGCCGATCCGGCGCTCTACGACACGATCATCGTCACCAATCTCTGCGTGCCGACCGCCTCGGGCGTGCCGCTGCAATTGCTGCCTGACCAGATCAACGGTGTGCGCGTGATCGGCATCGATGTGCCCGGGTTTGGCGTACCGACGCATGCCGAGGCGAAGGATGTGCTGGCGGGCGCGATGCTGGCGTATGCGCGCAAGGAAGCCGAGCTTGGCCCGGTCGCGGCGCCCAAGACGCGCCCCGATCGCCCGACGGTGACGTTGCTGGGCGAAATGTTCCCGGCCGACCCCCCCGGCATCGGCATCATGCTCGAACCGCTGGGCTTGGCCGCTGGACCGGTCGTGCCGACCCGCGAATGGCGCGAGCTTTATTCGGCACTTGATTGCGCAGTCGTGGGCGCGATCCATCCTTTCTACACCGCATCGGTGCGCGAGTTCGAAGCAGCGGGCCGCACCGTCGTCGGCTCGGCACCCGTAGGGCGCGACGGCACGGCGGCGTGGCTCGACGCGATCGGTGCCGCCTGCGGCATTGCGCAGGACAAGATCGACGCGTCGAAGAACAAGTTCCTCCCCGCGATCGTCGGCGCGCTCGCGGCCAAGCCGATCAAGGGCCGGATCACGGTATCGGGCTATGAAGGCTCCGAATTGCTGGTGGCGCGGCTGCTGATCGAAAGCGGGGCGGACGTGCCCTATGTCGGCACCGCCTGCCCGCGCACGCTGTGGTCGGACCCCGATCGCGATTGGCTCGAAGCGCATGGCTGCCGCGTGCAATATCGCGCAAGCCTTGAGCAGGATATCGCGGCGATCGAGGAATATGGCCCCGATCTCGCGATTGGCACGACGCCGGTCGTGCAGCACGCCAAGCAAAAGTCGATCCCGGCGCTTTACTTCACCAACCTCATCTCGGCGCGGCCGCTGATGGGGCCGGCAGGGGCAGGGAGCCTCGCGATGGTCGTCAACGCCGCGCTCGCGAATCAGGACCGCATGGACAAGATGAGCGCCTTCTTTGACGGCGTCGGCACTGGTCATGCCGCCGGTATCTGGGAAAAGACGCCGGTCGAGCGCCCTGAGTTCAAAGCGAAATATGCCGCCAAGCGCATCGCGGCGGCAAAGGCCGAGGAGCACATCGGCACATGACCCTAGTGCTCGATCACGACCGCGCGGGCGGCTACTGGGGGGCGGTCTACGCCTTCACTGCGATCAAGGGATTGCAGGTCATCATCGATGGCCCGGTGGGTTGCGAGAATCTGCCGGTCACCTCGGTGCTGCATTACACCGATGGCCTGCCGCCGCATGAGCTGCCGATCGTTGTCACGGGTCTCGGCGAGCAGGAGCTGGGCCGCGACGGCACCGAAGGCGCGATGAAGCGCGCGTGGAAGACGCTCGATCCCGATCTGCCCGCCGTGGTGGTGACGGGGTCGATCGCCGAGATGATCGGCGGCGGCGTGACGCCTGAGGGCACCAACATCCAGCGCTTCCTCCCGCGCACGATCGACGAGGATCAGTGGCAATCGGGCGACCGCGCGCTCACCTGGCTGTGGACGCAGTTCGGGCCGAAGAAAGTGCCTTCGCCGAAGGTGCTGAAGGAAGGCGAAAAGCCCCGCGTCAACATCATTGGGCCGATGTACGGCACCTTCAATATGCCAAGCGACCTCGCTGAAATCCGGCGGCTGGTCGAGGGCATCGGCGCCGAGATCAACATGGTCTTCCCGCTCGGCAGCCATCTGGCTGATGTCCCCAAACTCGCCAATGCCCATGTCAATGTCTGCATGTACCGCGAATTCGGCCGCGGGCTGTGCGAGGCGCTTGAGCGGCCCTATCTTCAGGCGCCGATCGGGCTTGAGAGCACGACGCTGTTCCTCCGCAAGCTCGGCGAGCTGACGGGCCTCGATCCCGAGCCGTTCATCGAACGCGAAAAGCACACCACGATCAAGCCGCTTTGGGATTTGTGGCGCTCGGTCACGCAGGATTTCTTCGCGACCGCGAGCTTCGCCGTCGTCGCGACCGAAACCTACGAACGCGGCATCCGCAACTTCCTCGAAAACGACATGGGGTTGCCGTGCAACTTCTCGTTCCGGCGGACGGCGGGCGTGAAGCCTGACAATGCCGCCGTGCTTGAATCGATCCGCACCAATCCGCCGCTGATCATGTTCGGCAGCTATAACGAACGCATGTACCTCGCCGAGACCGGCGGACGCAGTGTCTATATCCCGGTGTCGTTCCCTGGTGCGGCGATCCGGCGCCACACCGGCACGCCGTACATGGGCTATTCGGGCGCGACATACCTGATTCAGGAAGTGTGCAACGCGTTGTTCGATGCGCTGTTCAACATCATCCCGCTCGCCGCCCAGCTCGATCAGGTCGAAGCGACACCAGCACGGATCGAGCGCGAACTGATGTGGGAAGACGAAGCCAAGGTCGAGCTCGACGCGGTTGTCGAGCGTGAGCCGGTGCTGGTGCGCATTTCCGCCGCCAAGCGCATTCGCGACGCCGCCGAGCGCGGCGCGCGCCGTGCGGGCGAAGCCAAAGTTACCACCGAGCGCCTCGCGCTCGCGATCAGCGAAAGCCGGGGCGGATGACGCTTCGCCACACCCTTTGCCAAGCGGCCCTCAGCAGGGCCGATCGGCACCCACCATCCTCACGGCGCGTCGCGCCGGGTGGATACCGTCGGGGGACGCGTGCCGCGCGCCTGATCTCGCCGGAACGACCGAAACTGAAGGAATCTGCGATATGACAGACGAAAGACTGGGGCCGGGGACCTATATGACCCCGGAAGAAGCGAAAGAGTTCCACACCCTCTTTGTGGTCAGCATGGGCGTTTTCGTGCTGATCGCCGTGATTGCCCACTTCCTCGTGTGGGCATGGCGTCCGTGGTTCCCCGGCACGCAGCCCTACAAGCAGGGCATGGCCGCGGTGCACGTTATGCAGGCCCCTGTGGCTGCAAAGGGCTGATCCAAGGCCTGATAAGGAGACTAAGTCATGTGGAGAATGTGGACAACTTTCGATGGACGCAGGATTCTTACGGCGCTGGCAGTATTTCTGTTCACGCTCGCAGTCCTCATCCATTTCATCCTGTTGAGCACCAATCGTTACAATTGGCTCGATGGTCCTGCGCCGACGGCAGCTGCTGCTGCGGTAACGACGACGGCCGCACCCGCGTCCTGAGTCCGCCGTCGGGCAATCAATTGCCGCACACAGGTGTGGTGAGGCGGACGTGACCTGATTGGCGCTCGCAAGGCGCCCAGGTCCGTCCAGTCCTCGACGAAAAAATACCAACTGCCGTCCCGCCGCAGGGCGACGGGAGAAGGAGCTGATCCATGGCACTCTTAAGTTTTGAACGGAAGTACCGGGTTAGAGGCGGCACGCTCGTCGGCGGCGATCTGTTCGATTTCTGGATTGGCCCCTTCTATGTCGGCTTTTTCGGAGTCACGACGGCGCTGTTCGCCGGGTTGGGGACCGCCCTAATCTTTTACGCAGCATCGCTTGGGCCAACGTGGAACCCGTGGCTCATCAGCATCGCCCCGCCGGACATTAAATATGGGCTCGGCCTCGCGCCGCTCAGAGAAGGTGGGTTTTGGCAGATCATCACGATCTGTGCGACGGGCGCCTTTGTTTCCTGGGCGCTGCGCGAAGTCGAAATCTGTCGCAAGCTCGGCATGGGCTATCACGTGCCGATCGGCTTCAGCTTTGCGATCCTCGCCTATATCACGCTGGTGATCTTCCGCCCGATCCTGCTGGGTGCGTGGGGCTTCGGCTTCCCTTATGGCATTTTCAGCCACCTCGATTGGGTGTCGAACACCGGTTATCAATATCTGCACTTCCACTATAATCCGGCGCATATGATCGCGGTGAGCTTCTTCTTCACCACGACGCTCGCGCTCGCGCTGCACGGTGGTCTGGTGCTGTCGGCGGTCAATCCGCAGCCGGGCGAGGACGTGAAATCGCCCGAATATGAAGACGCCTTCTTCCGCGACACGATCGGCTATTCGATCGGCACGCTGGGCATTCACCGCCTTGGCCTGTTCCTCGCGCTGAGCGCTGTCTTCTGGAGCGCGGTCTGCATCATCATCTCTGGCCCCTTGTGGACACGGGGCTGGCCCGAGTGGTGGACCTGGTGGCTCAACCTGCCGGTCTGGCGCTAGAAGGGGAGGGCGAAACTCATGGCTAGCTATCAAAATATCTTCACCCAGGTGCAGCTTCGCGCCGCGCCCGAAATGGGCCCGCCGACCAAGGGCGACGAAGACCCCCGCACCCAGGCTGGAGGCTTCTTCTACTGGGCAGGCAAGATCGGCAATGCGCAGATTGGCCCCATTTATCTGGGCTGGTTCGGCACAATCTCGCTGGTGTTCGGTCTGATCGCGTTCGAGATCATCGGGCTCAACATGTGGGCATCGGTGAACTGGAGCCCGATCCAGTTCGTCCGCCAACTCCCCTGGCTCGCGCTGGAGCCACCGGGGCCGCAATATGGCCTGCGCATCCTGCCGCCGCTCGCCGAAGGCGGCTGGTGGCTGATCGCCGGCTTCTTCTTCACCGCATCGGTGCTGCTGTGGTGGGCACGCACCTATCGCCGGGCGCTTGCGCTGGGCATGGGCACCCATGTTTCCTGGGCCTTTGCTTCCGCAATCTGGCTGATGCTGGTGCTGGGCTTCATCCGCCCGGTATTGATGGGGAGCTGGTCGGAAGCGGTGCCGTTCGGGATCTTCCCGCACCTGGATTGGACCGCGGCTTTCTCGATCCGCTACGGTAACCTGTTCTACAACCCCTTCCACGCGCTTTCGATCGCCTTCCTCTACGGGTCGACGCTGTTGTTCGCGATGCACGGCGGCACCATCCTGGCCGTTGGTCGGTATGGCGGTGAGCGTGAAATTGAGCAGATTACCGATCGCGGCACGGCATCGGAGCGCGCCGCTTTGTTCTGGCGCTGGACGATGGGCTTTAACGCGACGATGGAATCGATCCACCGCTGGGCGTGGTGGTTTGCGGTGCTGACGACGCTGACGGGCGGCATCGGCATCCTGCTGACCGGTACCGTGGTCGACAATTGGTATCTGTGGGCACAGCAGCACGGCTATGCGCCGAGCTATCCTTCGACGGGCGTGGTCGATCCCGCCACTTTGCCGGGAGCACCGAAATGAGCGGTCCTTCGAACATCCTCCGCATCGCCGTGATCGGCGGCGCCGCGCTGACCCTCGCCGGGTGCGAGATCGGCCCAAAGAAGATCGAGCAGACCGGCTTTCGCGGCACGGGCGGCGATCAGATCATCGCCGCCAACCGGCTGGTCGCGCAGCCGGTCCCCGCACCGCCCTTCGCGCTGCCCGCCGACGGTGGTCCGACGGCCGGCGAGACTTATCAGAATGTACAGGTGCTCAAAGGCGTCAGCGCCGAGCGCTTCAACTATCTGATGGCCGCGATGAACAACTGGATCGCACCGACGACGGGCGACCCGGCGAAGGTTGGGTGCAATTACTGCCACAACCCCGAAAACATGGCCTCTGACGAGAAATACACCAAGGTCGTCGCGCGCCGCATGTTGCAGATGACGCAGAACATCAACGCCAATTGGTCGACCCATGTGAAGGGCACCGGCGTCACCTGCTGGACTTGCCACCGCGGCAATGCCGTGCCGCAGTATAAATGGGCGATGGCGGCCGATACCGGCGGGCGGCTGATGGGCAACAAGCACGGCCAGAACAGCCCGGCCGCGACGGTTGCCTATGCATCGCTGCCCTATGATCCGTTCACGCCCTATATTCAGGGCGCACAGACCGCGCGCGTTCAGGGCACGACGGCCCTGCCGACGGGTAAGCCGGGCGCTTCGATTGCGCGGACCGAGCAGACCTATGCGCTGATGACGCACATGTCGTCGGCGCTGAACGTCAACTGCACCTTCTGCCACAACACCGACTCGTTCAGCAGCTGGTCGAACAGCCGGCCGCAGCGCGTCGGCGCCTGGTATGGCATTCGCATGGTGCGTCAGGCCAATGACCAGTACATCAACCCGCTCGCGTCGGTCTTCCCTGCCTATCGCAAGGGGCCGCATGGCGATCCGTACAAGGTCAATTGCTTGACCTGCCATCAGGGGCTCAACAAGCCGATGGGCGGGGTGAGCATGATTGCTGACTATCCGATGCTGGTGGGTGCCGCGGGCGGTCCGGTGGCGGCGTCGCCGGTCAAGACGCTCGTCGCCGATCCGAATGCCACAGCCAAGAGCTGCAATGCCGATTTCGACAAGGCACTTGCGGGCAAGACGATCCAGTTCGACACCGGAGCGGCAACCGTCCAGCCGGTCTCAACCCCGCTGCTCGACACGCTCACCGAAATCGCCGGGCGCTGCTCGAACTTCAAGATGCTGGTCGAGGGCCATACCGACGCCGTTGGCGATGCCGCCAAGAATATGGCGCTCAGCGACTCACGCGCGGCGGCGGTCGAGCAATATTTTGTCGGCAAGGGTGTGAAGGCCGATCAGATTGCCGCCAAGGGCTTTGGATCGACCAAGCCGCTCGACACGTCGGGGACGCCGGTTGGCAACCAGCGTAACCGCCGCATCGAAATCAGCGTCGCGGCCAAGTAGCCGCTGGCGTTGGACCAGACTAAAGGACGGCGATGCATCTCTTCGAGGTCATCGTCGTCCTTCACGTTTTGGCAGGCGCCACCGGGCTGATTGCCTTTTGGGCGCCGATCGTGTCGCGCAAGGGCGGCAAGGTCCACCGCCGCTGGGGTGATGTTGCCGCACGCGCGCTGATGATCGCAGGCGGCCTTGCCATCGCGATGGCGTTGCTGTCGCTCTACGGCCCCGAACAACGCCTGCCGATGATCAAGGACCGCGCGCTGTTTGCCGGGCTGTTCGGCTGGATGATGCTGTACCTCGGGCTCCTGACGATTGGCTTTGCTGACTATGGCCTCGCGGTGGCGCGCTATCGGAGCAGCCGCCTGGAACTGCGCGGGGTGCGGCATCAGGCGCTGTTCGCGGTTGTGCTCGCATCGGCGATCAATTGCGGGGTCGTCGGGTTCACGCTCAGCCAGCCGCTGATGATGCTGGTCGCGGCGATCGGGCTGATCGCGATGTTGACGCAGCTTTTCTACATCTGGGCGCCCAAGGTCGCGCCCCGCGCCTACGTCCAGCAGCATTTCCGCTCGCTGCTCGGGATGGGGATTTCGGCCTATACCGCTTTCCTGTCGGTCGGGCTGATCCGGCTGGTGCCCGACCATGTCTTCAATCCGCTGATCTGGGCCGTGCCGAGCATCGTCGGGGTGTCGCTGATCATCGTCTTCACCATCCGCACCGCGCCGCCGCGCAAGGTCAGCGCCGCGCCAGGTCGCTGATGATCCGTTCCGCTGCGAGCCGACCCGACAGGCTCGCCATCGGTAGCCCCGCGCCGGGATGCACGCCGCCGCCCGCCAGATAGAGCCCTGGGAGCTTGCTTGCCGCCCCCGGCCGCTGGAAGGGCGTGCGCCAGCCATGCGCGGCAAGGCCATAGAGCGCGCCCCCCGTCGCCGGGAACAGCGCTTCATATTTCGCGGGCGACACCAGCAGCGCGGTTTCGGGCGTGTAGGCGATGTCGAGCCCGCAGCGTTTGAGGAAGCCGAAGGTCGCTGCCTCGCACGTCGCGACTTCGGCCGCGCTCGGGCCGGGGCCGTCGCCATTGGCGGGGGCGTTGACGATGAGCTGGAGCCGCTCAGGGCCTTTACTCGTTCGCCCGCCGCGATCGTCGCGGTCCTGCGCACAGATATAGATCGTCGGCTTGGCCGGGAGCTGGCCGCGCCCGAAAATCGCTTCGAATTCGGCGCGATAATCGTCTGAGAAGAACACATTGTGCCGCACGAGCGGGAAGCCGCTGGTGGGCGCATTGACCATCCAGGTCATGCTCGACAACGAGCGCTGCATCCGCTCGGCGCCCGGGGTCGCGCGGCGCGCCGCTTCACCGAACTTGCCGACCGCGAGCGCTGCCGGATCGGCATTGCACAGCACGGCGCTGCCCCTAATCTCTTCACCACCCGCCAGCCGCACGCCGACAGCCCGACCGCCCTCGACGATCAGCGCCTCGACACCCGCATCATAGCGGAAGGTCGCGCCGTTCCTGACCGCCAGCGCCTCGATCGCTTTGGCAATCGAGTGCATTCCGTCCTGCGCGAGCCACACGCCCTGCTGCTCGACATGCGCGATCAGCATCAGCGTCGCGGGCGCGGCAAAGGGCGACGCGCCGCAGTAAGTCGCGTAGCGCCCGAATAGCTGCCGCAGCCGCGCGTCCTTGAAATGGCGGGTGAGGGAACGCCACAGCGACTGGTGCGGCTTGATCGCGAGCGCCTCGGGCAAGCGGCGCAGGCCAATGCGCGTCATCAAGGTGATCGGCGTGGGCCGCGTTCCTTCGAGGAAACTGCCGAGCAGCACGTCGTAGATTGCCTTGGCTTCGGCGCTGAAGGCGCGGTAGCCCTTCACTTCGGCACTGCCGAAGAAATCGCCGATCGAGGCTTCGCTTTCGGCCTGATCGGCGAACAGATCGAAGATGCCGCGATCGTCCCAGGCATGGCGCGCGAGCAATTCGGTGGGGGCGAGCCGCACGTCGCGGGCGAAATCGCCGCCGGCCTCGGCGAACAGCCGTTCGAACACCCAGCGCATCGTGAACACGGTCGGCCCGGCATCGATCGCCGCGCCCGCAACCTGCACCTGCCGCAGCTTGCCGCCCGGCGTCGGCTGGCGCTCGAGCACCACCACCGGCAGGCCTTTGGCGGCGAGCAGCGCGGCGGCGCTGAGGCCGCCCATGCCGGCACCGATGATGAGGACGGGGGCCTGGGTCATTGGTCGACGGTCACGAGGGTTGGAATGGCCGCAGGCAATTGCATTGCAGCATCGCTATCACGCTGGCGGCAGGCGCGACAGGTGCTTTTTGGGGGTAGTGGGGTCGCGAAAGGTGTCAAAGGTTATGACGGTCATAGGGGGGTGCAGCGAGAAGGTGCTTCGTCGGCATGCAATCCACGCGCGTGGCTGCACCGACGAAGCGGGCAAATGGATTCGGTTGTCAAAGAGCAGGTCGCGCGAACGCTCTCACAGCTTTTCCAACATTTGAAGCCTTAGATCAGCCATCTTCGCGCGGCGCAAAAGCAACGCCGGGCCTGGCACGCTCATCGACGCGCAGCTCGAAGATATCGGGCCGGGCATAATGGCCGACGACGTCGAAGTCATAGCGCGCGCGGATGATGTCGCCGGGGTCGATCGTCGCGGTGACGAGCCCGGTGTCGTCTTCGAATGGCCCGGCGAGGATGTCGCCGAGCGGCCCCACGATCATGCTGCCGCCGCGGATCAGTGGCTTGTCGTCGGGCCAGCCGTCGCGGGCAAGGCCGAGCGCGGCGGGGCTTGGCTGGACCTGGCACGCGCAGACGACGAAGCAGCGGCCTTCGTGCGCGATGTGGCGCATCGTGCTGCGCCAGATGTCGCGATCGTCGACGGTGGGGGCGCACCAGATCTCGACGCCCTTGGCGTACATCGCGGTGCGCAGCAGCGGCATGTGGTTTTCCCAGCAGATCGCCGCGCCGAGCCGTCCGGCGCGGCTGTCGACCACCGGCAGCGTCGATCCGTCGCCCAGCCCCCAGATCAGCCGTTCGGCCGCCGTCGGCATCAGCTTGCGGTGTTTGGCGACGAGGCCCGCTTCGGGATCGAAGAACAGCGCGGTGCAATAAAGCGTCGCGCCTTGCCGCTCGATCACGCCGATGACGATGCTCGCCGCCGTGCGCGCGGAAAGCGCGGCGAGGGCGGCGACTTCGGGGCCGTCGAGATCGATCGCCTGCGCGTGATAGGCGGCAAAGGCCGCGCGGCCTTCGGGCAGGCGATAGCCGAGCCGCGTGCCAAAGCCTTCGCCCTTGGGATAGCCGCCGAGCAGCGCCTCGGGCATCACGACGACCGCAGCGCCCGACGCGATGATCGCGGGTTCGTGGCCAAGGATGCGATCGAGCGTGGCGGCAGTGCCCGCAGGGTCGGTGCCGAGCTGGAGTGCGGCGAGGACGTGCGTCATTGCTTGCTCCACTCAAGATATCCGGGATGGACCCACCCGAGCGTGGCTTGATAGGTTGCTCCGCTGTCGTGCAATATCAAATCAATCGAGCCGCAGGGTGAATCGGGGCAGGGAAGATATTCGACGCCGCTTATGGTGAGCCGGGTTGTGATGAGGATGACGGGTGGGCGACCGCTGGCATCATATCGCGCGATGACGCTGCGCCCTTTGCTGCGCCAAAGCCCAATGAAGAGCCTGTTGCCCTCTATGGACGATTGGCCGACGAAATTCATGCCGCGCATTCTTGGGTTGGGGAAGGGGCTGCCTTTGCGCGCAGGCACCTTGTCGTCGGGGGCAAAGCCGTTCTGGCGTCGCACGAATAATCGGCCATCGGCGAGCTTGATGCGACTGAATTGGATATCGATGATCAGGTCGGCACAAGGGCCATCGTATCGCGCGAGACTGCGGAGTTTTAGCGAATTGCCGGGATCGGGCGTGAGCGTGAGGCGGCGCTCCAGCAAGGCGATGTCCTGCGCGACCGGCGGCGTCGGTAACGCGCAGGCTTCGGGCGCAGAGGCGGCTGGCGTGGGCACCGCAACGGCCAGCGAGGCAATGATGGATGAGCGGTACATCCTTGACTCCCATACGCAACAAGCCGATTTAGAACATATCAGGAACAGATATGCCCGATTCGGCGGAGATCATTGCCAGTTTGCGGCAGCGCATTGCCGCTGTCGAGCGCGTGCGCGCGGTTGCCGCGCCGTGCCTGGTCGCGACCGGGCATGCGGGCATCGATGCCGCGCTTGGTGGCGGGCTGGCGCGGGCGGGGCTGCATGAGCTGTTCGGCCAGGCGCAGGACGACAGCGGAAGTGCGGGGGGCTTTGCGGCGATGCTCGCCAGCCGGATTGCGGGGGCCGAGACTCCCGCGACGATCTTCTGGTTGCGCGAGGCAAGTGCCGAGCGGCGTGGGGGGTGCTTGCATGCGCCGGGTCTCGCCGAACTCGGGCTCGATCCGGGGCGGGTGGTGCTCGGCGTGCTCGACGATCCGGCGAGCTTGCTCAAGGTCGCGAACGACGTCGTGCGCTGCCCCGATGTCGCGGTTGCGGTGATCGAGCTGTGGCGCGAACCGCGCGTGCTCGACCTGACCGCGAGCAGGCGTTTGGCGGTTGCCGCCGAAGCATCGGGCGTGACGGTGCTGATGCTGCGTGCCGAGGCCGAGCCTTCGCCGAGCGCGGCGCACACGCGCTGGTCGGTCGCGGCGGCGCGTGCCGCGCCGCTCGATGCCGATGCGCCGGGACATCCGACGCTTGATGTTCAATTATTACGCCAGCGCGGCGGTCGCGCCGATTTGGGCTGGCGCGTGGAGTGGGACCGTGACGCGAAGATTTTCCGAGACGCGGCGCTTTCTGGCGCTCTACTGGCCCCATCTGGCGGCGGACCGCTGGCGCCGCACGAACGGCGCAGCGGATAGCCTGCCCAACGCTCTTCTGGTCTTCACTGCCAAGCAGCGCGGGGCGATGCGGATCGTCGCGACCTGCGAAGCCGCGCGGGGGCTGGCCGGGCTGACGCTCGCCGATGCCCGCGCGCGCGAGCCCGATCTGGTCGCGATCGACGCCGATCCGGCGGGCGATCTCCACCTGCTCGAACGCATCGCCGATGGCTGCGACCGCTATACGCCGATGGCAGCACTCGACAGCGATGCGGGGGTGACGCTCGACGTCACCGGCTGCGGCGATGAGGAAGCGATTGCCGATGATGCCGCGACCCGGCTGGCGGCGGCGGGGTGGCACGTGCGGCATGCGCTGGCGGGCACGCCCGAGGCCGCGCAGGCACTCGCGCGGTACCAGACTGCGCCTGCCGCCGATGAGAGCGCGGCGGTGCGACGGTTGCCGATTGCGGCGCTGGAGGCCGATGACGAGACCGAACTCGCGCTGCGCCGGGCGGGGCTGAAGACGATCGGCGACCTCGCCGCGCGGCCGAGTGCGCCGCTCGCCGCGCGCTTCGGCAGCGACTTGACCGACCGGCTCGCGCGGCTGCTCGGCCAATCGGACAGCCGCATCACCCCGCGCCGGGCGCCGCCCGCTTTGGTATTCGAGCGCCGCTTTGCCGAGCCGATCGCGCGCACCGAATACGCGCTGGAGATGCTCGGCGAACTGGCGGCGGAGGCCGAAGTGGCGCTCGCCGAGCGGCACATGGGCGGGCGGCGCTATGCCGCGCGTTTCTATCGCAGCGACGGCGTGGCGCGTGACCTGAGCGTCGAGGCGAGCCTGCCGCTGCGGGGCGCCAAGGATGTGATGCGGCTGTTCGGCGAACGGCTCGATGCGCTCGCCGATCCGATCGACCCGGGGTTCGGCTTCGATTTGATCCGGCTGGCGGTGCCGTTGCTCGAGCCGATGGCGCCGACGCAGTTGCAGCTTGAGGGCGGGGCAGTCGCCGAGGGCGAGCTCGCGGCGCTGATCGACCGGCTGAGCGCGCGCGCGGGCAAGGGCAAGTTCCGGCGGCTGCGCCCGCGCGACAGCCATATCCCCGAGCAAGCCGTGCTCGCGCTGCCCGCGATCGACGCGCCGCAAGCCGTCGATTGGGACGCGCCCGAAGTCGGCGAGCCGCCGTCGCGGCCGATCCATTTGTTCGATCCGCCGCAGATGATCGACGTCATCGCCGAAGTCCCCGACGGCCCGCCGCACCGCTTCCGCTGGCGGCGCGGGGTGCATGAAGTGACGCGCTTCGAAGGCCCCGAGCGGATCGCCGCGCAGTGGTGGAAACGCGACGACAATGCGGGGCTGACGCGCGATTACTACCGCGTCGAGGATGCGCGCGGGCGGCGCTTCTGGATCTTTCGCCACGGTTTGTACGGGGCGGAGCGGGTGGCGCCGGGGTGGTATATGCACGGGCTGTTCGCTTGAGTGCCGAGCTGGTCGCTGCGAGCAATTATTCGTTCCTGCGCGGGGCGTCGCATCCGTCGGACATGGTCGCGACCGCGCTCGCGCTGGGGCTGAGCGGGATCGGCATCGCCGATCGCAATACGGTCGCGGGGACGGCGCGCGCGCATCTGGCGCTGCGTGAGGCGCGCGAGGCGGCGGTGGAGGCGGGGTTGCCGCCGCTCGACTTCACGCTCGCGGTGGGGGCGCGGCTGGTGTTTGCCGATGGCACGCCGGATATCGTTGCCTACCCCGCCAACCGGCGCGGCTGGGGGCGGCTGTGTAGGCTCCTGACGGTGGGCAATCTGCGCGCGCAGAAGGGGAGTTGTATCCTCAGGGTAGACGATCTGCTCGGGCATGCCGAGGATCTGCTGCTGATCGTCATGCCTGAGAGCAGCGTCGATCCGGCGCAGACGGTGCCGCTGCATCATTTGCGCGAACGCTATGAGCTGGCGGTCGATCCGCCGACCAATGTGGTGGCGCTGCGGGTGGAGGACAGACCTTCACTCCCCCAACCGTTAGTGTCGAGCGAAGTCGAGACACGGGGGGAGGTCGTGTCGCTTGTGGCTTGTATCTCGACTGCGCTTGATACGAACGGGGGAGGGGTTGATAAGGTAGTCGGGAGGCTCAAATCCGTCGCCCCCAATCGCGTGTGGCTCGCGGCGACCTTCGCGTTCCATGGCCGCGACCGGCGGCTCCTCGCGCGGCAACAGGCACGGGCCGCGCGGCTCGGGGTGCCGCTGATCGCGACGACGGACGCGCTGTTCGCCGATCCTGCTGCGCGGCCGCTGCACGATATCCTCACTTGCATCCGCCACGGCACGACGATCGCGGCGGCGGGGAAAAGGCTGGAGGCCAATGCCGAGCGCCACTTGAAGGCCCCATCCGAAATTGCCCGCCTGTTCGCCGATTGCCCCGAAGCGGTGGCCGAGACCGACCGGTTGCTCGCCCGGGTAAACTTCTCGCTAGACCAGTTGCGCTACGAATATCCGCATGAGCCGGTGCCCGAGGGGTGGGAGGCGATGGCGTGGCTCGAACATCTCGCGCTCGACGCCGCGCGCGCGCGCCACCCGGACGGCATCCCCGATCGGCTCCGCAAGATGCTCGATGAGGAATTCGCGCTGATCCGCAAATGCGATTACGCTTATTATTTCCTGACCGTCCACGACATCGTCCGTTTCGCGCGCAGTTGCGACCCGCCGATCCTGTGCCAGGGGCGCGGATCGGCGGCGAATTCGGCGGTGTGCTTCCTGCTCGGCATTACCTCGGTCGATCCGATGCAGCACGACCTGCTGTTCTCGCGCTTCGTGTCGGAGGAGCGCCGCGAGCCGCCCGACATCGACGTCGATTTCGAGCATGAGCGGCGCGAGGATGTGATGCAGTATATCTACAGGCGTTATGGCCGCGACCGCGCCGGGATTGCCGCGACCGTCATTCATTACCGCCCGCGCAGTGCGGTGCGCGAAGTCGGCAAGGCGCTGGGCTTTACCGAGGATGTCACCACGCGGATCAGCAGCACCGTGTGGGGCAGCTATGCCAGCGCGATGGAGGAAAAGCGCTTCGCCGAAACGGGCTTCAGCCTTGCCGATCCCAATATCCAGCGGCTGAAGTCGCTGGTCGACCAATTGCTCAATTTTCCGCGCCATTTGTCGCAGCATGTCGGCGGCTTCGTGCTGACGCAGGGGCGGCTCGACGAGATGGTGCCGATCCACAACGCCGCGATGGAGGACCGCACTTTCATCGAATGGGATAAGGATGACATCGACGCATTGGGGCTGATGAAGGTCGATGTGCTCGCGCTGGGGATGCTGACGTGCATCCAGAAGAGCTTCGAGATGATGCGCGAGCATGCCCTCGGCGATTATGAGTTGGATAGCATTCCGGCGGAGGACACGGCGACCTATGATATGCTGTGCAAGGGCGACAGCATCGGCGTGTTCCAGGTCGAAAGCCGCGCGCAGATCAACATGTTGCCGCGGTTGAAGCCGAGGAAGCTCTATGACCTGACGGTGCAGGTGGCGATCGTGCGGCCGGGGCCGATCCAGGGCGACATGGTGCATCCCTATCTGCGGCGGCGGTCTGGGATCGAGAAGGTCGAATTTCCGTCGCCCGCGCCGCCGCATGATCCGAACGAGCTGCGCACCTTGCTTGGCGAAACCTACGGCGTGCCGCTGTTTCAGGAACAGGCGATGAAGCTCGCGATCGTGGCGGCGGCCTTTACGCCGGGCGAAGCGAACCAGTTGCGCCGCGCGATGGCGACTTTCCGGCATGTGGGGGGCATGGACAAGTTCCAGGAAAAGCTGGTCGGCGGGATGGTCGCGCGGGGATACGCGCAGGATTTCGCCGAGCGCTGCTACCAGCAGATCGAGGGGTTCGGGTCATACGGCTTTCCCGAAAGCCATGCGCTGTCGTTTGCGCGGCTGGTGTACGTGTCGTCGTGGATCAAGTGCCACCAGCCGGCGGTGTTTGCCGCCGCGTTGCTGAACTCCCAGCCGATGGGGTTTTACGCGCCGGCGCAGATTGTGCGTGACGCGCGCGAGCATGGGGTTGAGGTGCATGGCATCGATGTCAATGCGAGTGAGTGGGATAACAGCCTCGAACCTAAGCCCCTCCCCTTTAGGGGAGGGGTTGGGGTGGGGCGCTCCAACAGGCGCATCGCTTGCGGCGGCGGCCCCACCCCAAGCCCCTCCCCTGAAGGGGAGGGGCTTATAAGAGCAGCCCACGCCCTTCGCCTCGGTTTCCGCCAGATCACCGGTTTCCGCCGCGACTGGGCTGAGGCGATTGCGTCCGCCCGCCTCAACGGCCCTTTCACGGGAATCGAGGAAATCGCGCGCCGCGCCGACCTGCCGCAGCGCGCGCTCAGGCTGCTCGCCGATGCCGATGGTTTCGCCTCGCTGAAACTCGATCGCCGTACCGCACTGTGGGACGTGCGCCGCACCCCAACCGGCGAACTCCCGCTGTTCGCCGCAGCGCGCGCGCGCGAACTCGGGGCCGAGGGCGATTATGCGCTCCCGATCATGACCGATGCCGAGCATGTCGTCGCCGATTATCAGATGACGCGGCTGTCGCTCAAAGCGCATCCGATGAGCTTCCTGCGCGCCGATCTCGCCGCCGAAGGGATCGCCAGTTGCGCGCAGACGAGTGCCGCGAAAAACGGCCAGCGCATCCGCACCGCCGGGATCGTCCTTGTCCGACAGCGCCCCGGCAATGGGAACGCGATCTTCATTACGATCGAGGATGAAACGGGCGTCACCAACATCGTGCTCTGGGCGAGCCGCTTCGAACGCTATCGCCGCGAAGTCATGGCGTCGCGGCTGATGCTGGTCGAAGGCGAGGTCCAGAAAAGCCCCGAAGGCGTGATCCATTTGATGGCGAACCGCGTGATCGACCGCACCGCGATGCTCGATACCCTGTCAGAGCGCGGCAACACTCCGGTCGAGCGCAGCCGCGCCGATGAATTCGATCACCCGCCGCACCCGCGCTCCATGTCGAACCGCCACCGCCCCGGTGGCGGTCACCCGCGCGACGTGCGCATCATTCCGAAGTCACGCGATTTTCATTAGGGCGCTTTTGAACTGGGGCGACCCACTCCCCCCGTTCGCCCTGAGCTTGTCGAAGGGCCGTCCTTCTTTTTCCAGCAGCTCGCAAAAGAAGCACGGTGCTTCGACAAGCTCAGCACGAACGGACCTAGGGTGGTGTCATTCAAATTAGGATCGTCTAAGCAACCGCCGCCCGCGCGGGCAGGAAGCGACTGTTGCGGAGCAACGCGGCCGACACCAGCGACACCAGCACGCCGACCGGGAAAATCTCCGTAAAGGTCATCGGCACGCGGTAAAGCGGATTGGCGTATTGGGCCTTGAACGCTTCCATCTCGGCAGTGAGTTTGGCGAGGGCCGGGCCGCTGACGCCCTTGGCCTTTTCCGCTTCGATATACGCCTGCGCATAGTCCGCGCCGAAATCCATGCCCGTCACCGCCAGCGCGGCTTCCCATGCCAGGCAGTAAAAAATGCCCGCGATCACGCTAACGCCCAGCCCCAGCATCAGCGCAGGCCAGAACCGGATCACGCCGCCGCCCTCGACATCGCGGTGCCGCTTGATCGCGACGAAGATCGCACTCAGCGCGACCAGCATCGTCGTATACCCGATCAGCAGCCCATATTGTTCGGGCGGATGATCCTTCAGCAAGACGGTCAAGCCAAAGGTGGGGATCGCGACGATCACCCCGGCGATTACCCCATAAAAGAAAATGTTGCGCAGCATTTGTGCCTCCCCCCTGTTGGAACGCCCCCGTCATCCGTCCGCTCGGTCGATCAGGCAATCGCCCGAAAGGGTGATTGGGCGCCAATCACCCGCAATTTTTCACGGCACGATCCCGAGTGCGCGCGCGCGGCTGATCGCTTCGGTACGGCGCTGCGCCTCAAGCTTTTCGAACAGCCGCGCGACATGCGTCTTGACCGTGTTGGGCGAGACCTGAAGCGCCTGCGCGATTTGCTTGTTCGATTTGCCTGCTGCGAGTTCGTGCAGCACGGTCAATTCGCGTGGTGAAATCTTGAGCGCTTCGATCGCTTTTGGATTGCCGTCGAACGGTGTTGCGGCGGGGACTCGCAGCGCGCGGGCGCCGACGAAAATGCCGAGCGCGAGGAAAAGCAGCGCGACCAGCACGAGGTACACATCGCCGATCCGCATCCGCACCGCAGCCTGATAATCGAGCCATTGCAGCATGAAAGTGCCGCCCGCGAGAAACGCGCCATAGCCTGCCATGCGAAGCCACATCGCCGGTCCCTCCACCGCCCGAAGGGGGCAGTCTAACGCTTGACCGGGCTTGCCGCTACCGGCCCGTCGCGCGCCGCATCGAGCAAGGCGTCGCCGCCGAGCGTGCGGTAGAGCGTTACTTTGTTGGCCGCTTCGGTCAGCCGGGTCGCGGTGAGGCTGCGCTGCGCCTGGTAGAGAGTGCGTTGAGTGACGAGCGTGGCCAAAAACGTGTCGATCCCGCCGCGGTAGCGCGCATCGCTCAGCCGGTAGCTGTCGGCGGCGGCAGCGGCCTGGCGTTCTTGGGCTGCGAGCTGATCGCCGATCGTGCCGCGCCGGGCGAGCGCATCGGCGACTTCGCGAAACGCGATCTGGATCGTGCGCTCATAGGTCGCGACCGCCGCGTCGAACTGGGCGCGTGCTTGGTCGAGCCCCGCCTTGTTGCGGCCGCCGGCGAAGACTGGATAGCTGATCCCCGGCGTCGCCGAATAGTTGAACGCGCGCGTGGTGAACAACTGGCTCAGTCCGTTGGAGGCCAGCCCGGCAAAGGCGGTGAGCGAAAGGCGCGGGAAGAGGGCTGCGCGGGCGGCGCCGATCTGGGCATTGGCGGCGCGGAGCTGATATTCGGCCTGCACGACATCGGGGCGTCGCAGCAGCACGCTTGAGTCGAGCCCGGCGGGGAGCGCAGCCACCGTCGGCTGGGCTTCCTCGATCGATTTGGGGAGCAGCGCCGGATCGACGGACGCGCCAACCAGCAAGTCGAGCGCATTGATATCCTGCGCGAGTGCCGTGGTCTGCTCGGCGAGGTCGGACTCGGCGGTCGCCAGCGTCAGTTCGGCCTGCGCAAGGTCGGTGCGCGGCGCGACGCCGCCGTCGACGCGCGCCTTGGTGAGCGCCACGCTGCGTTGGGCATTGGCGCGGGTCTGCTCGGCGATGGCGAACAGGCTTTGGTCGGCGGCATATTGCAGCCAGGCGGCAGCGATATCGCCGACGAGGGCGAGCCGGGTGGCGTGGGCCCCGGCTTCGGTCGCGAAATAGCGGTCCTGCTCGGCGCGGCTGAGCGCGGCGAGGCGGCCGAACAAGTCGATCTCGAACGAGGTGACGCCGAGGCCGAGGCTATAGTTGGTCCGCTGCCCGCCCGTCACCGGCGACCCGCCGACGTTGCTGCGGCCCGTCCCGGGATCGACGATCGCGACGGTGTTGTTGCTGTTGATCAGTGGCAACTGCTCGGCGCGCTGAATGCGATATTGCGCGCGCGCCGACGCGACATTGGCGGCGGCGATGCGCAAGTCGCGGTTGTTGGCGAGCGCTTGCTCGATGATTTTTTGCAGGCGGGTATCGCGGAAAATGTCGCGGTAGCTGATGCTGGGCAGCGCTTCGTCATTGGCCGCATAAGCAGGGCCAGTCGGAAAGGCCGGGGGCACCGCCGCCGCTGGCCGGGTTTCCTTCGGCACGAAGGAGCATCCGCCGAGCAGCAGCGCGAGCAGGGCGACCCGCTTCATGCGACGGGCTCCGGCGGGGTGCTGGGCGTGCGCTTGACCTTCTTGAGCGTATCGCGCGCGGTGCGGCGGACGATGACGAAGAACAGCGGGATGTAGAAGACCGCGAGGATCGTCGCGGTCAGCATCCCGCCGATCACCGCCGTGCCGATCGCGATGCGCGAATTGGCGCCCGCGCCGGTCGAAATCGCGAGCGGCAGCACGCCGAAGATGAAGGCGAGGCTGGTCATCAGGATCGGGCGGAGGCGAATGCGCGCGGCTTCGACCGCAGCTTCGATGACGCGCTTGCCCTGCTTTTCGGCTTGCTCGGCGAATTCGATCATCAGGATCGCGTTTTTGGCGGCGAGCCCCATCGTCGTCAGCAGGCCGATCTGGAGATAGACGTCATTGATCAGCCCGCGCAGCGACACCGCGAACACCGCGCCGACCAGCCCGAGCGGAATGATTAGCAGCACGGCGATCGGGATCGTCCAGCTCTCGTACAGCGCGGCGAGACACAGAAACACGACGAGCAACGACAGCGCGTAAAGATAGGGCGCCTGCCCCGACGACAGCCGCTCCTGAAACGACAGCCCCGCGAGCGCGGTCGTGGTGCCGGTGTATTTGGCGGCGAGCTGCTCCATCCGGTTGAGCGCCTCGCCCGAGCTATGGCCGGGGGCGGCTTGGCCCGAAAATTCGAACGACGAAATGCCGTTGAAGCGCGCGAGCGAGGGCGGCGCGGCTGACCAGCTCGTGCGCGCGAACGACGAGAAGGGCGCCATCGACCCGTCCGACGCGCGGACATACCATTGCGACAGGTCTTCGGGCGAGACGCGATAGGGGGCGTCGCCCTGGACATAGACGCGCTTCACGCGGCCACGATCGTTGAAGTCATTGACGTAACGCCCGCCCCAGGCGGTCGACAGCGTCGTGTTCACATCGGCTTGCGACAGCCCCATGACTTGCATCTTGGCCTGATCGAGATCGACCTTGAGCGTCGGCTGGTCATCGAGATCGGTCAGCCGCACCTGCGCGAGCACGGGATCGGTGAGCGCCTCGGCAAGCAATTTGTCGCGCGCGGCCTTGAACTCGGCGCGCGACAGGCCGCTCGAATTGAGCAGTTCGAGCGTGAAGCCGTTCGACTGGCCAAGTCCCCGGATCGCCCCGGGAACGAGCACATTGACGCGCGCATCGCGGAAGCCCTGGAACGCCTGGGTCGCGCGCTGGGCAATCGCATCGGCGGCATTGGCGCTGCCGTGACGATCGGCCCAATCGGCGAGCGAGACGAAGCCGCGCCCCTGATTCTGCCCGGCAGGCCCACCGCCACCACCGCCACCGACGGTCAGCAGCGCGCGCACATTGGCCTTTTCCTGCTTGAGGAAATATTGCTCGACGCGCTCCTGCACGGCGTTGGTGCGCGCTTGCGTGGCGCCCGGGGGCAGCGTGAATTGCAACTGGAGCGCGCCCTGATCCTCGGTCGGCAGAAAGCCGGTGGGCAGGCGGAAGAACAGCAGCACGAGGATCGCGGCGACGGCGGCGTAGATCAGCAGGAAGATCAGCTTGCGGTCGACGATCTTTTCGATCGAGCCGGCATAGGCATTGGTCATCCGGTCGAAACGGCTGTTGAACCAATCGCGCGCGGGCGCCGTGTTGCGCGATATCCAGCCGTCCTGACGTTCGTCGATCCGGCGCTTGAGCAAGGTCGAGGTCAGCGCGGGCGACAGGATCAGCGCGACCAGCACCGACAGCACCATCGCCGAGACGATCGTGATCGAGAATTGGCGATAGATGACGCCCGTCGACCCGCCGAAAAACGCCATCGGCAGGAACACCGCCGATAGCACCAGCGCGATGGCGATCAGCGCGACGTTGATTTCCGCCATCGATTTGATCGTCGCGTCGCGGGGGCTCATTTCCGGATTTTCGTCCATCAACCGCTCGACATTCTCGACGACGACGATCGCGTCATCGACGAGCAGGCCGATCGCGAGCACCAGCCCGAACAGGGTCAGCGTGTTGATCGAAAAGCCCGCAATCGCAAACACCGCAAAGGTGCCGAGCAGCACCACCGGCACCGCGATCGTCGGAATGAGCGTCGCGCGCCAGCTTTGCAGGAACACGAACATCACGATCACGACGAGGATGACAGCTTCGATCAGCGTCCAGACGACTTCCTCGACCGACAGCTTGATGAACAGCGTCGAATCGGACGGATAGGCGACGGTGAAGCCCGCCGGCATTGCCTTGGTTAGCTCGGCGACCTTGGCTTTCACCAGTTCGGCGGTCTTGAGCGCGTCGGCGCCGGGCGCGAGCGACACCGCGAATCCCGCGCCGGGGTGGCCGTTGATGCGGCTGCGCACGGTGTAATTCTCGGCACCCAGCTCGACGCGGGCGACATCGCTCAGCCGCACAATGGCGCCGTCGCGGGTGGTCTTGAGGATGATATTGCGAAATTGCTCGGGCGTGCTGAGCCGCGACTGCGCGGTGACCGTCGCGTTGAGCATTTGCGTCGGTGGTACCGGCTGGCCGCCGATTTCGCCCGCCGCGATTTCGGTATTCTGGGCTTGGAGTGCGCTGACGACATCGCCGGGGATCAAGCCAAAGCCCGCAAGTTTTTCGGGATTGAGCCACACCCGCATCGCATATTGCGCGCCGAACACATTGGTGTCGCCAACCCCGGCGACGCGGCCGATCGGGTCCTGCAGGTTCGAAATCAGATAGTCGGAGACATCCTGGTTGGTGCGCTTGTCGGTGATGTCGTAGATGGCGAAAATCATCAGAAAGTCAGGGTTCGACTTGGTGACCGTCAGCCCTTGCTGCTGGACTTGCTGGGGCAGGCGGCTGATCGCTTGCTGGACTTTGTTCTGGACCTGCACCTGCGCAATGTCGGGGTTGGTGCCCTTTTCGAAGGTCGCCGAAATCGTCGCCTGGCCGCGTGAGCTTGATGAAGACGTGAAATAGAGCAGGCCATCAACGCCCGTCAGCTGCTGTTCGATGATTTGCGTCACGCTGTTTTCGAGCGTTTCGGCCGAGGCGCCGGGATAGGTCGCGCGGATGTTGACCTGCGGCGGGGCGACATCGGGATATTGCTCGATTGGCAGCGACAAGATGCCGCCGATACCGCCCAGCATGATGATGATCGCGATCACCCAGGCGAAAATCGGCCGATCAATGAAGATGCGCGAAATCACGTCTCGCTCAGCCGCCGCGCTTGCCGTTGCCGGGGGGCGGGGGCGCGATCTTTTGCGGCGACCCGGCGGGGACGGGCTTCACCGGCTTGCCGGGCTTGGCGTTGACCGTGCCTTCGGTGATGACCTTGTCGCCGGGCTTGAGCCCCGCCGACACCACCCAATTCGCGCCCGATGTGCGGTCGGCGGTGACAGCGCGTTGTTCGACCATGTTGCCGGGGCCGACGATCAGCACGGTCGCATTGCCCTTGGCATCGCGCGCGACACCCTGCTGTGGCACCAGATAGACATTGCCGGTGATCGATTGCGCAAAGCTCGCGCGCACGAACATGCCCGGCAGCAGCAGACCCTGCGCATTGGGGAAGCGCGCACGCAGCGTGACGGTGCCGGTCGCTTCGTCGACGGTGACTTCGGTGAATTCGACGGTGCCGGTCGCGCCATAATCGCTGCCGTCTTCGAGCTTCAGCCGCACCACCGCCTGGGTCGGCATTGCGCCGCCCTGCGACAACGTCCGCCGCAGCGCGAGCAGATCGGACGCCGATTGCTTGATATCGACATAGATCGGGTCGAGCCGCTGGATCACCGCGAGCGGTTCGGCCTGATTGGTGGTGACCAGCGCGCCCTGGGTGAACAGCGACCGGCCGATGCGCCCGCTGATCGGTGCAGGCACGCTGGTGAAACGCAGATTGATCCGTGCGGTCTGGAGTGCCGCGCGCGCCTGGGCGACGCTCGCTTGCGCCTGACGGGCTTGTGCCTGCGCGTCGGTATAATCCTGCTTGCTGACGGCTTCGATCTCGGCAAGCGGCTTGAAGCGATCGGCCCTGATTTGCGCGGCGGCAGCAGCAGCTTCGGCGCTGGCGAGATTGGCGCGCGCCTGATCGCCGCTCGCGCGGTAGAGGCTGGGGTCGATCTGGTACAGCGTCTGACCCGCGCGCACGAGGCTGCCTTCGGTGAACAGCCGCTGGCGGATCAGGCCTGATACCTGCGGGCGGACTTCAGACGTTTGATAAGCGGCGGTGCGACCGGTCAGCTCGGTGACGAGCGGTGCGGTGCCGGGCTGGACCACGACATAGCCGACTTCGGGCGTGCGGTTCTTGCCCGCCGGGCCACCGCGCGCATCCTTGCTCTGGGCCGCGCCGCCGCCGCAGCCCGACAGCAGGAGGAGGCCACCCATTGCTGCAACGCACGCAGCCCCCGCCGCCGGGCGCGGCTGGCGCGGGAACAATGCCAATGATGGAAAAACCGAGCGCCTCACAAGGGCCTCCTAACCTAAAGCGAGCCGTAATGTTCCCGAAAATTGCGCGTTGCGACAATTTTAGGGACAGCGCAATGACCCCGATTTTCTGACACAATTTTGCGACAAGTGACTGATAGCGGCCCCGCTTGATGCGACGCGTGGAGATCAAGATGCGTATCATGTTATTCGGGTCGATGTTGCTCGCGAGCGCTTCGCCCAGCGCAGCTTTCGCGCAACAGCAACCATCGCCGCGCACGCCGACCCGCCCGACCGCGCCTGCACCGGCCCAGGATGAGGGCGAGGAGTCGACCCAAGTCACCGTAACGGCGGGACGCAACCTGCCCGGATCGGTGGCCGGCGATATTCCCCCCGATCAGACATTGGGCGCGGCCGAGATCCGATCCTATGGCGTCAGTTCGGTCAATGATCTGCTTGCGCAGCTCGGGCCGCAGCTTCGTTCGGGCCGGGGCAATGGGCCGCCCGTCGTGCTGCTCAACGGGCGCCGGATTTCGGGCTTTCAGGAAGTCCGCAACCTGCCGACCGAAGCGATTTTGCGCGTCGAAATCCTGCCCGAGGAAGTCGCGTTGAAATTTGGCTATTCGGCCGATCAGCGCGTGATCAACTTCGTGCTGCGGCCGCGTTTTCGCGCAGTGACCACCGAACTCGAAGGTCGCGTTGCCACCGCAGGCGGGCGGGCGACGCCCCAGGGCGCGTTCGATGTGCTGAGCCTCAATCGCCAAGGCCGCGTCAATCTGCACGTCGAATATCAGGAAAGCTCGGCGCTGACCGAGGCCGAGCGCGGCATCATCGCGCAAGCCAGCCCGTTTTCGATCCCCGGCAATGTCGTCGGCATCACCGGTGGCGAGATTGATCCGGCGCTGTCGGCGCGGGCTGGCGTGCTGACCACGATCGCGGGTGTGCCTGCGGGCGCGACCAACCCCGGTCTTGGTGATTTCGCCGCGACGGCAAATCGCGCGACCCCCACCGATCCGACTCCGTTTCGCACCCTGCTCCCCGCGAACCGCAATTTCAGCGCCAACGGCATTTACGCGACCACGATCTTTGGCAATGTGTCAGCGACGTTCAACGGCACCATCGATGCGGTGGAGAGCCGAGGCACCTTTGGCTTGCCAAGCGTCGCGCTGAGCTTGCCCGTCGGCAATCGCTTCTCGCCGTTCAGCCGCACTGTCGTCGTCGATCGTGCGCTGGGCGATTTCAATCCGCTCGGCCAATCATCGAACACGATCACCGGCCGGTTCGGCGCGACGTTCAATGGCAATTTTGGCAAGTGGCAATGGTCGATCCTGACCAATTACGACCGCAGCGACAATGAAACGCTGACCGACGTTGGCGTCGACGCGACGGCGTTTCAGCGGCGACTGAATGCGAATGATCCGACCGCCAATCCCTATGGCGCGTTCGCGGCGGCAACGTTCGAGCCGCTCGCCGCCAATCGCGCGCGGTCGACGTCGAGCAGCTATGGCATCGACGCGCTCGCTAACGGATCGCTGTTCGCGCTGCCCGCCGGCAAAGTGTCGGCGAGCTTCAAGGTCGCGGGGTCGTCGCTGACGTTCGACAGCAATTCGCTGCGCGCCGGTGTGTTCCAGTCGGCCAATCTGGCGCGCACCAGCGCCAATGGTCAGCTCAACATTGACGTGCCGATTGCCAGCCGCGCGCGCAATTTTCTGGGCTTCCTCGGTTCGCTCTCGGGCAACTTCAACCTGGCCTATAATGGCCTGTCGGACTTCGGCACGCTGCGCACCTTGGGTTATGGCTTCAACTGGGCGCCGGTTGAGGCTGTGCGCATCATCGGTTCGGTGACGCAGCAGGATAATGCGCCCAGCGTCCAGCAGCTCGGCAATCCGGTAATCACGACGCTTAACGTGCGTGTATTCGATTTCACGCTTGGCCAGAATGCGACGGTGACGACGCTGTCGGGCGGCAACCCCAATTTGCGCGCGAGCGACCGGTTGGTGAAGCGGTTGGGGCTGACCTTGAAGCCGTTCGAGAAGACCGACTTCAACATCACTGCCAGCTACACCGATACGCGGATCAACAATGCGATCGTCAATTTCCCGAGCACGACGGCAGCGATTGAGGCGGCGTTTCCCGATCGCTTCACGCGCGACGCGGCCGGCCAATTGCTGCGGATTGATGCCCGCCCGATCAACTTCGGTGAGACCCGCAGTTCGCAATTCCGCTATGGTTTCGACTTTACCATGGCGGTGAAATCGAAGCTGCAAAAGCAGATTGAGGCCTGGCGCGCGGGCAAAGGCCCCAATCCGTTCATCGGCCTGTTGCCGCCCGGTGGTCAGCCGCCGCAGAGCGTGTTCGGCGGCAGCATTTTCGGCGGCGGTGGACCGGGCGGCGGGCAGGGGCGTCCGCCGGGGGCATCGGGTGGCGCGTCCGGCGCTGCACCGGGGCCGGGTGGACCTGGCGGTCCGGGCGGCGGCTTTGGCGGCGGGCAGGGACGTCCCGGCGGCGGTGGTTTTGGTGGGGGTGGCGGCGCGGCGCAGCTCGGCGGCCGGATCAATTTCGCCCTTTATCACACCTGGCGCCTGACCGAGCAGGTCCGCATCGGCGGCGCAGGGCCGGTGCTCGATCTGCTGGGCGGCGATACGGTCAGCAGCGGCGCGGGCGTGCCGCGCCACGAGCTCGAAGCGCAGGCGGGGTATAACAACAACGGGCTCGGCGTGCGGCTGTCAGCCAATTGGCAAAGCGCGACGCAGGTCAATGGCAGCCTGGGCGGGACCGGGCAGACGCTGAACTTCGGCAGCCTTGCGACCGTCAATATGCGGCTGTTCGCCGACCTGACCCAGCGGCTCGAACTGCTCAAGAAATATCGCTGGATGCGCGGGATGCGGGTGTCGATCGCGGTCGATAATCTGTTCAACCAGCGTCAGCGCGTGACCGACCAGACGGGGACGACGCCGATCGCCTATCAGCCAGCCTATCAGGATCCGCTTGGGCGGTCGGTGCGGCTGTCGGTGCGGAAACTGTTTTTCTAGGCAGATCAGGCCGCACCAATTCCTGATCCATCGCCCGTTTGTGTCGGGCGACGTCGAGACACAGGCCACGGGCGGGTTGCTTGTGGCCGGTCCCTCGACTTCGCTCGGGACCAACGGAGGTTGGTGGGCGGTCGAGCGCGGCATCGGCGGTGCCATAACCCCCACTGGCAATCGATCGCATTTGCGCTAGATGCAGGCGCTCCGGCGAGCGGGTGCCGGGACGGACGAGGGTTTTTGCATGCGGATTACGATGATCGGTTCGGGCTATGTCGGCCTGGTCTCTGGCGCGTGTTTTTCGGATTTCGGGCATGACGTGGTTTGCGTCGACAAGGATGCCGGCAAGATCGAGGCACTCGAAGCCGGGCGCATGCCGATCTATGAGCCGGGGCTCGAGGGATTGGTCGCCGCCAATGTTGCGGCGGGGCGGCTGACCTTTACCACTGACCTGAAGGCAGCGGTGGCAGGGGCGGACGCGATTTTCATTGCGGTCGGCACCCCCTCGCGGCGCGGCGATGGCCATGCCGATCTGACCTATGTCTTCGAAGCGACGCGCGAAATTGCTGACGCGATTACCGGGCCGACCGTCGTCGTCACCAAATCGACCGTGCCCGTCGGGACTGGCGACAAGGTCGAGGCGATCCTGCGTGAAGCGCGCCCCGAAATCGACGTCGCGGTCGTCTCCAATCCCGAATTCCTGCGCGAAGGCGCGGCGATTGGCGACTTCAAGCGCCCCGACCGGATCGTGATCGGCACCGATGACGCGCATGCGCAGGTGGTGATGCGCGAAGTCTATCGCCCGCTGTTCCTGAACGAGAGCCCGATCCTGTTCACCGGGCGGCGTACCGCTGAATTGATCAAATATGCCGCGAATGCATTTCTCGCGACCAAGATCACCTTCATCAACGAAATCGCCGACCTGTGCGAAGCGGTCGGCGCCAATGTCCAGGATGTGTCGCGCGGCATCGGCCTCGACAATCGCATCGGGTCGAAGTTTTTGCACGCGGGGCCCGGCTACGGTGGGTCATGCTTCCCGAAGGACACGCTCGCGCTGCTCAAGACCGCCGAAGATCATGACAGCCCGGTGCGGATCGTCGAAGCGGTGGTGAAGGTCAACGACAGCCGCAAGCGCGCGATGGGCCGCAAGGTGATCAATGCGCTCGGCGGCGATGCCAAGGGCAAGACGGTCGCGATCCTGGGGCTGACCTTCAAGCCCAATACCGATGACATGCGCGACGCGCCGAGCCTCGCGATCGTCCAGAGCCTGATCGATGCTGGCGCCACGATCCGCGCCTATGATCCCGAAGGGATGGCGCATGCCAAGGCGATGATGCCCGACATCGAGCTGGCAGGCGACGCCTATGAAGCGGCCAAGGGCGCCGATGTCGTGGCGATCGTGACCGAATGGGACATTTTTCGCGCGCTCGACCTGAAGCGGTTGGCGAAGGTGATGAAAGCGCCGGTGATGGTCGACCTGCGCAACATCTATCCGCCCGCCGATGCCAAGCGGGCGGGCTTCACCTATAGTTCGGTGGGGCGCTAAGCCCCGGCGCGGGCTATTTCGTGCGGCAGATGGTGGCGACCTTGGCGGCTGCGTCGAGATCGCCCGCGTCGAGCACCAGCTTCATTGCGCCCGCGCAGTCGCGCTTGGCGATCAAATGCGCGGCACGGCCGGCGATCAGCTGGCGCTGATAGGAACCCATCTCGATCCCGTCCTCGCCCGGAGCCGCGCCTGGCTTGGGCGGTGCCGCGTCAGCGGTCTCGCCGGTTACGGGCTGCAACGCCGTGCCAATTGGCGCAGGCGGCTCGGGCCGCGCCGGGCGACCGGCCGGATCGATGAATTCGACCATCTGGACTTTCCACTGCGTCAGCTGGCGCAGGATTTTGAGCCGACATTGCAGGCTGGCTTCGTTGCGCAGATAGACGCGCGCCGGGATGCCGGTCGCCCATAATTTGGCGCGGTCGCGGAACGCCTTTTCGCTGAGCGGCTTGTCCGCGAGCGTGACCCGGCATTCATTCTTGCGGCGCGCGACGACCACCACGTCGTCGGCCCCGGGCTCGTCGGGTGCCTGCTGGCCAGCGGCGGCGACGGCCAGTGCGATCATCAAGAGCGACATCGGCTTCTCCTCGACTCCACGATAAACGTCTCTGGCTCAGGCCGCCAAGCAGCGATCGATCGCGGCAAGATGCGGCGCCTGCTCCTCGGCGCTGAGAAACGATCCGGTAAAGCTGTTGCGCGCGAGCCGGACCAGATCGGCGCGCGACAGGTCGAGCGCTTCGGCGACGGCCACGAAATTGGCATTCACATAGCCACCAAAATAGGCCGGATCGTCCGAATTGACCGTCGCCACCAAACCGGCGTCGAGCATCGCCTTCAGCGGGTGCGCGGCGATGTCGTCGACGACGCACAGCTTCAGGTTCGACAGCGGGCAGACCGTGAGGCACATGCCCTCGGCCGCCAATCGAGCGACCAGCGCGGGGTCGTCGAGCGAGCGATTGCCGTGGTCGATCCGGTCGACGCCGAGCACGTCGAGCGCTTCATGGACATAGGCGGCCGGCCCTTCCTCGCCCGCATGCGCGACCAGCTTGAGCCCCAGGCTGCGGGCGCGGGCGAAAACCCGCGCGAATTTGGCGGGCGGGTGGCCGTTCTCGGATGAATCGAGCCCGACGCCCGCAATCTCGCTGAGATGGGGGAGCGCCTGGTCGAGCGTCGCCTCGGCCTCGGCTTCGCTCAGGTGGCGCAGGAAACACATGATAAGCTTGGAGGTGACCCCCAACCGCGCCTCGCCATCGGCCAGTGCGCGGGTGATGCCGCTGATCACGGTGTCGAAGGCCACGGCGCGCTCGGTATGGCCCTGGGGGTCAAAGAAAATCTCGACGTGGCGCACCCCGTCGGCATGCGCACGGTCGAGATAGGCGGCGGTCAGGTCGAAGAAATCCGCCTCGGTCAGCAGCACCGCCATCCCCTGATAATAGATATCGAGGAAATCCTGGAGGTTCGAAAAATCATACGCCGCGCGCACGGCCTCCACCGATTCGAAGGGAATCGAAACGCCGTTGCGCTTCGCCAGCGCGACCATCAGCTCGGGTTCGAGCGAGCCTTCGATGTGCAAATGGAGTTCGGCCTTGGGCAGCGCGGCGATGAAGGCGGCGCGGTCGGCGGGGGTGGCAAAATCGGTCATGCTGGGTCCTCTTCGCGCAGGATGATTTGCGCTTCGGGTTTGTTGCGGCGGATCTCGTCGATCGTCAGCCCGTTGATCTCATGCGGGAAGACCAGCCAGGCATCGGTCGAGTGGACGAAGAAATCGGGCGTCAGGTCGGTCAGGTTGCGGGCCGGCTTGTAATAAACCGTCGCGATGCGGACTTCGCGCGGCATGTTGTGCCGGCACCGTGCGGTCAGTTCGCGCAGGAAGGCACGGATGCTGCGCCCACTGTCGAACACGTCATCGATCACCAGCAGCCGATCGTCGGGGCCGAGCGTGTCGATCAGATAGCCGAGCGCGTAGACGCGGACATCGGGGTCCTGCTGGTCGATGCCGCTGTAGGACGAGGTGCGCACCGCGATATGGTCGCAATCGACGCCGTGATAGGCGAGCAATTCCTGCACCGCGATGCCCACCGGCGCACCACCGCGCCAGATACCGACGAGATGCGTCGGCGCAAAGCCGCTGTCGAGCACCGTGACGCCCAGCCGGAAGGAGTCAGCGAGCAGCGCATCGGCGGTCAGATAGACTTTGTCGATCGTCACTGGCTGGTTGCCCCCATGCTCGCGTGCGCTTGCCTATCAGCGAAGGTGCGCTTCGTGACAAGCTTGCATCACCCAGCCGACAACCAAATACTGGGAAATCCCGCCGCGACTCGCGGTGAATCCTAGCTTTTTGTGGACGTGAGTCAGTCGATCGGTTAAACGCGGTTAACCATAACCGATCCATGGCACACGGGGTGACGCCGATTACGCTCTGGTTCCTGATTGCCATCGCGGCCAATTTCACGGGGTACGTCGTCTATCTGACGGGCCTGCGCCGCCAACTCGTGCAGCCGAACCGCGCCTCATGGCTGATCTGGAGCGCGGCGACGCTCGTCGAAGCAAGCACCTATGCTGCCGTCAATCCGGGGGCGGCGCAGAGCATCGTCTTCCTGATCTCGTCGGCGGCGTGCCTGATCGTCACGCTCGGCATCTGGCGGCAATCGGCGTGGAGCCCGCCGTCGAAGAGCGAGACGATCTGCATGATCGCCTGCCTCGGCGCGCTGCTGTTGTGGCTCGCGTTCCGCTCAGCCTTCTGGGCGCATATGCTGGTGGTGGCCGCGGTGCCGATCAGCTTCTGGCCGACATGGGAAAGCGTGCGGCAGGACCGCGCACGCGAACGATCGCCCGCCTGGGGGCTGTGGACGATCGGCGACCTCGCGACCTTGCTGGTCGCCGCGCGCAGCGAGGACATCAACCTCGCGGGCTATGCCTATATCTTCGTCGAAGTGGCGTGCCATGCGAGCGTTTGGTTCATGATTGGCCTTGCGACGATCAACCCGCTGCGCTCGCTCGGGTTTCGCAACGGGCGCTTCTATGTGCTCGATGCGTACCGCCCGGCGGCGAACCTGTTTTCGGTCGGGGAGAGCCACCTCGGCAAGGCGGTCTATGCTGCGGTCGATTTCGCCGAGGGCGATCCGATCGTCAAATTCACCGGCCGCCGCTTCCGCGCCGATCAAGTGCCGAGCGTGATGCGCGGGGGCAGCGACCGCTTCGTGCAAGTGACGCCCGACCATTATATGGGCCCGTCGAACCGCATCGACGACCTGATCAACCACAGCTGTTCGCCCAATGCGGGGCTGCGCTTCACCGATGAGGGCGTTGTGCTGGTCGCGATCAAGCCGATTGCACCGGGGAACGAGATTGCGTGGGATTATTCAACCACGCTGACGCAATCGAACTGGCACATGATCTGCCAGTGCAAGAGCCCCGACTGCCGCCGCGTGATCGGCAATTTCGAGACCTTGAGCCCCGAACGGCAGGAATGGTTCCGCGCGCGCAACCTGGTCGCGCCCTATCTGCGGCGGCGCGATGACGTGGCGCCGGTGGAAGGGGTGCCGCAGGTCGTGTTGAAGACGGGGTAGGGGCGCGATGCCGGACTATCGCGAAGGCCATTTCCAGCTCGAATAATCGTTGGGGGAGGCAATCGTCTCACCCAGTTCCTTTCGAAGCTCGATCAAATTGCTGTCGGGAAATTGTTCCAGCGCGTCCACCAATTTGGACGAGTGCGATACGACAATGATCTGACATTGCTCCGACGCCTTCGTCAGGAGCCGTGCGAGCGGATCGAGCAGGTCGGGATGCAAACTTGCTTCGGGCTCGTTCAGGATCATCAACTCTGGCGGTCGCGGTGAGAGCAAGGCTGCGGTCAACAGTATGTAGCGAAGTGTGCCGTCCGAAAGCTCCGAAGCGGCGAGCGGGCGAAGCAGGCCATATTGCCGCATCTCCACTTCGAACCGATCGCTGACCGACAGGACGGCGCCATCGAAGGCATCTGCAATCGTCGCCTCAAGCGTATCGGCATCCCCGATCTCGATAATGGTTTGGATGGCCGCTCCAATATCCGACCCGTCGCCGGAAAGGACGGGCGTGAACGTGCCAATTTGGGGGCGCCTTGCGGGCGCATCACGGTCCGTGCGCAAATCGTCGTAGAAGCGCCACGCCCGCATCCGCTCGCGTAGCAGCAACAGTTCCAAGCCGTCGGCGGCGTCGGCGCAGTGCGTCATCATGCTGTCGAAAGCAGCCAGAGAACTGAAGCTTTCGCGCCACGAACCGGTGTCGCTGCTGCGCACGCGGACAAACTGTCCACGCCGCTCGGCAACCAAGTTCGCCCGTCCGAGGACTGGTCCTGTCCAGATTGCCTCGACCTTGATCTCGGGGTCTTGAGCGAACCGCGAGCCTGAGTTGGTCGGCAGGCCCAAATCAATCGCGTAGCCGAAATCGTCGGAGGAGAAGCCCAGTTTCAGGCTGATGGGCCCTGATCTTACGGTGCCTTGGACGGGATGGGTTCCACTCCGCATCGCTCGGCTGAACTTCTCTGGGCCAGCCCAGAGCGTTGAGGTCAAGCCGCCTTCGGCAGCAAGCGAGGCGACGGCGCGGCCCTGGGCTACCTCGGAAAGCAGCCGGAGCGCTCGGTAGAGGCTCGACTTGCCGCTACCGTTAGGTCCGGTAATGACGTTGAGCCGCGCCAATGGAAGCGTCACTTCCCGGAGCGAGCGGTATCCCGATACGGCGAGGCAATTGATCACACTGGCATTTCTAGCCGGAGACGCGCCTGCTTGCTACTTCTTCTGTCATCCAGTTTGCGCTGGCGCAAGCGAAGGGCGGGCGGCGGCTGGTGGGGGTGGGCCGCCGCCCGCGTCGCTCAGGCGATGGCGATCGCGCTGCTGAGCGAAGCCAGATCGGCGGTCGCGGTGCCGTCAAACGCAACCAGTTCAGGCACGAAGGCGAAAGCGGCGGCATTGACCGGCAGGGCGGCCGGCGGCGCGACGAAGAAGCTCAGATCGTCGAACCCGAAATAGTCGCTGGTCGCCGCATTGCCGTCATTGGCGTTGAATTCGAGCCGGTGCAGCCCGGCGAATTCGCCGTTGGTGAAGGCGGTAAAGTCCGCGACGCCGGGGTTCGCCGTGATGTGCAGCTCGCGCACCAATTGCGTGCCCGCTTCATCGGCATAGCCACGAATGGTAATGTCGAGCCCGGAACGGAACGCTGAAGCGAAGGCACCGCCGAGGAAGCTGAACTGGCTCGAATTGGTGATGACGACCGGCGATCCGGCAGGATTGGCATAGCCGGAGACTTCGTTGTTGTTCGCTTCGGCGATGAAGGCTAGGTTCGGCCCAGAGCTGGTCGTATAGCCAGGGATGCCGCCATCGGGGCGATAGACGCCGGTCTCGCTGAAGGTGAAGCCCTGATAGGTGGTGATCGGAGTCTCGCCACCGGCCCCGAGCGTGATGTCGTCGAAGTTGAGCACCACCGTGCTGGTGTCGCTGAAAGTCAGATCGTCGATGCCGAAATAATCGGACGTTGCATCATTGCCATCATTGGCGCTGAACTCGACGCGGTGCGCGCCAAGGAAGGTGCCGAAATCGAGGCCGCCGAGGAAAGAGACACCCTGCTGCTCGGCGGGCCCGACGATGACGGTCTTCTGCCCGATGACATGCGCGCCGCCCTCATCGGCATAGGCGCGGATCGTTACCGTGAGGCCGGGGCGGAAGGCCGAGGAGATGTCGAGCGATTCGAGGTTGAAGGCGGCGCTGCGGGTGATCGTCAGCGGCGTGCCGCGCGCGGCGTCCTCATAGCCGCCGATCTCGCTCGTGCCGGCTTCGGCAATGAAGAGGATGTTCTGCCCGGATGTCGCGACATAGCCGGGGATCGCGCCGTTCGGATTATAGACACCGGCCTGAAGCCAGTTGAAGCCGCCAAATCCATTGGCAAGCCGCTGCTCGCCGCCTTCGGCGAGCGTGATTTCATCGAAATTGAGAGTAGGCATGGGTGCTATCCTTTCATGGCTCCTGGGGGTTCAGTCACAGGCGCGCGAAATCAAAGCCTAAATGACGGCCTCGAATGCTCACGACAATGATCTGAATAATTCAGTACTGAAAACTTGCCTATAAACTCGCGATAACAACCTCCCGTCCGCAGAAAAGCTACGGATCAAAGGAATTTGTCATCACAAGTGCACTGCTCATGTCCGAACATGCATGACGGATATCGATTTCGCCGCGTGAACGAACCTCTACTAACTAACATGATCAGACGATTTACCAATGCCGCCAGACGGCTTCGCCGCAAAATCCGACAAAAGCGCGGGTGGCTACGTCAAGGCTTGGAAAATTCGTGGGGGAGGGGGCGGTCAGGCGGCGGCGCGGGTTGTCTGCGCGGGTGCGGCTTTCAATGTCAGCGTCGCGGTCGCGCCGTGGCCCTTGCCCTCGCTGTCGAGTCGCAGCGACCCCTCCATCGCGTTCATCGAATTGGCGCACCAGTGGAGGCCAAGCCCGCCCGACTTGTGCTGGCGCGTCGAATAGCCGCGCTGAAACAGCGTCGCGCCGACTTCGGGTGAGAAGCCTTCGCCGTCGTCCTTGATGACGATCTTCACCAGGCCATCGGCTTCGCTGACGACAACGCGGATGCTGCCCGAGCCGGTGCCCTTGGCCGCGATTGCTTCGGCGGCATTGCCGAACAAATTGCCGATCACCTGGCTCAGGATGATGCGATTCGCCATCACCGGCCATGGCCGTGCCGGGAAGTCGAACGCGATCGTGGTTTCGCCCGAATAGCGCGCGATCGTCGCGTTCTGGGCGATCAGATCGGTGACGTCGCAGGTGTCGAGCGGTGGGCGCTCGTGCGCTTGCGCCTGCTGGGTGCCGATAATTTCGAGCACATGCTGCATCGCTTCGCGCCCGGTCTTGAGCTGGCGCGCGCGGTCGTCGCGGGCGGCGTCTTCGGCTTGAATCGCGGCCGCAACGAAAGCAGCGAGCTTCTGGCGGCGCGCGGCGGGAATATCGTCGCGCGCCAGCTCGCCGAGCGCGCGGTCGATCACCGCCTTGTCGGCGGGCGGCGCATCGGCAAGCCCGCGTGACAGGATCGTGCTGATCGGGTTGAGCGCATTGCGGACATTATGCATCACCGCAACCGCGCTTTCGGTCTTGCCGAGCGCGAAGCTCTGCACTTCCAATTGCTCACGCAGATCCTTTAATTGTCGCAGCATCTTGTTGAAACTGCGGCCCAAGGAGCCGATTTCATCGCGGCGATTCTCCTCGCCCTGGAGCAGCGAGAGCGAGCCCGACGCGGTCACGATCTGCATGTGTCGCTCGACGCGGTTGAGCGGTGCCAGCACCAGCCGGGCAATCGCGCGGCTGAGCACGATCAGCAGCACCATCAGCAGCACCGTTGACCCAACGATCGCCAGCACGAGCATCCGCGTGCCGAGGGTCGACACATCGCGGGGCACGGTGAAGCTCACGCTTGCGACCGCGTGGCCGTCCGGTCCGAGGATCGGCACACCGATCGTCATCGTGCTGCGGCTGGGCTTGAGCGCGGGGCGGTCGGCTTGGGCCGGGTCGAGCCGCGCGCCGATCTGGAGCAGCTTTGAGAGCTGTTGTGAGGTGATCTGGCGCACCATCAGCACATAGCCGCGCGGGGCGCCGGTGCCGTCGGAGCGGCGCACTTGCGCGACGCCGACTGCCGCCACGATATCGCCAACGCGCGCGTAAAAGGCCGTCGAGTTGCTCGTGCCCAGCGCGCGCTTGAAATCGATCTGGCGGATCCGGTCGATGAGCTGCGCGCGCATCGCGGGCCGGTCGGTCTGGCGTGCAAGGTCGAGCCAGCGCGCGATCACGATATGGCCGTCGTTGCCGACATAGGCCATGCCATTGACGTTGAGATTGGCCATCGCCAGCGTCGAAAAGCTCTCCTGCTCAAACGCTTGCGTCGGATGGCCCATATAGTCGTAGGACGAATTCCAGTCGCCATAATCGCGGACAGCGGTTTCGACCTTGGCGATATTCTCATTGAGCGCGGCGCGGGTGCGCGCGACATGCGCGTCGACCGAGGCCGCTTCGAGCTGGTTGAAGCTCGGCGTGATAACGGCGGCCAGCAGCAAGGTGATCGCAATCGAGCCGAGCAGCCCGACCCCGGTCAGGATGAAGAGCAGCTTGGCGCCGAGCGAGCCCGGACGCCGCAGCCGCGCGTCGAGCCATGCGCGGGCCATCAGCCGTGGGTCCCGTTCCCTTGGTGCAGGGCGGGGCCGTCGCCGGGATCATCCTTGCCTTCGATGCTGCCCATCGCGGCCATCGCGCGTGCGGCTTCGGCATCGACCGGCCGCGAGAAATAATAGCCCTGCAGGTGCGACGCGCCGGCGAGGCGCAGCGCCTGCACTTGCGCATCGGTCTCGACGCCCTCGGCGATGACGCCAAGGCCAAGCGCGCGACCCAAATGGATGATCGAATGGACGATCGCCGCGCTTTCGCGCTCGCGGCCCATGCCGTCGATGAAGCTCTTGTCGATCTTCAGGCAATCGAGCGCGAATTTGCGGATGTTGTAGAGCGACGAATAGCCGGTGCCGAAATCGTCGAGCGCAATGCGAAAGCCCATCTGGCGCAAGCGATAGAGCGTTTCGGCGGCGCGATCGGCATCGTCGAAAATCGCGGTTTCGGTGATTTCGATCTGGACACGGCCCGGCTCGACCCCTGCGCGCTGGACGCATTCGACGAGGTGCGCGACGAAATTGTGGCGGCGGAACTGACGCGGGCTGAAATTGATCGAGACATATTGCCCCGGCCAATTATGCAGCTCGGCGAGCGCGGTTTCGATCACCCAGTCGCCGAGTTCGTGGATCAGATTTGATTCTTCGGCAATCGGGATGAACATCGCGGGCGAAATCGCGCCATATTCGGGCGAGAACCAGCGCAGCAGCCCCTCGAAGCCAACAATCTCCAGCCCGTCGCGCGCGACGATCGGCTGATAGGCAAGCTTCAACTCACCGCGCGCGATGGCCTGACTCAGGCCACCTTCGATCTGGCGGCGGAACTTGATGCTGTCGTCCATGCTTTCGTCATAGGCGCGCACGATGCCGCGCCCGGCGCGCTTGGCTTCGTTGAGCGCCAGATCGGCGCGGCGCATCACATCGACGGGATCGCGCACAGGTTCGGCTTCGGTGACGATCACGCCGATCGACGCGCCCGCCTGCACCGAATGGCCGATCAGGTTGAGCGTCACGGTCATTTTGCGCAGCATCAGCTCGCACGCCTGAACGGCGGCTTCTTCGCCGGGCGTGTCGAACAAGATACCGAATTCATCGCCGCCCAATCGGGCAACGACGCCGCCTTCGGGCACCGCTGCGCTCAGCAACAGATAGATTGAGCGGATCATTTCATCGCCCGCCAGATGGCCGAGCGTGTCGTTGACGAGCTTGAAGCGATCGAGATCAAGCATCGCGGCGGCAAAGCGTTCGCGGCCACGCGCCCGTTCGGTCAGCGCACGCAGGAAGGCGAGGCGATTGGGCGCTTCGGTGAGCGAATCATGCGTCGCCATATGCACAGCCTTGCTCTCGTTCGCGGCGAGTTCGCGGCCCTGTTCCTCGAGCATGACGATCTGGTCGGCGAGCTGGGCGCGGGCAGCGGCGAGTTCGAGATCGATCTGCCAGCGCTTGCCGAGCGCGGTCGCGGTCTGGACAATTTCGTCGACTTCAAACGGCTTGGCGATGTAGAAAATCTTGTCCGCTGGCCCTGCAACCTTGGCGATTTCGATCGGCGAGAAATCCGAATAGCCGGTGACAATGACGAGGTTGATGTCGGGATCGAGCGCGCGGATGCGCTTGGCGGTCTCGCGACCGTCAATGCCCGGCGGCATGCGGATGTCGATGAAGGCGACCGCGAACGGATTGCCATCGGCCAAGGCCTTTTCGATTTCGCCGACGCCGTCGAGGCCCTGCATGGCGTGGGTGAGCGCGAAATCGGGCGCGTCGTCAGCGGAGGCGGGCGCAGGGGCGTCGTCGTCGCCGAACAATTCGGCGGCCATCGCGTCGAGCGACCCGCCGCTCGCGGGCGCGAAACACTGGCGATAGCTGTCGTGCATCGCCGGTTCGTCGTCGATAATCAGAATCCGCACCGGGCAACTCCCCTCAATAATCTTAACGATCATGCGGTGAGCGTGGTTAAGGAAGCGTTAGAGCGCGGCTTGTCCCAGCAAGATTGCGCCCAGCGGCCCCGCTCGGTCGCCGAGCGCGGCGGGGACGATGAACGCGTCGAGATCACCCAGCAGCGCCAGGTTGCCGTAGCTGCCGAGGCTGTCGGCAAGGGCGGTGCGGACGCGGGGCAGCAAATGCGGCGTGCCGACCGCGACGCCGCCGCCGAACACGATCCGGCGCGGCACGCCTGTCAGCACGAGTGTGTGGCAAAGCTGGGCAATCGCATCAGCCACGGGCTCCCACGCCGGGTCGTCGGCGGCAAGTTGATCGCCCGACTTCCCCGCACGAGCGGCAATCGCCGGACCGGAGGCGAGCCCCTCGACGCAATCGCCGTGGAAGCTGCACATGCCGGGGAAGACGTCCCGCGCCAGCCGTCGCGGGCGGATGTGACCAAGTTCGGCATGCGTCAGCCCCGACAGCGGCTTGCCCCCCGCGATCAGCCCGACGCCAACCCCCGTACCGATCGTGACATAGGCAAGGTCGGCCAGCCCCTGCGCCGCGCCCCAGCGCGCCTCGGCCAGTGCCGCACCCACGACATCGGTGTCGAACCCCACCGGCACGCCGTACCGCGCGGCAAGGCGCGGGGCGATGTCGGTGCCTGACCAGCCCGGCTTGGTGGTCGCGGTGATATGCCCCCAATCGGGCGCCGCGCGATCAATCCCGACGGGGCCAAAGCTCGGGATGCCGAGTGCGGCAAAGCCCCGCCAGCCGTCGAGTACGGCCTCGATCGCCGCGAGCGTTTCAGCGGGCGTGGTCGTCGGCACGCGCTCGATTGCGCGCACGTCGTCGGGGCCAGTGCCGAGGATGCACACGCATTTGGTGCCCCCCAGCTCCACTGTGAACTTCGAACATAGTTCTTTGGTCAAGGAGGTGCCTCCCCTTCTGCACGGTCCCCGGCGGCGAGGTTCCGAGCAGTTATAGTTTTTCCGTCATGCGGGCAAAGTCCGATATTCCCTGCCAGTCAGCCTCGAACATAGTTCTCGATCTTCGAACATAGTTCTGCGACGGGCCTACGCTGCGGCAGCGGCAGGCAGGTCCATGAATGGCTCCCCTGTCATCTTGTCGATCGCGGCCCAGAAGCGCGGTTCGACCGCTTCGACGCGATCAATCAGCAGGGCGGCGATCACCACCCTGTCCGAACGCCCGATCCGCCTCGGGTCCATCGCATGGTCGAACCAGCCGTCGTCCCTGGCGCCTGCGCGGTCGAGTCCGGGCAAGACGGCCGCAAGCCCCGTCACGACCTTCTGCACTTCCGGTTGGAGTATTTGCCAGTCGATCCGATTGTTGCGCTTGTAGCCGAGATCGCGAAACAGCTGCGCGAGTTCGCCGGCCTTTCCGTGCTGCGCGTTCTTGGGATATTTGCCGGCAAGCAACGTGCGGGCGCTGCGCGCCAGTTCAAGCAGGGCGTCACGATCGGCCTTCGCGCCGGGAGGAATACGCGTTGGTGAGTCAGGGCTGCAATTCGCGCGGGTCGCAGCGTGAAGCATTTTCTCCGTTGGGTGCGGAGTGATGCAGCTATCGTGTAGATCACAGCCATGCTCTGGGCAGAGCGCGACGATCGCGAGTTGGTGAACGCGTTTCCAATGCAGATCCTGGTCCGCCATCTCCATCGCGTCCAAGCACTCCGGGCAGAACCGGAGATTATGCGGAGTGGTGAGCGGCTTGGCCTCCATCCCTGCCGCCTTGTCAGCGCGACCGCTCTGCGCGAGCGCTTCCTCGATCGCCTTCTCGCGTCGGTCGTTCGGGAAGAAGGCGTAGTAATACGGCAAGAGGGTGTGTCGGGCCACAAGATCGCGCGCGCTCATGTTCAGGCTGTAGGGCAGCCGTTCCGCCATTGCGCTCAGCGCGGACGGGGCGCGGGAGGAGGCGTGGCCGAAGGACCGTCCGAACAGGTCGAGATTGGCGGAGCCCGAATCTATGTAGCCGGTCATTACGCCATATCGTGCAACAATGCTGTATAGCAGTTCGTCGTCATACGGGACCGGCAGATGCGGGACCCTGGAGAAGAGGGCGTTGGTGTGCGACTCGGCGTTCATGTAGGATGAACATCGCCTGCCTTGCTTTACGTCGGCCTAATGCGGCATCCGCAGGCTCACCGGTCCGTGCGAAGAACCCACAGCGCGGCATCGGCGCCACGCTGCGCAGGTGCGGCGACGAACAGCGTCTTTAGTTCCGGCACGAACAGTCCGGTGCGTGCCCCGGGAGCGGTCGTCACGCGGATCGGCGCGGTGCCTGACTGCGTCGTCGACGACACGTCGACATGCCCGGCGCCGCACACCAGCAGGAAGCGATCGCGATCGACGAACAGGTCGTCCGCGTCCCCGCAGGCGGAGCGGGTCGAGAGCACCTCGCCGGTGGCGAGATCGCGGACCTGTAGCGCGGCCGTGAGGCGGTAGGCGACCGCGACCCATTTCCCATCCGGATCGATCGCGAGCGGGAAGTTCATGCGGCGCAGACCAGTCGGCCACGACGCCTTGACCTTACCCAGATCTAAGTCGGCCGCGACGATGATGCCACGATCGGGAATATTGACGAGCAGCTTGCTGCCGATGAGGCGGAAGCCCTCGGGGTGACCGGCGAGCGGAAGGATGGAGATGACCCGGTGCGATGCCGGATCGATGACCGCCAGGGCGCCCGATCCGTAGCCGACCACCACATGGCCGTTGCGCGCGTCGATCCGGACATTGTCGGCGTCGTCACCGAGCGCCAGCGTGGCGATCTCGTGCAGGTCGCCGGCGGCGTAGAAATGCACCGACCCGTCGCCACAGGCGACGACGAGCTGCCCGTCGCCCAGGACCGCGACGCCCTGCGGCTCGCGCAGCCCGCTGATCCGCCCCGTGACCTTGCCGCTGGCCAGGTCCACCGCATCGACCGAGCCATTTCCGTATTCGGCGACGAACAGGCGCGTGCCCCGCAGATCGATCGCGAGATGGTCGATGCGGCCGCTGACATTTGGAAGCGGGATCTTTCGCTCCAGACTGAGCGGAGACGTGGCATCGGTCGGCGACATCGCCTGCGGGGACGCCTGGCAGGCGCTCGTGGACAGCGCCGCGAACGAAGCGATGACCCGGAGCGCGCCTGCCATCACACGCATTATGCGGCCTTGCCGAAACGGGCGTCGGCGGATGTCCAGTTCACCGCGCCCATGAAGGCATCGACATAGCCGCCGGCCTTGGCGCCATAGTCGATCGCATAGGCATGCTCGTACATGTCGAGGGCGAGGATCGGCGTCGACCCCGCCAGCGTCATGGTGTGATCGGCCGCCCACTGGTTGACCAGTCGGTTGTCGCGGTGGCTGTAGGTGAGCAGCACCCAGCCCGAGCCGCCGCCGAGCGCCTTGCCCATCGCGGCGAACTCGGCGCGCCAGCGCGCATCGCTGCCGAAGTCGCGCTCGATCGCGACGGCGAGCGCCTTGCCTGGCCGGTTGGGCGCGCCGAGCCCTGCGAAATACAGCTCGTGCAGGATCATCGAGTTCCACGCGATCAGCTCCTCGCGCTTCAGACCATTGATCGTGAAGACCGGTGCGGTCGCCGGGTCGAGCGCCGCGAACTGGCCCGAGATCGCACCGAGGCGCTTCACCGCGCCCACGTAGTTGTTGTCGTGGTGGCTGACGAGCAGCTTCTCAGAAAGTCCGGTGATCGCCTTGGGGTCGAACGGGAGCGGGATCGGCTGCGGGGCGAACGTCGACCCGGAGGCCGCGGCGGCATTCGCGGCGAGCGGGGTCAGTGCGGCTGCGCCGACCGACAGTGCGGCTGCCCCGGCGAGCAGGTTGCGGCGGTCGATCAGATGGTCGGTCATGGCTGTTCTCCAGGCGACGTTAAATGAGACGAATTGATAGTCAGCCGATGGCCCCGGCGAAGTGAAGCGCGATGCCTATGGTAGCCGCACCGCCGAGCGTCGTGAAGACGCCGACCTTGAATCGGAACATCGCCACGATCGCCGCGGCCGCGATCGCCAATGCCCAGGGGTCGACGCTCGTGAGCACCGGCATGTCGAAGCGGAACGGACCGGTCGCGACAGGGTGGACCGTGCGGAAGATGGTGTGGATCGCGAACCACACCGCGAGGTTCAGCACGACGCCGACGACCGCCGCGGTGATCGCCGACAGCGCGCCCGTCAGCGCGACGTTGCCGCGCATCCGCTCGATGAATGGCGCGCCGAGGAAGATCCACAGGAAGCACGGCACGAACGTCACCCAGGTGGCGAGCAGGCCTCCGAGCGTGCCCGCGAGCAGCGGCGACAGCAGGCCGGGATGGCGATAGGCGCCCATGAAGCCGACGAACTGGAGCACCATGATCAGCGGCCCAGGCGTCGTTTCCGCCATGCCGAGCCCGTCGAGCATCTCGCGCGGGCTGAGCCAATGGTAGCTCTCGACGGCCTGCTGCGCGACATAGGCGAGCACCGCATAGGCGCCCCCGAACGTCACCACCGCCATCGTCGAGAAGAAGGTCGCGATCTGGGTGAAGACGCTGCCCTCGCCCGCGATCAGGATCAACGCGACGACGGGCGCGAGCCACAGCACCAGCCAGACGACCGCCTGTCGGAGTGTCTGGCCGACCGTGGGACTCGCATGCGCCGGCAGCGCCTCGCCTAGCAGCGTGTCGGCGTCGGCGATGTGAACGCCCTTGCTCGCGCCGTGGCCGCCGCCGACCTGGAACGCTGGCATACCCGCGCGCCCGCCGAGGAAGCCGACCAGCCCTGCACCGAGCACGATCACCGGGAAGGGCATGCCGACGAAGAAGATCAGGATGAATGCCATCGCCGCCAGTGCGCGCATGGTGTTGTTCTTCAGCGCACGGCCACCGATTCGCACCACGGCTTGCAGCACCACCGCCAGCACCGCGCACTTCAGGCCGAAGAACAGCGCCGACACGATGCCGACGCGACCGTAGAGGGCGTAGATCCAGCTTAGCGCCATGATCGACACCGCGCCCGGCAGGACGAAGAGCGCGCCAGCGACGATGCCGCCCCGGGTGCGGTGCATCAGCCAGCCGATGTAGGTGGCGAGCTGCTGCGCTTCGGGGCCCGGCAGCAGCATGCAGTAATTGAGGGCATGAAGGAACCGATGCTCGCCGATCCAGCGCTTCTCCTCCACCAGGATGCGGTGCATCACCGCGATCTGGCCGGCGGGCCCACCGAACGACAGGGCCGCGATCCGCAGCCAGACCCAGAAGGCATCGCCGAGCGACACGGGTTCGGGACGCGCCGTCGCTGGCGCATCGACAAGGGTGGCGCCGGTCATGCCGAAGTCTTGTCGCGGGCGGTCTTGGGCTGGTGCGACACCCAGTCGTGCGTCTCGTGGGTCGCGTCGCGGCACCACCGATACAGGGCGTCATAGACCAGCATCCCTGCGTCGAGCTGGGCGAGATCGTCCGCGAACATCCGCGACAGGCCAAGCGACATCGCCAGCAGCCCGGCGGCCTCGGGCACGAGATCAGGCCGGCCGGTGTCCGCGCCGCGCACGATCGGCGCAAGCCGCGCCAGCCCTGGCAGACCACCAAGTCCAAGGCGCTCGATCATCACGTCGAAGGTGCAGCGTTCGCCATCATGACTCCATACGATGCCGTCGCCCTCGATATCGAACGCGGCGGCCTCGAACCGCTCGGCGACGCCAGCGACTTCGGATGGGCTGACGAACAGGAAGGTGGCGTCGGGATCGACGAAGCGCCGGATCAGCCATGGGCATGCGATCCGGTCGACCTTGGGCCGCGCCCGCGTCACCCACACAGTGCGACCGGCGGCGTCGCGCGGGGGCAGCGTCGCCTCGGGCACCATCGGCAGTCCGGCCGTGTCCCATCCCGCGACACCACCCTCGAGGATCTCGGCGGAGACGTCGGCACGCCGCAGCAAGGCCGCGACACCTTCGCTCAGCGCATGGCCATGCTGACACGCCACCACGACAGTGCGTCCGTGGAATTCGCTCGCCCAACGCGCGACATCGGCGTGCCCGCGGCGAATGCTGCCCGGTATGAGACGCCGATCCGCGGCGAAGTCCTCCGCCGTCCGGACGTCGATGATGGTGGGGCAGTTCGGCGTGCCGATCAGGCGCGCAAGTTTTTCGGGGGTGATGGCGTTTATCGCAGGCATGGCGCGTCCTTCGGAAGAAGTCGGGACGCGATGCTTCGGCTGTCGCCTCGTGGGGAGATCGCCGACCCCATTTGGGAATAGAGCAACGCGCGCATGGGATTGTCAAGATCGACCCGCGCCGGATTGCAGGCTCGATCGGCTCGCTATCCGAGCGTTCGCCAATCAGGCCTAAGTTGCGGACGACTTGACCGTATCCTCCGGACTCTGCTCGGTGAGGTGCAGCCACACGCCCAACGCCATCAGGGCGCCCGCTCCGACAGTGGCGACACCCCACGAATCACGAAGCAGCAGGATGCTCAGCAGCGCGCCGAGGAACGGCGCCGTCGAGAAATACGCCCCGGACCTGGCAGCGCCGACTTCGCGCAGTGCCAGCACGAACAGCACCAGGCTTACGCCGTAGCCGAGCAGCCCGATCAGCGCGGAGAGCGCGGCGTTCCCGAGCGAAGGCAGCGCGGCCCCGGCGACGAGCGCCAGGCTCACGTTGACGACGCCGGCGACCAGGCCCTTCACGGCAGCCAGCGCCGCAGCGTCCGCCTCGGCGATCCGCGAGGTGCAGTTGTTGTCGATCGCCCAGCACAGGCAGGCGCCGACCACGGCCAGCGCGCCGCCAAGTGCCACACGGCCGCTGCCGCCGTGCAGCGCGAGCAGCACGGCGCCGGCGACGATGGCGACCATTCCGAGCCCGACCCGGCCGTTGAACGGCTCGCGGAAGACGATCCAGGCGATCAACGCAGTGAACACCCCCTCGAGCGTTAACAGCAATGACGCCGCCGAGCCCGACACGGTGGTGAGCCCCAGCATCAGCAGGGCCGGACCGACCATGCCGCCGAACAGCACGGCAACCACTAGCCATGGGGTATCGCCTCGCGAGAAGGGAAGACGCACCCGACCGCTCGCGAAGCGGAACAGCGTGAGGCCGACGCCCGAACCGAGATAGAGCAGTCCGGCCAGCATCAGGGGCGGCACGTCGCCCACGACGACCTTCGCCGCTGGCGTGGACGCGCCGAACAAGGCCGCCGCCGCTATCGCGAACAGGCCGCCACGGCGGATGTCGCCGAGGATGAAGGGCCGCTTCACAGATACTTCGCCAGCTGCGAAAGCCGCACGAGTTCAGCCCGCGCTTCCTCCGACAGCGGCCCGACGGCGGCTTCGAGATGATGCTCGATGTGATCTGTCACCAGGAGCGTCTTGGCGGCATCGAGCGCGCTGATCACCGCCTGCATCTGCTGTGCGGTCTCCAGCCCTTCGCGTCCCTCTTCCACCATCGCGATGATCGTGGCGAGGTGGCCATGGGCGCGCCGAAGGCGGTTGAGTATCTTGCGATCGTTCGCGTGCGACATATGCGCCGCTTATCCTCCCCCGGGGGATATTGCCACCCTATTAGGAGCGCGTCGGTCGCGAGGAGATCAGCTCGCCGTCGCGGTCCGCAGCGCCTGCGACCCGAGCAGTATGGCGCCGAGCGGCCCGGCCCGATTTCCGAGCGCGGCGGGCACGACGAAGGTTTCGATGTCCTCGATCTCGGGTAGCGGAAGATATCCGCCGAGGCTTTCGGTCAGCGCGCTCCTGATCCTCGGCAGGAGGAAGTCGTTGCCGACCATCACGCCGCCGCCGAACACGATCCGACGCGGCACGCCGGTGAGGACGAGCACGTTGAGCAGTTGGGCGATGGTGTGGACGACCTGATCCCATGCGGGATCGTCCTTCGACAGATTCTCGGCCGGTGTGCCCGTGCGGGCGGCGATCGCCGGGCCCGAGACCAGCCCTTCGACGCAGGCGCCGTGGAACTTGCAAAATCCGACCCAGTCATCGCCCGCGTATCGCACGGGCCTGATGTGGCCGAGCTCGGCATGGGTCAGACCGTCGACGGGCATGCCGTGGGCGACCAGGCCGACCCCGACGCCGGTGCCGACGGTGATGTAGGCGACGTCCGGCAGCCCCGACGCCGCGCCCCAGGCGGCTTCGGCCAGGGCGGCACCGGCGACGTCGGTGTGGAATCCGATCGGCTTGTCATACCGGCTTTGCAGGCGGTTCACGATGTCGGTGCCGGTCCAGCCGGGCTTCGGGGTGACGCCGATGCTGCCGTAGGCCGCGCTCGATTTGTTGACGATGATGGGGCCGAAGCTCGCGACGCCGATCGCCTCGAAGCCATGCCACTGGTCGAGCACCGCCTCGATCCTGCCGAGCGTATCATCGGGATCGGTGGTCGGAATGCGCTCCTCGGCGACGATGTCTTTCGGACCGCGGGCGAGGATGCAGTTGATCTTGGTGCCGCCGAGCTCGATCCCGGCGATCAGCCTATCCTCGTGCTTTAACTCGCCAGTGATCACGACCATTGTTGCATCCCGTCAGCCTGATCCGAGGCGTTGCATCGCGCCTGCGGCATTTTTCTTGGCGTCGGTATGCGATTCTATTGGCGGAAGCCAAGGTCCATGATCGAGATCTGTAGCGGCATTGCGCTGTCGTAATCGCCTGCGAGCTTTGAAACTGCGCCTAAGGTGAAACAAACCGACCCAAGACACCCCTTGCGATTGTATATGTCGCAACGCTGAATCGTTCCGCGCTGAGGCCCACATTCGCATTGCTTGTTCTTCAGTATCAGTTCGTCGTCGCCAAGTCGGTAAGCGCCTCGTCGAGGTCGATCGACCTCGCGCCGAGTGCGGCCATCACCTGGAGGAGGAAAGGCGCGCTGAACCGCCCGCGGGTGAGCTTGTTACGCAGGTTGGGCACGTTTTCCCTCACGCCCATTCGTGCCAACCGCTTGACCAGTTCCTCGTGGCTGACGCCACTCCGGATGAGTTCGTTGCGGATGATCTGCTTCGCCTGGAGGTCGAACCCATATCCCTTTAGGGTCTTGCGCCCGCGACGTGGCGCGACCTGCACACTGGCCGTGGTGTCCATAACCGTTTTCCTTCCTCTAAATGAGAACCGAGTTGATCGCCGTGATCGCCTCTAGTGACCGCCTACGCCATGAAATACATCGCACGTGGCTTGCCTAAGGTGCGTCCGAGTAGCCGAGGCGCTGTCCGGACGGCCTATTTCGATGGTCGGAAATTTAGATGGTTGATCATCCAACGAACTGAGCTTATGTAGTCCGTCTCGAATTGGACTACAGTGTTTGTGTAGTTTCACCGTTGACTCGGGGCCGGGTTGCGGGAATCACTGCAAAGTATGAGCAATGATGATTCGCAACCCGGCCCTGACGAGAGCGTGACGCTGAGGAGAAGTGACGTGCTGGCGCGGATCGCGACGTTGTCGGGGGAGCATGCGACGCTCGTCGCCCGTGCCGACGAGATCGCGCGAGCGATCGAGGTCGAGACGGCGCTGCTGCGTTACTTCCCGGGCGGTGAGGCGGACGCGACGTCGCGCACGCGCACCATTCGCGAGATGTTGAAGGAGGTGCTGGCGGAGGCCGGGGCTCCGATCGGCATTCGCCAGATGATCGGCGCGATGCAGGCGCGCTTCGGCGCTACCGTCGCAAGGACCAGCATATCGCCGATCCTGCGCAAGATGCAGGGTCGCGGCGAGGTCGAGCACGTCGGCGACAAATGGAAGCTGGGCCAGGCCGGACAACCGGAGGCGAGCTAGAACGAATACGGGGATCGTCCGCGCCAACGGACGACCCCCGCGAGCGGCATGGTCCCAGGATCGTGCTTCAACCGTGCCTACCAGGGCGAACAGAGGAAGGAAGACCGATGATGACCTGACACCCGGCGCGATGGAGCGCCGGACGCCTTTTGCAGCAGTCATCCTAATCGCACGCGCCCACCCTTGAGGTCAAGGGCGTGACCACCGCGACGACGTCGCGGTGTGCGTGGACGCGCGTCTGTTGAAGGTCCGTCCGCCCCTTCTCGCAGAATCCTGAAACGTCGCGGCCCGAGTGGCCGTGACATCTACAATCCGGCCACGGCGAGCGCATTTCAGGCGCCTCGGCGCATGGCCATCTGCGCGAGTAAAACCAATGAACAAGCACACCTACTACGTCGGCGCCAAGCCGGCGATCGAGCGCGCTATGCGGCGCTTCGAGCGGAGCCGCGCCTCGCTCGATGTTGAGATCGATCCGCTCACCAAGTCCTTCAGGACCATCCGGCTCAGGGGTTCCGTCTCCGATGCGGCTGACGGGAATGGATCCGACATCCGCGACTGGCCGGTCGCGGGCATGCCGACCACGGCGGTGGGCGTCGGGGCGTTCAGGTCGCTCGTGAAGCAGGCGGTCCGGAGCTACGGCGCCAACCGCACCGTGAAGGCCGGTGACGGCCTGCGCCGGTCCGGCCTCGGTGATGGGGTCGAGATGCCGTCGGACGTGTTCAGTCGGTGCCGCCTCACTTCGGGGGAGGTGTGACATGGCTCGTCGCCGCATCACCGAGAAGAGCATCGCGCGCATGGTGAAGCAGGGCCGCGGTCGCGGCCACGGCGTGGATTACAAGCCGTGGCTGACCGTGACCAGCTTCTCCTCGTCGGGGCGGGTGCACCGCCGCCTCGGCCAGACCACGGGGCGCGTCCAGCACCTGTTCTCGGACATGGAGGAGGATGTCTTCCTGAAGTTCGATGGCCGCGCCGACGTGCTCGACATCCGCGAGCAGTTCCCGCTGCACCGTGCCGAGACGATGGTGATCGCTGATCAGCTCGGCGTCGCCCACCCCGCCCAGCACGGCGTCGACGTCGTGATGACGTCCGACCTGCTCGTCGATCTGGCGGGCGGGCGCCGCGTGGCGATCGCGGTCAAGCCGGCGAGCGAACTCAGCAAGCGCCGCATCATCGAGAAGCTCGCGATCGAGCGTGAATACTGGCGTCGCCGCGGGGTCCAGTGGAAGGTCGTCACCGGCTGTTCCGTATCGCGCGCCGAGCGCATCGGCGCCCAGGAGCGCGCCCAGTGGGCGCAGGTCGCGCGGCTGCAGTCGCCCAACGCGGCGGACTGGGACGAGTGCGCCGACGCCATGCTGGTCGAGCTGGCCGACGCCGCGTCCGGCACGCTCGTCGAGGCCTGCCAGGTGGCCGAGCGCCTGCACGGCTGGGTCGCGGGCACCGGCATGTCCGCCGTCCGCCGCCTGCTCGCCCGCGGTCTCGTGGTGCTGGACGGGGTCGCTCGGCTGACTCCGTTCGGCGCGGTCACCCAGCTGCGGCTGGCTGGTGGGGAGGTCTGAAGCCGTGCTCGCGCAGCACTCCATCATCGACACCATGGGGGCCTACGGTCGCCTGAAGGTGGTGTGGACCGACTGGTCGAGGGACGCGGTGTTCACCGTGGACGTGGACGACCCCACGTCCGCGCCCGAGACGCATGTCGGCCTGGAGTTGGAGCGCGAGATTGTCGTCAACGGCTGGAAGGTGGAGGCGGGCGAGGCGCCCGCCTTCATCCCCGACCACGTCTACATCGGCAGCGCCGAGGGGAACAAGCGGGCGAGGAAGCGCGCCGAGGCGCGCAAGAAGCATCTCGAGCTGCGTGACGAGGCCTGGGCCATCGTCCAGCCGCTGCTCGCGACGACTGACGTATTCGACCGCAAGCGCCGCGCCGAACTGGTCGCCAGCGCGTCCGCGGCTGCCATCGCCGCCGGCAAGCGCGGCGCCAGCGCCGCGACGATCGCCAGCAACCTGATGAAGGTCTTCCACCGCGGCATGACGAAGGACGCTCTGCGCCCGAGTTACGAGGAGTGCGGCAATCCCGGCGACCCGCGGCCGGTCAGGGAGGGTGGCAAGAAGTCTGGCCCGCCGCCGAAGGACGGCAACCCGAAGGGCACGCCGGTCACGGAGGCCATGAAGAAGGTCTTTCGCGTCGGCTTCGACCTGCACGACGCTGTCGGCAAGGTGAAGTTGGTCGATGCGTTCCACCACTGCCTGCGCGTCGGGTTCTGGGATGCGGTGCAGAAGCTCCGCCAGGAGTTCGGGAAGAACATCCCTGACACCGCTTACGAGAAGCTCGGCCTGCCGCGCTACGAGCAGTTCGTCTACCACTACCATCGCGAGCGGAAGCGCTGGAAGGCCGAGATCAAGCGCCTCGGCAGTTCGGTCTACGCGCGGCGCCATCGGCCGCTTCTCGGCAATTCTACCGACGAGGCGTGGGGTCCGGGCGCGCGCTACCAGATCGACGCAACGCAGATCGATGTCTACGCCCGTTCGCGGCGCAACCGCCGCAGGCTGGTGTGGCGACCGACGCTCTACGTCGTCGTCGACGTCTGGACGCGCATGATCGTCGGCTTCGCGTTGTCGCTCGATCCGCCGTCCTGGATCGGCGCGATGACCGCGCTGGCCAATGCGATGACCAGCAAGGTCGACTTCTGCGCGAAGTACGGCGTCGAGATCGACGAGGACGACTGGCCGACCCAGCACCTGTGCGCAATCCTCGAGGGCGACAACGGCGAGATGAAATCGTCCGGAGTCCTTGGCCTGATCTCGCAGTTCGGCGTGACCGTTGGCAATGTGACCGCCTACAGGCCCGACTGGAAGGGCATCGTCGAGCGCCGCTTCGGCCTGATCCACGCGATGCTGAAGCCGCACGTGCCCGGCTTCGTCCATGCCGACTTCCGCGAGCGCGGGGCCGAGGACTACCGTCTGGAGACGGCCTATGATCTGGACGAGCTGACGCGCGCGATCATCATCTGCGTCCTCCACTACAACAACCACCATCGCATCGAGGACTATCCGCTCCTGCCCGAGATGATCGCGGACAAGGTGCCCGCAGTCCCCGCCGAGATGTGGCGCTGGGGCGTGGCCGCACTCGGCCTGCCCCAGCGGGCGCACCCGGAAGCGGTGAAGTTCGCGCTGCTTGAGCAGGGCACGGCGGTTCGACGCAGGACCGGCCTCTTCTTCAAGGGCGCCAGCTACTCGTTCGCGGATGCGGTCGACGCCGGTTGGTTCGACAAGGTCTCCATGACGGGCCGCGGCTCGGTCCCGATCAGCTTCGACCGACGCTTCACCGACGTCATCTATGTCCACGACGCGAAGGCCCCGTTCGGCTTCCGCGTGGCGGAACTGACCGACAAGCGCTTCGCTGGCGCATCGTTCTGGGAACTGGTCGACGAGCAGGAGCAGGCCGCGGGCACCGCCGCCTGGGCGGATCTGCGCGAGACAGCCGAGGGTATCGCCAAGGACAAGGATCTCGACGACGATCGCCAGCGTGCCGAGGCCGCCATCCGCGCCACGCCGCCCGCGCCGTCCGCCGCCGCCGAGACGTCGGGCATTCGCGAGGCGACCCGCGCCGAGCGCGAGCTCGATACTCCCGAGCAGGTCTCCGAATATCATGCAGACATGTCGCCGCGCGCGACGTCGGCAACCACAGTTCTCCCGCCGGCGCGTCCGGCGGCGGAAGCCGCTCAGGGGCGGCAATCGAACGACAACCACGCGGTGCCGTCCCTGGCGGATCGCTTGAAGGGAAGGAACTGACATGCTCGACTACAACCCCCGCGATGGCTTCAACGGCTGCGACCCGGTGGTCGATACGCCGGCGGTCGCCGATACCGGCGTTACGACGCCCGCTGCCAAGCTCTCTGACTCGGCGACCGTGCCGTCCGCGACTGGAGCCTCGATGGTGGCGGGCGACGACGTGCCCGAGGGCTGGCTGCCGGAGCTGTATCGCAACCCGTTCACGCGTGCGCTCGATATCCCGCCGTCGTGGCTGGAACTCTACGAGATGCTGATCGTGGAGCCGGAGCACGCCGAGTCTGAGCGCGCGCTGCCGCACACGCAGCGTCGCTACTGCACGCTGCGCCTGCTCGATGCGGTGCTGCCGAACGGCAATCACGTCGACCATGCCGAGCGCATCGGCATGATGATCCGGCAGGGCTACAAGGCGCGCGATCCAGCGCGCGGCATGCACCGCCCGGCCCTGCTGGCGAGCGCGGCGGCGATCCAGAAGCTCGCGATGGGCGGGTCGCCCGACGAGGTCCAGGCGTCCATGCCTGCCCTGACGCATAGCAACGCGCCGTCGTCGGCCCTCATCGGCGACCCCGGCACCAGCAAGACCACCACCACGATGCGGACGCTCTCGAAGATCCCGCAGGTCGTGGAGCAGGTCCTCCCCTACGGCGTCGTTAAGCAGGTGGTCTGGCTGAAGCTCGAATGCCCCTCGACCGGCGGTCGCAAGCAGACGTGCATTGCCATGCTCGCCGCCTTCGACAAGGTGTTGGGCACGCGCTACGCCGAACGCTTCGGGGCCGAGGGCAAGCGTGTCGCAGGCGACGAGATGATGCTCTTCGTCCAGCACCTCGTCACCCTGCACGCGGTCGGCATCGTGGTGATCGACGAGATCCAGCACGCGCGCCAGTCGAAGGAGGGCGTGAAGCCGCTGGTCAATTTCCTCGTTACCTTGGTGAACATGCTGGGCGTGCCCGTGATGATCATCGGGACCAACGAGGCGCGGCCGATCGTCGACGGGGCGTTCCGCGAGGCGCGGCGCGCGTGCGGCCTCGGCCAGCCGAACTGGTCGCGCATGTCCCGGGGCCAGGAATGGGACGATTGGCTGGCGCGGCTGTGGCCCTACCAGTGGACGGCCGTGCCGACTGATCTGACGCCGGCGATCAGCGAGGCGATCTACGACGAGAGCCAGGGCATCATCGACATCGCGGTGAAGCTCTACCTGCTCGCCCAGATGCGCACGATCAGCCGTGGCGAGGTCTTCGGCACGCCCGAGACCATGAACGCGGAACTGTTCCGGTCGGTCGCGAAGGACGAGCTCGGCCTGATCCAGCCGATGATGCAGGCTCTCCGCGAGAACCGGCCGGAGATGTTCGACAAGTGGGAGGACCTGGAGCCGCTGCACCAGCATGTCGAGCGCCTGCTGTGCCAGGAGACCGGCCGGACGCAGCGCGAACTGCGTTACCTGCGCGACCTCCGCCAGCGGATCACCAATGCCGAGGCGAAGGCCAAGGACGCGCCCTGGACGGCGTTGAAGGCCAGCCTGGTGCAGCGCGGGCACGCGCCCGAGGTCGTCGAGCGCGTGGTCTCGACCGCCTCGCTGACCGTGGCCGGCGATGACCTGCTTGGCATGATGGAGGCTGTCACCGACCTGTTGTCCGCGGAGCCGGCGCCCCGGCCGGGAAAGGTCAAGCGTCCGCCCTCGAAGAAGAAGGAGGTGCTTGCCGACGACATGCGGGCGGTCGCCGCCTCGTCCGGGGATCCCGCGGCGGCGCTGGCGGCTGCCGGCATCCTCGCGACGCCGGACGAGATCCTGGCTTCGTGACGCTGGGTGTGTTCCCGGCCCCAATCGCGGGCGAGCTCCTCTACGGAGTGCTCGCCCGCCATGGGTTCCTGGCGGGGTCCCCCAATGCCGCCGAGCACGCGACCGAGCTTTTCGGACGTCGCTCGGCGGTGGCGACCTTCGACCTGCCTTCGGGGTTGGACGCGCTCGCGGCGAACCTGCCGGCGCTGGCTGGCCTGGATGGCGCGGGCTTGCTGAGGCACACGCTGTTCCCGTTCTACGCGGCGTTCCAGCACGAGGAGGCACGGAGCGCTGCGGCGCTCGACATGCGGGCCAGCGACGCGTCGAGCGCGCATCACAGGCTGGGCGTCGCCGCCTTTCGCATCCGCGCCGGCGTAGCACTGCGCTTTTGCCCGGAGTGCATGGCGGCGCAGCGCGCGGTGCACGGCTTCGCGACCTGGATGGTAGCGCACCAGCTTCCGGGCTTCCCCGTGTGCGCCGCGCATGGCTGCTGGCTGCGCGACAGCATGGTCACCAGGTCGTCGGCGGGCAGGCATGGCTACGTCGCCCCTGATGAGCGCAACTGTCCAACCGATCACACGTCGGGGCCTGATGTCGAGGTCCCGGGCCTCCTGCTCAATCTGGCGCACGAGGCGGACTCGATCGCGAATGGCACGTTGCCCGCGCAACCGCTGTCGCACTGGCGCGACCACTACGTGATTCGCCTGGCGAGGGTCGGGCTGATGCGGTCGAGCCGGAAGGTGGATCAGTCAGCATTGAACGAAGGTCTGGCGGCATATTGGGCGCCAACCTTCCCACACCTTCCGGCCGTCTGCGCCTCCTTCGGGGAGCAGGGTTGGGCCGCGGCCATGGTTCGAAGCCACCGCAAGGCCATGCACCCCCTGCTCCACTTGATGATGGACGGTTTCCTCACCCATCTCGAACAGGGCGGCGCGGTCCCGGTCAAATCAGGAGGGATTGCCCTCGAAGGCGTGGGTCTTCGGCTTGCGAGGTCGGGAGTGAACCCGCGCACCGGACGCGCGTCCCGCGCCGACTGGCCGGCGCTGGATGCAGCGCTTGCGTCTGAGGTGGAGCGGGAGGCAACGGTTGTGGCGGCGCTTATCCCGCCGGTGCGTGTGACGCCGGCCGAGATCGAGCGGCGTGTGAGGAAGAGCGGTTGGTTCGGCAAGCGCCGATCCAAGCTGCCCTTGGCCACGACGGCGCTGGCTGCCATCGAGGAGCCGCTTGATGCGTTCAGGCGACGTCGCGCCGCCCACTGGGCGGCGGTGTTGGGTCCGGACTGCAGGCCTTGGCAGGTGATGCGCCCCGCCGGCCTCAGGTCGGACCAGCTCCCGATGATTCGGGAGGTGATGGCGGCGCGGGCGGCGGCGTCGGCCGTGCGCTGAGGTCGGGCAGGATGCGCTGCGCGTCCAGGATCTTGGAGACGCTCACGCCCGCGTCGGCAAGGTTGACCATCAGCTTGTTGCCGAGCTCGCGCAGGTCGATCTTGAGGGCCGGGGCGGCGGCGGCCATGTCGAACGGCGGCCGCGTCGCCTCGCCGATGCTGAGCGTTCCAGCCTCGCCGCCTCGTGAACCTCTGCCCTTCGAGCGCTGCTCGTCGCCGAGCGGCTGCAGCGCCTCGATGTTGATTCTGAGCACCAGGGGCGGTCCATTCCCGCTTCGCAGATGGCGGAACATCCACTGCAGGTCGCGGTCATGTCGGTCGAGGAAATCCACTACCGCGCTGGGCGGGACGTATGCACGCTGGAGGGTCATGGCGACCGCCCACTTCAGCGCCGACGTGAGCGAGTAGCCGTAGTTGCGACGCTCGCGCTGGATGCCGATGGGGCCGAAGAGCCCCAGCTGCAGGAACGTCTTCATACGGGCGTTGAACGGCCCCTCGCCCTCGTCGCGCACACCCAGCGTGCGCATCAGCGCCGTCTTCAGCATTCCGTGCTTGATGCCGATAGGAGCGTTCTCAACGACGAAGTCGTCCAGCACCCGGCCGTTCTCGAACGCGAAGACGTGGACGTGTCCCGAGGGCAGCGCGGTCCACCAGCTGCCCGCGTCGGCGGGGTTGGCGGCGGCCGTCGCGCGGAGCCGCTCGCGGGTGCGGTGGAGGACCTGTCGCGACGTGAGCCCGTCTGGACTGAGTGGCTCGTCGGGCAGGCCCGCCTCGATCTGCACCGTGGTGCCGAGCGGATCCGTGGTAGCCTTGCGCTTGGTGGGAATGTCTTTGACGCGCGCGCGCGTCGTCGGCTCGAGGACGATGTCGTCCATAAGCTGCTCCTCTTGGAGTTGGGTTTCTTGGTCCAGGCGAACGCGACCACCCGTCCCGGCAGTGGCCGGCACGGGTAATCGCTTTTCCGCTTACCCCGCGGTTTCGCAGGGCTTCTCATGAAGAACTATGTTCGAGGTATCTGGTCGGCGCTGATCGTGGAGATCAGTCGGCCATCAAGACTTTGTTCGAATTGGCAGGACTATGTTCGAGCTTCACATCCACGCCCGCGACGAGCGGCATGCTCACTCGACCGTCACCGACTTCGCCAGATTACGCGGCTGGTCGACGTCGGTGCCTTTGAACACCGCGACATGATAGGCGAGTAGCTGGATCGGCACGGCATAAACCAGCGGCGCGATCAGCGGGTGGACTTTGGGCATTTCGATCGTCGCGATCGTATTTTCGCCCGCCTGCGCAATGCCTTCGGCGTCGGAGATCAGCACGACCTGCGCGCCGCGCGCCTGCGCTTCCTGCATGTTGCTCACCGTCTTGTCGAACAGCGGGCCGGAGGGGGCGAGCACGATCAGCGGCACGCTGTCGTCGATCAGCGCGATCGGCCCATGCTTCATTTCGCCCGACGCATAGCCCTCGGCATGGATATAGCTGATTTCCTTCAGCTTCAGCGCGCCTTCGAGTGCCATCGGATATTCGGGCCCGCGGCCGAGATAGAGCACGTCGCGCGCGACCGCGATCTTCGGCGCCATCGCCTCAATCTCTTCGTCATGCGCGAGTGCCATGCTCATCGCTTCGGGCACGCTCTGGAGCTGGGCGACGATTTCGCTTTCGGCTTCGCCGCTCAGCAGCCCTTTCGCGCGCGCGAGATTGACCGCAAGCGCGGCCATCACTGCGAGCTGGCAGGTGAACGCCTTGGTCGAGGCAACGCCGATTTCTGGCCCGGCATGCGTTGGCATCAGCAGATCGACTTCGCGCGCCATCGAGCTGGTGGGGACGTTGATGATGCCCGCCGTCGTCAGCCCCGCCGCCTTCATGTGGCGAAGGGCGGCTAGGGTGTCGGCGGTCTCGCCCGATTGCGACACGACGACGCCGAGCTGGCCGGGGGTGAGGACGGGGTCGCGGTAACGGAATTCGCTCGCGACATCGACTTCGACGGGGATGCGCGCGAGGCTTTCGATCCAATATTTGCCGATCATACCGACGTAGGATGCGGTGCCGCACGCGACGATCGCGACGCGCTCGACGCCGCCGAGATCGAATTCCATGTCGGGCAGGGCAACCCGGTTTTCGAGCGGACGCAAATAGCTGCGGAGCGTCTGGGCGACGACGACCGGCTGCTCGTGGATTTCCTTGAGCATGAAGTGGCGGTAATTGCCCTTGTCGATCAACTGGCCCGACGCCCCCGAATTGACGATCGGGCGTTCGACCGGCTGGTTGTCGCGGTCGAAAATCTCGACTTTCGCGCGGCTGATCACCACCCAATCGCCTTCCTCGAGATAGGCGATCCGCTGCGTCAGCGGCGCGAGCGCGAGCGCGTCGGAGCCGAGGTAATTCTCGCCGTCGCCATAGCCGACCGTCAGCGGTGCGCCGAGCCGCGCGCCGATCAGCAGATCGGGTTCGGACTTGAACATCACGCCGAGCGCGAACGCGCCGTGCAGGCGGGGGAGGACCGTCGCCACCGCTTCACGCGGCGAGGCGCCCGATTCGACTTCGCGTGCGATCAGATGCGCGACGACTTCGGTGTCGGTCTGGCTGAGGAAGGTGCGGCCGGCGGCGATCAGTTCATCGCGCAGCGGCTTGAAATTCTCGATGATGCCATTGTGGACCAGCACAACATCGCCCGCGATGTGCGGATGGGCATTGTCCTCGGTCGGCGCGCCATGCGTTGCCCAGCGGGTGTGCGCGATGCCGCTGTCACCCGGCAGCGGGCTTTCGCCGAGCACGCGGGCGAGATTGGCGAGCTTGCCCGGCGCGCGGCGGCGATCGAACATGCCATCATGGACGGTGCACATGCCGGCCGAATCATAGCCGCGATATTCGAGCCGCTTGAGCCCATCGAGCAACCGATCCGCCACCGGGCCTTGCCCGAGAATGCCAACAATACCGCACATAAGACCGTGTTACTCCAATTGCTTATTTGCTGTTTTTCTTCGCCGTCATGATGTCGCGAAAACGCTTGGCCCAGCCCGGCTTGGCCGCCTGGGTCCCGCGCGCGAGCGCCAGCGCATCGGGCTCGACATCGGCGGTGACGACCGACCCGGCGCCGACGATCGCGCCCGCGCCGATATTGACGGGTGCCACCAGCGCCGAATTGGATCCGATGAACGCGCCTTCGCCGATCACCGTCTTGTATTTGAAAAAGCCGTCGTAATTGCAGGTGATCGTGCCCGCGCCGACATTGGCCCTTGCGCCCACCTCGGCGTCGCCGAGATAGGTCAGGTGATTGGCCTTGGCACCGGCGCCAAGCACCGCCTTCTTTGTTTCGACGAAATTGCCGATCTTGGCCTTTTCGCCGAGCACCGTGCCGGGACGCAGCCGCGCGAAGGGGCCGACTTCGCATCCCGTGCCGATCACGGTGCCCTCGATGTGGCAGTTGGCGCGGATCGTGACCTTGTCGGCGACGCTTACGCCGGGGCCGAAGAAGACATTGGGCTCGATCGTTACGTCGCGACCAAGCCGGGTGTCGAACGCGAACCAGACCGTCTCCGGCGCGATCAGCGTGACGCCATCGGCCATCGCCTCGGCCCGGCGGCGCGCCTGCCATGCGCCTTCGAGCGCCGCCAACTCGGCCCGGCTGTTGACCCCGGCGACCTCGAACGGATCGGTGGTCACCACGGCACTCATGCGGCCATCGTCATTGGCGATGTTGACGATATCGACGAGATAATATTCGCCCGCCGCATTGGCGTTGCCGACGCGGGCGAGCAGCGCGAACAGGTCCGCAGAGCGCGCCGCCATCAGCCCCGAATTGCAGAGCTGCACCGCGCGCTCGGCATCGGTCGCGTCCTTGTGCTCGACCATCTTCACGATCCGGTCGCCGTCGGCGATGACGCGGCCATAGCGCAGCGTGTCGTCGGGTTCGAAGCCCAGCACCACGATCGCGGGCGCATCGGGCTCGTGGAGCCGCTCGAGCATGCGCTGCATCGTTTCGGTGGGCACCAGCGGCACATCACCGTAAAGGATCAGCACATCGCCATCGAAGCCCGTGAGCGCGCCCTCGGCCTGCTGCACGGCGTGGCCCGTGCCGAGTTGCGGCTCCTGCACGGCAAGATCGGCAGTGCCGCCGAGCGCGGCCTCGAGCTGATCGCGGCCCGAACCAACCACCACGACCTTCTTGGCGGGCGCCAGTGCATCGACGCTTGCCAGCAAATGCATCAGCATCGGCTGCCCGGCGATCGGGTGGAGCACTTTGTGAAGGTCGGATTTCATCCGCGTGCCCTTGCCCGCGGCAAGGATGATGGCGGCGATGGGTGATGTCGTCATGCTGCGCCTCTGAGCCTGCGCGCGCCCTGCCATGATCCGCTTGCCAATGCCACCGCTTTGCTGGCAGCCAGTCGAGCATGAGCGAAAATTCACCCCCGGGCACGGTAGATCGCACGTTCGATATCGTTGGTTTTGATCTCGACGGTACCTTGCTCGATACCAGCCCCGATCTGGCCGCGGCGGTCAATCACGCGCTGGCGCTCGCGGGACGGCCCCTGCTAAGCCCTGAGCAAGTCGAGCCGATGATCGGTGGTGGGGCGAAGGAAATGCTGCGCCTCGCGCTGGAGGCGAGCGGCGGCTGCGAGCCCGATGTCTTTCGCGGCTATTACAAGGAAATGCTGCGCCATTACGACGCGCATATCGCCGATCTGACGCAGCCCTATCCGGGGGCGCTCGACGCGCTCGACGCACTGGCTGGGCAAGGCGTGAAGCTCGCGGTCGTGACCAACAAGTTTGAAGCGCTTGCGGTGCGGCTGCTGGGGCTGCTCGGCTTGCTCGACCGGTTCGAGACCGTGATCGGTGGCGATACGCTGGGGCCGGGCAATGCCAAGCCGAGCGCGGCGCCGATCCTTGAGATGATCGCGCGCTGCGGCGGCGGGCGCGCGGCCTTCCTCGGCGATTCGATCTATGACGTCATCGCGGCCAAGGCGGCGGGCATTCCCGCGATTGCCGTCAGCTTCGGCTTCCTGCACGGCCCGGTCGAGGAACTGGGCGCCGACGCGGTGATCGATCATTACGACGCGCTGATCCCGACACTGGCCCGGCTCGCGCGCTAGCCGTGTCGGTGCTCGAAATCGTCGCGTTCGTGCTCGGCGTGATCAACGTCGCGCTCGTGGTGCGGCGGAGCATCTGGAATTACCCCTTCGCGCTGGCCATGGTCGTGCTTTACGCCCGCATTTTCTATGATGCGAAGCTTTACAGCGATGCGCTGCTCCAATTCTTCTTCTTCGCGGTGAATCTTTACGGCTGGTGGGCGTGGTCGCGCGTGGCGGCGAGCAAGGGGGATATCGTCGTCGAACGGCTAGGCGTGCGAGCCCGGCTTGGCTGGTCGGCAGGGACGGCGCTGGCGATCTTGCTCTGGGCGAGCCTCGTCCAGCGCTACACCGACGCCGCGCTGCCGTGGTGGGACGCAAGCGTCGCGATCATCAGCGTTGCCGCGCAGATCATGCAGTCGCGACGCTTGATCGAAAGCTGGATGCTTTGGATTGGCGTCGATATGCTGTCGATCGGCCTCTACGCCATGAAGGGATTGTGGCTGACCATGGTGCTCTATCTGGTCTTCCTCGTGCTTGCGGTGTGGGGCCTGATCGACTGGCGGCGCGCGGCGCGGCATCAAGGGGCGGCATGATCCGCACCATCTGCCTCCACGGCCCCGAAAGCACGGGCAAGTCGACGCTGATCGAGCAACTCGCGCGGCATTATGACACAATGTTCGTGCCCGAATATGGCCGCACTTTTGCCGAGCGGCGCGGGATTGATTTCAGCATGGCCGATCTGGTGACGATCGCCGAGACGCACGCCGCGATGACGCAGAGCGCGCTCGCTTCGGGCGCCGATCCGCTGTTCCTCGACACCGATCCGCTGATGACGGCGGTATGGGCCGACATGTTGTTCGGCGCACGCGATCGCTGGTTCAACGCCTGGAAGGGGACTGCCGATCTCTACCTGCTGCTCGATATCGATCTGCCTTGGGTCGACGACGGCACGCGGATGTTTGGGACATCAGCGATGCGGCGGCGGTTCTTCGAGTTGTCTCAGGCCGAGCTGGAGCGGCGCGGGGTGCGCTGGGTGCTGGTCGGCGGGCAGGGGGAAGCGCGGCTGGCGAATGCGCTGGCGGCGATCGAACCATGGCGGTGCAGCTAGTGTGATTGATGATGCAGATGAATTGTCGCCGAGGTTTCCTTGCGCGACGGGTCGGCTTGATAAACATGCCGTAAATCATCTGGCCAATTGGCGTTCGGTAACGTAACCAAAACAATAAACGAATCGGGGGGAGTTCGATGAGGATAGTGCTCGGGCTTGTATTGGCGGTCGGCGCATGGTGGTCTGCGCAGTCGAATGCCCAGACTCCGCAGGGCAAGCCGATCGTCGCAATCTATCAGATGGACGATGTGGCCCAAACGGGTCAGGCCGACGCCTTTTCACGCATGATTGAGACGTCGATCGCGGCCACCAATAAGTTCCGCATCATTGAGCGTGAACGGCTGGGCAAGCTCGTTGGTGAACAGGCACGTGCCAAAGCGGGTCTCGTCACCACTAACCGACCCGGTCGCGTGGGCGGTTTCGAAGGCGCAGATTTCCTGATTTATGGTTCGATTACCAATGTTTCGGTTTCGAAAAAGAGCGATCTTGGGTCGTCGATGCTCGGGACGTTGTTTGCGCCACAGGGCAGCACAGTTTCGTGCAGTAATGCGGTAGCAACCGTGTCAATCGACATCAAGATCACCGACGCGGACACCGGCGAGATTCGCTATGTGCGCCGCATCGACGAGACGCAGAAGTCTGCGTCAGCCTGTAACGGCACCGCGCAAGTCGACACATCGCTGCTGTTGCGCAGCGCGGCCGACAAGATCGCGGGCGGGCTCGTGACGGCGATCTATCCGATCCAGATTGCCTCGGTGCAAGCCGATGGCACTTATATTCTGAACTATGGCGAGGGGTCGGTGCAGCCCGGTGCAACGATGAGCGTGTTCACAAAGGGTGAAGTTTTTGTGGATCCAGCGACAGGCGAGAAACTCGGCAATAACGAAACCTTGCTTGGCCTGATCAGGGTGACGGACGTCACGGCACGTTTTTCCAAAGCGCTGCCGGTTGCTGGTTTCGCCACCGCAGCGCCAATCGGGGCCATCGTGCGCGGTGCGACGCCGACTGATCTGCAGGCCTTCAAGCGAAAGTCACGCTGATCGGGCTTACGCCATTATAGGGGGCAATAATGCGAAAGTTCGTGTTGTCGGCAGTATTCTTTGTTGGCCTGTCGATGTCAGTTCCGGCTGGCGCGCAGACGACCACCTTGGTGCTCGGTCGCATCTCGACCAGCCAAAGCTGCACCTACCTTAAGAACACTTCGGGTCGCGCGGGCGCCGTCGTGACCCCTTGGGCAGTCGGCGTTTACGCCTCGTGGCGGACATGGTGGGAGAAGGAATGCGTCGCCAATTTCCCGTCGATGCGCAGCACTGTCGAGTCAGCCTTCGCTTCGTCCGGCCGCCTGCGGGTCGGCGGCCGGGGCGCGCGATATAGCGTTTCGATCAACATCACCGATGTCAGCAGCCCCGACGGACCCGCACCGGTGGCGCCAGATCGCGATAAATTCTCAATCGCGCGATCGTATGTCATGGTGAGCATGGATGTGTCGGTGCGCGATAGCGCGGGTCGCGTCGTGTTCGGCGGCCTGCTGACAAAGAAGCTAGAAATCGGCTCTGACATTAAGGTCGACGGCTTTGAAGCAAGCAGCAGCGAATCGGGGCCGGCCGTTTACGGCCGCCTCCAGAACGAGCTCGGGCTCGCCGCCGCGCGGATGGTCGCGTTTCATTTCACGCCAATCCAAGTCACCAGCGCGCAAGGCCGCGAAATCCAGGTCAATTATGGCAGCCCGTTGCTGTCGCTGGGATCGCTGCTCCTGGTGGCGTCGCCCGACCGACGGACGACGCTGCGGTTCCGTGTTACCAGCGCCACGGCAGAATTTTCCACAGCAAAGCAAGATGGCCAAGGCGATCCCGACGCGATTGGCCCAGGAAGTATTGCGACCTTCATCGAACCCGAAGACCCTCAACAAAATGGGCGTCGCTACGATCGTGTTGACCTGCCTTAAGATGCCGGGCTGCCGAAGCCTGCGTGCCTGAAGGGCGTGAGAATCCCGATCGCGAGGCACTTTGGTTTTTCATGGCAAGCTGCTAACGCCCAGCGTCTATGACGACCCCCCTCGACCGTATCCGTAATTTCTCCATCATCGCGCATATCGATCACGGAAAATCGACGCTCGCCGATCGGCTGATCCAGACTACCGGTGGCCTGACGGCGCGCGAGATGTCTGAGCAAGTGCTCGACAATATGGACATTGAGAAGGAGCGCGGGATCACGATCAAGGCGCAGACGGTGCGCCTCAATTACCGCGCGCATGATGGCCTCGATTACGTCCTCAACCTGATGGACACGCCGGGGCATGTCGACTTCGCCTATGAAGTCAGCCGCAGCCTCGCCGCGTGCGAAGGCGCGCTGCTGGTGGTCGATGCCGCGCAAGGCGTGGAAGCGCAGACGCTCGCCAATGTCTATCAGTCGATCGAGCATGATCATGAGATCGTGCCCGTCATCAACAAGATCGACCTGCCCGCCGCCGAGCCCGAAAAGGTCCGCGCCGAGATTGAGGAAGTCATCGGGCTCGACGCCTCGAACGCGGTGATGACCAGCGCCAAATCGGGCATCGGGATCGAGGATGTGCTCGAAGCCATCGTCACCCGCATCCCGCCGCCCAAGGGCGATGCCGATGCGCCGCTGAAGGCGATGCTGATCGACAGCTGGTACGATCCCTATCTCGGCGTCGTCATCCTCGTGCGGGTGATGGCGGGGACGCTGAAAAAGGGCCAGCTCGTCAAATTCATGGCGACCGGGACGCAGCACCTCGTCGACCGGGTCGGCTGTTTCCGGCCCAAGATCGAACAGCTAACCGAATTGGGCGTCGGCGAGATCGGCTTCATCACCGCGCAGATCAAGGAGGTCGCGCAGACCGCAGTCGGCGACACGATCACCGATGCCAAGCGCCCCGCGACGGAGGCGCTGCCGGGGTTCAAGCTCGTCCAGCCAGTCGTGTTCTGCGGCCTGTTCCCGGTCGATGCCGCCGAGTTCGACAAATTGCGCGAGAGCATCGGCAGGCTGCGGCTCAACGATGCCAGCTTCAGCTTCGAAATGGAGACCAGCGCGGCGCTGGGCTTCGGCTTTCGCTGCGGCTTCCTGGGGCTGCTCCACCTCGAGATCATCCAGGAACGGCTGACGCGCGAGTATGACCTCGATCTGATCACGACGGCGCCGTCGGTCGTCTACCAGATCGAGCTGACGCATGGGCAGGGGCATATCGAGCTCCACAACCCCGCCGACATGCCCGAGCCAAACAAGATCGAGAGCATTGCCGAGCCGTGGATCGAGGCGACGATCTATTCGCCCGATGAATATCTCGGCAGCATCCTGAAGCTCTGCCAGGACCGGCGTGGCATCCAGAAGAACCTCACTTACGTGGGCGGCCGCGCACAGGTGACCTATGAATTGCCGCTCAACGAAGTCGTGTTCGATTTCTACGACCGGCTGAAGTCGCTGTCGAAAGGTTATGCGAGCTTCGATTATAGCCAGATCGGCTATCGCGAGGGCGATCTGGTCAAGATGGGCATCCTCGTCAACGAGGAGCCGGTCGATGCGCTGAGCATGATTGTCCACCGCGCGACCGCCGAGGTCCGCGGTCGCGGCATGGTCGAGCGGCTCAAGGAACTGATCCCGCGCCATTTGTTCAAGATTCCGATCCAGGCCGCGATCGGCGGCAAGGTCATCGCTCGCGAGACGATCAGCGCGATGCGCAAGGACGTGACGGCGAAATGCTATGGCGGTGACGCAACGCGCAAGCGCAAGCTCCTCGACAAGCAGAAGAAGGGCAAGGCGAAGATGCGCGAATATGGCTCGGTCAGCATCCCGCAGGAGGCGTTTATTGCGGCGTTGAGGATGGGGGATGAGGGTTAAGGCGTCTGCCCGAGGCGTTTGAGCCCATCCTTCGCGTCTTGAAGCGTCGTCTCCAGCCGCAACGCTTGGCGATAAAAATCGATCGCAGTTTGCCGGTTGGCGTTTACGCCGCCGCCATATTCATAACGCACCGCTAGGTTCGAACACCCTAGCGCGTTTCCGCCATCGCACCCCTGTTTATAGAGTCGCGCAGCGCGCGCCTTATCGGTTGGGACGCCTTGCCCCGTGTCGTATAGAACCCCGAGGTTCGTGCACCCTCGTACGAAGCCGCCATCGCACCCTTGTTTATAGAGTTGCGCCGCGCGCGCCTTATCGGTGGGGACACCTTGCCCCCATTCGTGTAGAAAGCCGAAGTTCGAGCATCCCTGGGCATCGTTGCCATCGCAAGCCTGTTTATAGAGTTGCGCCGCGCGCGCCTTATCGGTGGGGACGCCTTGCCCCATTTCGTATAGAAAGCCGAGACCCGTGCACCCTGTTGTGTTTCCGCCATCGCACCCCTGTTTATAGAGTTGCGCGGCGCGCGCCTTATCGGTGGGGACGCCTCGCCCCGTCTCGTATAGAACGCCGAGATTTGAGCACCCTGGCGCGTATCCGCCATCGCACACCTGTTTATAGAGTTGCGCGGCGCGCGCCTTATCGGCGGGGACGCCTTGCCCCGTTTCGTATAGAACGCCGAGGTTCGAACACCCTCGCGCGTTTCCGCTATCGCACGCCTGTTTATAGAGCTGCGCGGCGCGCGCCCTATCGGTGGGGACGCCTTGTCCCATGTCGTATAGAAAGCCGAGGTTCGTGCACCCTGCCGCGTTTCCGCCATCGCACCCTTGTTTATAGAGTTGCGCGGCGCGCGCCTTATCGGTGGGGACGCCATGCCCTGTGTCGTGTAGAGCGCCGAGGTTCGTGCACCCTGCCGCGTTTCTGCCATCGCACGCCTGTTTGTAGAGTTGGGCAGCGCGCGCCGGATCGGCGGTGACGCCTTGCCCCGTTTCATATAGATTGCCGAGGTTCTTGCACCCTCCCGTGTTTCCGCCGTCGCACGCCTGCTTATAGAGTTGGGCAGCGCGCGCTAAATCGGCGGTTACGCCTCGCCCCGCGTCGTATAGAAAGCCGAGGTTCGTGCACCCTGCCGCTTCTCCGCCATTGCATGCCTGCTTGTAGTACCCTGCCGCCTCCGCGTAATTCTTGGCGCTGTCGGCCGCGAGACCGCGCTTGAATGCCTCGGATGCGGTCAGCGTCGGGCTCGGCGACGGGCCCGGCGTTGGTGTCGGGCGCGGCGTTGGTGTCGGCGTATGCGCGGCAATCCACGCGCGCGCGTCGCGAGCGCGGGAATGCGCGCCGCAGATGTTCAGGAAATTCTGATAGCCTGCGCGCGAGGGTCTGGCGGATGCCGCATCCCAGGCAAGGTTGCACTTGATCGAATCGGCGGCATCCGCACGGCCCGGTACGATGAGGAGGGCGATCGCACTGACAAGGCCACTCCAGATCAACGGCGAGTGGCGCACGGCAATACCTCCACCTTGAAATCGGGATAGATCATCGTCATTCCCGAATCCGCCGCTGACGCGGGCTTGCGGGACAGCGTCAACCCATCGGCCACAAGCCGGTCCTCGGTTGATCGCGCCGCGTCGATCGCGTGCCGCTCCGGGGTATCGCCTTGATCGACGACCAGATCGTTACGGTCGATTGAGAAGCTTACCGGAGCGTCGCATTTCCTGCCCACAGCCCAGCTCTGCGCGGTGATCCATCCTTCCGCCGCAAAGCGCGGCTTGGCGAGCGGGGGCGGGGCGGCGGGGCTGTCGACGGTCATATTGTCGGCCAAATTGCCCGTCGCTATCGTCTGCTCATTGCCCGTCTCACCCGGCGCTAGCGGATAAATCATAAAGTAGACGACCAGCAGCGCAAACAGCGCGACCGGTACACCAATGACCCAGGCCGCGATGACAAGGGTCCGGCGCAACAGCCTTTTATTCCGTTCGCCGCGTGCGGTCCGCGCGAGATCGCGCTGGCGCTTCTCCTCCGCATCGGCGGCTGCGCGCTTCTCGCGCAACTCGGCTTGTGTACGGCTATGCGCGAGCCCGGCATCAAGGCGCGTTTGCAGCTTCGCCAATGCCGCAACATGGTCGTCATGTTGCTGAACCTCGGCCGCCAGCGCCGCCGCCTCGGCCGCGATTCGTGCCCGCTCCTGAGCTTCTTGTTCTGCGAGCGCGCGGGATCGTTCCGTTTCCTTCAGCGCCCGCTCGCGCGCTTCGTTTGCTTCGCGTTCAGCTTTAGCGGCCGCCTCTGCCTCGCGCCGCTGTGCCTCGCGCTCCTCTGCGCTCAATGGCTTTTCCACCTCGATCATGAGCAGCGTGCGGATGCTCTTTGCATACTCACCGATCGCGCGCCCAACTACCCCGACATCGACGCGCTCGGCGTACCGCATCTCGCTCATGTCGAACCAGTTGCGCGCCTTCAGCTTAGCCACCAAATCCGGTCGGATGGACGTCGCGCCTTCGATATCGACATAGAGGATCGGGAAGATACGGCTCGTGCGCGGCAGATCGGGATAGGCGTCGAACAATTGCTGCTCGCGTTCGAGAAACCATTCGACTTCCTGCATGCACCATTTGCTCCGCAGGAAGTGCGGCGTCAGGATCGGGATGAAGAAGGTCGAGCGATCGAGCGATTCGCGGATGCGGGTTTCCCAGGCGTCGCCGTGTCGCATCGAGCTGGTATCCTGGAAAATTTCCAGCCTACCAAAGCGTGATGCGAGCTCGGCCTTGATCTGACGCAATATGTCCGCGAGCCTGCCTTCGGACAAATCCTCATTATCCCGCGCATAGCTCCAGAAGCCGACCGGATCGAGTTGCACCTTCGGCCGCGTCGCGACGTCCGATCGGCCTGCCTTGGATCGCACTTCCGACGTCATTGCACTGCACCCCTGCTGCGGCCATGACAGCGTGGTGGGAGCGATCGGTCAACGCCTAATTGTTCCATGGGCGCCGATTATTTGTTACCTCACGTTTGGGATTTGCGGAGGGGGGGTGACGAATGTTGTGCGAGGATTATCCATTCCTGTTCGCCGCCGCCGACGCCGCCTCGATCCGGAAGCAGCGACTCTATTTCAGGTTGATCCAGGCGGAATATGCCTTGCTGTTCGTGGCGGCGGTTTTGTCGACGAGCTATTTTCAGGAACAGTCATATTACCGTTTCGCAGCGCTCATTTTCGTCGCGCTGCTGGTTGTTTTGCTCAGCCGATCGTTGTTGAAACCTGAGCAGGACTGGTTCCGGTGTCGCGCGCTGGCGGAGGCGCTCAAGACGCTGACCTGGCGCTATATGATGCGCGCACAACCGTTCGAAATCAGCGCCTCCGGCGCGCATGAAGCGGCGTTCCGCGACAAACTGCAGGAGGTCCTCAACGAAAACATCGCGGTCGCCGCATTGACCTACCATGACGAAGCAACCGGCGACTATGCGACCGAGGAGATTCGACGGGTCCGCGCCGCGGATTTCGCAACGCGCCATGCCTATTACCGCGACGCGCGGGTTCAGCAGCAACGCGAATGGTACGCCGGTCGCGCGGCACGGAATCGACGGAATTCGACGGGGTGGGTCATTGCCTCAGCATTGGCCTATGTCGGCGCGGCTGCGTTGATTATGGCGCGGACGACGGAGAATGCGCCCTATCTGCCGATCGAGCCGATGATCGTTCTCGCCTCTTCGCTGGTCGGCTGGATGCAGGTGCGCAAGTTCAACGAACTCAGCGCGTCCTACACGATAACCGCGCATGAGATCGGCTTGCTGAAGGCGAAACTGGATTTCATCCATGATGACGCGGCGCTGGCAGCGTTCGTGGCGGAGGCGGAGCTAAGCTTCTCGCGCGAGCATACGCTCTGGTTCGGTCGGTCGCTGAGCTGATCTCCTCGGCGATGGCGGTGAAGCGCGCCTCACGCCCGAGCGGGTATCGCACACCCATCTCGGGGTCGGCGGAACCCCGATCAGGCTCGCGCGTCAAAGAGATCAGGCGTATGGACACGCCGGGGCATATGGCAGGAGCAACAATCATGACCGACTCGACCATCAACGATGCGACCAATACCGCCAAGCAAGCCACCGAAGACATGGCCAGCAAAATGACCGACCAGATCAAGGCCGCCGGCGACACGATGCGCAAATCGGGCGAGCGCATTGCGGAGACCGGCACTGAGTTGGGGATGCGGCTGCTCGATCAGGCCGAAGCCAATACGCGCGAGGCTTTCGCCGCAATGCGCGCCGCCGCCCATGCCAAGGATGTCACCGAAGTGATGCGCATCCAGTCTGATTATCTGCGCGACCAGAGCAATCGCGCGATGGAACAGGCGCGCGAAATCGGCGAGCTGATCACCAGCTATGGCCGCGACACGATCGGCCAGATGACCAACAAGGGTTGAGGCAATCCCGCTGCGCGTCGTCCCAGGGGGTGGCGCGCAGCGGTCGCTGCTATATACGGTTGGGAACAGCAACCGGGAGGCAGCGGTGACGCGATCCTATTTCAGTAAGCTTGCCGCGATCGGCTTCGCCCTGATCGCCAGCGTCGCCAATGCGCCGCCACCGGTCGCGCCGGTGGTGCTGGCGGCGGCGAGCCTGCAGGAATCGCTGACCGAGGCCGCTGGTCGCTGGGCCGCGAAAGGCCATCCCAGGCCGGTCATTTCGTTCGCCGCATCATCGATATTGGCGCGTCAGGTTGCGGCCGGCGCACCCGCTGACCTGTTCATTGCCGCTGACGTTGATTGGATGGATGATCTCGCGCGGCGCGGGCTGATTGCGCCGGACACGCGCGCCAGTCTCGCCGGGAACAGCCTCGTGTTGATCCGGCCTGCGACGACCAGCGCCGATCCTGCGCCGACACCGGCGGGGCTTGCCCGTGCGCTGAGCACCGCGCCGCTCGCCATGGCCGACCCGGACAGCGTCCCCGCCGGGCGCTATGGCCGGGCCGCGCTCATTAGACTCGGTATCTGGGCGCAGGTGGCCCCCAAAGTCGTCCGCGCCGAAAATGTCCGCGCCGCGCTCGCGCTGGTCGCGCGCGGGGTGGCGAGTTATGGCATCGTCTACGCAACCGATGCCCGCAGCGAGCCCGGCGTGCGCGTGGCCTATCGCTTCCCCGCCGCCAGCCATCCGCGCATCACTTACCCGATCGCGCGGCTGAAAAGCTCGACCAATACCGAGGGCGAGGCGTTTCGCCGCTTCCTGCTGGGCCGCGAAGGGCAGGGCCTGATGCGCCGCCACGGGTTCACGCCGGGCTGATGCTGTCGGGCACCGAATGGGCAATCGTCGGCCTGACGCTCAAGGTGGGCGCGGCGGCGATGGCAGTGACCTTGCCGATCGCCTTTGCGGTGGCGTGGGTGCTGGCGCGCGGGCGGTTTCCGGGGCGGATCTTGCTCGACGGGCTGGTGCATTTGCCGCTGGTGCTGCCGCCGGTGGTGACCGGCTGGCTGCTGCTGATCGCCTTCGCCCCCAATGGCCCGTTCGGCGGTGCCTTGCAGAGCTGGTTCGGCATCACCGTGCTGTTCAAATGGATCGGTGCCGCAATCGCGAGCGGGGTGATGGCGCTGCCGCTGATGGTGCGCGCGATCCGGCTGTCGATCGAGGCGGTCGATCAGCGGCTCGAAAGCGCCGCGCGCACGCTCGGGGCGGGGCGGTGGCGGGTGTTCTGGACGATCACGCTGCCGCTCAGCCTGCCGGGGGTGCTGGCGGGGCTGGTGCTTGGCTTTGCGCGCTCGATCGGTGAATTTGGCGCGACGATCACCTTCGTGTCGAACGTGCCGGGGGAGACCCAGACCTTGCCGCTCGCGATCTATGGCGCGCTGCAACTGCCCGGTGGTGAGGCAATCGTGATCCGGCTGGCGGCGGTGTCGATCATCTTGGCAATGGCGGCGCTGATCGGCTCGGAATTGCTCGCGCGGCGTGCGGGGCGGGGGCTGCATGTCCTTTGATATCGATATCGCGCGGCGGGTGGGGGAGGCCGAGGTCGCGGTGCGGATCGCGCCCGAACCCGGGCTGACGATCCTGTTCGGGCCGTCGGGCGTGGGCAAGACGAGTGTGCTCAACATGATCGCCGGATTGCTGACGCCTGCGCGCGGGCGGATTGCCGTTGCGGGGGAGCTGCTGTTCGATGCCGATTCTGGCGTCGATGTCCCCGTGGCTCAGCGCCGCGCGGGCTATGTCTTCCAGGAACCACGCCTGTTTCCACACCTGCGCGTGCGCGCGAACCTCGATTATGGCGCGGCGCGGGGCGCGAGCGGGATTGGGTTCGATGAGACGGTAGATTTTCTCGGCATCGGCCATTTGCTCGATCGGTGGCCGCGTTCGCTGTCGGGCGGCGAGGCGCGGCGGGTGGCGATCGGGCGAGCGCTGCTGTCGGGCCCAAGCTTCCTGCTGCTTGACGAGCCGCTCGCCTCGCTCGACCGCGCGCGGCGTGAGGAAATCATGCGCGCGATCGAGCATATCCGCGACGGGCTCAAGCTGCCGATCCTGATGGTCACGCACGACGCCGAGGAAGCCGAACGGCTCGGCACGCAGGTGATCCGCATGGCGCGCTGATCGCCCCGGTTGTGGGCGCGCGCGGCACTGTTATCATGGGCGCCGGATGCTCAACCGGGGAGGGAATGATCATGCGGACGGGATTATTGGTTGCGGTGCTGATGCTGGGCGCGTGCTCGGGCGGCAAAGCGGGGAGCGATGATGCCAATGCGACCACGGCGCCAGCCGCTGCGTCCGCGCCGGTTGCTAGCGCGGCCAGCGTCGCGTGCGACATCAAGCCCGACTTCGTCCCCGTCCGTGAAGGCGCCACGATCACGCTCTGCACCAAGGGCGCAGGCGTCGGCGCCAACCGCGAAAGCGGTTCGATCCTCTACACCACTGACGCCGATCCCAAGACCGTCAAAGCCTGGTCGCTCGCACAGGCGCAAGCGAGCGGCCTCACAAAGGCGCTCGACAGCGATAGCCCCAGCGCGATGTTCTCCGCGCGCGGCAGCGGCAACCGCACGCTGATGGTGATCGCCGAGACTGAGGGGGCGGGGAGCAAGGTGACCGTCAACTGGGGCCGGACGCTTTAGGACGGTTCGCTTGCCGTCGCGTAGATGAAAAAAACCGCCGCCCGGATGGCTCCGGACGGCGGCTTTTCAGTGCGACGAATGATCACCCGAACCCGGGACGATCACTCCTTGTTCAGATAAGTTCCGGCATCCGCATCGGTGCCGTGGCCGCTTTGCACGACCTTGCCCAGCGCGTCGTCACCGGTGCCGCCAGCGTCGCGCGGGCTGCGCGCGAGTTCGGCGGCATGTTCTTCGGCGGCCGAATTGGGCGCGACAATTGCCGCGTCCATCCGGCGCTGCGCCACCCGCATCGCGGCATCGCGCGAATTGGCGGTGACGCGCAGGCGATTCATGCCCGCCCCCGTGCCCGCCGGGATCAACCGCCCGACGATGACGTTTTCCTTCAGACCAATCAGCGTGTCCTGCTTGCCCTGGACCGCTGCCTCGGTGAGGACGCGGGTGGTTTCCTGGAACGACGCCGCCGAGATGAAGCTGCGGGTTTGCAGCGACGCCTTGGTGATGCCGAGCAGCACGGGCTTGCCCTGTGCAGGTGTCTGGCCCTTGTCGAGCTTCGAGTTGATGTCGTCCATCTCCTCGCGATCGACTTGCTCGCCCGCCAGCAGCGTGGTGTCGCCGCCGTCGGTGATCTCGACCTTCTGCAGCATCTGGCGAACGATCACTTCGATGTGCTTGTCGTTGATCTTCACGCCCTGCAGACGATAGACTTCCTGGATTTCCGCGACGAGATATTCCGCGAGCGGCTCGATGCCGAGCACTTCCAGAATATCATGCGGATCAGGCGAACCGCCGATCAGGTTATCGCCGCGCTTGACGTAATCGCCTTCCTGCACGTCGATGA
>CAYUYZ010000009.1:0-99666 GCA_964449575.1 uncultured Stakelama sp.
ACAGCCCCTCGCTGTCGAGCCCGTCGAGCGTATAGGCATCGGTGTGGCAGATGCCCGTGGCCATGATTTCGACGAGCACTTCGCCCGCCTTCGGCCCTTCGAGGTCGAGTTCGACGATTTCGAGCGGCTGCTTGGCTTCGAAGGCAACGGCGGCGCGGGTTTTCATGGGCGTTTTCTCCTCGGCGCGGCGGTATCATGGCCATCGCTGGTCCCGCAATGCCGCGTCGATGGAACGCGTTGCACTCGCGCGCGGCAATCGGCATGGCGCAGGGGGCAAGCGGAGGCATGGCATGAAGACGGCATTGGTGACGGGCGCAACGGCAGGCATTGGCGCCGCAACGGTGCGCGCGCTGGTGGGGGCAGGGTGGCGCGTGGTCGCGACCGGCAGGCGGGCGGATCGGCTCGACGCGCTCGTGGCCGAATGCGGCGATGCGGTCTTGCCTCTCGTGTTCGATGTCCGCGATGCCGCTGCGCTCGACAACGCGATCAGCACGTTGCCGGCCGACTTCGCCGCCATCGATCTGCTGGTGAACAACGCCGGGCTGGCGATGGGCACCGCGCCTGCGCAGCGCAGCGATCTCGCGCAATGGCGCACAATGATCGACACCAACATCACCGCGCTGGTCGAGATCACCCACCGGCTGCTGCCGGGGCTGATCGAACGCAAGGGGACGATCGTCAATCTGGGCTCGGTCGCGGGCAGCTATCCCTATGCTGGCGGCAATGTTTATGGCGGCACCAAAGCCTTCGTCGCGCAATTCTCGCTCAATCTGCGCGCCGATTTGCACGGCACCGGCGTGCGCGTTACCTCGATCGAACCGGGGATGGTCGAGACCGAATTCACGCTGGTGCGCACCGGCGGTGATCAGGCGGCGTCGGACACGCTCTATGCGGGGGCCACGCCGATGACTGCCGAGGATATCGCCGCGACGATTCTGTGGATCGCCAGCCTGCCGCCACACCTCAACATCAACCGGCTCGAGCTGATGCCGGTGAGCCAGTCATTCGCGGGGTTCCAGGTCGCACGCGATTCCGCTGAAGCGTAGTAAAAATTCGTTGATATGGGCAATTTGGCAACTAAATTACGCAATGACGATTGACAGGCAAATTTTACATCTTTAGCAGCGCCCTTCGCCAGCATATTTGTGCGATGCGGCGTGCGGGCAAACGCAAGGACGAGTGATGATCGAGCAATCCGGAGCAGATATCCTGATCGAGGCGCTGGGTGATCTCGGGGTCGGGGTCATTTTTGGCTATCCGGGTGGCGCTGTCCTGCCGATCTATGACGCGCTCTACCGTCACAACGCCAAGGGCGGGCAGATCAAGCACATCCTCGTCCGGCACGAACAGGCGGCCACGCATGCGGCGGAGGGCTATGCGCGCTCGACCGGCAAGCCCGGCGTGGTGCTGGTGACGAGCGGCCCCGGCGCGACCAATGCCGTGACCGGCATCACCGACGCGCTGATGGATTCGATCCCGATGGTGGTGATCACCGGGCAGGTGCCGACCTCGCTGATCGGCACCGATGCCTTTCAGGAGGCGGATACCGTTGGCATCACGCGCCACTGTTCGAAGCATAATTATCTGGTGAAGGATCCCGCGCGGGTCGGCCCGACGATCCATGAGGCGTTCCACATCGCCACATCGGGGCGGCCCGGCCCGGTGGTGGTCGATATCCCCAAGGACGTGCAGGTGGCGACCGCGCGCTACACCAAGCCGGGGCCGATCCAGCACAAAACCTATCGCCCGCAGCTTGACGCCGATCCAGCCGCGATCGAGCAGCTCGTCGACATGCTGGCGGCGGCCGAGCGGCCGATCCTTTACACCGGCGGGGGGATCATCAACGCAGGGCCAGCCGCGAGCGCGCTGCTGCGCGAACTGGCGGCGCTGACCGGCGCGCCGGTGACCTCGACCCTGATGGGGCTGGGCGCTTTCCCCGCGTCGAGCGCGCAGTGGCTCGGGATGCTCGGCATGCACGGCACCTATGAGGCCAATTGGGCGATGAACCAGGCCGATTTGATCGTCGCGCTCGGTGCGCGCTTCGACGATCGGGTGACGGGGCGGCTCGACGCCTTCGCGCCGCATGCGCGCAAGGTCCATGTCGATATCGACCGGTCGAGCATCAACAAGACGGTGCGCATCGACCTGCCCATCGTCGCCGATGTCGGCCATGCGCTCGCCGATATGGTCCGCGTCTGGCAGGCGCGCGGCCACCCCAAGCCCGACACCGCCGACTGGTGGCGCCGCATCGCGGGCTGGCGCGCGGTCAAGTCGCTCGATTTCCCCGAAAACGATCCCAACGCGATCATGCCGCAACGCGCGATCCGGGCTTTGTGGGAAGCAACGCACGCCCGGTCACCGATCATCACCACCGAAGTCGGCCAGCACCAGATGTGGGCGGCGCAGCACTTCGATTTCGAAGAGCCCAATAAATGGCTCACCAGCGGCGGGCTCGGCACGATGGGCTATGGCCTGCCCGCTGCGATCGGCGCGCAGCTCGGCAACCCGAACGCGCTGGTGATCGACATTGCCGGTGAAGCATCGATCCAAATGAACATCCAGGAACTGGCGACCGCGACGCAGTACCGCCTGCCCGTCAAGATCTTCATCCTGAACAACCAGTATATGGGGATGGTCCGCCAATGGCAGGAGCTGACCTATGAAAGCCGTTACGCCGAAAGCTATAGCGATTCGCTCCCCGATTTCGTCCGGCTGGCCGAGGCCTATGGCTGGAAGGGCATTTTGATCGAAAAGCGCGGTGAGCTTGAGCCCGGCATCGCCGACATGCTTGCGCATGACGGACCGGTGCTGGTCGATTGCCGCGTCGCGCAGCTCGCCAATTGCTTCCCGATGATCCCCTCGGGTGCGTCGCACACCGACATGATCCTGCGCGCGAGCGAAGTCTCGGGCACGATGGACGACGAAGCCAAGGCGCTGGTCTGATGCAGATCAGGCAAGAAAAGGCCGAACGCCATACGCTGGCGGTGATCGTCGATAACGAGCCGGGCATCCTGTCGCGGATCGCGGGGCTGTTCACCGCGCGCGGCTATAATATCGCCAGCCTGACGGTGAGCGAGATCACCGAGGACAAGTCGGTAAGCCGGATCACGATCGTGACCTCGGCCAGCCCGCCGGTGCTCGAGCAGATTGTCGCGCAGCTCGATCGGCTGGTGCCGGTGCACAAGGTCACCGATCTGACCGCAGCCGGCGCGCATGTCGAGCGTGAGCTGGCGCTGGTCAAGGTTGCCGGGACCGGCGATCACCGGATCGAGGCGCTGCGCCTCGCCGATGTCTACCGCGCGCGCGTCGTTGATGCGACGACATCGAGCTTTGTGTTCGAAGTCACGGGCGGCAGCGAAAAGATCGACAAATTCATCGAGCTGATGCGCGAAGTCGGCCTGATCGAAGTCGCGCGCACCGGCATCGTCGCCATTTCGCGCGGCAAAGAGGCGGCGTAAGAGCCTCATCACATCCGCCGTCCCCGCGGCCCGGTTTCAGAAATGGGAGCTACCGAAATGAAAGTCTATTACGATCGCGACTCCGATCTCAGCCTCATCACCGACAAGAAGGTCGCGGTCGTCGGCTATGGCTCGCAAGGTCATGCCCATGCGCAGAATCTCCGCGACAGCGGCGTGAAGGACGTCGCGATCGCGCTCCGCCCCGGCTCGGCCACCGCAATGAAGGCCGAAGCGGCGGGCTTCAAGGTGATGAGCAATGCCGAAGCTGCAGCCTGGGCCGACGTGATCATGATTCTGGCCCCCGACGAGCATCAGGCGGCGATCTATGCCGATGATCTCCACACCAATCTGAAGCAAGGCGCGACGATTGCCTTCGCGCACGGGTTAAACATCCATTTCGGACTAATCGAGCCGCGCGCCGATCTCGACGTCATCATGATCGCCCCGAAAGGCCCCGGTCACACCGTGCGCAGCGAATATCTGAAGGGCGGCGGCGTGCCGTGCCTGATCGCGGTCGCGCAGGAAGCCGAAGGGAAAGCGGGCAACGGCTATGCCAAGGCGCTCGCGCTCTCCTACGCCAGCGCGCTCGGCGGCGGCCGGAGCGGCATCATCGAGACGACCTTCCGCGAGGAATGCGAGACCGATTTGTTCGGCGAACAGGCGGTGCTGTGCGGCGGCATCACGCACCTGATCCAGGCCGGGTTCGAGACGCTGGTCGAGGCCGGATACGCGCCGGAAATGGCCTATTTCGAATGCCTGCACGAAACCAAGCTGATCGTCGATCTGCTGTACGAAGGCGGCATCGCCAACATGCGCTATTCGATCAGCAACACGGCGGAATATGGCGACATCAAAACCGGCCCGCGGATCATCACCGCCGAAACCAAAGCCGAAATGAAGCGCGTGCTGGCGGACATTCAGGCGGGGCGCTTCGTCAAGGATTTCGTGCTCGACAATCGCGCGGGGCAACCCGAGTTGAAGGCATCGCGCAAGGCAGCCGCCGCGCATCCGATCGAAAAGGTCGGGGCCGAGTTGCGCGCGATGATGCCGTGGATCGGCGCCAACAAGCTGGTCGACAAGGCCAAGAACTGACCGGGGCAGCGCGGTGCGGGCAGGTTCGCCTTACGGCTGGACTTGCCCGCCCGTTCGCGCCTAGAGTTTGCGAATGGCATCCACCCTGTCTTCGCTGCTTCGACTTACGCGCCCTTAGGCGCGACCGTCTCCGCGTGCCGCTGGTGCGCACGATCCGCCTAAGGGCCATCCCCGACCCGAACGCCCATCGAGCCACCGCGAGTTGAGACCCATGTTGCCGATCGCATCCACCAAATACCGACCTTTCCCGCAGATCGACTTGCCCGACCGGCAATGGCCGTCGCGCACGATCACGGCGGCGCCGCGCTGGCTGTCGACCGATTTGCGCGACGGCAATCAGGCGCTGATCGATCCGATGGATGCCGAGAAAAAAACGCGGATGTTCGATCTGCTCTGCAAGATCGGCATGAAGGAAATCGAGGTCGGCTTCCCCAGTGCCGGGGCGACCGAGTTCGACTTTATCTCAGGCCTCGTCGCGGCGGGGCGCATCCCCGATGATGTGACCGTGCAGGTGCTCACCCAGTCACGCCGCGATCTGATCGAAACGAGCTTCCGGTCGCTGCAGGGCGTCCCGCGCGCGATTGTCCATCTTTACAATGCGGTCAGCCCGGCGTGGCGCAAGATCGTGTTCGGCATGACGCGTGACGAGGTGCGCGGTATTGCGGTCGAGGGCGCGAAGATCCTGCGCGATTGCGCCGCCGCGCAGCCCGACACCGACTGGCATTTCGAATATAGCCCCGAAACCTTCTCAACCGCCGAGCTCGATTTCTCAATCGAGGTCTGCGCCGCCGTGATGGAAATATTGCGCCCGACGCCCGACCATCCGATCATTCTCAACCTGCCCGCCACGGTCGAATGCGCGACGCCCAATGTCTATGCCGACCAGATCGAATGGTTCGGGCGCCAGATCCCCAATCGCGACAGCGTGGTGATTTCGCTCCACACGCATAATGATCGCGGCACCGGCGTCGCCGCTGCCGAACTCGGCATCATGGCGGGGGCCGACCGCGTCGAGGGGTGTCTGCTCGGCAATGGCGAGCGCACCGGCAATTGCGATCTGGTGACAGTCGCGCTCAACATGTACACCCAAGGCATTGATCCGAAGCTGGATTTGTCGGACATCGACGCGGTCGTCAAAACCGTCGAATATTGCACCCACATCCCGATCCACCCGCGCACGCCCTATGCTGGCGATCTGGTGTTCACTGCCTTTTCGGGATCGCATCAGGACGCAATCAAAAAGGGTTTCGCGGCGCAGGAAGCGCGCAACGACCGTTTCTGGGAAGTGCCTTATCTGCCGATCGATCCGGCCGACCTTGGCCGCAGCTATGAAGCCGTGATCCGGGTCAATTCGCAAAGCGGCAAGGGCGGCGTTGCCTGGGTGATCGAGCAGGACAAGGGTTTGAAACTGCCCAAACGGCTCCAGGTCGATTTCAGCCGCCACGTCCAGGCGCTCGCTGACGATGTGAGCCGCGAGTTGAACGCGGCGGATATCTGGCAATTGTTCGAGGCGACCTATTTGCCCGGTGCGGGTGATCGCTTCGTGCTGCGCGATTATGAGGAAAGCGGGGCGGCGGGCCAGCGGGTGTTCGTTGGCCATGTCGCCATCGATGGCGAGGAACGGTCGATTTCGGGGCGCGGCAATGGCCTGATTTCAGGCGTCATCGCGGCGCTCGGCGAGAGCAGCGGGGCGACGCTCGACGTGGTCGATTACAACGAGCACGCGATCGGCCACGGCGCCGATGCGCAGGCGGTCGCCTATGTCGAATGCCGCACGGCTGAGGGGCGCACGGTGTTCGGCGTCGGCATCGATACTGACATTGCGACCGCGAGCGTGCGCGCGGTGCTGAGCGCGGTCAACCGGGTTTAGGCTACGTCGGTGGTTCACCACGCGGCGACGCCGGCGGGTGGTAGTAGCGCGTCGCCGATGATGGGCGGGCCGTTGGTGAGGGCGGTGAGATCGAAGGCCTCAGGCCCATAATTGAAGGCGAAGGTCACGTCGCCTGCGCGTCTGATCCGGATGTCGCGTGGCAAGGCTGTGACCGACAGGCCGCCTTCCGCCGCCATTTCTCGGAGCAATCGCTCAAGCAAGGCAGCATCGGGCCAGCCCGCCAGATAGCGCAGCCCCCCAGCCCGATAGACAATCCCGCGCCCGTCGCTGAGCGCGATATCGGGGGCGAGCGCCGTTTCGACATGCTCGAACCAGCGGGTGATTTCGAAGCCGTCGCCTTGCTCGGTCAGCCCCTCGCGCAGCGATTCGACGCGCGGGATGAGAATCGGAATCGCGGACTGAAGGGGGCCGGGGGGCAGGCCGTCGGCGATCTGGCAATCGCCGGTCCGGCTGCCACTGCGCGGACCGAATAGCACAAGGATATCGAGCTGCTTTAGTCGCGTCACCAGTGCCGCGTCGAGGATCGGCAGCGAGGGCGCGACGACCATCCGGTATCCGTCGAGCGCGGCGTCGGTCGGCAGGATATCGACATCGAGCCCCAGCCGCCGCAGCGCCGAATAACACTCAAACACCAGCTCCATATACCGGAAGCTGCGCCCCTGCGGCTGCGCCTCGAACAGCCACACCGCTTCATAAGAAAACAGCAGCGCGACCGATTTCGCAGGCGCGCCGAGCTCGCCAAGCGTCGCCAGATCGCCGGCCGCCGCGCGCGCTTCATGCGCGCCCACGTCATCGACTCTGTCGGGACGGAGCAGTCCCGCGTGATGTATTTCCTGCCCGAACGGCGCCTGCCGCCAGCGGAAATAGCTGACCAGCTCGGCGCCATGCGCGGCGGCTTCGAGCGTCCACAGCCGCACCATGCCGGGGAGCGGCGCGGGATTGTGCGCGGCCCAGTTTACCGGCCCCGGCTGCTGTTCCATCACCCACCAACGGCCCTTGGCGCAGCCGCGGTACAGGTCGTGGTGGAAGGCCGCGATATCGGGATGCCCCTGCCGCGCATAGCGCAGCTTGTCGTCGCGGCTGAACCAGAATTGCTCAAGAAAACCGATCGGATAGCTATCCCAGGTCGCGACATCGAGATCGCGCGACACCGCGTGGTGATCGAATTCGGTGAAGAAGCCCATGTAATTATGGACGATATCGCGCCCCGGCGAAGCGCTGCGCAGAATGTCGACTTGCAAGCGGTTGAACGCGACGACCTCGTCAGAGGCGAAACGGCGATAGTCGAGGACATGCGCCGGGTTCGGCTCGGTCACCGTGAGGTGGGGCGGGTCGATCTCGTCGAAGGTGCGATATTCCTGGCTCCAGAAGACATTGCCCCAGGCGGCGTTGAGCGCGCCGACATCGGGATAGCGTGCCGCCAACCAGTGTCGAAAGCCCTGCGCCGCCGCTGCCGAGTAACTCACCACCGTATCGTGACAGCCATATTCATTGTCGGTCTGCCACGCGACGATGCCGGGGTGTTTGCCATAGCGATCGGCGAGCGCCGCCACGATCCGCGCGCATTCGGCGCGATAGCCGAGGTGCGAGAAGCAATAATGCCGCCGCGATCCGAACCGCCGCTCGCGTCCCTGCGCGTCGACCGCGAGCATATCGGGCATGCGATCGACCAGCCATTTGGGCGGCGTCGCGGTCGGCGTGCCGAGGATGATGCCAAGCCCCGCCGCGCGCAGCGTGTCGATCGCGCGGTCGAGCCAGCTCCAGTCATAGCGGCCGGGCTCGGGCTCGATCCGGCTCCACGCAAACTCGCCGATGCGCACGCGGGTGAGGCCCATCTCGACCATACGGCGGGCATCGTCGGCCCAGATCGCCTCAGGCCAATGTTCGGGATAGTAACAACAGCCGAGCCGCATCATCCGGCAACATCCATGCGTTCGAGATAGAGGAGATGCGCCGTCGCCGGGCGCGACAACGGCAGCACCAGCCCCGCTTCGCCCAGCATCCGCCCGCTCAGCGCCCAGTTCCCGACGCCATTCGGGGGATCGTCAAAATCGGCGAGCGGAAAGGTGATGATGTACCGCATTTCGGGCTGCAGCCCGGGGATGCGCACCGGCGGCGCATTGTAATCGTCGGCCATATCGGTGCGGGCGACCAAAGCGAGCGCGCGGCCCTGATGCTCGATCATCGTGCCGAAAAGGCCGGGGGCGTCGAACATCAATTCACTGACCGCCCCGTGATGCAACACATCCCGGTAATGCTTGTAGCAGGCGATGTGCGCCGCGAGCGTTGCGCGATCTTCCTCCGACATCGCTGCCGGATCGGCCTCGACGCCCATATGCCCGAACATCGCGACCTTGGCGCGGAACGCCATCGGCAGCGCGCGACCGGTGATCGGGTTGGGGCTGGGGCCGACATGATTGCCCATTACCTCGGGCGGGAGGAACAGGCTCCACGCCTGGTTGATGCGCAGCCGATCAATCGCGTCGTTGTTGTCGCTCGGCCAAACGCGGTGGCAGCGGCTGAGCATCGCGTAATCAATCCGCCCGCCGCCGCTCGCGCAGCTTTCGATTTCAACCTTGGGGTGGGCGGCGCGGAGCCGATCGATCAGCGCGTAGAGCGCGAGCGTCTGGGCATGGCCAGCGCCATCATTGGGGAACAGATCGCGGTTATGATCCCATTTCAGATAGGCGATGCGGTGCGACGACAACAGGGTGTGCAGCACCTGATACAGGTGTTCGCTCACTCCGGGCCGGGCGAGGTCGAGCACAAGCTGGTGGCGCTGCGTCGGGCGATCGAAGCCCCGGCGGTGCAGGCACCAATCGGGATGCGCGCGGTAGAGATCGCTGTCGGGGCTGACCATCTCGGGCTCGACCCACAGCCCGAAATCCATGCCCAGTTCGCCGACATAGTCGATCAGCCGGTCGAGCCCCTTGGGGAAGCGGTCGGGATCGGGAGCCCAGTCGCCCAGGCTGGTCGTGTCGTCGCGGCGTCCGGCGAACCAGCCATCGTCGACCACGAAGCGCTCGGCGCCGATCGCGCACCCCGCGTCGGCCAGCCGCGCGAGCCGCATATCGTCCATGTCGAACGCGACCGCTTCCCAGCTATTGAGGTGGACGCGGCGCATAGGCCAATCGGCGCGGGAGGGCAGCACATCGCCCCGCAGATGCGCATGCATCGCGTGCCGCACGGCGTTGTAGCCGCCGCTGACGGTCGCCATGACCGCATCGGGGGTGGTGAAGCGCTCGCCGGGCGCCAGGATGATCTCGCCGGGGTCGAGCCGCGCGCTTATCTGGACGGTTGCCCCATCGGCGTCTCGCTCAATGACCGTTTCATGATCACCACTCCAGGCAAGGTGGAGCGCGATGCCTCGCCCTTGAACAGCACTGAAGCCCCCCTCATGCGCAATCAGCCAGTTCGCGCCGCCAAAACCGGGTCGGCCACCGCGCGATTCGCCGCCGCTGCGGCCAGACGGGATGGCGGCGGTGTCCTCTTGCATCTCCCCCGCCCAGCGCCAGCGAAAGCGCGTGGTATGCGTCGCCCAGCCCGGAAGCGGCAGCGCGATGCTCGCTAACCGGTCGACTGCCAGCGGGGTGTTGCCAATGTTCTCGATGGTCGTGCCAGCGCGCACCACGTCGCCCGCGCCGATCCGCCAGTCGATCGTCACGCGGATGCCAGCGCCCACATCCTCCAGCACCAGATGCGCCGATCGACCCGCGATCAGCGTGCCAGCGGCAAGCGTCAGATCGGTCGCGAGCAACCGGTCACCCCGCCGCAGCGCCATCGCGGGCAGCCCCAGATAGCCGCGCCCCGCCTGCGGCCACACCGTCGCGAGGCGCGGGACGTCGGGCTGCGATCCGTGTCTGCGCGGCTGGAGCGCCACATCGAGCGCGGTGAGCTGCTCATCATCGGGCAGCTTGCCGCCGATGTAGCGCAGGTACAGTGACTCATCGATGTGCAAGCCGAACACCAGCGTGATCGCGTCGCCATCGATCCGGTAGGGATAGCAATCCAGCGCGTCGTGGTCAGGGGGATCGCTCGCCATGCCGCGATCCTTGGCCAAGCCCCGCTTGCGCACAAGGGGGGAGTGCCTATGCTCGCGTGAAAATGCGACAATCGGGGAGAGCATCGGCATGCAGGTAAACAGCGGCGTCCAGATGGGCGTGGCCATCCTGTTGCTCGCCGCAATAGCGTTCGCCACCTGGCTCAAGGTGCGCAGCGCGCGCCACGACGGCAGCGAAAAGGACGTGTACCTCGCGGGCGGAGGTCTCAGCTGGGTGTTCGTCGCGGGATCGATCACGCTCACCAACCTGTCGACCGATCAGCTCGTCGGGATGAACGGCAACCAGATGCTGCTGCTCGCATGGTGGGAGATTTCGGGCTTTGTCGGGCTGCTGATCCTCGCCTTCATCTTCGTGCCGATTTACTATCGCAACAATTGCACCACCGTCACCGAGCTGCTCGACCGGCGGTACAAGGGCGACACCACCAGCGTTCGGACGCTGATTTCGGCGCTGTTCCTGTTCGGCAACATCCTGATCTACCTGCCGGCGGGCCTTTATAGCGGCGGGCTGTTCCTGCGCGCGCTGTTCGGAGGCGAGGTGCCGCTGATCGTCTTTGCCGGACTCATCGCCGTGATCAGCGCGGCCTATACGATCCTTGGCGGGCTGCGCGCAGTCGCTGTGATGGATACCTATTCGGGCTTTGGTGTGCTCGCGATCGCGGTGTTGATCGTCGTGCTGGCAGTGGCGGCGATCAACGGGGATTTCAGCGGCATTCCGGCTGAGCGCCTGACCTTCTTCGGCGGCAAGGATTCGCCGATCCCGTTCCACACCTTGTTCACCGGCATGATCTTCATCCAGATCTTCTACTGGTCGACCAACCAGAACATCACCCAAAAGGCGATGACCGCACCCACCGTCGGCGAAGCGCAACGCGGCGTGCTGGCGGCGGCGGCGATCCGGATCATGATCATCCCGATCATCGTCACCGTGCCGGGCGTGGTGGCGTATAAGCTGCTCGGCAATGTCGGTGACCAGGCTTATGGGCTGCTCGTCGCGAAGATCCTGCCGCCGTGGCTGGCCGGCGCGTTCGCGGCGATGATTGCCGCTGCCGTGATCGCGCACACCGCCGCCGTGCTCAATTCGACGGTGGCGCTTTATGCGGTCGACTTCCACGCCAAATTCGTCGGCAAAGTGAAGGACCAGTGGCGACTGAGCGCCGTCGTCACCGCGCTGGTGACGCTCAGCGCCATCGCGCTGGTGCCGCTCTATGAAAATGCGACGAGCATCATCAACCTGCTGCAAAAGCTCAACGGGCTGTCGTCGATGCCGATCCTGTCGGCGTTCATCGTCGGGCTGTTGTTTCGTGGTGTCCGGGGCAATGCCGCGACCGCAGGGGTGGTGTGGGGCGTGGCGCTCTATGGCCTGTTCACTTTCGTGCTCGAGCCGCAGCAACTGATAACCTTGCATTACATCGATTTCATGGTCGTCACGCTGTTCAGCTCGGTTGCGGTCGCGCTGGTCGCCAACCGGCTGACGGGCGGGCGCGCGTCGTTGATCGGGCGGCGCGCGGCGGCGTGAGCACCCCGACCGACACGCCACACCGACGGCGCAATCCGCTGAACGGGGAGTGGGTGCTGGTGTCCCCGCACCGGCTCGCGCGCCCGTGGCAGGGGCAGGAGGATGCGCCTGACCGCAGCAGCGGGCCGTCGCATGATCCAGGTTGCTATCTCTGCCCCGGTAACGCGCGCGCGGGCGGCCAGCACAACCCCGATTATGCCGGGACCTTCGTGTTCGACAACGACTTTGCCGCTGTGCTGCCGGGAACATCGGAAGCATCGAGTGACGACCCGCTGTTCGCGACCGAGACGGCGCATGGGGTGGCGCGCGTGATCTGCTATTCGCCCGATCATGCGCGGACGATGCCCGAATTGTCGCAAGCCGCCGTGCGCGGCATCGTCGATTGCTGGTGTGCCGAAAGCGCCGCGCTCGGGCAGCGCTATCGCTCGGTGCAGATTTTCGAGAATAAGGGCGCGATGATGGGGTGTTCGAACCCGCATCCGCACGGCCAAATCTGGGCGACGGCGCATGTGCCGCACGAAACCGCGACCGAGGATGCGACCCAGCGCGCGTACCGCGACCGCCACGCCGCGCCGATGCTGCTCGATCTCGCCGCGCGTGAAGCGGGCGGCGCGCGTGAGGTGGCGTCCAACGCGGATTGGCTGGCGATCGTGCCGTTCTGGGCAAGCTGGCCGTTTGAGACACTGCTGCTCCCGCGCTTCGCCGTCCAGCGCATGCCCGATCTGGCGCCGGACCAGCGCGACAGGCTCGCCGACATCCTCCGCCGCCTGACCGCGCGCTACGACAATTTGTTTGCCACGCGCTTTCCCTATTCGATGGGCTGGCACGGTGCGCCCTTCGGCGACGCCGACATCGACCATTGGCAGGTTCACGCGCATTTCTATCCGCCGCTGTTGCGCTCGGCGAGCGTGCGCAAATTCATGGTCGGCTATGAAATGCTCGCCGAGCCGCAGCGTGACCTGACGCCCGAAACCGCCGCCGCAATGCTGCGCGCGGTGGCGGACGTATTGGCATGAGCCCCGACGAGCGCGCCATCGCCGCGTATCGCGCCGCCTATGGCGACGCGCCGACCCGGCTCGTCCACGCTCCGGGCCGCGTGAACCTGATCGGCGAGCATACCGACTATAATGACGGCTTCGTGCTGCCCTGCGCGATCGACCGGGGCACCGCCGTGGCGGTCGGCGCCGGGCCGAGCGGGGTGATTGAGGTCGTTAGCGCCGATTATGGCGAGACCGACCGCTTCGATCCTGCCGCGCCGTTCGAGCCCGCGCCCGGCTGGCGGACCCATGTCCGCGCCGTCGCCGCCGTGTTTCGCGCGCGCGGCCTCGCGGTTGATGGCATGCGGATCGGCATCGCGGGTAATGTCCCGCAAGGCGCCGGGCTGTCGTCATCGGCTTCGCTCGGCGTCGCGCTGGCGGCCGCTTTCGACAGCGCGGGCGCGCTCAGTCGCACCGAGCTCGCGCTGATCGCCCAAGCCGCCGAGAATGATTTCGTCGGCTGTGCGTGCGGCAATATGGACCAGCTGATTGCGGCGCATGGGCAGGCGGGGGCGGCGCTGTTGATCGATTGCCGCTCGCTGGAATTGACGCCGGTGCCGCTGCCCGATGCGATGGCGGTGCTGATCGTCCATTCGGGCATCACCCGCGGGCTGGTCGACAGCGCCTATAACGAACGCCGCGCGGCGTGCGAGGCGGTCGCCGCCCATTTCGGCATCGCCGCCTTGCGCGATCTCGACAGTGCCACGCTGGCGACAGGTGAGGGGGGCCTCGACCCGGTCGCCTTTCGCCGCGCGCGGCATGTCGTGACCGAAAATGCGCGCACACTCGCCATGCCCGCCGCGCTCGCCGCGAGCGACTTTGCTGTCATTGGCGCGCTGATGACGGCGTCGCACGCATCGATGCGCGACGATTTCGAGATCACGCTGCCCGAAATCGATCGGCTGGTGGCGACGATGTCGGAGGCGCTGAGCGGGGTCGGCGGGGTGCGGATGACGGGGGGCGGCTTCGGCGGCTGCGTGGTCGCGATCACGCGCCAGGAGTTGATCCCGGACCTGATCGCGGCGGCACACAGGCATTTCCAGCAAGTCGGCCGGGCGCCGGGTCTGATCCATAGCTGTCGGCCGAGCGGGGGGCTGAGGGTGGGTGCGGTGGTTTAGTGGCGGCCCGCTAACTGCGCTTCATCAGTCTTTCATTGTCGGAAAGCCTCTGCAACAATCGCTGCGCGCTCTTTGACAATCGAACCCGACTCGCCGCGCGCGCGGCGCCGCGAGGGCCTGCCCCCCCTGGGATGGTCGTGACTTTTGTGACTTTTCGCGTGGCTATGGCCGTCGGTAGGCGCGTTTCGGCGGGATTGGTGCGGTCGCTGGCGCTTCCGTCACCCAGAGACACATCGTCGTCTCGGGCGAGTTGAATCCTTGGTGAGGTCGCTTGCGCTTCCGTCACCAAAGCACAAATCATCCCCCGGATGATTTGAGTCTTTGGTGACCCCTACGGGAATCGAACCCGTGTTTTAGCCGTGAGAGGGCCACGTCCTAACCGCTAGACGAAGGGGCCAAGCGCGGTCGAAGGCGCGATCTAGGGCCGCGCCTCCATGCCGTCAAGCCGCGACGCGCCGCCGTTCGGTCATCTCGACGTTGAGCATCTCGGCCAGCAGGAACGCCAGCTCGAGGCTCTGCCCCGCGTTGAGACGCGGGTCGCAGTGGGTGTGGTAGCGATCGGCGAGGTCCATTTGCGTCACGTCCATCGCGCCGCCGGTGCATTCGGTGACGTTCTGGCCGGTCATTTCGACGTGGATACCGCCCGCGATCGACCCTTCGGCACGGTGGACGGCGAAGAAGCCGCGCACTTCGGCCAAAATGCGGTCGAACGGCCGCGTCTTATAGCCATTATTGGTCTTGATGACATTGCCGTGCATCGGATCGCAGCTCCACACCACCGGATGCCCCTCGCGCGCCACCGCGCGGACGAGCTTGGGCAGGCCGCTTTCGATCTTGTCATGGCCATAGCGCGTGATCAGCGTCATCCGCCCCGCGATGCGGCCCGGGTTGAGGGTGTCGAGCAGTCGCAGCAACGCGTCGGGCTCGAGCGTTGGCCCGCATTTCATGCCCACCGGATTGCCGACGCCGCGCAAGAATTCGACATGCGCCGATCCCTCAAAGCGCGTGCGATCGCCGATCCACAGCATATGGGCGCTGGTGTCGTACCAGTCGCCGGTCAGCGAATCCTGCCGCGTCATCGCTTGCTCATACGGCAGCAGCAGCGCCTCGTGGCTGGTGTAGAAGGTGGTGCCCTTCAGCTGCGGCACGGTGTCGGGATTAATCCCGCACGCTTCCATGAAGTCGAGCGCTTCGCCGATGCGGTCGGCGACATCGGCGAATTTCTTGGCCCAGGGGCTGCGGCCCATGAAGTCGTGCGTCCAGCGGTGGACCTGGTGCAAATTCGCGTAACCGCCGCTCGCGAAGGCGCGCAGCAGGTTGAGCGTGGCTGCCGACTGCGCATAGCCCTGGATCATCCGCTGCGGATCGGGGGTGCGGCCTTCGGGGGTGAAGGCAATGTCGTTGACATTGTCGCCGCGATAGCTCGGCAGCTCGACGCCGTTCTGGACTTCGGTGTCGGTCGAGCGCGGCTTGGCGAATTGCCCCGCCATCCGCCCGAGCTTCACCGTCGGCAGCTTCGACGCGAAGGTGAGCACGACGGCCATCTGCAACAGCACGCGGAAGGTGTCGCGGATGTTGTTGGGGTGGAATTCGGCGAAGCTCTCGGCGCAATCGCCGCCCTGGAGCAGGAACGCCTTGCCGTTCGCGACGCGCGCCAGATCGGCGGTGAGGTCGCGCGCTTCGCCGGCGAACACCAGCGGCGGATAATTGCGCAAGGTCGCGGTCGCCGCGGTCAGCGCGGCGGGATCGGGATAGCTTGGCAGCTGGCGCGCTTCATGCGCGGTCCAGCTTTCGGGGGCCCAGTTGGTGGCCATCATTGCGTCCAGTCATGCAAAAAATCGGCGATCCCATGCGCCCAATCGCCGCGCGCTTCAATAGCCTGCGTCGAGATCGACCACGTTGGTCATCGGCGCCCCAGCCATGAAAGCCGCAAGATTTTGCAAGAACAGTGCCGTCGCGCGCTGGAACATCTTGGTTTGGCTGCGGCCCGACAGATGCATCGTGTGGATGCTGTTGGGCGCCGACCAGAGCGGATGTTCGGGTGCCAGCGGTTCGGGGGTGACGACATCGAGGAAGGCCCCCGCGATGCGGCGCTTCGTCAATGCCTCGATCAGCGCGTCCTGATCGACCATGTCGCCGCGCGCGATGTTGATGAGCCAGGCGCTGGGCTTCATCGCCGAAAGTTCACCCGCGCCGATCAGCGCCTTGGTTTCGCTGGTCGAGGGGGCCGCGAGGATCACCCAGTCGAAGTCGCCAATCCGCGCGGGCCATTGGTCGGGAGTGAGCGTGCCATTGCGGCCCGATCGCGTGACGCCGCTCACGTCGACCCCGAACGCTTGCAGCCGGTCGCCGATCAGCGTGCCGATCGCGCCCATGCCGATGATGAGCGCGCGCGTTTCGAACAGCTCGACCTGCCCCGGCGCCGAGATTGTCCATTCGTGGCGATCGGCGATCCGCACCACCTCGTCGAAGCGCTTGGCGGCGACGAGTACCCCCATCACCGCATATTCGGCGACTGCAATCGCGTTGATGCCGACGCCATTGGTCAGAATCGTCCCGCGTGCCTTGAGCAAGTCGAGCGGGAAGGCGTCGAGCCCGGCGTAGATGGTGCTCACCCATTTGAGCTTCTCGCCCGCCGCAACCGCATCGGCGGTCCAGGCGGGGCGCTGCATATCGACCCAGGCAATGTCGGCGTCGAAGACTTGGGCGCGCGCTTCTTCGTGATTGGCGAACCACGCGACCTCGAGCCCAGCGGGCAGTTGCGGCTCAATCAGCGGGCGGGCGAGCGCCGGGAGGACAGCCTTCACGCGGCCACCGACTCAAGCGCCTGCCGGTAAGCGGTCATGTCCCAGTTCGGCCAGCGTGCTTGCGCTCGGGCGAGCGTGGCTTCGGTCCAGAACCGATCGCCGGGGAGCGGAATGCCAAGGCACGCGAGTTGTTCGGGACTAGCCGCACCGATCAACTGCTTCCAGGGGCGCAGGAAATGGAGCGGCCATGCCACCCGGCCGATCGCATCATTGCCCGCCGCCTTGTAGCTGGCGGTAAGGGTATAGCGGTGGCCGCCCGGTCGCGTCAGGTTGGTGCCGCGATGATAGACGTCGAGGCTATAGGCGAAGACCGATCCGGCCGCGGCCGCGCCCGATCGCTCACGCGCTTTCAGGGCATGTTGCATGGCATCGGCGCCAGCCGCCGATGCAGGTAGGGCAGCATGGTCCGCACCAACAATCAGCGCCGCGTCGGGCGCTGCGACATAATGTATCGCGCCCAGATCATCGGTGACGTCGGTAATGTAGATCATGAAATTGATGGCGCGCTCCGACGGATCATCGCCCGGCACGACGAGCGTATGATTGGCATAGTCGCAGTGGAAGGGCTGATCATAATCGGCGTCGCCGGTAAACTTCGCCCAGGCGTCGCATTGATAGAGATAGACATGCTCAACGCCCAGAGCGGCGCGCGCAAACGCCATCAGCCGGGGGTGCAGGCCGATCAGGTTGAGCGCCGACGATGCCGCAAAAGGCAGCTGTTCTTGGTTGAGGAACTGCGCCGCATCGAACGCGCCGATCGTGCCATATGGTTTGCGAACGACGGCATCGCCGCGATTGCCGCGTCCCGCAAACAGCACGTCGCAATCAGTGCGAACCGGATCGATTTCCTCAGCCGAGAAAAAGCGATCGAGAATGACGGCCCCGTCACGGTGCCAGATCGCGAGATCGTCGAGCGCGGCGTCGCTTGCGAGTGAGTCCATCGGTACCCTACTTCTCAATCAGAACCAGGCGCGGTCGCCCTGGACATAGCGCCGCTCAAACTCGTCGTCGGGCGTCACCAGATAGATGATGAATTCGATGAAAGCGATCACGCTGACGATGATCGTCGGGATGAACAACAGGATGATCCCGAACAGCGTGCTGCACAGCATGATGATACCGGCAGTGTTCTTGCCCAAATAGAATTTGTGGATGCCGAGCCCGCCGAGGAAAAAGGCGAGCAGTGCGGCGACGATCTTGTTCTTGTCACCCGACATCGCGGCTCCCCCTGCTACCCGATAGATGGAGACGGCATGGCCGCCTTCGATTTGGAAGTCGACCGCTTGCCCGGGTGCCGGACGCAGATCGTCGCGCCAGTCAGCCCGCGTGAAGCGGTAGCGCTGCTGGTCCTCACCAGCGATGTCGCCGTCGCCGGTCGCCATATTATAGCCGAGTATTCTGCCGCGCATCGCTTGCCCCCCGTCGCTGGCGTTTGGCTGATCATGCCCAGCCGCTGCGTTAGGGCAAGCGATTCCGTCAGCTTAAGGTCGTTTTCCAGTCCCAGCCGAGCGGATCGCCGTCCATCACCTCGACTCCGGCGGCGGCGAGGTCGTCGCGGATCGCGTCGGAACGGGCGAAGTCCTTCGCCGCGCGGGCTTCTTTGCGCGCGGCGAGGCGCGCGTCGATGTCGGCTTCGGTGAGGGTGGCGCTGGCGGGGCGCACGCGGAGATCGGCGCGGGCTAGCGTGCCGAGTTCGAGACCCAGCACGGCGTCGAACACCAAGGCTGCCCGCAGGCGCACCGTTGGCGACAGCTTCTTGTCGGCCAGCAATTCGTCGAGCACCGGCAGCGCCTTGGGCGTGTTGAGATCGTCGCTGACGGCGGCGTCCAGCCGGTCGAGATAGGGCAGGGGGTCGCCCTTCTCGCTGCCATCGTCGCGGCTGCGCAGGCTCTCCAGCGCCATCACCAGCCGCTTGAGCCGCACCGATGCGGCCGCGAGATTGTCCCACGTGAACTCGAGCTCGCTGCGATAATGCGCCTGCAAGCACATCAGGCGATAGGCGAGGGGGTGGAAGCCGGCGTCGACCAAGGTCTGGAGCCGCAGGAATTCGCCCGCCGACTTCGACATCTTGCCGCTGCGGTCGAGCAGGAAGTTGTTGTGCATCCAGATGCGCGCACCCGTATCATCGCAACCGCAGAACGCCTGATTCTGCGCGATTTCGTTCGGGTGGTGGATTTCGCGGTGATCGATCCCGCCGGTGTGGATGTCGAACGGGTGGCCAATGTGCGCAAGGCTCATCACCGAGCATTCGAGGTGCCAGCCCGGCGCGCCTTTACCCCAGGGCGAGTCCCATTCCATCTGGCGCTGCTCACCCGGCGGCGAGGTGCGCCAGATCGCGAAGTCTTGCGGATGGCGCTTACCCGACACGGGATCGATCCGGCTTTCGCCATCGTCGGTGGTGGCCCGCGCGAGGGCGCCATAATTCGGCACTTTCGAGGTGTCGAAATAGAGCCCGCCGTCGATCTGATAGCAATCGGCCTCGATCTTCTTGGCGAAATCGATCATCTGCGGGATGTGATCGGTGGCGACGGTCCATTCGCTCACCGTCGTGATGTTGAGCCGCGCGACGTCTTCCTTGAAGGCTTCGGTGTAATGCGCGGCGATTTCCCAGATTGATTTGGCCTGCGCTGCCGCTGCCTTTTCCATCTTGTCATCGCCGGCATCGGCGTCGCTGGTCAAATGGCCGACATCGGTGATGTTGATGATGTGCTTGGTGGGGTAGCCTTTCCAGCGCAGCACGCGCCCCAGCGTATCGGCGAACAGGAACGCGCGCATGTTGCCGATGTGCTGATAGTTATAGACCGTCGGCCCGCAGGTGTAGACGCGCACATCGTTCGCATCGATCGGCTGGAATGTCTCGATCGAGCGAGACAGGCTGTTATAGAGCATCAGTGGGGCGGCAGTCATGGCGCCAGCGCATAGCGGGCGCGCGGCGCGCTCGCAAATGGTGCGCGCGTGCTTGCCTTTTAGGACTTGGCTGCGTATGGGGCACGGCTTGCGGCGCGAACGAAGGTTCGTGGCGACCTAAATCTATTGATTCGGAGACTGTGCGGTTTATGCAAATCATCGTGCGCGACAATAACGTCGACCAGGCGCTGCGTGCCCTGAAGAAGAAGCTGCAGCGTGAAGGCGTCTATCGCGAGATGAAGCTGCGCCGGCACTATGAAAAGCCGTCGGAAAAGCGCGCGCGCGAGCGTGCCGCCGCTGTCCGCCGCGCCCGCAAGATGGACCGCAAGCGCGCCGAGCGCGACGGCGTCCGCTAAGCCTTTTTCGGGCGGTATTCGCCCGGTAAGACTGTCCGGCGGGCATCTGCCTGTCTGTGCCTGAACGACCGAATCAACGCCTTTTGCGGGTAGCCCAACAATGTCGACCACGACCGTGCCGATCAAACCGACCAATCGCAATGTGCTCTACATGTTGTGGGCGGGCATATTGATCGCGATCCTGGGCGGCATCGGACTTGCGACGCTGACCCCCGGTGATCCGATCGTGTCGTTCCTGGCGAAGAACCGCCGCGCACCCGGCGTGGTCGAGACGGCATCGGGGCTTCAGTATAAGGTGATCAAGCCCGGCAGTGGCTCGGCGACGCCGACCAATGCCGATGTCGCGTTGATCAATTACGAAGGCAAGTTGTTGAACGGCGAGACGTTCGACAAGTCGCAACAGCCGACGCCGCTGCCCGTGAAGGGCGTCGTCCCCGGCTTCGGCGAAGCGCTACGGCTGATGAAGAAGGGGGCGAGCTACCGCTTCTGGATCAAGCCGTCGCTCGGCTACGGCGCCAAGCCGCCCGAAGGCGCGCCGCCCCCCGAAGGCAAGGCCGCCGAACTCGCCAAGCAAGTGCTGGTGTTCGATGTCGAGCTGATCGACTTTCTGCCTGAAACCGTTCTGCAGCAGCGGATGCAGCAAATGCAGCAGCAGCAGCAGCTTCAGGGCGGCGCGCCCGGCGCTGGCGGACCGCCCCCCGGCGCCGTCCCCAACCCCTGACCTAGGCGACGGTCTGCCGCAGGATTGAATCCTGCGCGTCGTTTCGGATCAACATCGGTACCTTTTACCTGCGCGCTGCGTTATCACGCGTGCACGCGCTGCACTTGTCCGCCCTTCCGGCACGGTGCACAGGCGGGGCCGAAAGGTATATGGTCATGTTCGAAGGGTTCGATCCCGTTATCCTCGCCAGGATACAGTTCGGCTTTACCGTCAGCTTCCACTTCATTTTCCCGAGCTTTTCGATCGGGCTGGCGAGCTATCTTGCCGTCCTGGAAGGGTTGTGGCTGCGCACCGGCAAAGCGGTCTATCTCGATCTCTTCAACTTCTGGGTGAAGATCTTCGCGGTCGCTTTTGCGATGGGCGTCGTGTCGGGCATCGTCATGTCCTATCAGTTCGGGACCAACTGGTCGGTCTTTTCGGACAAGACCGGGCCGGTGCTCGGGCCGCTGATGGCCTATGAAGTGCTAACCGCCTTCTTCCTCGAAGCCGGGTTTCTGGGCGTGATGCTCTTCGGGCGCGAGAAGGTTGGGCCGGGGCTGCATTTCGCCGCGACCTGCATGGTTGCCCTCGGCACGTTCATCTCGGCCTTCTGGATCCTGTCGGCGAACAGCTGGATGCAAACCCCGACCGGCTATGCGGTCAATGCGCTCGGCCAGTTTGTGATGAAGGGGTCGTGGCTCGACGTTATCTTCAACCCCAGCTTCCCTTATCGCCTGATCCACACGGTGACGGGTGCCTATCTCACGACGGCGCTCGCGGTCGGCGGGGTGGGGGCGTGGCATCTGCTCCGTCAGCGCCGCGCGCCCGACGGCGCTTCGCCCGAAGCCGCGCGAATCATGTTTTCGATGGCGATGTGGATGGCGGCGATCGTCGCGCCGATTCAGATCATTGCAGGCGACGAGCATGGGCTCAACACGCTCGCGCACCAGCCCGCCAAGATCATGGCGATGGAGGGGCATTTCCAAAGCCACCCCAATGGCGCGCCGCTGATCCTGTTCGGCCTGCCGGATGAGGCCAAGCAGCGTGTCGATTATGCAGTCGAAATTCCGAAACTGTCGTCGCTGATCCTGAAGCATGATGCGAATGCGCCGCTGGCCGGGCTCGATACGATCCCGCGCGACAAGCAGCCACCTGTGGCGATCGTTTTCTGGTCGTTCCGGGTGATGGTTGGCCTTGGGATGGCGATGCTCGGGCTGGGGCTGTGGAGCCTGCTCGCGCGGGCGCGGGGCAAGCTTTACGATTGGCCATGGCTGCACCGCGCGGGTGTGCTGATGTCCCCGGCCGGATTCGTCGCGGTCATTGCCGGGTGGATCACCACCGAAGTCGGCCGTCAGCCCTATACCGTCTATGGCCTGCTCGAGACGGCCAAGAGCGTGTCGCCACTCGCGGCACCCGCCGTCGGCGCATCGCTGGTCGCCTTCGTTGTCGTCTACTTCGCGGTGTTCGGCGTTGGCACCTGGTACATATTGAAGCTGATGGCCAAGGGCGTCCAAGCCCATGAGACCGAGCTGCAGGACGGCCCGATCCGGACAGCGGGGACTACACCCGCGCCGCAGGTTCTGGCCGGGGGGACGGCGGCATGAACGTCAACCCTGATCTGGCCATGATCTGGGCCGGGCTCATCGCCTTTGCCGTCTTCGCTTATGTCGTGCTCGACGGGTTCGATCTGGGAATCGGCATCTTGTTCCCCGAATTCGCGGTCGGCGAAGAACGCGATCAGGCGATGAATGCGATCGCACCGGTGTGGGACGGCAATGAAACCTGGCTGGTGCTCGGCGGGGGCGGGCTGTTTGCCGCTTTTCCGCTGGCTTATGCGATCGTGATGCCGGCTTTCTACCCGCCGATCATCGCGATGCTGCTCGGCCTGGTGTTCCGTGGCGTTGCCTTCGAATTCCGCTGGCGCGATCCGTCGCATCGCAAATTCTGGGATTTCGCCTTTACTGCCGGATCGGCGACGGCCGCACTGGCGCAGGGGATCATCCTCGGCGCGCTGCTCCAAGGCGTGACGGTTGTGGGGCGCGGCTATGGTGGGGGATGGCTCGACTGGCTGACGCCTTTTTCCCTGCTGACGGGCGGCAGCGTGGTGGCGGGCTATGCGTTGCTCGGCGCGTGTTGGCTGATCGCCAAGACCGAAGGGCAAGCGCAAGCCCATGCCTATCGCCTCGCGCGCCGATATGGGGTGATTACGTTGCTGGCGATCATCGCGGTGAGCGCGGCGACGCCGTTTCTGTCGCACGATTATGCGACGCGCTGGCTCGCTTGGCCCGGCGTGCTGGTGGCGGCACCGGTGCCGATATTGGTGGGCATCTCCGCGCTGCTGTTCTGGCGCGCGCTTGGGCGGCAAGCGCAATATGCGCCGTTCGCGCTGGCGCTCGGCATTTTCGCGCTGAGTTTTGTTGGGCTGGGCATCAGCATGTACCCGTTCATCATCCCGCCCGATGTCACCATTTGGGCAGCGGCAGCCCCGGCCGATAGCCAGGGTTTCATGCTGGTGGGGGCGGGGATCATGCTGCCGGTGATCCTGGGCTATACCGGCTGGGCCTATTGGGTCTTCCGGGGCAAGGTCGGCGCGGGCTATCATTGATGGCGACCGAAGCGCCCCGCTGGGGGAAGCGGCTGGCCTGGCTGGTCGCGATCTGGTTGATGAGCGTGGCGAGCCTGGCGGTGGTGGCAACGCTGATTCGGCTCTGGCTCAAGAGCTAGCGACGGACGGGGGTCGCGTAACGCGCGTCCCATCCACGTGGTGTCCAGCGACGCTACGCAACTCTGCGCACCGCCTGCGGCCTGTTTCTCGACTGCGCTCGAAACGAGCGGGGCCTTGTCGATAAATCCAGAGGTCGCGGCGAACGCGCGGCATCTTGCCGCGAATCACTCGTGCAATGGATCCGGAAAACCGAGCATCTGTCGTTCGCCAACAGTAGACGCAGAAAAAGAGGCGGTAGCCTAAGCCACCGCCTCCTTATTTCTTCAACGAACCGGCGAAATTACGCGCTGGTTGCGTTGTTACGGCCGGTCGTGCCAGCAACGATGCCAGCAATCGCGCCGCCGGTGGCGATCACGACGATCGCGATCACGCCGGTCTGGCCGATGTTCGACTTCTTGCCAGCCTTCGAAACGGCGCGCAGCGCCTTAACCGAGGGAGCGATCGACAGACCAGCCGCCGGGTTCGCTGCCACTGCGGGAGCAACAGCCATCGAAGCTGCGGCAACCGACATAACAATCTTTGCGAAGGTCATTTTAAGACTCCCTTTTTCAACCCAAAACTTTTTAACACGGGCAGCGATCAACCGCAACCGGTTTTACCCGCCTGCCCGCATCGATCTCCTGACCAGCCCTTCACGCCTGACTGGTCACCGCATCGCCCCAATAGCGTTGTTCGATGCACAAATCACTAACAAAATTGTCGCAGCGAAGTTCCATGTTTTTGCTTCAGAATCATGTCGCTATCGTCCAGCGCTGATCGCCTTCGAGCCCCAGGCAGGTAAGCTTTCCGCTTTGATGCGCGCCGGTATCGATGCCGATTCGGTTGGCACGGAATTCGACAGCGTCGCTGATAGTATGTCCATGAATTACCACGCATTCATGCGTTTCAACTGAGTCGAGAAAGGGCTCGCGGATCCAGCGCAAGTCACCCGGTCGCTGCTCGGCCAGCGACATGCCGGGGCGAATTCCCGCGTGAACAAAGGCATAATCGCCGACGACGAACATGTCGCTGAAGCTCGCCAAAAAGTCGCGGTGACTGGTCGGCACCGCCTGCTGCACCGCAGCGACAAGTTCCTCGTGATCGAATCGCAGATAGTCCGATTCGGAGATACCATAGCTCAGGATCGTCTCGCGCCCGCCAATTCGGCAGAAGAAGCGCATGGCCTGCACATCGCCGCCCAAGACCTTCAGGAACACCTCTTCGTGGTTGCCCATCAAGAGCCGGGTCGATGGCGCGGCCTCCGCAATCACGCGCGCGCGCTCTACGACACCTGCCGAATCGGGGCCGCGATCGACAAGGTCGCCGAGGAAGATGAGCTGGCAATCGGCGTGGCCGCGTTGCGCGTCATCGGCATCGATAAGCTCCAGCAACTGGTTGAGCAGGTCGAGCCGACCGTGAATGTCACCGATCGCATAATAGCGCTGCCCCGGCGGCACACTGGCCTGCGGCGCGATGTGACGCACGGGTTTGCGAAACAGGTTGAACATCACGACTCACTTCGATCACGATATCGGGCGATCAGCGCGATGCCGGGGGCACCGTGGCGATCGCGCATTCGAACGCCATTAATCAGTGACCGCACCGACAACAACCGTTAAGTCCCGCGCCATGACGGGCGTTGGATGGTCGGCATTGATGCGGCGCGTGCGCGCACTGGCGCTAGCGGCGGCGCCGATGGCGCTGATCGGCAGTGACGCGGCGCCACCGCCACTGTCGCCCGCGACGGTGGCGGCGCTGCGGGCGTCCGATCTGCGGGTCGCGGCGATTGGTCATCGGCTGGCGGTGCGCAACGTCGCTCTGTGCGCTGACAGGCAATCGCAGACGGGTCTCGTGCTCCATTCGCTCCGCCAATATTTCCCGCCGCAGCGGGCGGCGGTGCGGGCGGCCTTTGGCTTCACCCGCGACCTTGCGGTCGAAACCGTGGTACCCGATTCGCCCGCAGCGCGCGCAGGCGTCGTTGCCGACGACCAGATCGTGGCGATCGCTGGCGCGCCCGTGCCCGATGCCATGCCGCCCACCACCGCACCAGGCTCCACCGAGGCCCGCGATGCCGCTTATGCGCAGATTGCGGCGCTGCCCGTGAGTGCACCGCTCGCGCTGACCGTCGACCATGCGGGCGAACGCCGCACCGTGTCGCTCGCGCCCGAACCCGGCTGCCGCGTCCGCTTTGAAGTGACGGGCGACGACGAAAGCGCGGCCGATTCGTCGATCATCCAGATCGGCGCGCCTTTTCTCGATCGCTATGACGATACCGGCCTTGCGGTCGTCATCGCCCACGAACTCGCGCATGTCGTGTTGCGCAGCGAGGCACGGCTGACCGCTGCAGGCGTCAGCTTCGGCGCGTTTTCCGAACTTGGCAAAAGCGGTCGCCTCCACCGCCAGGCTGAAGCCGAAGCCGATCGGTTGAGTGTTTACCTGCTCCACAATGCGGGGTTAGATCCGCTCAGCGCTGGTCGGTTCTGGCGCGGGCCCGGGCGCAAGCTCGACCAGGGCCTGTTTCGCAGCCGAATCTATCCCGATTGGCGGCAGCGCGCAGCCGTGCTCGACGCGGAAGCGGCGAAAATTCCGCAGAATGCCCAGCGGCCGGTCGTGCCGACGATGCTCGCGCTGCGCGATTCGCCGATGCGCTGAGGCGTGCTGCGCTGCGGCGACGTGGCGGGTTGCCACCGCGCGCGGCTTTCCGCTAGGGGGCTGCGACCGCGCGATCTGGGGGCTTCGACATGAAGGGCATTATTCTGGCCGGCGGCAGCGGCACCCGGCTTTTCCCGGCCACGCTCGCGATATCGAAGCAATTGCTGCCGGTGTTCGACAAGCCGATGATCTATTATCCGCTGTCGGTGCTGATGCTCGCGGGCATTCGCGACATATTGATCATCTCGACCCCGCGCGACCTGCCGATGTTCCGCAATCTGCTCGGTGACGGCAGCGCGTTCGGAGTCAACTTCGCTTACGCCGAACAGCCGCAGCCCAATGGCTTGGCGGAAGCGTTCATCATCGGCGCCGATTTCGTCGGCAACGGGCCGAGCGCGCTGATTTTGGGCGACAACATCTATCACGGCGACAAGATGGGCGACAAATGCCGCGCGGCGGCGGCCGAAGCGGCAGCGGGTGGCGCCAACGTCTTTGCCTATCATGTCGACGATCCCGAACGTTACGGCGTGGTTTCGTTCGATGCGGCGACGGGCAAGGCGACGAGCGTTGAGGAAAAGCCCAAGAATCCCAAGTCGAACTGGGCGATCACGGGACTCTACTTCTACGATTCGGACGTCGTCGAGATCGCCAAGTCGATCCAGCCATCGGCACGCGGCGAGCTCGAGATCACCGACGTCAACCGGCATTATATGGATCGCGGTGACCTGCACATTACCCGGCTGGGGCGCGGCTATGCCTGGCTCGACACCGGCACGCATGAAAGCCTGCACGAAGCGAGTGCGTTCGTGCGCACGATTGAGCACCGGACGGGCATCAAGATCGCTTGCCCCGAGGAAATCGCGCTCGAACAGCATTGGGTCAGCGGCGAGGCGGTGCTGGCGCGCGCGGCGACGCTCGGCAAGACCGGCTATGCCGATTATCTCCGCAAGCGCGTGGAGGCGCTGGCATGACCGAATTTCGCCGCCTCGCGATTCCTGATGTGATCGAAATCACGCCGCCCAAATATGGCGATCACCGTGGGTTCTTCTCTGAAGTCTACAAGCGCGCCGCGTGGCAGGCCGAGGGCCTCGATATCGACTGGATGCAGGATAATCACAGCTATTCGGCGCCCGTCGGTACCGTGCGTGGCTGCCACTTCCAGATCGCGCCATTTGCGCAGGACAAGCTGGTCCGCGTGCTGCGCGGTGCGGTGTACGATGTCGCAATCGACATCCGCCGCGGATCGCCGACCTATGGCCAATGGGTCGGGTGCGAGCTGTCGGCGGCGAAGTGGAACCAGCTGCTGGTCCCAATCGGCTTTGCGCATGTTTTCATGACGATCGAACCCGATACCGAAGTGACCTATAAGGTCAGCGCGCCCTATTCGAAGGCCGATGAGCGCGCGATCCGCTGGGATGATCCGGCGCTCGGCATCGATTGGCCCGATCTCGGCCCGGTGACGATCACCGACAAGGACCGCGATGCGCCGTGCCTTGCCGATTATGATTCCCCCTTCATCTATCAGGGCTGACACGATGCAGACGATTCTCGTCACCGGCGGCGCGGGCTTCATCGGCTCGGCTGTTGTCCGCCATCTCGTGCGCGAGGGGCGCCGCGTCATCAATTTCGACAAGCTGACCTATGCCGGCAATCCGGCGTCGCTCAAGACGATCGAGAATCTGGGCAATTATCGCTTCGTGCAAGGCGACATCATCGATGCCGAGCATGTGCTGAGCTTGTTGCGCGAGGAAAAGGTCGACGGCGTGATGCACTTGGCCGCCGAAAGCCATGTCGACCGATCAATCGATGGCCCCGGCGCATTCGTCGAAACGAATGTCGTCGGCACCTTCCGCATGCTGCAAGCCGCGCTCGATTATTGGCGCGGGCTGGAAGGCGACGCCAAGGCGGCGTTCCGCTTCCACCATATCTCCACCGACGAAGTGTTCGGCGATCTGCCGTTCGACAGCGGCGTGTTCACCGAGGACACGCCCTATGACCCGTCGTCGCCCTATTCGGCGTCGAAAGCGGCATCGGACCATTTCGTGCGTGCGTGGGGGCATACCTATGGCCTGCCCGTCGTGCTGTCGAACTGCTCGAACAATTACGGGCCGTATCACTTCCCCGAAAAACTAATCCCGCTGGTGATCCTCAACGCGCTCGAGGGCAAGCCGCTGCCCGTGTACGGCAAGGGCGAGAATGTCCGCGACTGGCTCTATGTCGACGACCACGCCCGCGCGCTCGAACTGGTGCTCACCAAGGGCGTGCCGGGGCAAAGCTACAATGTCGGCGGGCGTGAGGAGCGGACCAATTTGCAAGTCGTCGAAGCAATCTGCGATGCGCTCGACGCGCGGGTGCCGATGGCCGACGGGCGCACGCGCCGCGAGCTGATCACCTTCGTAACCGATCGCCCCGGCCACGACCGCCGCTACGCCATCGACCCGGCGCGGATCGAGCGCGAGCTTGGCTGGCAGGCGCAGGAAAGCTTCGACACCGGGCTCGGCAAGACCGTCGACTGGTATCTCGACAATCGCTGGTGGTGGGAGCCAATCCGCTCGGGCGCCTATGCTGGTGAGCGGCTCGGGCAGGGCTGATGCGAATTCTGGTGACGGGTCGGCATGGGCAGGTTGCTTCGTGCCTTGCCGAGCAAGCGGGCGCGCATGAGCTGGTGTTTGCCGCGCGCCCCGACTTCGATCTCGCCGATCCGGCGTCGATTGAGCGGGTGATCGCCGGGGTTCGGCCCGACCTGATCTTCTCGGTCGCGGCTTACACCGCCGTCGACAAGGCGGAGGACGAGCCCGAGCTGGCGATGGCGATCAACGGCACCGCGCCGGGGGTGATCGGGCGCGCGGCGGCGGCGATCGGCGCGCCGGTGGTGCATCTGTCGACCGATTATGTGTTCGATGGCAGCCGCGATGGCGCTTGGCGCGAAGATGATCCGGTCGCCCCGCTCGGCGTCTATGGCGCGACCAAATTGGCGGGGGAGGTGGCGCTGGCGGCGTCGGGCGCGCGCTATGCGATCCTGCGCACGGCGTGGGTCTATAGCCCGTTCGGCAATAACTTCGTGAAGACGATGCTGCGGCTGGCCGCAACGCGCGATGAGCTGAACGTCGTCGCCGATCAATTCGGCTGTCCGACGTCGGCGATCGACATCGCCACGGCGATGCTGACGGTCGCGGACGCCTGGGCCGATCCGGCATTGCCGGGGGCCGACCGCATCTATCACTTTGCCGGCAGCGGCGAGACGCATTGGGCGGGCTTTGCCGAAGCGATCTTCGCCGAAAGCGCCCGACGCGGTGGCGCCAGCGCGCGCGTTGTGGGCATTCCGTCGAGCGGCTATCCGACCAAGGCCAAGCGCCCTGCCAATTCGCGGCTCGACAGCAGCGCGTTTGCCGACGCGTTCGGCTATCGCGCGCCTGATTGGCGCGCGTCGCTCGGTGTCGTTATGGCGCGGTTGCCCGCCGCCTGAGCCGCCGTCCGACATAGCGGCGCACCGCGAGCAGCGGGTAAAGCGCGGTCAGCGACGGCGGCAGCACTTCGCGCGCGCGGTCCACCGGATTGACGAATTTCTGAGCGATCTCGGCGCCGACATAGCGCCAACTGCCGCCTAGCAGCAGATGCGCCGCCTGACTCGGCAAGGTTGCAAAGCCCGACCAGTCGACTTCTTCGGTCTCGTTGCGCCCGCCCATCTCGGCCAGCCCCAAGCGCTCAAGCCGCCGCACCGCCGGATCGCGGCTGAGCATCGCCGCCATGCCCTCGGGCAGCGCCAGCCCAAGCACCTGCTCTGCCAGCAGCAGCGCCTGCGCCGAGCATCGCCCGCCGCCGATCGCGGCGGCGTTGGCGTGCAGACCCATAATTGCCTCCGACCCCAGCGGGCGCAGCAGCGCGGCGATGTCGGTAAGCCACTTCAGTCGCGACCAGGCCGATACCGCGCCATGCCCCGCGAGATAGGCGTAGAGCGGCTCGAGCGCGAGCGTGGGCAGCGTGCCGATCCCCGGCAGCGGCACTTGCTGCCGCGCCGAGGCGAGCCCCAGCGAGGGCATCAGCGCGCGATTGGCGAACAGCCGACAATGCACCTCGACCAGCATGCCGCTGGCGGGATGCCACCAGCCGCAATCTTTATAATAGTGCATCCACGTCGCGAGCTGGTCGGCGGCAATTTCCGGACCGGGCTCAACCCGCTGATATCCCCAATCAACCAGCAGGGCGGTAACCTTGGCAAAATCGGCCGGGGCAATGAGAATGTCGAAATCGCGCGATAGCTTGATCGCGGTGGAGCCATAGGCGCGCTGCGCCAGCCCGGGTCCCTTGATGCTGATCCAATCGATTCCGGCAGCGTCGAGGTCTTTGCCCAAGCGGCAGGCGGCATGGGCAAGCCGCAAGCTGGCGATAGCCGCATCGCGTGCGGCGGTGGCGAGGGGCGGCGGTGTCGCCTTGTCCTGGTTCGGCACATCGCTGCGCAGCAGGTTGGAAGGGAGGGCGTCGGCGACAAGCGCCTCGACGCGGTGGCGCCGCGCGATGGCACCGACACGGCCTAAGTCAATCAAATCCCATTGCATTGCAGCAATGTTTGCGGCACGCGCCGGATCGCCGTATCGGCAACAGGCTGCGACGACGGCGAATTCGCGACTGAACGCCGACGACGTCATGCGGTAATTCGGCACGGGCAAATCAATGAAAAGGCATTGTTTTCATCGGCTTTGTCGGTATTGGCCACGCCGGAACGTCCTCAGCTTGTCGGCATTTTTGACCGCCCGACCGAGAGGTTAGGCGATTGCTGCTGTGCACTAGTGACGAACCACGGCAAGGGGTATAGGGCGATGCTTGCGATCAATCAATTGATGAGCCGGAACGGGGACGGACATGTTGATGAAGCGTGAGCAATCACCGCTGGCTGCGGCCAGTGGAACCGATCAGGCAGGACTCCAGATATTCGGCGGTGCCATCGCCGCTATCGGCGTGCCGCTGATCGTCGCTTACCTGCGCTATGGACCGGCGCCCTGGAAGGGGAGCGCGATCAGCAATAGCGTCGTCGCTTCGCTGCTGGCCGCTGCTGCAGCCCTGTTCGTTTTCCGCAAGATGACCGCATTTCCCGGCACGCGGACCTTCGCCTACATCATCCCCAGCTTTTCGGTGACCTATGGCGTTGCGGCGGCGCTGCTGCTGTGGTTGCGCATCGATTATGTGAGTTCGATGCTGCTCGCCGGGTATCTCGCGGCCGTTGCGATCACCTTCTATCTCGCCCACCGCGTCCAATATGGCACGCGGCGCTGCTTCTACATCGTGCCCTTTGGCAAGATGATGGTGATGGACGAATCGCCCAATGTGCAGTGGGTGTTGATGAAGGAGCCGACGCTTCCTTTCGACAAGGGTTTCGCGCCCATCGTTGCCGATCTTCGCCATGATCACGAGCCCGCGTGGGAACGCATGCTGGCTGAAGCAGCGCTGTCGGGCCGTCCCGTCTATCACACCAAACAGCTGCGTGAATCGCTGACGGGCAAGGTTGAGATTGAGCATCTTTCGGAAAACAGCCTGGGTTCGCTGTTGCCCGACATGGCCTATGTCCGCTTCAAGCGCTTGCTCGACGTCATCACCTGCCTGGTCGCGCTGCCGGTACTCGCGCTGCCGCTCACGATTGTGGCCGTCCTCATCAAGCTCGATTCGCCCGGTCCGATGTTTTTCCGCCAGACCCGCATGGGATTTCGCGGCCAAGCATTTGACGTGCTCAAATTCCGCACGATGACGCATCGTCCGCCCAGCGACTGCGAAGATGCCGCCCGCGCCGACGCGATTACCCAAACCGACGACAAGCGCATCACCCGGGTTGGCAAGTTCCTGCGCCGCACGCGTATCGACGAACTGCCGCAGCTGTGGAACGTGCTGCGCGGCGAAATGAGCTGGATTGGGCCGCGCCCGGAAGCGCTGCCGCTATCGCAATGGTATGAACGCGAGCTGCCGTTCTACGTTTATCGCCACATCGTCCGTCCCGGCATCACCGGCTGGGCGCAGGTGAACCAGGGTCATGTCGCTGATCTCGATGCGGTACACACGAAGCTCCACTATGATTTCTTCTACATCAAGCATTTCTCGGCATGGCTCGATGCGCTCATTGTGCTGCGTACGCTCGGGATCGTCTTAACCGGCTTTGGGGCCAAATAGCGAAATAGCAGCATCGGCCCGCGCCGGTTGCCTAAGCGACCGGTGCTGGCTAATGGGGCGCGGGGGCAGCGTCCTGGGGGTGGTCCGCCGCTTCTGAGGGGGTCGCTCTCATTCCTTTTCCGACCACTGGCGGGGGGCTACGCCCGCTCCGCGCGAACAGCGACGCGAGATCAAAAAAACATGCTCAACGACAAGTCAATTCTCGTCACCGGCGGCACGGGTTCGTTCGGTAAGGCTTTCGTGCGCACCGTGCTCGAACGCTATCCCGGCGTCCGCCGGTTGGTGATCTATTCGCGCGACGAACTGAAGCAGTTCGAAATGGCGCAGCAATTCCCCGACACCAAATATCCCGGCATCCGCTATTTCATTGGCGACGTGCGCGACGAGCCCCGGCTGCGGCGCGCGCTCGAAGGGATTGATGTCGTCGTCCATGCGGCCGCGCTGAAGCAGGTGCCGGCGGCAGAGTATAACCCGTTTGAATGCATCAAGACCAATGTGCTCGGCGCCCAGAATTTGATCGAGGCCTGCCTCGATTCAAAGGTCGAGCGCGTGGTCGCGCTGTCGACCGACAAGGCGGCGGCGCCGATCAACCTCTATGGCGCGACCAAGCTGTGCTCGGACAAGCTGTTCGTCGCGGCGAACAACATCCAGGGCTCGCGCGGCATCCGCTTCTCAGTGGTGCGCTATGGCAATGTGATGGGCAGCCGCGGGTCGGTGATCCCGTTCTTCCTCGCGCGCAAAGACTCGGGCGTCCTGCCGATCACTGACCCGCGGATGACGCGGTTCAACATCTCGCTTCAGGAAGGGGTGGAGATGGTGCTGTGGTCGATCGAGCATGCCGAAGGCGGCGAACTGCTCGTCCCCAAGATTCCGTCCTACCGGATCGGCGACGTCGCGACCGCGATCGCCCCAGAGGCGCGGCAGGAAATCATCGGCATCCGCCCCGGCGAGAAGATCCACGAGGAAATGATCACCTCCTCGGACAGCTTCAACACGGTCGATCTGGGCGCCTATTACGCGATCCTGCCGGTGTCGGCGCATTATACGATGGAAGATTATTGCGCGCGCAACAACGGCACCCCGGTCGAGCATGGCTTTGCCTATAACAGCGGCAGCAACACCGATTTCCTGACGGTCGAGCAAATCCGCGCGCTGATCGACGAGCATGTGACCGGCAAGACGATCGATTGAGGCTTCGGCAAGCAGGCAAGGCGGTTCGCGATGAGTTTCATTCCCTATAGCTGCCAGAACATCAGCGAGGACGACATTGCTGCCGTCACCGCGATCCTGCGCTCCGATTTTCTGACGCAAGGGCCGGCTGGCCCTGCGTTCGAGGCGGCTTTTGCCGCGCGGCACAAGGTGGCGCATGCAGTCGGCGTGTCGAACGCAACCGCAGGGCTCCACATCGCGTGCCTCGCGCTCGGGGTTGGGCCGGGGTCGCTGGTATGGACCAGTCCCAACAGCTTTATCGCATCGGCCAATTGCGCGCTTTATTGCGGCGCCGATGTTGATTTTGTCGATGTCGATCCGGCGACGCGCAACATGTCGCTCGCCGCCCTGACGGCCAAGCTCGAAGCCGCCGACCGCGCAGGCCGGCTGCCCGACGTGCTGATCCCGGTCGATTTTTCGGGCCTTGCTTGCGACTTGAAGGAAATGCGCGAGCTCGCCGACCGTTACGGCTTCAAAATCCTCGAAGATGCCAGCCACGCAACCGGCGCGAGCTATTTGGGCGAACCGGTTGGCAGTGCCTTTGCCGATGCGACGGTGTTCAGCTTCCACGCGGTGAAAATCGTCACCACTGGCGAGGGCGGGATGGTCACGACCAACGATGATGCGATCGCGACCCGGCTGCGGTTGCTCCGCTCGCACGGCATGACCCGCGACACTGCCCAGATGGAAGGCGAGTCCGAGGGCGGCTGGTATTATGAGCAAGTCGCGCTCGGTTACAACTATCGGCTGACGGACATGCAGTCGGCGCTCGGGCTGTCGCAGATGAGCCGCCTCGACGCCTGGCAGCGCCGCCGCGCCGAGCTTGCCGATCGCTATGACCAGCTGTTCGCAGGCATGCCGATCAGGCTGCCGGTGCGGCTGCAGGACCGCGAATCGGCATGGCACCTTTATGCGATCGAACTCGGCGACGATTGCGCGGCATCGCGCGCCGATGTGTTTGCGGGCATGCGTGCGGCGCAGATTGGCGTGAATGTCCACTATATCCCGATCAACACCCAGCCGCATTACCGCAAGCTCGGCTTCAAGCGCGGTGATTGCCCGGCCGCCGAGCATTATTACGACCGCGCCATCTCGATCCCGTTGTTCCCGGCGATGACCGAAGATCAGCAGGCGCGCGTGGTGGCGACGGTCGCCGAGCTGATTGGCTGATCGGTTGCGCGTCGCGGTCATCCCCGCGCGCGGCGGCAGCAAGCGGATCCCGCGCAAGAATATCAAGCCGTTCGCCGGCAAACCAATGATCGGCTATGCGATCGAAGCGGCGTTGGCCTGTGGCCTGTTCGACAAGGTGATCGTGTCGACCGATGACGATGAGATCGCCGAGATCGCCGCGCGTCATGGCGCCGAAATTCCCTTCCGGCGGCCAGCCGACCTGTCCGACGATATCACCCCGACGGTGCCGGTGATTGCGCATGCGATTCGCGCGCTTGGTGAGCAAGGGCTGACCATCGATCATGCCTGCTGCATCTATCCCGGCGTGCCGTTCATCCGGGGGGACGATATCGCTGCCGCCTTTGCGCTGCTCGAAGCGCATGGAGGTGACGGCTATAGTTTCCCCGTCACCGGTTTTCCGTCGCCGATCCAGCGGGCGCTCCGCCGGGACGAGGATGGCCAAGTCGCGCCGTTTCAGCCTGAACATGCGACCACACGCACGCAGGATTTGGAGCCTGCCTTTCACGATGCCGGACAATTCTACTGGGGCAGGGCGGATGCCTGGCTGTCGGGGCTGAACATTCACGCAAATGGCCGCACGATCATCCTGCCCGAGTGGCGCGTGATCGATATCGACACGCCGGCAGACTGGCTGCGCGCCGAGGCGCTGTACCAGGCGCTCGCGACGATGCCGGACGCATGAAGATCGCGATCCGCGCCGATGCGTCCGTGGCGATCGGCAGCGGGCATATCCGCCGCTGTCTGGCGCTCGCCTATCACGCGCGGTCGCTGGGGGCCGAAGTCCGCTTCGTCACCCGCGATCTAGGGTTCGATACCCGCGCGATGGTCCGCGCCGCCGGTTATCGCTGCGAGCTGCTGCCCGCACCAAGCGAGCTCGCCGCGCCCGATCCGGCGGTGCCGCACGCGCATTGGGCGGGCGTTGCGGCCGATGTCGATGGTGCCCAAACGGCGGTAACGCTAGCGCCCTGGGCGCCCGACTGGGTGGTGGTCGATCATTATGGCTTCGATGCGCGCTGGCACCGCACGGCGCGGGCGGCGCTAGGTTGTCGTGTTGCGGTGATCGACGACCTTGCTGACCGCGCGCTGGCGGCTGATCTGGTCGTCGATCACAATTACGTGCCCGATCACGGCGCCAAATATGCCGGACGGCTCAAGGATCGGACGCGCCTGCTCGGTGGCCCTCGCTTCGCGTTGCTGGGGCCTGCCTTTGCCGAGGCACCGCGCTACCTCCCGCGTGAGAGCGTGGCGAGCATCGGCGTGTTCATGGGCGGGATCGACGGCGCCAACGCCTCGATGCGCGTGATCGAGGCGATCGGCGCGAGCAGCTTCACGGGCCCCGTCGAGATCGTGTCGACCGCGCAAAACCCCAATCTTCCCGAACTCCAGGCAGCAGTGGCGGCTCGGCCGGGTGCGACGCTGGCGCTCGACCTGCCCGATCTCGCTGGCTTTTTCGCGCGGCACGATTTGCAGGTGGGCGCGGGCGGCGGCGCGAGTTGGGAACGCTGTTGCATTGGCGCGCCCACCCTGCTGCTGGTGGTTGCCGACAATCAACGCGCGGTGGTGCCCGATCTGGCGGCCATGGGCGTGATCGCGACCACGCAGCCGCTCGGCGCGATGGACGTGCCCGCGATTGCTGCGGCGATGGATGCGCTGATTGCTGATCCGGCGCAGCGCGCGGCAATGGCGCAAAAGGCGCGCGCCTTGGTGGATGGCCTCGGCGCGCGCCGCGTCGCGCTGGCGCTGATGGCCGACTCGGTGCGGGTGCGGCCCGCGACGCTTGACGATGCCGACATTGCCTGGCGCTGGCGCAACGATCCGGCGACCCGCGCCGTCTCGCGCGATAGCGCCGAGATCGCTTGGGACGCCCATCTCGGCTGGTTTCAGCGCACGCTCGCGAACCCCGACCGGCGCCTGCTGATTGCCCAGATCGGTTCGGTGCCGATCGGGGTGATCCGGTTTGACGCGCTGGATGCCGGTCGGGCCGAGGTGTCGCTCTATCTCGATCCGGCGCTGCACGGGCTGGGGCTCGGGCGCAGCATGTTGCTGGCGGGCGAGGCGGCGGGGGCGAGCGGCAAGGATATTGTCGCCGAGGTTCTCGATGGCAATATTGGCTCGGCACGCCTCTTCGCGTCGGCGGGATATGCCGCTATGGACGCCGGGCATTGGATCAAGTCGGCGGTGACGCCGATGGTGAAGGAAGACGCACATGAAAATCGGTGAACGCGAAGTCGGGCGCGGCGCGCGCCCCTATCTGATCGCGGAGATGTCGGGCAACCACAACCAGTCGATCGACCGCGCTTTCGAGATTGTCGATGCCGCCGCCGCCGCTGGCGCCGACGCCGTCAAGCTCCAGACCTACACCGCCGATACGATGACGCTTGATGTGCGCGCGCCGGGCTTTGTGATCGAGGATCCTGACAGCCTTTGGGCCGGCCGCCAGCTCTATGAGCTGTACGAGGAAGCGCACACCCCCTGGGATTGGCACAAGCCGATCATGGAGCGCGCGGCTGCCCACGGCATGCATTGTTTCAGCACGCCCTTCGACGACAGCGCGGTCGATTTCCTCGAAGAGCTGGGCGTCCCCGCGTACAAGATCGCGTCGTTCGAAGTCACCGACATTCCGCTGATCGAAAAGGTCGCACGCACCGGCAAGCCGATGATCATATCGACCGGCATGGCAACGATGGGCGAAATCGACGAAGCGATCCGCGCCGCGCGCGGGCAGGGCAATGACCAGATCGTCATCCTGAAGTGCACCAGCACCTATCCCGCCACGCCTGAGAACACCAACATCGTCACCATCCCCGCGATGCGTGAGAGCTTTGGCGTCGAGGTCGGGCTGTCGGATCACACCATGGGCTGCGGTGTGTCGGTCGCGTCGGTGGCGATGGGCGCAGTACTGATCGAGAAGCACTTCACGCTCGCGCGTGCGGACGGCGGCGTCGATTCGTCCTTCTCGCTCGAACCCGCTGAATTCAAGATGCTCCGCGTCGAGACCGAGCGTGCGTGGCAGGCCGTTGGCAAGGTCACCTTCGGCGGCACCAAGGCCGAGGAAAAGTCGCGCGCCTATCGTCGCTCGCTCTATGTCTCGCGTGACATTGCCGTCGGCGAGCCACTGACGGCGGACAATATGCGCATTGTCCGCCCCGGCTTCGGGCTGCCGCCCAAATTCTATGAGCAGATGCTCGGCAAGCGCGTTACGCGTTCGGTGACGCCGGGCACGCCGGTCGATTGGGACCTGATCGCCTGATCGCGGTTGCGCGAAACTTGAAAATGGGATTGCGTCTGCTACGCGGACGCCCTAGCGACACGGCGCGCGGCTTTATGCTGCGGTGCGGCGCGAGCATCAACAGGGGGCGATGATCAAGGTCTGCATTCTCGATTATGGCTCGGGCAACGTGAAGTCGGTGTACAACCTCTTCAGCTCGATTGCTGACGACGTCGCGATCTCGAACGATCCTGATCGCGTCGCGTCGGCAAGCCATGTTGTGCTGCCGGGCGTCGGCGCGTTTGGTGCGGCGATGCGCAAGATCAATGAACGCCTGCCCGTCGCCGAAGTGAGCGAAGCCGTCCGCGCCCAGGGCAAGCCCTTCCTCGGCATTTGCGTCGGCATGCAGGTGCTCGCCGATGTCGGTACCGAATTTGGTGAGCATGATGGGCTGGGCTGGATTGGCGGTACCGTGCGCAAGCTCGAAACCGGTGGCCTGCCGCTGCCGCATATCGGCTGGAACAACATCACCGCGCATCAGTCGACGCCGCTGCTCGACGGGCTCGAAGGTGAGCCTGATTTCTATTACGTCCACAGCTTCGCGTTCGACGCGGCTGACCACGCTGATGTCGTCGCGACCACAGAGTTCGGCCAGAATTTCACCGCGATTGTGCGTCGCAACAATATTCACGGGGTGCAGTTCCACCCCGAAAAGAGCCAGAAGGCGGGCATTCGCCTCGCCAAGAACTTCCTGGCCATGGCATGAAAAAGCGGCGCCTGATCCCCGTTCTGTTGCTGCGCAACGGCTGGCTCGTGCAGAGCAAGCAGTTCAAGAAGTGGCAAAATCTCGGCAACCCGATCACCGCCGTCAAGCGGCTGAGCGAATGGGCGTCGGACGAGCTGATCTATCTCGATATCAGCCGCGACGACAGCCACGATATGCGCCGCGATGATCTGGGCACGCCCAATCGTTCTAGCATTTTCGACATTATCGAGGATGTGTCGAAGGCGGCCTTCATGCCCATCACGGTCGGGGGCCGTATTCGCTCGCTTGAGGATATGGAGCGGCGTCTGGCGCTGGGCGCTGACAAATGCGCGATCAATACTGCCGCAATCGACGATCCCGCTTTCATTGAGGCAGCGGCGCGCGAATTCGGCGCGCAGTGCGTGGTGGTGTCGATCGATTTCAAGGAAATCGACGGTCGCAAGATGGTCGTGACCGACGGCGGCAAGCGCGTGACCGAGTTTGACGCGCTTAGCTGGGCGCGCGAGGCGGTGTCGCGGGGCGCGGGCGAACTGCTCGTCAATTCGATCGACCGCGACGGCATGCGCACGGGCTATGACCTCGAATTGATTGGCGAGATTGCCGATGCCGTCAGCGTTCCTGTCATCGCGTGTGGCGGCGTCGGCACCTGGGATCATCTGGCCGAAGGGTTGGAGCAGACCGGCGCGGACGCGGTGGCGGCAGCGAACATCTTCCACTACAGCGACCAGAGCGTTTTTCTGGCCAAACAGCATCTGACGGCGCGGAATCTTGACGTGCGCGCCGCCGACCTATTCACGATCTAAAACCGTTTAAAATTAGAGGTTTCGATGGCCCGCCGACCGATGATCTACTGCACGCGCTGCACCTATCCCTTTGCGGCGGTCAACCTGAACGTCGATGATGAAGGCGTGTGCTCAAGCTGTCGCAGCTTTGAAGCCTTTGAAGAGCTGAAGCCCGAATTCTGGGCGCAGCGCAAAGTGCTGTTCGAAAAGCATATCGCCGAAATCCGCGCGAAGAGCGGTTCGACCTATGACTGTCTGATCCCGGTCAGCGGCGGCAAGGACAGCTATTATCAGGCGCACATCATGGCCGCTGAATATGGCCTGAAGCCGCTGCTCGTCACCTATCACGGCAACAATTACCTGCCTGAGGGCAATTACAACCGCGACCGCATGCGCGAAGTGTTCGACGCCGATCACGTCGTCATGGGGCCGAGCGTCGAGGTGCTCAAGAAGCTCAACCGCATCTGCTTCAAGAAGATGGGGGACATGAACTGGCATGCCCATTGCGGCATCTTCACTTACCCGATCAAGATGGCGGTGCGGTACAATATCCCGCTGATCATCTGGGGCGAAGTGGCTTGGGACATTTCGGGCATGTTCGATCCAGACGACTTCGTCGAATTCAGCGCGCGCGTGCGCCACGAACATGGCCTGCGCGGGTTCGAATGGTATGACATGCTCGACGATCCGGTCGACAAGCTATCCGAACGCGACATGGATTGGGCAAAATACCCGACCGACGACGAGATTCTGAAGACCGGCGTGCGCGGGCTGTACATCGGCAATTTCTTCAAATGGGACCCGAACGTCCACACCAAGCTGATGGAAGAACTGTACGACTGGAAACCATCACAGACGCCGTTCGAGCGCACCTATCGCACCGCGTCGAACCTCGACGATCGCTATGAGAATGGCGCGCATGATCTGCTGAAGTTCATCAAATTCGGCTATGGCCGCGCCACCGACCATAGCTGCAAGGACATTCGCACCGGCTATATGAACCGGGACGAAGGCATTGAAATGGTCCGCAAGTACGACTCGGTCGTCTCGAAGGACCTCTATTTCTGGCTCGACTATGTCGGGATGAGCGAAGACGAATTCTGGGCCACTGCCGACACCTTCCGCGACCCCCGCGTCTGGTGGATCGAAGGCGGCGAGTGGTGGAAAGACAATCTGTGGGGCACGCCCTCCGCCTACGGACCCGTTCACCTGCCGATCGACGCGCAGGAAAAATACAAGAAGGATCGATAATGGCCAGCGCTACCCTTACCGAGCAGGAAATCCGCCCCGCCGACCTGATGGAAAAGCAGAAGGTCGTCGCGATGATCGACCTTGGCCGGATGCTCTCGCGCTACGATGAATTCGTCACGGTCGATTGCCCGGCATGCGGATCGTCCTCGCGCACCTTCAAGTTCGAGAAGAACGGCATTCGCTATGACGAGTGCACCGAATGTGAGACTTTCTACGTCAATCCGCGCCCCTCGTCGGACGTCCTCGACTGGTTCTATCGCGATTCGCCCAATTATGCCTTCTGGAACGACGTGATTTTCCCGGCATCGGAAGCGGTGCGGCGCGAGAAGATCTTCGTGCCGCGCGTCGACCGCGTGATCGAGATTTGCAAGAAGTACAACAACCCGATGCAGTCGCTGCTCGAAGTGGGCGCGGGCTTCGGCACCTTCTGCACCGAGGTGCAGTCGCGTGGCGTGTTCGGCCGGGTCGTCGCGGTTGAGCCGACCCCTGCGCTTGCGGAAACCTGCCGGTCGCGCGGCCTCGAAGTGATCGAAAAGCCGATCGAGCATATCGACCTGTCGGAAGGCGAAGGCTTTGATCTCGTCGCCAATTTCGAAGTGATCGAGCATCTGTTCAGCCCCAAGGGTTTCGTCGAACAGATGGCGCGGCTGCTGAAGCCGGGCGGGCTGATGGTACTGACCTGCCCGAACGGCAAGGGGTTCGACGTCGAAGTGCTTGGCCCGGTGAGCAACACCGTCGACCATGAGCATATCAACTATTTCAACCCCGCCTCGCTCGCAAAGCTGCTCGCCGATTGCGGCATGACGGTGCTCGAAAGCTTCACCCCGGGTAAGCTCGATGCCGATCTGGTGCGGAACCGCATCCTGTCGGGCGAATATGATGTCAGCGGCCAGCCATTCCTGAAGAAGATCCTGATCGACGAATGGGATGCGCAGGGCCAGGCTTTCCAGGATTATCTGGTGGCAAGCGGGCTGTCGTCGAACATGTGGCTGGTCGCTGCCAAGCAGTGACCCAGTCGGCGGGCAGCTCCGATGGGCTGCCCGCAGGGGCCAAAGCAATGCAGGAGCAACGCTCATGACGCCAACGACCGCGAGCGTGGTCTGGCTCGACGCCCCCCGCACGCTCGCGTTGCGCGAGGAAGCGCTGGCGGCGCCGGGTGACGGGCAGTTGCTGTGCGCGACGATTGTGTCGGCGATCTCCCCGGGGACGGAGTTGGCTGCCTACAAGGGGTTGCCGCCGCTGCGGCCGGGCAATCCCTATCCGCGGCTCCAAGGCTACTGCAACGTCGCGCAGGTGATCGAAAGTCGGGCAGAGGGTTTCGAGGCTGGCGACCGCGTGCTGACCTTCAGCTCGCATCGCAGCCATTTCGTGACCAGTGCCGATGCGGTGCTGCTCAAGCTCTCGACCGAGGCCGATGCGGGCTATGCGGCCTGCAGCTATCTCTACCATCTCGGTTACAATGCGGTGCTGCGCGCTGAAGTGCGTGCGGGGCACAAGGTGGTCGTGCAAGGGCTCGGGCTGCTCGGGCTCACCAGCACCGCAATGGCGGCGATCGCCGGGGCGGATGTCTATGCCATCTCCAGCCACGGCGCCGCCGCCGTTCGCGCGCTGTCAATGGCGGCAAGCGGCGTCTTTCCGCGCAGTGAGGAAGCAGCACTTGTCGAGCGGCTGGGGCCGGGCGGGGCGGACGTGATCATTACGACGGTTGGCGGCTGGGATGACTGGCAAGCGGCGCTGCGGCTCGCCGGACCCCGTGGCACGATTGCGGTATTGGGGTTTCCGGGCCGGGGCGAGCCAGCGCCGTCGTTCAACCCGCTCGACAGCCAGTATTTCTACATGAAGCAGCTGCGGATCGAGGCAGTCGGCATGTCGCCTGAGCTGCCCGACAGCCGGGGCTTCCTGCGCTTCAACGAACGCGCGAATCTGGCCTGGATTGCCGGGCTGATCGATGCCGGCTTGCTCGATGCGTCGCTGATCATCTCGGGCCGCTATCCGGCGGCGCGCATTGAGGACGCCTATCGCGATTTGATTGCGCGCAAGGACGATCCTGTCACCTATCTGCTCGATTGGAATGCAGCGTGAAGGCAGCGGTCATCGGATGCGGGCGGATGGGCGCCTTCACCAGCGCGACGATGCGCGCGATCGGGGCGCCATGCTGGTTCCCGCTTGCCCATGCCGAGGCAATCACGGCACATCCCGACCTCGAGCTCGCGGCGCTGTGTGACGCCAACCCCGACAGTCTCGCGCGCGCGCAAGGCCAATATGGCGTCACCGCGGGCTATACCGATGTCGACGCGCTCGCGCGCGAGGTGCGGCCCGATCTGGTCGGCATCGCCACCCGCACCATCGACCGCGCGGCGATCATCGAAACGCTGTTCGCGCAGGGCACGCGCGCTTTCCATATCGAAAAGCCGCTCTGCAATTCGGTGGCGGAGTTGCGTCGGCTTGAAGCCATTCTTGGCCGCGACGATGTGTTTGCGACCTATGGCGCGATCCGCCGCTATTTCGCGATTTACCGCGAGGCAGTTGCGCTCGCGCATTCGGGCGAGCTGGGCGAGCTGCTCGACGTGCGCGCAAGCTTTGGCCCCGGCGCTCTCTATTGGGTGCAGCCGCACACGGTCGACCTGATCCTGTTCGCGGCGCAAGGCCGCGCGGTTGAGGGCGTGCAGGCGCGGCTGCTCGGGGTCGAACAGGGCGAGACGTCCGCGATCATCGCCAATGATCCAGTGATCGGTGCCGCGACCATCTGGTTTGAGGGCGGGCTGGCCGGGCATATCGACCGCGCGCCGGGCTATGACTTCGAACTGTCCTGCAGCGGTGGCAAGCTGATTGTGCGCAATGACGGCTGGCGCACCGATTTGCTGATTGAACGCCCGGGCAATCCGTATCTGGTCGCCGAATCGCGCCCGATTGAACCTGTCGCAGGGGAGGGGGTGTTTGCCCCGATTAGCGAACTCGCTGCCTGTCTGGCCGGTGACGCCGATGCGCTTGCTGCCAACCGCGGCAACAAGCGCGACATCCTGACCGGCCAGGCGATCAGCTTCGCGATCGTCCAATCGCACCGCGAACGTTCGGCGATCGTGCAGCTGTCGGCGACCGATCCCGATACGGTGATCTGGGCGCGCACCGGGGCAAATCATGCCTGAGGGCCCGGCTGCAAAGCCTCTCGCGTCCGCAGCACAATTTCGCTAAGGGGCGAGCCATGCAGTTAGCACGCGATACCTACAAGATGCTGCGGTGGCGGTTGCTGCCGGTCCGCTATGCCGGCAAGGCACGGACCTATCTCCAGCCGGTGCCGACCGCGCTTGGCCGCACTAAGGAAGGCGAACAGCTCGATACCGTCGGCCACGCGCAGGGGCCGCGCGTGCCCGCCGATCTGATCGAAGCGATCCGGGAACTCTACGCGCCGCGCATTGCCGAAGTGAAGCCGACGCACGGTGGCCATCCCTTCACCAACCTCATCCGCGCCGAAGATATGACGGCGGACAATCCGATCGTCCGCTTTGCTTTCTCGCCCGAAGTGCTCGACCGCGCGCATGATTATTTCGGCGGGCGCTTCCTGCTCGACAGCCTCCAGCTGCTCTATTCGTGGCCGACCGAAGGCCCGCTGCGCGAAAGCCAGATGTGGCACAAGGATTATGGCGACACCAAGTCGCTGCACTGTGTCGCTTATGTCAACGACGTGACCGCGCCTGAGCATGGCCCTTTCGGTTTCGTCGACCGCGTCGATACCCAGCGCATTGCCGCCTATCCAATCATTCGCCGCATCCCCGACGACAAATTTGCGCGCGAGTTGGGCGATGGCACCCACCGCACCTTCTATGGCGAGGCCGGCGAGTCGGTGTGGATCGATGCCGCGAATTGCTATCATTATGGCAGCCGCTGCAAGACGCCGCGCCTTGCGATCTTCGTCACCTTCAACACCGATCGGCCGATGATCGCGCCGGTACCGCTGGTGAGTGATAACAAGACGGCGCTGCTTGAGGCTGCGCAGACGCTCCGCTCTGATTTGAGCGAAGCCTATCTGCGCCGGATCCTCGCCGCGTAGCACCGCTTGCGGTGCTGGTCGGGCGACCTGCAATGATCCATCCCGGCAATCTGCTGACGCTGGCCCGCCGCTCGCTGGCCAATGAGCGCCAGATGTTTGTCGTGCTGAACGTGGCCGTCAACATCCTGTTGATCGGGCGCAGCTATGTGACAATGCAGGTGCTCGATTACCGCGCACTCGGGCTTGCGGCGCTGCTCCAGTCGATCGTGCTGCTGGTATCGACGCTCCAACTCGGCTTCCTCAACGGCGGCTTCCGGCTGATCTGCGCGGCCGAGGGCGAAGAGGCGGCGCGAATCAACAATCTCATTTACACCAGCTTCACGCTGATCGCGCTGGTGTCGCTGGTGGCTGCAGGGATTGGGCTGGCGTTCGTCAACGGGCCGGCGACGGTGCTGGTGGCACTTCTGGGGGTCGTCGGCGGCGTGCTGACGCTGGTGCGGACCTGGATGACCAACACGCTGATCGCCGCCGGGCGGCTGCGACGGTTGAACGGCATCAATTTTTGGTCGTCGCTGGGCGCGCTCGTACCGTTGCTGTTCATCCCGGTCGATCCGCTCGTGGCGTGCCTGGTCGCCGTGATCGGCCAGCCGGCGGCGTTCGTGCTGGCGGTTGCGATTTACGAACCCCGCCAGTTGCCGACGCGTCTGCTCTGGCCAAGCGCATTGGTGCGCCACGTGCTGCGGGCCGGGTTCATGCTGTTCCTGTCTGGTCTGCTGGTCCAGTTGAGCTTTCAGTTTGAGCGTTGGTATGTGACGGCAGCGCTGGGCATTCCGGCGCTGGGGCATCTGTATCTGGCGTTCCTGTTCATCACGCTGTTCCAGATGGTGCCGACGTCGCTGGACCAATTGTTCCTGCCCCAGATCATCCGCGCACATCAGGACAGGGGCGATCCGTCGCATGCGATCCGCCAGTATCTGATCGTCGCGCTGGTTTATTGCGCGCTGGTAACGCTGGTGCTCGTGGCGCTGGCCGAGCCGCTGACGAGGCTGACCCTGCCGCGCTACGTGCCCGATCTGCCCTATGTCTATCTTGTCGCGCCGGGGCTGATCCTATTCACGCTCTCGTCGCCGTTTGCGATGATCTACAATGTCACGATGCGCTTCCGCTTCTATTTCGCGGCCTTTGGCGGCGCGATGGTGCTGACGGCGGCCGGGCTCTACGGCAGCTGGGCGCTTGGCCAACGGCTCGGCCTCGAAAGCGTGATGTTGCTGCGATCGGGCGTTTATGCGTTCACCGCCGTCGTGCTGGTGATCGGCTATTGGCGCCTATCACACAATGCGCGCGCGTTTCGCGTTGGGCTGAGGCGGCGCGGCGGCGCGCTTTCCGTGGCCGAAGTCGAATAGCGTCCAGGCCGGTTGCCGCACTGCAACGAGCGGGCTAAGGCGCCGCGACGGGCAGCGAGGCCGCGCTGCGGATTGAACGGGAGCGGATGACATCATGGCCAAACCGACAATCATCTTCTTTGCCCGCGCGTATCAGGCCGAATTTTTCCCGACGCTGACCAGCGACCGGTACGACGCGCTGTTTGTGACGATGACCGAGCGCGAGATTGGCGAAGTCGAGCGGCGCGGTGGCAAGGTCGTGGGTTGTTTCGAGAGCGATTTCGCAGGGCTTGCGGCGGCGGAGGTGGCTGACAATTATCTCTATACCTCGTTCATGGCCGACCGCTTCCTGGGGCGGTTCGATCATGCGCAGCGCCGTGAGATCCTCGGCAAGGAAATCACCTTTTGGGCCAACCTGCTCGACGAGTATCGACCCGCCGCCGTCGTCAACGAGCTCGTCGCGATCGAGATTTCCGAAGTGCTGCTGATTGAGGCGCGCAAGCGATCGATCGCGTACCTCGCGGGGATGAACTGTCTGCCCGACGACCTGTTCTACTGGATGCCCGACCCGATGAGCATTTCGGGCACGCTGCTGCCCAAGCTTGAGCCGAGCGCCGAGTCCAGGGCAATTGCCCGCGAGTATATGGTCGCGCTCAACCGCAAGGACTATAAGCCGTCCTATGTTCAGAATCTGGCCGGGCGGCGCGCGCTCAAACCGATTGTGGCAGCGATCGTCAAATGGGCGCTTTGGAATGGTCGCGCGCTGATGAACCGCCTCGATGGCCGCTTCCGCTATGAGCTTTATTCCGAGGAATATGGCAAGCGGCTGTCGGTAACGCTCAAGAGCCTGTGGCGCCGCTACGACCGGCTCGACGATATCCCCAGCGAGCGCGAAGTCATCTTCTACCCGCTCCACCAGGAGCCCGAGGCGACGCTCAACTACATGTCGCACTTCTATGCCAATCAGGCGGCGACGATCGAGAATATCCTGAAATGCCTCGGCCCCAACCAGGTGCTGGCGGTAAAGGAGCATCCGGTCGACAAGGGATCATTGCTGCGCCGCAAATTCTGGGATCTGCGCCGCGAGTTCTCGGGGCTCTATTTCATCCCGGCTGAGGTCCATGGCCGCGCCGTGCTCGCGCGCGCGACGCGGGTGGTGACGCTCACCAGCACGCTGGCTTGGGAAGCCGCCGCCATCGGGCGCAAAGTCTATGTGCTTGGCAAGATTTTTTACGACGTCATTCCTGGCATCGATGCCGTTCGCGACTTCAAGGAGCTTGAGCAGATGCTCCGCACGCCAAATGAGCAGCAGGCGCGGGTCGACCAAGCCGATATCGAAGCGTTTGTCGCGTCGATGGTCGAATATTCCTACCCCGGCAATCCGCTGCCCAACGACAAGCTTTATTCGGCCGAGAATATCGCCCGCGTGGTTGAAGCAGTGTGCGACGGCGCCGGGATTGGCACCACCGTCGCCAAAACTGTCTCGCTCGACGCCGTGGCGGGATAGGGCTGGCATCGCACAATGATCCATTTTCGCCTCCGCGACTATGCGTCGGTGCTGGTGTACCGGCTGATGACGGGCAGTTTTGCGCGGCTGGGGCGCGGCGCACGCATCATCTGGCCGCTGCGCATCGTCGGCGCGCGCTATTGCCATTTCGATGACGAGGCAGTGCTGCAATATGGCGCCTATGTCGCGGTGTTGCCCGAGCATAGCGACAGCCCCGTGCTGCGCATCGGCCCGCGCACGCAGATCGGCAATCACGCGCATATCATCGCAACGCACCAGATCGAGATCGGCGCGTCGGTGTTGATCGCCGACCGGTTCTTCGTCGCCGACAACGCGCATGAATTTGTCGACCCTGCGGTGCCGATTCGCGACCAAAAGCTGCGCAAACTCGCGCCCGTTTCGATCGGCGACGGCAGCTGGATCGGCGAGAATGTGTGTGTCATCGGCGCGTCGATCGGTCGGCAATGCGTGATCGGCGCCAATAGCGTAGTCACGCGCGACCTGCCTGACCATTGCGTCGCCGCCGGTTCGCCTGCCATTGTCCTCAAGCGCTATTGCGCGGATACGCAGCAGTGGCGGCGGACTGCGCCGGATGGAGAATTCATGCCATGACTGCCATGATGCCACCGATCAGCGCTCCGCGAGCCATTCCATGGCGCCAACTGGCACGCCAGACAGCGCTGTTTCTGGGCATCGTGATTAGTGGGGGCTTGTTGCTTTTCCCTCGATTGCCAATGATGGCGGGCGTGCTGTTGCTGTCAGCCGCCGTTGCCGGGCCATTCAAAATTTTTCGATATGAGTTGCTCGGGATATGGCTGCTGCTGCTCGTCGTTGCGGCCGACGTGCTTTTGGCTGCGGGCGGTTTCCAGCTTGGCGCCCTTGCTATTCGCTACGCAAATTTCCTGACCGGTCTCGCGATGCTGGCCATGTATCTCGACGGAACTCGTAACCAGCTGGCGATCGATTATTTCCCGCTTGGGCGTTTCATGGCCATTCAGGCAATATTAACTCCATTATTGGCGTTAGTTGTACCCGGACTGTTCCGCGTTTTTGTCGTTCAAGAAACAGAAATTCACAGCCTGCTGCTGATTTTTAACTTTCATGATTTTTCCGGCGATACTGTCTTGATCAAGCGGCCTGACGGTTTCTTCTTTGAACCCGGCGTTTTGCAGCTCTATCTGAATATTTACCTTTTTATCAGCCTGTTCGTTGTGCGAGGGCGTTGGTGGGATCCAGTCATTGGGACGCTCGGCGTCATTGCAACCCAGTCTACATCGGGCGCGCTGGTACTGGTCGTTATATATGCTGCGGCATTGCTGAGGTGGATGAAAACTGCGTCACCGCGCGGCAAAATCATCGTGCTGATGCTGTTGCCCGTCGTCATGGCGCCTGTCGCTTTGTACGCGGCGATAAACCTGAGCGACAAATTCTATGGCGACGGGCGAGGGTCGAGTTGGGCCAGACAATATGATCTGTTTACGGGGCTCGCAGTCATACGCGAATACCCGCTTACCGGTATTGGTTTTGATTATGAGCGCTATTTTGAAGTCGGGGGTAAGGTCGGATATCTAGAATCCGATCTTTCGGATGACAATATCTCGGAGCGACCCAATTCTAATGGCGTACTGACATTATTCTATTCGATTGGTATACCACTGGCCTTTGTTTTTTTGTTTGGTCTCTTTAGGCAAAAATTCTTATCGAACCGTTGGATTCTCATGTCTATCATGATAATATCGCTTAGCTCTGAAGCCTTGTTCTTTACGCCGTTCGTGCTGATGATTGTCTATTCAGGGTTACTGATGACGCCTCGGCTGCAGGCTGTTCAGTCGATGACGCCCTATCGCGCCCGTTAATTCCGGAGGAATGGCATGAAGCGGCTGCTGCTGATCGGCATTAACTTCTATAGCTACATCACCGAAATTCGGGCTGCCTATGAGCGGTTGGGTTTTGCGGTTGATTATCACCCAATCGAAGACATTGGTTTCTGGTCAAAAACCGAAAAGCGCTTCAGCAAGGCGAGCTATCGCGCCCGGGTTGATCGCTATCATGCCGACATTATCCGACAGACGGCGACCATATCCTATGACGTCGTGCTGTTTATCCAGGTCCATCAATTCTCGTTCGAGAATATCGCCGCGCTCAAGCAAACCCAGCCACAGGCCCGTTTTGTCCTCTACAACTGGGATTCGATCGCCACGCATGACTATCGGCCTTACCGAAGTTTCTTCGACAAAGTCGCGACCTTCGACCCGCAAGACGCTCAGGCGCTTGGCGTAGATTATTTGCCGCTGTTTGCGGTGCCGGCCTATTTTGACATCCGTCATGACCAGAAGCCTGATTATGATATCTATTTCGTCGGGACGATTGGAACGATGCACCGTTTCAACGCGCTCAAGCGGTTATTCGATTATTGTGAGGCGCGGGGCATTGCTACCAAATTCCATTTGAAATGTAATCCCGGCGGTCGTGTTATGCTTTGGCGGCACGGCGCTCATATGCCGGGCGTTACCAGCGCATCGTTGAGCTTTGCACAGATCATCGATCTGATTGAACGTTCGCGTGCGAGCTTCGACTTCGCCAACCATAAGCAGTCCGGCTACACGATGCGCTTTATCGAGAACATGTGTGCCGGCCGCAAGATCATTACCGAAAATGCGCGCGTCCTGAACGAGCCATTTTATCGACCGGACCGATTTCTCGTCGTAAAAGACTATGATTTTTCAGAGATTAGAGAGTTTCTGGACGCGCCAATCACGTCGGAACTCAATGTTGCGGCATTTTCCGTTGACCGTTGGGCTGAGACGTTGGTGGAGGGGAGATGAGGCAACAACTTGCCAACATTGTGCAGCGCTTGCGCTGGTATCGCTATCGGCTTGCCGGCTACGATATTCATCCGACCGCGCAGATCGAGCGCGGCCTCAATCTGTCACGCGTCAACCCGCGCGGCGTGCACGTTGGCGCACACACGATCCTGACCTCTGGCGTGACGGTGCTCGCCCACCGCCTTGTCCCCTACAAGTCAAAGGGTCATTACGTAGGCGAAAAGTTCGACACCTATATCGGCGATTGGTGTGTCATCGGCATTGGCGCGACAATCATGGCTGGCGTGCGGATCGGCGATGAAGTCGTCGTGGGGGCGGGGGCGGTGGTCTCGCGCGACGTGCCGTCGAACTGTATCGTTGCAGGTAATCCCGCTCGCGTAATCCGAGAGAATATCTCGATGGAGGGGCTCAAGCTCTGACGGCCGCGCCGTCTGCGCGCGCCGCGATGGCGGGGGCGACCGCCGCATTTTTCGGTTACGGCATTTGCCAACGGTTGCTTGACAGCAGCGATCAGGGCAAGGGCGTCCGCGACGTGGCTTCGCGCCGGAACGACAACTTTGAGAGATGGGGACGGCACATGTTCGCGAATGTCTATAACTGGAGCGCGATGACGCGCCTCGTCGGTGCATTCGCTGATCCCGCCACGGTCCTGCGGGCTGTGCTGACCAAGACACCGCTGGATCAGGTGACGGTGCGGACGCCGATTGGGCCGGCGATCATCCATTTGCGCAATTTCGAAAGCCTCAAGACAGCGTTCAGCGTGTTCTGTCGACGCGACTACCCCATCACTGAAGACCGGTCGCACCATTTCCTCGATATCGGCGCCAATATCGGTGTTGCGGCAACGTTTTTCCTGACGCGCCATTCCGCCAATACCGTGACCTGTTTCGAGCCTGACTCGAACAATCTCGATTTCCTGCGCCGCAACATGGCGCAATATAGCGACCGCGTTCGGGTGGTTGCGAAGGCTGTCGGCACCGAAGCCGGTGGCGGCGTTCTGTTCCGGTCAGAGGACGGCAAATACACCTCGCTCATCGAACATGCCGACGCGGCCGGGACCGAAACGGTTGAGATCACGGGCTTCGTCGACATCTTGGAAGCGGCGGTGGCCGAAACGTCGGGCGATATCATCCTGAAGATCGACATCGAGGGTCTGGAGACCGCGCTTATCAAGAGCGTCGATTTTGCGCGCTATCCCCGAGTGTCGCGCATTATCGTCGAATCGCTCGAATGCGCGGCGCTGATCGGGCGGCCACATGACCGCCGGATCCGCAACGGCTATGTCGAGGATATTCTGTTCCGCTGACGGGCAAACCACCTCGGCTCAGGCGGCAAGCAGTTCTTCTTCGATATCCGGCAGCGACTTGCCGCTGCGCATTTTGAGCAGCACCTGAAGATAAAGTAGCCCTTCGCGCCAGCGCGGCAGCAGCGCCCTCACGGTGCGCCACTGCAGCAGCGTGCGCATTGGCAGCAATTCGCATTCGGCGAGATCGAGCAGGAAGATGAAGCGCTGCAACGCGCCAAGGTTGCGCCGCGATGCGCGATATTGCGCGCGCTTCGAAATGAAGGCGTGACCGAACATATTCATCCGCACGGATTGGAGCAGGATGAGTGCCGGAAAATCGGCCTGAATGTCGTAATTGTCGAAATCGTCCACCTCGACGACGGTGACGCTCTTGTCACTCATCGAGACAGCAAAGCCAATCGTTTCGGCTTCGGAGCGCGAAATGATGAGGACCTGCTCCTGGCGCAGGCTGCCGGCCAGCCAACCCGGCGTGTTGCGAGCAAGGGCCGTAAAATAGTCGATGACGGCCTTGCGGGGCGCCTTGACGCGTGCTTCGATCTTGGCCTGCCGATCGAGGGTCGGACGAACACGGTCGCGATATTCGATCAAGCGCTCTTGGCGATTGCCAAACCAGTCTTCGGTCGTCAGGTCGAACCCGGTTTCGCTGTCCCAGCTATCGCCCGGCAGCATGATCTGAAGCTTGGTCTTGAGTCCCGTTTCAGCGGCAAACCGGTCGAAATATTCCTTCGCAATATGTGGTGTCTGGACGAGGTGGTTCAGGTGGAAGACGTCGTCGTTCAGCAGACAACTGTTGCTCGCGAACGGAACGGCATAGCGAGGATTGACCTGCTGCATGAACAGGCTGAACGCGCGCAGATAATGGTCATTGTCATCAACGACGACGTCGGGCTCATCGGTCACCTTTATGCAGACCCGTCCGTTCGCCGAGCTGTGGCTGCGGAAGCAAAAGTCGATCTTTGGGTATTTCGCCAGCAACTGCCGCAGCGGCAACCCTGCAAGCTTGGCATCATTAGCGTTCAGGATCACATGGCCGTCAGCTTCGATTACGACCGCGGAGTCAGTGATGGTCGGGTTAATGTGATAGCTGCGGATCGCAAATCCTGGTGCCAGCTCGCGACGCTCGCCGTTGCGCAGCTCGACGATGTTGTGAAAGCCAAGGCTGTTCAGATCGCGACGCATCCGATCGTAGCGATCATAGGGCAGGATGATCATCGTTTCCTTGGGGAACACCTTCAGCGAAGGCCCCTGGAAGTGATCCCAGTGGATATGCGTGATATAAATAAAGTCAGGCTTGAGCGAGTCGACGAGCGCCCGGGGTACCGGCGGATAGTTCCACCACGACCGCCAATAGCAGCTGCCAAGCAGCCACGGGTCGCAGATCAATTCCTTGCCACCAGCCGCAATCCTGAGGCCAGCATGAGAGAGCGCCTGAATCTTCATCGTTGCTTTTTCCTGCCCGCATGGCGAAGGCGTGATCGCCCAAGCCCGCGATTTCTCGCTCGCGTGACGTTCGGATAAGCCCTGAACGAGGCATCGTCACTACCGCTCGACGCCCATATGCGAGTTCAAAATGGCGCGCAATGCAGTGCAGCATAAACTTGCCCGCGATCGGCTTGTCATCATCGGACAACCCCTGTAGCGGGTCGGGCGCAGGGCGGGGACCGCGCATGCCGACCAAAGGGGATCTATGAAAAAGCAGCTGCTCAAGCTCGCCAACACGATGTTGGCACCTGCGGGCGTCCAGCTTTATCGTCGCGGCATCGACATGGAATCGATCCTGAAGCTGATCGCGGCGCGGTCGCACGGCATCAATTCGATCATCGATCTCGGCGCGGCGCGGGGCCATTGGAGCGAAATGGCGCTCGCCCTTTTTCCGCAGGCGCAGGTCGTCGGTGTCGATCCGCTCAAGGAGCGCGAACCCTATCTGAAGCGCCTGAAGTACAGCAACGCGCGGTATGATTATGTGCTGGCGGTTGCGGGCAAGGACGATGGCGGGACGGTCGAACTCGCAGTGACCCCCGACCTCGATGGCAGCAGCGTTCATGGTCGCGAGGGTGAAGTGCGCACGGTGCCCGTGCATTCGGTCGATGCCATCGCGGCAACCCGGGGCATGAAGGGACCGTTCTTCCTGAAATTCGACACCCACGGCTTCGAGCGCCCGATCCTCGAAAGCGCCGAAAAGGTGCTGACCGAGACCAAGTATATGGTGATGGAAGCCTATAACTTCCGCCACACGCCCGACACGCTGCTGTTCCACGAGATGATTGCCTATCTCGAGCCCAAGGGGTTTCGCGTGTTCAATCTGGTCGACGTGCTCAACCGTGCGTCGGACGGTGCGCTTTGGCAGGTCGATCTGTTCTTTGCGCGGGCTGACGACCCGATCTTTGCGAACAACAGCTTTCGCGGGTGAACGCTGTGCACGGGATGAGCGAAAACAGGCCTCCTGAGGTCGAGGTATTCGGCCTGCGTGTCTTCGACGCCGATCTGGCGACGATCCCGATCGTCCGCCCGTGCCGCACGGTCACGACGATCAGCCCGAACAGCTATGGCATCGCCACCGGCGATCCGCTGTTCTGGGAAGCGCTGAAAGCGGCGGACTATCTGGTGCTCGACGGTGTCTATTTCGGGCTGGCGGGGATTTTCCTCAAAGGCAAGACGATCAAGCCCAACCAGGGCCCCGACGTCTTCTACCATTTCATGCAGCGGCTGGACGAAAGTGGCGGGCGTGCTTTCTTCCTCGGCGCGTCGCAAAAGACGCTCGACGCGATCCACGCGCAGGCCGCCAAGCAATATCCGAACATCACCGTCGGCTCGCTGTCGCCGCCTTATAAGCCCGCTTTCACCGACGAGGATAATGCGGCGATGCTGGCAGCGGTGAACGGCTTCAAGCCCGACGTGCTGTTCATCGGCATGACCGCGCCGAAGCAGGAGAAATGGGCGTATCAGTTCCGCGACCAGATCGACGCCGCGCTCGCGGTGTCGATCGGCGGCGTGTTCGACTGGTTCGCGGGCAGCGAGAAATCGGTCGCGCCGATCTGGTGGAAGCTGAAGCTCGTTTGGCTGATCCGCACGATCCAGCGGCCCGAGATTCTGAAGCGCTATCCGAACATCGGTATCTTCTTCTGGCACCTGCTGCTGGCACTCATCGGTATCAAAAGGCATCCGGCATGACCGACGCACCGCTCAACATCGGCATCATCGGCGCGGGGCGCATGGGGGTGACGCATCACTCCATCATCAACTCGCACCCCGAGGTGAAAGTGACCGCGACGGCCGATCCGTCGATCGTCATGAACAAGCTGCTCGGCAAATATGCCAAGGTGAATACCTACAAGGACTATGCCGCGCTGCTGAAGGGCGAGCGGGTTGACGCCGTGCTGGTGTGCACGCCGCCCAAGGTGAACTTCGAGATTTTGAAGGCAGTGCAGGCCGCTGGCGTGCATGCGTTTGTCGAAAAGCCCTTCACGCTGTCAGCGGTCGAGGGCGCCGAACTGGCGCGGTTGTTCGACGGTGCCGCGCTCGTCAACCAGGTTGGCTATGTCAATCGCTTCAACGACGTGTTCGCCAAGACGCGCGAAATGGTCGCCGACGGGGTGGTCGGCAAGCTCGTCCGCTTCCGCTCCGAAATGTATTCGAGCACGATCATCCGCGAGCAGGGTGAAGAGGGCTGGCGCTCGACGCATGCCAATGGCGGCGGCGCGATCTACGAAATGGCGAGCCACGCGGTCGACCTGATCAATTTCCTGTTCGGCAAGCCTGCGCTGGTGAAGGGCACCGCGCTCAACCGGGTGTTTTCAAAGGCCGTCGAGGACATTGTGTCATCGACGTTCCTCTATCCCGGTGGAGTCGCGGGCACGCTCTACGTCAACTGGAGCGACGCGAGCTTCCGCAAGCCGACCAACAAGCTCGAAATTTTCGGCGACCAAGGTAAAATCCAGGCCGACCAGCATGGCATGAAGGTGTTCTCGCAAGCCGGGAGCGAGAAATGGGGGCTGCGGCCGGGGTGGAACCAGCTCTACATCACCGACCTGTTCAACAATGTGCCCTTTTATCTGCGCGGCAATGAATTCACCGCGCAGCTTTATGATTTTGTCGCCGCGATCCGCGAGCGCCGCGCCACGCGCTGCTCGTTCGCCGACGCGACCGACACGCTGGCGATCATCGATGCGATGTTCGCCGACTGGCAGCAGACCGAAAGCGAGCTGAAGGCATGACCCCGATCGACCGCATCGTCTTTGGCGACAATCAGTTCTTCGGCATCAACCACATGTCGCAGGACAAGGCGCAGGCGCAGGCCGAGCGCTTCGCCAATCTCGACAATATCTTCGGCGTTTATGAAAATGCGTTCGACGCGGGCATCCGCGCGATCATGCTCAATTCGAACGACCGCGCGGCGGCGATCTGCGACCGCTTCCGCGCCAACGCCAGCCGCTATCCGGCGCTCGCCTGGTATCCGTCGATCCCTTATCCGCACAAATACGCCAATCTCGTCGCCGAAAAGGGCATGGTCGGCGCGATGCAGAGCGTGCTCTTTTCCGAAGGGTCGATGTCGGCGCTCGGCAAGATCGCGCAAGGCGCGATGGCAACGGTGTCGCTCGACGCGATGCGGCTGATGAAGATGCTGGTCGATCAGGAAATGGCGATCTTCAAGGGGCTCGATGTCCGGGTCGTGTTCCTGCAGAACATCGTCGTCGACCTCATTCTGGGCTTCGACGTGCCCGATCCTTTCGTCGAATATTGCAAGCACATCCGCAAGAAATATGGCGCGATTCCGGGGTTCATCACCCAGAACTTGCCGTTCCTGCGCGCGAAGTTCACAGAATGGGGCATCGACGATGTCGTGATCTGCGCGTCGGTCAACAAGATCGGCTATCTGATGTCGCCGGGTCGCGCTGACTATGAAGCGCTGCTCGCCACCAATGATCCGGCGAAATACCAGATCATGGCGATGTCGACGCTCGCGTCTGGCGCGGTGCCCGCGCCCGAGGCTTATGAGTATATCAACGGCCTGAACATTCAGTCGGTGGTGTTCGGCGCGTCGTCGCGCGGCAATATCGACCAGACCGTCAAGCTGATCCGGCAATAGGGACGCGACCATGGCCAATATCCTGATTACGGGCGGCGCCGGTTTCATCGGCTCGCGCCTCGCGCTGCGGCTGATCGGCGAGGGGCATGTCGTGACCGTGCTCGACACGCTGTCACCACAGGTTCACGGCGCCGATCCCGAGGCATCGCCGCTTTATGCCGCGATCAAGGGCAAGGTGCGGTTCGTGCAGGGTACGGTCACCGACCGCGCGACGATGACCGAAGTGCTGGCGGGGCAAGAAGCGATCGTCCATCTTGCGGCTGAGACGGGCACGGGCCAGTCGATGTACCAGATTGAGCATTATAACGCGGTCAATGTCGGCGGCACCGCGCTGATGCTCGATATCCTCGCCAACGCCCCGCATTCGGTAAAGCGGATCGTCGTCGCCTCGTCGCGCTCGATCTATGGCGAGGGCCGCTATCGCTCGGCCGAACTGGGCGATGTCTACCCGGGCGCGCGTGCGGCCGAGGACATGCAGAACGGCGATTTCGAGGTGAAATATCCCGGCGCCACGACCCCGCTCGAGCTGGTCGCGACGCATGAGGACTCGAAGATCCACCCGGCATCGGTTTACGGCATCACCAAGCAGGTGCAGGAACAGCTGATCATGACGGTGTGCCCGTCGATTGGCATCGAGGGCGTGGCTCTGCGCTACCAGAATGTCTTCGGGCCGGGTCAGTCGCTGTCGAATCCCTATACCGGCATCCTGTCGATCTTTTCGAACCTGATGATGCAGGGCAAGCCGATCAATATCTTCGAAGACGGCACCGAAAGCCGCGACTTCGTCTATATCGAAGATGTCGTCACTGCGACCGCGCTCGCGCTGACGCATCCGGCGGCGGCGAACGAAGTGTTCAACGTCGGCACCGGCGTTCCCGTGAGTGTGATGACCGTCGCTGACACCCTGAAGCGACTGATCGGCGCCGATGTGCCGATCAGCGTCAGCGGCAATTTCCGGATCGGTGACATTCGGCATAATTATGCAGCGATGGACAAGATCGCGGCCAGGCTCGGCTTTGCCCCGGCGTATGATTTCGAACGCGGCATTGCGGAATTCGTGGGTTGGGCTACCGCAATGGGGGCAACGGCGAGCGCGTATGAAGCGTCGCTCGACGAAATGCGGCGCAAGGGTCTGCTGAAGTAGGCGACGGGGTAAGGAGGCAGCAGGTGGCGAGATCGCAAACCGCAAAGCGGACGCCGGGCTTCTCGCTGCGCGACGATTACGCGTTCCTGACGCTCGTCCTGCTGCTGTGCGCGGCGTTTTTCTTTGGCGGCAGCTCGCGCGACGATGTCGTGACGCTGGCGCTGCTCCGCCCCATCGCCGTTGTCGCGCTCGCGATCGGACTCCTCGGATTGTCGCGCGATCATCTCGCACGCTACCCGAGTCTGCTTTTCGGCACGCTGGCCATGCTCACGCTGGTGGTAATTCATCTCATCCCGTTGCCGCCGTCGATCTGGACGGCATTGCCGGGTCGCTCGCTCGCCGTCGAAGCCGCGCAGGCCGGGGGCATCGCTCAGCCTTGGCGCCCGATTGCGTTGGTGCCGTGGCGGGCAGTGAACGCATTCTTCGCGCTGCTGGTCCCCACAGCGGCGTTGGTGCTGGCGGTACAGCTATCGCCTGAGCGGAGAACCCAACTTGCGCCATTCGTGCTCGTGCTGGTGGCGCTGTCGATCCTGCTCGCCGTTGCCCAAGTGGCGAGCGGCTATGCGTCGTTCCTCTATTTCTATCCGGTCAACAGCCGCGGCGTGCCGACGGGGCTGTTTGCCAATCGCAACCATTTTGCGGTGCTGATCGCCGCCATGCTCCCGCTCGTTGCGCTGGTGGCGCGGGGCGATGGCCGCTCGCGGCGGCTAGCGGCGCTGCGGCTTTGGGTAGCGGTAGCGGCGAGTGTGATGGGCTTGCTGATCCTGTTGATGACCGGATCGCGGGCGGGGTTGCTGCTTGTCGTTCTGTCGCTGGCACTGTTACCGCTCGTGATGACGATCGACACGCGGCAGACCAAGGCCAAGCGGCGGATCAGCCGCCGGTGGCTGACGCTGGCGTTGGTGCTGGCGATCCTGCTTGCCGTGATAGCACTGGCCGTAATGTTCGCGCGGTCCGAATCGATTGATCGCCTGCTCGGTACCGCCGGCGACGACGAGTTGCGCTGGCATATCTGGGCACCGATCGTCGAGCTCGCGTGGCAGTATTTCCCGGTCGGTTCGGGCATTGGCTCCTTCGTCGAGGTCTATCAGGCGGGTGAGCCGACCGCGCTGCTGGGGTATAACTACGTAAACCACGCCCATGACGACGTGCTTGAGTGGCTGCTCGAAACGGGACTGATCGGCGGCATCATGCTGGTGCTTGCCCTGATCGCTTGGGGGCGCCGCGTCGCCCAATTGTTGGCGCGTGGCGCGCGCGACATGCCTGGCAATGCTATTGCGCGTTCGGGGGCGATTGCAATGTTCGTGCTTGGCTTGGCCAGCCTTGGCGATTATCCCCTGCGCGCGCCCGCCATCGCCTGCGTTTTTGTGATATGCGCCGTGTGGATGTCTGCGGGTTCGTCGGAGGGAATGCCGAGCCGTCGGCGGAGTGAGACATGACACCAAGCCGCCCATTTGTCCGACCCGGAGACACACTGATGAGAAAATCGATTGTTCTGCCAATGCTGTGTCTCGCGCTCGCTAGCTGCGCGGGGAAGACGCAGATCGGCGGCGCGCCCGACGTGTCGGTCGTCCAGGGGACGGGGTTGCCGGTGCCGGCCGCGGGCATGCTCGCCAATGGCGTGCGGCAATATCTGATCGGCCCTTATGACAAGCTGCGGATCGACGTTTACGGTATCGATGATCTGAAGGAACGGACGGTTCAGGTCGACGCGTCGGGCCGGGTCGCGTTCCCCCTCGTCGGCTCGATCGATGCCGCGGGCAAGGCGCCCAACGAACTCGCCGAGATCATCCAGAAGCGCTTGCGCGACGCGGCGATCCGTAATCCGCAGGTGACGGTCAATCTGGAGGAAACCTTCAGCCAGTTGATCACTGTCGATGGCGCGGTCATCAAGCCGGGCCTTTATCCGGTGATCGGCAAGATGACGCTGATCCGCGCGGTCGCCACGGCGCAAGGGCTCAACCAGGACGCGAAGCAAAGCGAAGTGGTGGTGTTCCGCACCGTCGACGGCAAGAAATATGCCGCGCTCTACGATCTGCGGGCGATCCGTAAGGGCGCCTATGGCGACCCGGAATTGTTCGCGAACGACGTGGTCGTTGTCGGCGACTCGCAGGCGCGCAAGCTTTTCCGCGACCTGATCGCGGCCTCGCCGCTGATTACGACGCCGCTGATTCTCCTTTTCCGCTGAGTTCCGGCCCGGCAATTGAGTATTGATTGATGAACACGCCCAATCTCCCGGCGCAGGCGCCTGAAAGCTTTCTTCCGGCCATCCCGCTGCTTCCCCAAGATGGCGGTGGCGGTGGCGGTGGCGGACGGGGAGCCGCGCCGCTGCTGCTCGAATATTGGCGGCTGATCGTCCGTTGGCGCTGGGTCATTCTGGGCATTATCGCGGTCGCGCTGGTGATTGGCGTCATCATCACGCTGCTGCTGACGCCGCAGTATACCGCCAGCACGCGCCTTGAGATCAGCCGCGATCAGAAGCGTGTCACCAATGTCACAGGCGTCGAGGCCGACAATGGCCGGATCGATCCCGAATTTTATCAGACGCAATATACGTTGCTCGGCGCGCGTTCGGTCGCCGAGCGCGTTGTCCGCGACTTGCGGCTGAGCGAAGATCCGGCCTTCTACCGCGCCAACGGGATCGACCCGGCAAAGCTGGATGGGTTACGCTCCAACGGCATCCGCACCGACAATCAACGCAAGGCATTGTTGCGCACGGCGACCCGGGTGCTGCTGGGGCATGTGAAGATCAACCCGATCGCGCGCTCGTCGCTCGTCGACGTCCAGTACACCAGCGCATCGCCCGAACTGTCGAGCCGGATCGCCAATAGCTGGGCGCAGCAATTCATTGCCGACAGTATTCGCCGCCGGTTCGATTCGTCGGCCGATGCGCGGGATTTCCTCGACAAACGGCTGGCCGAATTGCGGGTCAAACTGCAGAAATCCGAAACTGACCTCGTCAATTATGCGACGCGCAACAACATCGTTGCCCTGTCCAAGACGGAAAGTGAGGACGGCAAGACAACGATTGATCGCACGCTTGTTGCTGACGAACTTGATGCGCTCAACCGTGCGCTCGCGCAGGCGACAGCCGATCGCGTTGCGGCAGAAGCCCGAGCGTCATCGGGGGCGAGCTCAATCACCGATCAGTCAAATGCGACCGTTGCGACGTTGCGGGCGCGGCGGGCCGAAGCGCAGGGCGACTATGCCAAGCTGATGGTCCAGTTCGAACCCCAATATCCCGCCGCGCGCGCGCTCCAGCAGCAGATCGATTCGCTGAGCTCGGCAATCGCGCGCGAAGAGAGCCGGATGCGCGGTGACGCGGGGGCCGAATTCCGGAGCGCTGTCCAGCGCGAATCGTCGCTGCGGGCAAGGGTTCAGGGCTTGACCGCGCAGCTGAACACACAGCAGCGTGCGGGCATCCAGTACAACATCTATCAGCGCGACGTCGACACCAACCGCGAACTCTATAACGGCCTGCTCCAGCGCTATAAGGAGATTGGCGTCGCCGGAGTCGCGGCGAATAACATCGGCATTGTCGATGTTGCCGAGCCGCCGACGGCGCCTTCGTCGCCCAACCTGCCGCTCAATCTGGCGATTGCGCTCGTGGCGGGTCTGGCCGTTGCAGGCCTGGTGGTCCTCGGTCTCGACCAGATTGACGAAGGGCTGCGGGTGCCCAACGACGTCAGCAAGCTCGGCATCGCGCTGCTCGGGTCGATTCCGAATTCGGAGGAATCGGACGTCATCGAACTCGTGTCCGATCCCAAGTCGTTCATGTCGGAGGCTTATCTCACGGTCCGCTCGAATCTGGCGTTCTCGACCGATCAGGGCGTGCCGCGATCGTTCATGGTCACGTCCACCCGGCCCGGCGAAGGCAAGACCACGACCAGCTTTGCGCTCGCCGTTGTCTTGGCCCGGACCGGCAAGCGCGTGCTGCTGATCGATGCCGACATGCGCTCGCCTTCGGCCCAGTTCTTCTTCGACATCGATAACAAGGTCGGGTTCAGCAATTATCTGTCGGGTCACGACGACTGGCAAAAGCTGGTGCGGCGGACCAAATGGGAAGGGCTTGACGTGATGACCGCCGGGCCATTGCCGCCCAGCGCCGCAGAACTGCTCAGCCGCGACCGGGCCGCGCAGCTCATTGCGCTCGGCAAGCAGGTCTATGACCATGTGATCGTCGACTCACCGCCCGTGCTCGGCCTTGCTGACTCGCCGCTGCTGTCGCGGGCGACCGACGGCGTGGTCTATGTGATCGAGGCTGGCGGCGTGTCGGCGCGCGGCATCAGTGCAGCGCTTGACCGGTTGCGCAACGCCCATGGCCGGGTGCTGGGGGGCGTGCTGACCAAGATGCAGCTGAGCGAGGCGCTCGGCTACGGCTATGGCTATGGCTACGGCTATGGCTACGGCTATGGCTACGGCTATGGCAGCGAACGCCAGCTGACCAACGCGACCGAGCGGGCCTGACCTGACAATGCGGGGACCGGCGCCTGGTCGATCACGCGGGCTGGGGAGCAGTCTTATCGGCAAGCTTTTGATCGGCGCGGCGGGCGTGGTGCTCGCGGGGGTCAGCATGGCGACGGCGCTGGTCAACGCGACCCATTACAGCAAGCCGGAGGCGGCGCTGGCCATCGACGCGCATGATCCCGTGGCGTTGGCCGCACGTGCGGACGAGCTAATCGCCGAAGGCGGCGTTGACAGCGTCGCCAGTCCGAAGATCGTGGCGCTCGCGCAGTCGAGTTTGGCCGGCCTGGCGCTGAACGCCGATGCGCTGCGCCTGATCGGGCTGGCAAGAAGCGTGAGTGATCCCAAGGCGGCAGCCAAGGCGTTTGAGGTCGGCGACAAGCTCGGGCGGCGCGACCTGACAACGCAGCTTTGGCTCGTCGAATCGGCGGTGCAGCGCCAGGATGTGGCGGGCGCGCTGCGCCATTACGACACCGCGCTGCGCACGCGCGAGGAAAGCCAGCAAGTCCTTTTCCCCGTGCTCACCAAGGCCGTTGAAAACGCCACCCTGTGGTCGGCGATTGTGCCCTATGTGCGCGAGCCGGCGCCTTGGCTGGCTGATTGGGCGCGATTCGCGGTGCGTAACAGCACGCAGCCGGGGCAAATCGCGGGCATGTTTACGCGGGCGGGCGGCATGCCAAAGCGGCCCGAATATGCTGCGCTTGAGCTTGAGCTGCTGCGTCGGTTGGTGACCGAAGATTATATCCGCGATGCGATTGCCTATCACCGTCGCCTGCCGGGCGCCGATCCGGCGACGCTTCGGACCGCAGGCTTCACACGCAGCACGACCGACGCGCGCTTCCCGCCGCTGACTTGGGAGCTGTTCCCGCAGAGCGGTGCGACCCTCGGCTTTGAGCAGGCCGAGACGGGCAATCGCATCCAGCTCAACGTCCGGCTCGATCCGGGCACGAGCGGCCTTGTCGCGCGCAAGGTGCTGACGGTGGCCCCCGGGCGTTACCGCTTCCGCGCGGACCAATCGCTGACCACGGGGGCCGGCGCGGCGACCGCGCATTGGCAGATCCGCTGCGGCGCGCGTTTCGATCAGCGGCTGGTTTGGGGCGCCGATGTCGCGCTCGAAAGCGCGGTCAAGACGACCGAAGGCGAGATCGATATTCCCGCCGATTGCCCTGCGATATCGATCGAACTGCAAGCCGCCGCACCGCCCTCCGGCAACGGCAGCGAATTGCTGTTCGCGTCGCCGAGCTTCGACAAGATCGGCTGATCGCGGTCAGGCGGGGTCGAACACGCCGCCTGAGAGCAGATCGGCGTAGGTGCGGGCGATACCGTCCTCAAGACCGATCTGCGCCTGCCACCCCAGCGCGCGCAGCTTGCCGCCGTCCATCAGCTTGCGTGGTGTACCGTCGGGCTTGGTCGGGTCGAGCTCGATGACGGGCTCGATGCCAACAGCAGCGCAGACCAGCCGGGCGAGATCGATGATCGCGATATCCTCGCCGCTGCCGACATTGACGTGCTCATCGCCCGAATATTGCTGCATCAGGAACACGCAGGCATCGGCGCAGTCATCGGCGTGCAGGAATTCACGGCGCGGCGTGCCCGTGCCCCAGAGCGGCAGCGTCGCCGCTTCGCCGGTCTTCACGCGGTGCGCTTTGCGGAGAAGGGCGGGCAGCACATGGCTGCTGTTCAGGTCGTAATTGTCGCCGGGACCATAAAGGTTGGTGGGCATCGCCGAAATAAAGTCGCGGCCATGCTGCTTGCGATAGGCTTGGCAGAGCTTGATCCCGGCGATCTTGGCGACCGCATACCATTCGTTGGTCGGTTCCAGCGGGCCCGTGAGCAACGCGTCCTCGGTGATCGGCTGGGGCGCGAACTTTGGGTAGATGCAGCTCGATCCCAGGAACAGCAGCTTTTCGACGTCATGCTGATGCGCCGCGTGGATGACGTTGGCGGCGATCATCAGATTTTCGTAGAGGAAGTCGGCCGGGAAATTGTCGTTCGCGAGAATTCCGCCGACCTTGGCAGCGGCCAGAAACACCAGATCAGGTTTGTTGGCTGCGAACCAGGCCGAAACCGCTGCCGGATCGCGCAGATCGGCGTCGGCGCGGGTCGCGGTCAGGACCGTGCAACCCTCATCCGCCAGCCGCCGCACGATCGCACTGCCGACCATGCCGCGATGCCCGGCGACATAGATGCGCTTGCCCGCCAATTGCGTCATCTCAGGCTTCCTTCATCACCTGTGCGGACTGCATGACAAGCAGATCGGCCTGCACCATCTCGCGCGCGAGTTCGCGCACCGATGTTTCGTGCTTCCAGCCGAGCTTTTCATGCGCCTTGGTGGCGTCGCCGAGCAGGAGCTCGACTTCGGTCGGGCGGAAGTAACGCGCATCGACTTCGACGAGGCAGCGACCGTCGGCGGCATAGCCCTTTTCGTCGATCCCTTCGCCGCGCCATTCGAGCGTGATGCCGACATCCTCGAATGCCCATTCGACGAACTGGCGCACGGTGGTCGTCACGCCGGTTGCGAGCACATAATCATCGGGCTGTTCCTGCTGCATCATCAGCCACATGCCGCGCACATATTCGCGGGCATGGCCCCAATCGCGCTGGGCGCCCAAATTGCCGAGATAGAGCTTTTCCTGTTTGCCGAGCGAGATGGCGGCCGCCGCGCGCGTGATTTTGCGCGTGACGAAGGTTTCGCCGCGCAGCGGGCTTTCGTGGTTGAACAGGATACCGTTGGAGGCGTGAAGCCCATAGGCTTCGCGGTAGTTGACCACGATCCAGTAGGAATAGAGCTTTGCCACCGCATAGGGCGAGCGCGGATAGAAAGGCGTGGTCTCGCGCTGCGGCACTTCCTGGACGAGGCCATAAAGCTCCGACGTGGAGGCTTGGTAAAAGCGGCAGGTCTTTTCCATGCCAAGGATGCGGATCGCCTCGAGCAGGCGCAGCGTCCCGATCGCGTCTGCGTTGGCCGTATATTCGGGTGTCTCGAACGAGACCGCGACATGGCTCTGCGCGGCGAGGTTATAGATTTCGGTCGGGCGGACCTGCTGGACGATGCGGATCAGGTTCGTCGAATCGGTCAGATCGCCGTAGTGCAGCACAAAGCGCGCATTTTCGACATGCGGGTCCTGATAAATGTCCTCGATCCGGCCTGTGTTGAACGATGACGAGCGGCGCTTGATACCGTGGACCTGATAGCCTTTTTCGAGCAGCAGTTGCGCGAGATAGGCGCCGTCCTGGCCGGTGATGCCCGTGATCAGGGCAACGGGTCGCGAAGTTTCGGAAGTCATCGGCGCTCTCGATGCTGTGGCGGGAAGCTGGGCTCAGCTGCCGGCGCGGGAGGATAGGCGCGGGGACCGGGCGCGCGACGATTGATCGGCGATAAGGCCCTTGCGAGCCCGAGCGGCGTCCATCGACCAGCGTTCCCTTGCTACCCCGTCGCGGGCGCCATTGCACAAAGGCAGTGGAGCGACAAGCGCTGTCGGGGTGCGCGTGCTTAGCTGGCGAGGCGGAGGTCGGCGGCGGGCGCCACGGGCGCGGGCTGATCGGGCCAGATGCCGCGCGTGTCGTACACGGCCTTGGTCGCGCGCTCATCGAGCGGCACCGATTTGAAGACTTCGTGGTCGACAAGGACGATCATCACCGGACAGCATTCGATCGCGTCATCGAGATCAATCAAGGTCGCGCCGGTGCCGTCAAAGGCCCGCGGCAATGTTTGCGCATAGGGTTCGACAATGCGGATGCGATCACGGTAACGCTCGGCGAGCGCGGCGGCGACCTTGAGCGCGGGGCTTTCGCGGAAATCGTCGATATTGGCCTTGAAGGCGAGGCCCATGCACGCGACCGGCTGGCCCGGGTGCTGGTCGATCAGCGCGGCGGCGCGGGCGATGCTGTGCGCGACCTTGCCGTCGTTGACTTCGCGCGCGGTGCGGATCAGCGGCGTCTGTTCGGGGGCTGCACTGACGAGGAACCAGGGGTCGACCGCGATGCAATGCCCACCGACGCCGGGGCCGGGCGACAGGATGTTCACGCGCGGGTGGCGATTGGCGAGGCGGATGACTTCCCACACATCGACGCCCATACTGTCGGCGACGAGGCTGAGTTCGTTGGCAAAGGCGATGTTGACGTCGCGAAACGCATTTTCGGTGAGCTTGGTCATTTCGGCCGCGCGGCTCGTCGTGGTGACGCACGCCCCGCGCACGAAGCGGCGGTAGAAGGCCAAAGCCTTGCGCGCACAGCGCGGGGTGATCCCGCCAATCACGCGATCATTATCGATCAGCTCGACCAAGATGCGCCCCGGCAGCACACGTTCAGGGCAATAGGCGATCGAAACATCGGCAAGTTCAGCGCTCTTGCCGGGCATTTTCAGATCGGGTCGCAACTGTGCCAGCAGGTCGCGGACCTGTTCAGTGGTGCCGACGGGCGAGGTCGATTCGAGCACGACGATGTCGCCGGCCTTGAGCACGGCGGCCACCGTGGTGGCGGCCTTCAGCACATAGCCGATATCGGGCTGGTGATTGTCCTTGAACGGCGTCGGCACCGCGATGACGAACACATCGGCGGGTTCGATCAGCGTAGATGCGCGCAGATGCCCGCGTGCGACGACGCCCGAGACGAGGCCGTCGAGATCGACTTCCTCGATATGAACTTTGCCCGAATTGACCGTCTCGACGACATGCTCCGAGACATCAATGCCGAGCACTTCGACGCCGGTACGGGCAATGACGGCGGCGGTGGGGAGGCCAATGTAACCGAGGCCGATGACAGCTACTTTTAGGTCAGCGCCCGAAACCATGTGCAACGATCCCCGCAATCCGTGCCGATGCGTGGCCGTCGCCGAACGGGTTGTGCGCGCGCGCCATCGCTTGATAGGCGGCGTTATCGTCGGTGAGGGTGAAGATTTCGGAAACGATGCGGTCTTCATCGGTGCCGATCAGCCGCGCGGTGCCGGCCGTGACGCCTTCGGGGCGTTCGGTCGTCTCGCGCATGACGAGCACGGGCTTGCCGAGCGCAGGCGCTTCTTCCTGCACGCCGCCCGAATCGGTGAGCACGATATGGCTCATGCCCAGCGCGCGGATGAAATGCGGGTAATCGAGCGGGTCGATGCGGGCGATATTGGGCCGGTCGCCGAGGATGCGATCCATCACCGACACGACATTGGGATTGGGATGGACCGGGAAGATCACCGCGAGATCGTCGCGGTCGGCGATGCGCGCGATGGCGCGGGCGATGTTCTCCATGCCGCCACCAAAATTCTCGCGCCGGTGGGTGGTGACCAGCACAATGCGCTTGCCCGCAAAGCGCTCAGCCAGCGGGTCGAGACCAGCGGCGAGGGCAGGGTCGGCGGCGATCCGCGCTTGCGTCGCGAGTAGCGCGTCGATCACGGTGTTGCCGGTGACGTGCACCGTCTCCGGCGCAATATTCTCGCGCAGCAGCGCATCGGCGGCGGTTTGCGTCGGCGCGAAATGCTGGTCGGCGATCGGCGCGACGATGCGGCGGTTCACTTCCTCGGGAAAGGGCTGGTAGATGTCGCCCGATCGCAACCCCGCTTCGACATGGCTGACGGGCACCTTGCGATAATAGGCCGCGAGCGCACCAACCATGGCGGTGGCCGTATCGCCCTGGACGATCACGCGGTTGGGCCGCTCTTCGTCCATCACATCGCCCAGCCCGGTCAGCAGGCGCGCCGTTAGCCGGTCGAGCGTCTGACCCGGCTCCATCAGGTCGAGGTCGATATCGGGAACAATGCCGGCGATGCTCAGCACCTGATCGAGCAGCCCGCGATGCTGCGCCGTGACGCAAGTTCGCACTGCAAGGCCGGACTGCACTGCAAGCGCCTGTATAACAGGAAAAAGCTTGATCGCTTCGGGGCGTGTGCCGAAGATGATCAGGATTTTGGCGGGAGCGATCGACATGGGCGTGTCCTAACGCGCCATCTTTAAAGCCGCGCTAACGCTGTCGTCCTCATATTCCCGCCGCAATTGCCGAACATGGGCGCAAGCGCTTATGCTATTGCCGATGGAGTTCCCCGCATGACGATCAAGCCGCTGCGCAAGGCCGTGTTCCCGGTGGGCGGTCTGGGCACGCGCTTTCTGCCCGCGACCAAGGCGCTGCCAAAGGAAATGCTGCCGGTCGTTGACCGCCCGCTGATCCAATACGCGGTCGACGAAGCGATCGAGGCGGGGATCGAGCAGATGATCTTCGTCACCGGGCGCGGCAAATCGGCGATCGAGGACCATTTCGACATCGCCTATGAGCTTGAGACGACCTTGCGCGATCGCGGCAAGTCGCTCGACATCCTGCATCAGACCCGACTCGCACCCGGCGCAGTCGCTTATGTCCGCCAGCAAGAGCCCATGGGGCTGGGGCATGCGGTGTGGTGCGCGCGCGATATCGTCGGCGACGAGCCGTTCGCCATTTTCCTCGCCGACGAACTGATGATTGGCCAGCCGGGCTGCATGAAGGCGATGGTCGAGGCGTATAACCAAACTGGCGGCAACATCGTCTGCGGTTACGAAGTGCCAGATTCGGAAACGGATAAATACGGCATCATCTCGCCGGGGACCGAGGATGGCCCGCTGGTCGAGGTGCTCGGGCTCGTCGAAAAGCCCCCGCTCGGGACTGCCAAATCGAACCTGATGATTCCCGGCCGCTACATCCTCCAGCCCGAGGTGATGCGCGTGCTCGAGACGCAGGAAAAGGGCGCGGGGGGCGAGATCCAGCTCACCGATGCGATGGCGCAGCTGATCGGCCGCCAACCTTTCCACGCTTTCCGCTTCGGCGGGCGCCGCTTCGATTGCGGCGACAAGGCTGGTTATATTCAGGCCAACCTCGCGCTCGCGCTCGACCACCCCGAAATCGGCCCACGCGTGCGCGCTTTCGCCGTCGATCTGCTGGGCAGCGGCGCGTAACGATCAGGTAAGAAAGCTTAAGCAATTGCCGGTATCGCCGCTGGCTATGGCAATAGCGCGGTGTTCGTCACCTGGAGCACACAAGCGGTCGCGGAGCGTTGATCGATGACGCGCGCGCCGATGAAGGTCATCTACGAACCGCCGCTGCGGACGGTTTTGATCGCGGGCGGGCCGGGGTTCGTCGGCGGTGCGCTTTGCGATCTGCTGGCCAGCGACGGGGCGCTCCGGGTGATCAGCGTCGATCATTATGCCGAAGGGCTGCTGCCCCGCGAAACCGGAAACTTTCGCGCCGTCGATGCCGGAGAGGTCGGTCGCGCCGGATTGCTCGCCCTGCTCGGCGCGGAGTCGGTCGATACCGTTATCGACCTGACGGGCGGCGATCAAACGCTGGCGGACGTCTCGCAGGCGGGTTGGGCGGGGCTGGCCCCTTCGGTGCGCGAGCAGTGCCGGCTCATTGTGGTAGGGCCGGACGGGCAAGAAACCCCCCGCGCACCCCTCGACCTACCGTTGGTTCGGGCGGTCGCGGCGGAGACATATGGCCCCGCGGAACCGGATGATGGCTTGATCCAGACCACAATCAAGGATGCGCTGGCAGGCGCGCCGGTGTGGGTCGCGGGGGCCGGGCTGGCGCCGTGCGACTGGCTGCACGTCGACGATCTGGCGATGGCGCTGCTGACGATAATGGCGCGAGGGCAGATCGGCGCGACCTATCACATCAGTGCGCGCGAAAGCCATTCGGTGCTCGCGACGGTCGCGACCATCTGCGATCTGATCGATCGGATTGCGCCGCGTCCCGACGGGCGCAAGCATCGATCGCTGATCCGGTTTCGCGCCGCGCCGACCTCGGCCCATCCGGCGCCGCTCGACCCCAGCCGGATTGAGCGCGAACTTGGCTGGCATGCTCAAATCGGCTTTCGCGAGGGGCTGATCGACACGATCGACTGGTATCGCCGCCGCACCGCCCAACGTCCGGCCGCTGTTCAGACGGCGTAATGGTCGCGGTACCAGCGGACGAATTCGGGCACGCCGACGCTGGGCGGCGTCGCTGGCGCACGACCGATCAGCGCCTTCAGCAGATCATGCGAAGCCTCGGTCGCGGGCACGTCGCCGGGCTGCATCGGCAGCAGATTGCGCACCGCAGGCTTGCCGACTGCGGCTTCGATCGCAGCGATATAGTCGAGCAATTGGGTCGGCTTGCCCGCGCCGATGTTGACCACCCTGAACGGCGCGACCGGCGACAGACTGTCGCCCGCGACCGGCGTCTTGCCCGGCACCGCATCGATCAGCGCGACGACGGCCTCGGCCAGGTCGCCGACATAGGTGAAGTCGCGGACCATATTGCCATTGTTGTAGATGTCGATCGGCGTGCCATCGATGATGCCGCGCGTGAATTTGAACAGCGCCATGTCGGGCCGCCCCCATGGCCCATAGACAGTGAAGAAGCGGAAAAAGGTCATCGGCGTGCCGAACAAGTGGCTGTAGCTATGCCCCATCAGCTCGGTCGCGCCCTTGGTCGCGGCATAGAGCGACATTGGCGTCTGGGTGCGCTGCATTTCGGTGAACGGCATGTCGGGGTTGGCGCCATAGACCGAGCTGGTCGACGCGGCGAGCAGATGGTCCAGCCCCTCGTGGCGGGCCAGTTCGAGAATGTTGAAGCTGCCGACGATGTTGGAGGCGATATAGCTGTCGGGGTGGTCGATGCTGAAGCGGACGCCGGCCTGGGCGGCGAGGTGGATCACCACATCGGGTTTGAACGCGCGCCACGCGGCGCCGAGCGCGGACGCATCCTCGATCGCCAGCCGCGCGAGCGAGTAATCTGGATGCTCGGCGAGGATCGCGTTGCGCGCTTCCTTCAGGCCGACGTCGTAGTAATCGGAGAAATTGTCGACGCCGAGGACGGCGGCGCCCTGCTCCAGCAGCAAGCGGCTGACGTGAAAGCCGATGAAACCGGCGGCACCAGTTACCATCACGCGGCGTTGTTGGATGGCCATAGTCATTCCCCTCGATCGCTGCGCGCTTTGAACGATGTCGCTTTCGAGGCGGTTAATAGGCGCTCGTTCAGAAAGTGACGAGCCGGTCGTCGCCCAGCGTGGCGAGCAGGCCAACGAGGCCGCCTGCATCGACACCAAGGACCAGCGCGGCGATGTCAATGTCCAGCAACGCAAGGCCGGTCTGGCAAGCGATCAACGTGACGCCGCTCTCGACCGCCATCGTGAGCATCGCGCACCGGTCGGGAAGGCCGGATTCGGCAAGCACCACGCTGTCGTCGTCGGCGCGAGGCACCGCGACCAAGGCCGCGACTGCCCGCTCATGTGCATATAGCCGCACCCGTCCGCCGAGCGCGGCCTGTGCGAGCGCGAGGCTCAACGCGGCGCGGGCGCGGGGCGCATCCTCGGCCGCCAGAAGGATCGTCAGGCTCACGCGCCGCAGCCCGGGCAGCCGGGGTCTTTCGGCAAACCAATCGTGCGGAAGCGGAAATCGAGCGTGTCGACGATCAGCAGATTGCCCGCGCTATCGGCGCCAAAGGGCACCAGCGCGCGCAGCACTTCGAGCGCGCCGAGACTCCCGACCACGCCGGTCATCGCCCCCATCACGCCGTCCTCTGCGCAGCTACCGGCATCGCGATCGGGTGCGGCACCGACGAAACAGCGGTAGCAGGGCTTCTCGGCCTCCCAACCACGGAACACGCCGAGCTGCCCTTCGAACTGCCCGACCGCCGCTGAGACGAGCGGGATGCGCGCGGCAAAAGCGGCATCGGCAACCGCGAGCCGAGTCGCGAAATTGTCGCACCCGTCGAGCACAACGTCGGCGGTGCCGATCAACGCGGCAGCATTAGCGGGGGTCAGGCGCTCGACTACGGCGGACACGGTCACATCGGGGTTGAGTGCTGCCACCGCGGACACGGCGGATTCGGCCTTGAGATGGCCGACGTCGGCGGTGCCGAACAACGTCTGGCGCTGGAGATTGCTCAAATCGACGCGGTCGTCGTCGATCACCGTCAGTCGTCCAACCCCTGCTGCTGCGAGATATTGGATCGCGGGCGAGCCGATCCCGCCCGCGCCGACCACCGCGACATGCGCGCCGAGCAGCTGCGCTTGGCCCGCCCCGCCAATCTCCTTGAGGATCAGGTGGCGGGCATAGCGATCGAGCTGGGCGTCGCTCAGGCCCATCTCAGACGCCGGTCGAGCCGAAGCCGCCCAAGCCCCGCTCGGTCTGCGCGCTGAACGCCTCGACGACCAAGAACTCGGGCCGCGCGATCGGCAGGAAAACGAGTTGCGCGATCCGGTCGCCGGGATTGATCGTGAAGGGCTCGCTGCCCGGCAGGGTGCGCAGCCAGGCACTGATGAAAATCTGGTTGGCGTAATCGGCATCGATTGTCCCGACGGCCTGCCCCAGTATCAGTCCCTTCTTATGCCCCAGCCCCGAGCGCGCGAGCAGAAAAGCGACGAGATGGGGGTCGTTCATCAGCACCGCGATCCCCGAGGGGATCAGCACGGCCGGGGCCTGCGGCTGAAGGACCAGCGGCGCGTCGATGCAGGCGTGGAGATCGATCCCCGCCGACATCGCGGTCTGGTATCGTGGCAGACCCCAGTCGTTCAGGCGGGGGTCTAGGATCTTGAGTTCGATACGCGGTGTGAGGGTCATGACGCTTCCTAGGGCATGGCCGATAGTGCGGCGGCAATATGCGATGCCAGCCGCGCGGCGACTTCGGCCTTGGGCAATTCCGCCCAGCTTTCGACTCCTGCCGCGCTTACCAGATGGATACTGTTGGCATCACCGCCCATCACATCGCCCGAGACATCATTGGCGACAATCCAGTCGGCGCCTTTGCGCACGCGCTTGGCGGTGGCATGCTCGATCACGCGTTCGGTTTCGGCAGCGAAGCCGATCAGCAGGGCGGGGCGTCTTGGGCTTCGGGCGAGCCCTGCCAGAATGTCAGGATTTTCGACGAGTTGCAGCGTCGGCGCGCGGCTGCCCTTTTTGATCTTCTGCGGCGCTGGCGCGACCCGCCAGTCGGCGACCGCCGCGACCATGACGGCCGCATCGGCGGGAAGCGCTGCCTCGACCGCAGCCGTCATCTGGAGCGCGGTTTGAACGTCCACGCGGTCGACGCCATCAGGGGTGGGTAGCGCCACCGGGCCCGCGATCAGCGTGACGCGCGCGCCGATCGCCGCCAGCGCACCGGCAATCGCAAAACCCTGTTTGCCCGATGATCGATTGGCGAGGTAGCGGACCGGATCGATCGGCTCGTGCGTCGGTCCGGCAGTGACGATGATGTGTTGGCCGGCCAGGCTCATACGATGCCGAGCGCGACCTTGATCGCCGCGAAGATCGCCTCGGGCTCAGGCAAGCGGCCGGGGCCGAATTCGCCGCATGCCATCGGGCCTTCGTCGGGCGCGAGGACGGTAATCCCGTCACTCTTCAGCGTGGCGACATTGCGCTGCGTCGCCGGGTGCAGCCACATCCGCACATTCATCGCAGGTGCTGCCAGCACTGGTTTGTCGGTTGCGAGGAGCAAAGTGGTCGCCAGATCGCCCGCAATGCCGTTCGCCATTTTTGCAAGCAGATCGGCGGTCGCGGGGGCGACCACCACCAGATCGGCTTCGCGACTGAGCTGGATATGGCCCATCTCGGCCTCATCCTTCAGGTCCCACAGGCTGGTATGGACCGGCGCTTCGCTGAGCGCCGCGAGCGTCATCGGCGTCACGAAATGCGCGCCTGCGTCAGTCAGCACGCAACGCACGCCGATGTCGGCCTTGCGCAGCAGCCGGATCAGCTCACACGCCTTATAGGCAGCGATGCCACCGCCAACGATCAGCAGAACTTTCTTCATCGCACGCCCCGCGTCACGGTGATGCGCCGACCGTCGAGCGCCTGCCCGATCAGATCCTTCAGACCATCGGGCACGAAGGCGAGGCCGACAAGAAAGGTTGGCGCGATCATCAGCCCCCAATAGAAGGTGTCGACCCGCCCGAACAGGCTCAGCAGCACCGCATAGGCGGTAAAGGTCGCGAGCGCGCGCCGCGCGAGGCTGCCGGGCCACGCGCTCCAGCCGAACAGCGCGAGCCCGACCAGCAGTGCGGACAGCCACGCGGGCGCAATCGCGAGCGCGGTCGAAATGCTCATCGTCTTGACGAAGAATCCAAAGCCGAGCAGCCCGGCCCAGCCCGGCGACGCGGGATCGGCGCTGTCGACGACGCGTGCCACCGCCCAGGCATGCGCAGCGATCACCGGCACCATTACCGCAAGCGCGGCCCCCCAGCTCATGGCCTCGCGCCGACGGCCTTCGATCAGCGCGAGGCCTGTCATCGTCAGTAGATAGAGCGCGGCGGTTTCGCGGATCAGCATCGCCATCAGCGCGAAAGCGACTGCGTGCGCCCACCGATCGTCGCGGCGGAGCGCGAGCGAGAGCGCGATCAGCAGCCCGGCCCAGACTTCGTGGAAATTGACCAGCTCGACCTGCACGAACGCCGCCATCCCGCCGATCAGCAGCACCAGCGCAATCGCCAGCGGCGGCGCGCGCGCGAAGGCCGGGCGCAGCCGGATCGTCCATGCCAGCAAGACACCGGCGGCAAGCGTGTAGAGCAGAATCACCGATCCGATCGGCGGGATCGCTGCCTGGATCACCGCGAGCGTTGGCAGGCGAAACGTTACGAAGGGCCGTAGCGGATAATCGCCGCGCCGCAGCGCGGTGGCGGTCACCGTATAATAGTCGCCGTTGTTGCGCAGCCCCGCGATGATCGATTCGTACAGGAGTATGTCGGCCTTATCATCGGCGCGCTTGGCGGGGTCTTTGCTGACCCGCGGGGGGCCAGCAGTGACCAGCGCGCTGAGGCAGGCGAGCAGCAGCAGCGCCAGCAGGCCAAGCGCGATCTGCGCCCGTGCCTGACGCAGCGCCGCAAAGCGCGTCGGCTCGGTTAGCCAAAGGGGCCGACCGGTTCGGGCCATCGCCTAATGCAGCACCAGCCAAGTGGCGCCGACACTCGCGGCGGCGGTCACCGCTGCGACCCCGAGATAGCGCCAGAAGCCGCCCGTTGTGGCGGGGGCCAGTGGCCGCAGCGGCGGAGCAGGCGGGGCGCCACCCGGCGAGGGGAAGTGCCGCTCGATGTTGCGGATCAGCTCGGGCAACCGCGCGACGGTGCGCAGATCGGTGATCATCCGGTCAGCGACATAGGCTTCGGGGCCAAGTTCGGTCCTGATCCATTCGCGCACGAACGGTGCCGCCGTTTCCCACATGTTGATGTCGGGATCGAGCGCGGTCGCGACACCTTCGACCATCACCATCGTCTTTTGCAGCAGCAGCAGATGCGGCTGGGTCTGCATGTCGAAGTCGCGCGTGATGTTGAACAGGCCGTCGAGCATATTGCCGACCGACATGTCCTTGACGGCCATGCCGCGCATTGGCTCGCCCACAGCACGAAGTGCGGTCGCGAACTCGCCGATATTGTGATGCGCGGGGACATAGCCCGCTTCGAAATGAATCTCGGCCACGCGGCGGTAGTTGCCGGTGATGAGGCCGTAGAGAATCTCTGCGAGCCAGACGCGCGCGCGCCGATCGATCCGGCCCATGATGCCGAAATCGATCGCGGCGAGCTTGCCACCGGGCAGCGCGAAGAGATTGCCCTGGTGAAGATCGGCGTGGAAAAAGCCTTCGGCGATGGCTTGGCGCAGGAACGCGTGGACCAAGATGTGCGCGAGCCGCGCCGGATCATGCCCCGCCGCAATCAGCGCGGGCCGGTTTGACAGCTTGATGCCGTCGATCCATTCGAGCGTCATCACGCGGCCCGTGGTGCGTTGCCAATCGATCTTGGGCACCACGAAATCGGGCTCGGCGGTCATCGCTTCGGCGAGCTCGCTGGCCGACGCGGCTTCGCGGCGCAGGTCGAGTTCGCGCGCGGTCCAGCGCTTGAAGGTTTCGATCACCAGCCGCGGGCGTAACCGGCTGAGTTCACCGCCCATCGTCTCAAGCCGCGCCGCCGCCCATTCATAAGTGTCGATCGCGCGCGCGAATTCTTCCTCGACGCCGGGGCGCAGGACCTTGACGGCGACCGTCGTGCCTTCGGTCGTCACCGCACGGTGGACCTGCGCGATTGAGGCGGCGCCGACAGGCACCGGGTCGATCGACGCGAATAGTTCGTTCAGCGGGCGTCCGAACGCCGTGAGCATCGCCTTTTCGACCACCGCGAAGGGGAGCGGCGGGACCGCGTCTTGCAAGCGCGCCAAATCTTTCGCCGCCGCGTCACCAATGATGTCGGGGCGCGTCGCGAGCGTCTGGCCGAATTTGATCGCGGGCGGGCCGATCGCTTGCAGGGCATCGGCATAAGCGGGCGTCGCGGGCACGCGCGCGCCGAACCGCGCCACGCGGCACAGGCGGCGCAGCGCCGCCGGGGTGTTCGGATCGCGCTCGATCCCGCGGAGCGCGCCATGGCGTGCGAGCGTGCGGCCCCATTTCAGGAGGCGCCATAAATGGGTGGTGGTGGCGGTCATCGACGGTATCGCGGGGTCAAATTTTCCACCCGCTGTGGATCGCGACCAGCCCGCCGAGCATCGGCTCCACCCGCGTCTGGACGAAGCCGGCCGCGCCGATCATCGCTTCAAAGGTCGGCATGTCGGGGAAGCGACGGATCGATTCGATCAGATAGCGATAGCTGTCCTCGTCGCGCGCGACGATCTTGCCGATCTGCGGCACCAAATGATGCGAATAGGCATCATAGATATCGGCGAATCCCGGCCACAAGGTCGTGGAGAATTCGAGGCAAAAGAAGCGCCCGCCGCGCTTGAGCACGCGGTGCGCTTCGCGCAAAGCGACCGGGATGTCGGTCACGTTCCGGATACCAAAGGCGATCGTATAGGCGTCGAAAAAGCGGTCGGGATAGGTGAGCGACTCGGCATTGGCTTCGGTCCAGACCAAGCCGTCGATGCCGCGCTTCGTCGCGCGATCAATGCCGACCGCAAGCATATCCGGGTTGATGTCGGCCACCGTTACCGCCGCGCCGCTCGCGGCGAGACGGAACGCGATGTCGCCCGTACCACCAGCCATATCCAGAATCGATTCGCCGTCGCGCGGCTTGACCCGTTTGACGAAGCGATCCTTCCAGACGCGGTGCATGCCCGCCGACATCGCGTCGTTCATGATGTCGTAGGAACGCGCAACGCTGGTGAAAACGGTGCCGACTCGGGCGGTCTTTTCGTCGGCTGCTATCTCTTGATAGCCGAAGGATACGGTGTCGCTCATCCAGTCGCTCTAGCTTGGGGGCGGGGGCGGGGCAAACGCAACGTGGCACCAATGCAACGCTTGCGTCCCTAATGCGATCGAGCCGTCGACAGCGGCTTGCATCTGCGACCGAGTGAAATTAAGAATTATTCGTGATCCTCAATAGTTGAGCGACGCGTGTAACTAGGAAGAGGCGCCAGTCGCGATGCCCGAATCCGAAAATTGGCTGCTGATCGCCGCGATTTTGGCGGTGCCCCTCGTGATCTTTGCTGTGATCGAATCATTGCGGCGCTTTCAAGCGCATAAGCAGCAGATCATTTCATCTCGGAGCAAGATGGCGAACCGTCGCCGTTAGAAGCAGCGCAGCGTCGGGCATAAGTTTGCATCGTCGCGTCGCTTTGCCTAAGCGCGAGCCACATGCCCGAACTTCCCGAAGTCGAAACCACCGTGCGGGGCTTGCGTCCCGTACTGGAGGGTGAACGGCTGGCGCGGGTCATCACGCGCCGCCCTGATTTGCGTCGCCCCTTCCCGGTCGATCTTGCCCAGCGGCTGACGGGCGCGCGGGTCACCAGCCTTGATCGCCGCGCGAAATATGGGCTGATCGCGACCGATCGGGGCGACACAATGATCTTTCACCTCGGCATGTCGGGGCGGTGGCGCGTCGATCCGTCGGCCGAACTGGCGCATGATCACTTGCTCATCGAAACCGATGCCGGGCGAAGCTTGGCGCTCAACGATCCGCGTCGGTTCGGCTCGGTCGATTTGGTGGAGACGGCGACGCTGGGCCACTATCCCGCCTTTGCCGCGCTGGGCCCCGAGCCATTGGGGCCGAATTTCGACGCCGATTACCTCGCCCGGGCGCTCGAAGACCGGATCTCGCCGATCAAGGCGTTGCTGCTCGATCAGCGCATCGTCGCGGGGCTTGGCAATATCTATGTCTGCGAAGCGCTCCATCTGGCCGGGATCGCGCCGTCGCGCGCGGGTGGGCGGATTGCCACCGCGCGGCTCGCCAAGCTGGTCGAGGCGATTCGCGACGTGCTGCGCGCTGCAATCGAGGCGGGCGGGTCGAGCCTGCGCGATTATGCCCGGCCTGACGGCGAGCTTGGCTATTTCTCCAAACAGTGGCGCGTCTATGGCCGCGAGGGCGCGGACTGCACGCAATGCGGCACGACGGTACGCCGGCGCGCCGAGGGCGGACGATCTACCTTCTGGTGCAGCAGCTGTCAGCGCTGAGGGCGCGAGCGGCGGGCGTTGACGAAGCCATTGAGGGCCGCTATGTGCCGCGCCTTCCGGGTGAACCGCTGATGGTTTGCTCGTCCCTGTTTCATTCAAAGGTTCGAGGCACTTCATGGCGAATACGCCGCAAGCGAAAAAGCGGATTCGGCGCAACAACCGCCGCGCGGAAATCAATACCAATCGCGTCAGCCGGATTCGGACTTTCGTGAAGAAGGCCGAAGCCGCGCTCGAATCGGGTGACAAGGCAGCGGCGCAGGTCGCGCTTGCCGAAATGCAGCCCGAGCTGATGCGCGGCGTCGCCAAGGGCGTGCTGCACAAGAACACCGCCTCGCGCAAATTTGCCCGGCTGACCAAGCGCTTCGCCGCGCTCGCCTGAGGCAGGTTGAATTCTGGGGCATAATGAGCCCGCCGGACCCAGGTTCGGCGGGCTTTTCTGCGTCGGTATCGCTTGGGTTGCAGTCGATGGGGGTGGTGCTGCGGCGCATATCGTTAATCCAGCATACCCGATGTCTTAAAACGCAGGATTTACCGCGATTCGCGATCGTTGCAGTTTAGTGACGATATTATTACTTCAATAAATCAGATACTTATTTCGAAGTGACGCGTTTCTGCGGTCAAAACCGAGTCAATCCAATTTATTTCAAATTCTTGACATAAGGTGCTTGATCGACTCGCCCGGGTCCTCATAATCGGAATTCGCCGGAGCAAACTTCCTGCTTCGGCCTCTGGGATAGCTTCATCGGCAGGCGGATGCGATTCCGGACTGGGGGAAGCATTTGTCTATCGAAAACAAGCCGCCGGGGGGCGTTACTCCGGTGATGGGAGAGGTGCGGGTGACGAGTGCGAGGGCAGCGGGAGTTACGAATATCAGCGAGGTAGGCCGCGCTTGGGCACGGATTCGCAATGGCCTGCGCGATTCCGCGGGCGGGCGGCTGTTCGATCAGTGGCTCAAACCGATGACGCTGATCGAAACCGATGAGGCCGATACGGTCCGTCTGGCGCTGCCGTCGGCGTTCATGACCAATTGGGTCCGCAACAATTATGGCGAGCGACTCGGCCATGAGTTCCGCGCGCTCGTGCCCGGCGTGCTCCATGTCGTGATCGAAACGGTCAGCGCGGCAGCCTCCTTGCCGAGCGTTAAGGCCGAAGTCGTCCCGATCGAGTCATCGCGTGCGGCGGCAAGCACCCCAGCCGCCCCGCTGGCCGCGCGCCCGACCTTTGATCCGCGCTTCACCTTTGACCGGTTTGTGGTCGACTCGTCGAACCGCGTCGCTGCCAATGCCGCGCGCGCGCTCGCCGAGCCGGGCACGCCGCGTTTCACGCCGCTGTTCCTGTATGGCGGCACCGGCATGGGCAAGACGCATCTGATGCACGCGATCGGCGCAGCCTATCTGGCCGCCGTGCCCGATGCGACGGTAATTATGATGTCGGCCGAACGCTTCATGTTCGAATTCGTCCAGGCGATGCGCGCGCGCGACACGTTCAGCTTCAAGGCGCGGCTGCGTTCGGTTGATCTGCTGATGATCGACGACCTGCACTTCATCGCGGGCAAGGATGCGACGCAGGAAGAATTTTTCTACACGATCAATGAAGTGATGGCGGCGGGCAAGCGCATCGTCGTCACCGCCGATCGCGCACCGCAAAACCTTGATGGGGTCGAAGCGCGGATCGTGTCGCGCTTCGCGAGCGGTTTCGTCGCCGATATCAAGCCTGCCGATCTGACGCTGCGCCGGGCGATTCTCGATCGCAAGCTGGTTGATCTGCCCGATGTGCGGGTGCCCGACGACGTGCTCGAACTGCTCGCGGCGCGGCTCAGCAACAATATCCGCGAGCTGGAAGGCGCGCTCAACCGGTTGGTTGCCTATGCGCAGCTGACCGATGTCGCGATCGACCTCGATTTCACCCATGCAACGCTCGGCGAATTGCTGCGCGGCGTGCAGAAGCGCGTGACGATCGACGAAATCCAGCGCGCGGTGTCGACCTATTTTGACTTGAAGCCGATTGAGCTGATTTCAGCGCGGCGCGCGCGAGTCGTGGCGCGGCCCCGACAAATCGCCATGTACCTGGCCAAGCGGTTGACGACGCGCTCGCTGCCCGAGATTGGTCGCAAGTTCGGCGGGCGCGACCATTCGACGGTGATCCACGCGGTGCGCCGGATCGAGCAGCTGCGCGACAGCGATGGCGATGTCGACACTGCCGTGCGGCGCCTGCTGCGCGATCTAGAGGGCTGAGGCCCGCCGATAGCAAAACGCCCGGCCGCATTAGCGACCGGGCGTTTTGGTGTTGCTATGCTGCGCGGATCAGCTCTTCTTCTTCTCCGGCGCGATCGTGATGTTGAGCGTCTGGCCCGAATTGCCGGGGAAGCCGGTGAACATCGCTTCGATCAGATTGGGCACCAGACGCGGCAGATCGTCGTCGCGCGACTGGGCGCGCGCGGTGCCTTCGAACACGCGCTGACCATTGTCGCTACGCTCAATCTTCAGGTCGAGTTCGCTGGTGAACACGGTGTAGCTGCGCACGTCCGAAAAGCCGCCGAAGCCGCCAAAACCGCCGTAGAGGAACGGATCGTTGAAGCCGAAGACATAGCCGCGACGACCATAAAAGCCGCCATAACCAAGGCCACCATAGCCCAAGCCGCCGTAACCGAACCCACCAAAGCCGGGCGAGCTCACGACTCGTTCGCGACCACGATCGACCGAATAGGCCATTTTGACGACCAGATCGGCACGCGCCGGATCGACGGCGGGCTGGTAGCCCTGGCGCACCAGTTCTGACGCCACGATCCGCGCATATTGCCCGAATTCGAGGCCACCCTGCAGCCGCTGATCGGCAGCCTGAACGATGAAGGTCTGGCCGGCGGGTGCGGGCAATGCCTGAAAGCGTGAAACGCGAGCGTTGAAATTCTCGGCGCAGCCCGACAGGGCAGCGACTGCGGCAGCAAGCAGCAGAAGTTTTTTCATATGGACACCTTTCGAACGCGGTGACGTTGAGCCGCCAACGGCTTGGCGACACCGTGGCACGGTCTAACTGAATAGCGCTTGAACGTTCGCGCGTTAAGAGGGTTACGTCAAATTTGCAGTCCGACCGCGCGCTGCGCCTCAGCAAGCGTCGGCGCCGCCAGTGCAGAGGCGCGCGCGGCACCAGCCACCAGCGCCTCGCCGACCGCCGCGCGGTCATCGAGCAAGCGCGTCAACCGCACGCGAATCGGCTGCAATGTTGCGACGGCCAGATCAGCGAGCGCGGGCTTGAACACGCCGAATCCCTTGCCGCCAAACTCGGCCATGACCGCGTCGATCGAACGATCGGACATTGCTGCATAGATCGTCACCAGATTGCGTGCCTCGGCGCGGTCGGTGAGCTCGGCAAAGGTCGCGGGCAGCAGTTCGGCGTCGGACTTCGCCTTCTTCAGCTTCTGGACGATCAGATCGTCGCTGTCGGTCAGGTTGATCCGCGACATGTCCGACGGGTCCGATTTCGACATCTTCGCGCTGCCATCGCGCAGGCTCATGATGCGCGGGGCGGCCTTGCTGACGAGCGGTTCGGGCAGCGGGAACAGATCAACGCCGAAATCGGTGTTGAACTTGGTCGCGATATCGCGCGCGAGTTCGAGATGCTGCTTCTGGTCCTCGCCCACGGGGACGTGCGTGGCCTTGTAGAGCAGCACATCGGCGGCTTGCAGCACCGGATAGCCGAAATAGCCGACGCTCTGGCTCGCGCCGTCCTTGCCCGCCTTGTCCTTCCACTGCGTCATGCGGTTGAGCCAGCCCATCCGCGCGGTACCGTTCAGAATCCAGGCGAGCTCGCTATGCGCGGCGACGCGCGCCTGATTGAACAGGATCGACCGCGCCGGATCGATCCCGCAGGCAAGTAGGGTTGCGGCCATTTCGAGGGTGTTCGCCGCGAGTTCGGCGGCCACGACGGGCTGGGTCAGCGCATGAAGGTCGGCGAGAAAGAACAGGCAGTCACCGCCGGTCGCCGCCACTTGGTCCTGCATCGCCACCCATTGCTTGATCGCCCCCAGATAATTGCCGAGGTGGAGATTGCCGGTGGGCTGAATGCCGGAAACAACGCGCATGATAAGTCCCTTGGGTTGCAAAAGTCAGTCGGCGGTCCGGCGCGGGCGGAGCATCGCGCGCAGATCGGACGGGAGATAGGCGCGCAGCAGCATACAGGCGACTCCATAAACCGCGCCGCCTGTGCCGACGAGAACGAACATGGCGATCCAGCGCGTCAGCCCCGGCCCTGTCGTATAGGGCGTGAAGCGATCGTTCAGGAACCACATCACCGCGCCCATCGCGATTGCTGCCCCCAGCAAGCGCAAGGTGCGCCGCCGCAACCGGGTGTCGGGGACAAAATGCCCGCGCTTGCGCAGCGCCCAATAGAGCAGCACGACATTGGCGGTGCTCGACAGCGCGGTCGCGAGCGGCGGCCCCATGTGCTTGAGCGGCAGGATCAGCGCGAAATTGAAGATGATGTTCAGCCCGATCGACATCGTCGCAAAGCGCACCGGCGTCACCGTGTCCTGCCGCGCGTAGAAGCCGGGGGTGAGCACCTTGACCAGAATGTATGACGGCAAGCCGATCGAAAAGGCTGCGAGCGCCTGCGCCGTGAACAGGGTGTCTTGTGGCGTGAACTTGCCGTGCTGGAACAGCGCGGCCGCGATCGGCACGCCGCACACGATCAGCGCGACGGTGGCGGGCAGGGTGAAGAACAGCGCGAGTTCGAGCCCGCGATTCTGCGTCTCCATCGCGCCCGCTGCATCGCCCCCGCCGAGCTGGCGCGAGATCGTAGGGAGCAGCACTGTGCCAAGGCCGATGCCGATCAGCCCGAGCGGCAATTGGTTGAGCCGGTCGGCATAATAGATGTAACTCACCGACCCTTCGGGCAGCAGGCTCGCCGCGAGCGCGGTCGAGATCACGAGATTGATCTGCACGGCGCCCGCACCCGCCGCTGCGGGGCCGATCAGCGTCAGCAGGCGCTTCACTTCGGGGGTGAGGCGCGGCAAGCGCGGCCGCAGCATCACGCCGCTGCGTGCACACGCCCAGGCCAGCCAAGCGAGCTGGAGCGCGCCCGACACGCTGACCGCAATCGCCTGATTGCGCGCGGTCAGCATCGGATCGGCGATGTGAAAGAACAGCAGCGCGACGATCAGGGTAAGGTTCAGCAGGATCGGCGCGGCGGCATTGACCCAGAATTTGTGCATCGAATTGAGGATGCCGCCGAGCAACGACACGATCGAGATCAGCACCAGATAGGGCAAGGTGATCCGCGACAGCATCACCGCATAGTCGAACTGGCCCGCGCTCACCCCGGCAAAGCCGCCCGACAGCGCATAGGTGACGGGCCAGGCGAAAATCTCGACGATGATCAGCATCGTGAGCAGAATCGGCAACAGCACCGACAGCGCGTCCTCGGCAAAGGCGAGGCCCGCCTTCAGCCCGCCGCCCTCTTCGGCGACGCGCTGGTTGAACATCGGGATGAATGCCGCGCTGAACGCGCCTTCGGCGAACAGCGCGCGGAACATGTTGGGCAGCCGGAAGGCGACCAGAAAAGCATCCGACGCAAAGCTCGCGCCGACAAAGCGCGCGAACAACGAATCGCGCACGAGCCCGAGGATACGACTGGCGAGCGTCAGCCCGCCAACCGATCCCAATGCGCGCGCAAGGTTCATCGTTACGCCCCCAGCGGCCCGATCAGATGCCGATCAGGCGTGGCCGGCGTCCGGCGCTTGCGATGCTTCGATCTGGCCCTGAATTTGCTGAAAATAGAGCGCGTTGAAATCGATCGGCTCGAGCATCAGCGGCGGGAAGCCGCCGTCGCGCACGGCATCGGCGAGGATACGGCGCGCGAAGGGGAACAGGATGCGCGGTGCTTCGCCGAGCAGGAAGGGCTGCACCTGATCTTCGGGAATATTGTTGAGCGCGAACAGTCCGGCATAGGCAAGCTCCACCACGAACGCGACCTGATCACCCGCGTCGGAGCGCGCATCGATCTTGAGCACCACCTCGTGTACATCGTCGCCTACCTGGGTCGCGCCAATGTTGAACTGCACGTCGATGCGCGGGGCGGTCTGGCTCTGGTAGATACCCGGCGACGACGGGTTTTCGAACGACAAGTCTTTCACATATTGCGAAATAATGCCGATGCTGGGCAGCGTGTCGGCACCATTGCCGCCATTGCCAACGCCGGTTGCCGCGTCGTTTTGATCGTCCATGAAACTCGCCTTCATCGTCTTGCTGCAACCCCGCACCCGGTGCGCAGGGTCAATCCGGTGGACCGCCTAGCAGGCACATCGTTGCCACACAATGTCAGCACAGGAGCGCCGCTCGAACCGGGGATCGAAACGTCGCGCCACGCGTATTTGAATCCTGGGCCCGATGCGCCTATGTTAGTGAAGTTCCCTGTATCGTTGGAGGCATGGTGCCCTACGTCGTTCTGCTCGCAATGGTCGCCGGTTTCCTGGCGCTGCAACTCTACCGGGTGCTCGGCAAGCGCACCGGTCATCAAGAGACGCTGCCCAAACCCGCCGAGGAACGCGCGCCGCTGCCGACGCCGCGCACGGTCGATATGGCGCCTGAGCAGCGCGAAGCGCCGCTGCGGACGATTCAGGGCGGCGCCGAACAGGGCCTGCGCGCCATTATCGCCGCCGACTCAAGCTTTGACGTGGTGCGGTTCATCGATGGCGCCAAGCAAGCCTATCGCATGGTGCTCGAAGCCTTTTGGAAGGGTGACGAGGAAACGCTTGCGTGGTTGTGCGAAGACGAGGTCCGCACCAGCTTTGCCGAGGCCATCGCCGCGCGCAAGGAATCGGGGCATGTCCTCGACAACCGCCTCGTCACGATCGAGCGCGCCATCATCAGCGACGCCCGGCTCGAGGGCAAGCGCGCGCTGATCACCGTGCGGCTCGACGCCGATATCGCCGCAACGACGCGCGACGCCGAGGGCAATCTGATCGCCGGGTCGATGACCGACGCCGTCGCCGTCCACGAATCATGGACCTTCGCGCGCACGCTCAAGAGCAGCGACCCGAACTGGAAGCTCGCCGACACCGACGAGGCCTGAACCGATGACGCATTGGGGGCGGCTGGTCGGCGCGGCCGCGCTGGCACTGGGTGTGGCGGCTTGCTCGGGGTCGATCGTCCCGCCCGCGCGCAATCGCCCCGCGCCACAACCCGTTGCGGTTCGTCCAGCACCGAAGGCCGTCACGCCGGCGCCTGCGGCTAGCCCGCCGGGAGCGACAGCGACTCCTACCGCATTGACGACGGGTTGGGTCGCGGGACCTGCCATCACCAGCTTGCCTATCGATCGTGCCCAGGCCTCGCGCGCGCTGATTGCCTTCCGGCTGTCGTGCCCCGCGCTGGTGCGACGCGCCGATGCGACCGGGCTGACGCGCGGCGCAGACTGGCAAGCTGCCTGCGACGCTGCGAACAGCGTCGGCGCGGGGGACGCACGCGATTTCTTCGCGCGCTGGTTCGAAACCGTCCAGATCGGCGACGGTCGCGCATTTGCCACCGGCTATTACGAGCCCGAAATCAAGGGCGCCCGCGCGCGGCAGCCGGGCTATGAAACGCCGATCTACGCGCGCCCCGGCGACTTGATCGACGTCGACCTCGGCCTGTTTTCCGACGCGCTGAAGGGCAAGCGCGTGCGCGGGCGCGTGCAGGGCAGTGCTCTGATCCCCTATGACGACCGCACCGCGATCGAGCAGGGCAGCCTTGACGGGCGCGCGCCGGTGATTGCCTGGGCGGCTGATCCGATCGAGCTGTTCTTCCTCCAGATCCAGGGATCAGGGCGGCTGCGCTTGCCCGACGGCGGCATCATGCGGATCGGCTATGACAGCCAGAACGGCCGCGATTATACCGGCATTGGCGCGCTGTTACGTGATCGCGGGCTGCTGGGGCCGGGACAAGCGTCAATGCAGGGCATCGTCGGCTGGCTGCGTGATCACCCTCAGGAAGGCGTCGCGCTGATGCGCGAGAACAAAAGCTATATCTTCTTCCGCGAGCTCAACGGCCCGCCGCAGGGCGCGCTGGGCTATGCCGTGACCGGGCGGGTGAGTGCCGCAGTCGACCCCAAATTCGTACCGCTGGGCGCGCCTGTGTTCCTGTCGCTCGACCGCGCCGAGGCGAAGGGCCTGTGGATCGCGCAGGATACCGGCGGCGCGATCAAGGGCGCGAATCGCTTCGACACTTTCTGGGGTGCCGGCGACGAGGCGAAGACAATCGCCGGAGGCATGTCGGCGCGCGGGACGGCTGTACTGCTGCTGCCGATCGGCACGCTGGCACGACTGGGGGCAGGGGGCAGCAATGGCGGGGCGACGCCTCAGCGCTGACGAAGACGCGCTCTGGCGCCGGGTGATGGCAACGGTGCGGCCGATCAAGCCGGTCGCGCCCGCTACGGTTGCGCCTTTGGTCCCCGTCTCGCCGGTCGCAATCGCGCCGCGACCCGCTCGACCGCCAACGCCGCGCCCTTTGCCGGAAAAACGGAAGGCAAGTCCTGGCGTCACGCTCGACGGCAGTTGGGATCGCAAGCTTGCGACTGGCACCGTCGCGCCCGACAGCAGCATCGACTTGCACGGCCATACCCTCGACACCGCCTATCGGCTGCTCGATTCGGCGCTCGATACCGCGATCCGGCGGGGCGACCGCGTCCTGCTGCTGATCACCGGTCGTCCACCCCGACCCGAAAGCGAGCGTCCGCATGCGCGCGGCCGGATCCGCGCGGCGGTTGGCGATTGGCTCGCGGCGTCGCGCCACGCGGACAGAATCGCGGCCGTGCGCGGCGCGCATCCCCGCCACGGCGGCGCTGGTGCGCTCTATATCGTGCTGCGACGCGACCGGTCAGCGCCAAAAAATTAACCTTTTGATGTCACCTTACCGCCCTTAGCCGGACGCTCGCGTCCTTAGTCTGGGGGTTTTTGCAATCGCGATGAAGGGAGCCTCGCTGAAGAGTCGTGCCGTCGCGTTTGCGCTGTCGGCGGGGCTGGTCGCGTTCGTGCTCGCGCTGGCGGCGACCTATGATGGCCACTTCGATCGCGCGAGCATCGGCCGCGCGCTGATCCCCGCCGTTGTGTGCGCCACCATGTGCTGGGCTTCCGCCCGGCGGGCAGTCGCGGGTACTGCGGCCGCGATCGACCGCGCGATCGTGCGGCTGGCGGAGGCCGGGCAGGGCGATCTCACCAGCCCGATTCCTGAGGAAATCGCGGAGTCGGTGCCGCAATTGTCGCACGCGATGTCGGTTTTGTTCGCACAGATCGCGACCAATCTCGATAGCGTCCACCGACTGGCGATGTTCGATCCGGTCACGGGCCTTGCCAATCGCACCAATTTCCGCCGGAGCTGCGAACGGCTGTTGATCGACATGCCGCCGGGCAATTTGGGCGCGTTGCTGTTCATCGATCTCGATCGCTTCAAGATCGTCAACGACACCATGGGCCATGCGATGGGCGACATGCTGCTTGGCATGGTCGCCAATCGGTTGCGCGCCGTCGGTGACCGGGTGGTGGCCGAACTCGGTGTGCCACCGCCGCTGATCGGGCGGCTGGCGGGCGACGAATTCACCATGTTTTTTCAGGACCTGCCCGATCGTGTCGCGGCGGGTCGAATTGCGTCTGGTGTCTTGTTTGCGATTAATGAGCCATTCGAACTGGTTGGCACCGATGTCGAAATCGGCGCGTCGATCGGCATTGCGCTGCGCCCCGATCACGGCACCACGCTGACCGAGCTGATGCGTGCTGCCGATGCGGCAATGTACCACGCCAAGGCACGCGGGCGTGGACGCGCCGAGCATTTCTCCGAGTCGCTCGCGGCCGAAATCGCCGATCGCTCGCAACTCGAAAGCGACCTGCGCGACGCCGTCGTGCGCAACCAGTTCATGCTCGTGTATCAGCCGCAGGTCGCGTGCAGCGACGGGCGTATCGTTGCCGCCGAAGCCCTGCTGCGCTGGCGACACCCCCGGTTGGGGCTGAAGCTGCCGGGCACCTTCATCAAGCGCGCCGAGGAAACCGGGCTGATCGTCGAGATCGGCGAGTGGGTGGTCGAGACCGTCGCGGACACGATTGCGCGCTGGAGCCGGATGGGCATCGAACAGCGGCTCGCGGTCAACATCAGCCCGCGTCAGCTCGATCACGCCCAATTCTTCCGGCGGCTGCGCGATGCGATGCGCGTGGCCAATGCGCCTGCGCGCCTGCTCGAACTTGAAATCACCGAAACGATGGCGATGCATTGCAGCGAGGAAGTGATCGAAGCGATCACCGCGCTGCGCGCCGATGGCGCCACGATTGCCATCGACGACTTTGGCACCGGCTATTCGAACCTCGCGCGGCTGCGCGATCTGCCGGTCGATCGCGTCAAGCTTGACCGCAGCCTGATCGAATTCGTCGCCGACAAGGCGCAGGCGCGCACGATCGCGCAGGCGGTGATCGGGTTGATCCACGGGCTGGGCTGCGAAGCCGTCGCTGAAGGCATCGAAAGCGCGGCGCAAGCCGAAGTGCTGCGCATCATCGGCTGCGACATCATCCAGGGCTATGCCATCGCGCAACCAATGGCCGAGGAAGACTTCATCGCCTGGGCACGCGAAAAGCCGCGTCAGGCGATTGCTGGCTGAAGGCCGATCGTCAGAATATCGGCATAAATCGCTGAGAGAAGCTCAAGATCGGCCAGCGCAACCGCTTCGTCGAGCTTATGCATCGTCGCGTTGACCAGCCCGAATTCGACCACCGGGCACAGCTTCGACAGGAACCGCGCGTCGGACGTGCCGCCCGTGGTCGAGAGTTCGGGCGCGCGACCGGTGTGGCGCTCGATTGCCGCCGCAATCAGCGCCGAAAAGGCGCCGGGCGGTGTCAGAAACGCCTCGCCCGAAATCTTGGCCGTCACGATCGCATCGGGGGCATGACGCTGCGCAATCGCTTCGATCCGCGCGGCCAGTTCGGCGCCGCGATGCTGGTCGTTGAAGCGGATCGACAGCCGCGCGCCGGCCTTGGCCGGGATGACATTGGTCGCGGGATTGCCGACCGTCAGATCGGTGACTTCGATGTTCGACGGCTGGAACCAGTCGGTGCCGGTGTCGAGCGTGATCGCGTCGATTTCCGCCAGCATCGCGATCAGCTTCGGGATCGGATTATCGGCAAGATGGGGGTAGGCGACATGGCCCTGCTTGCCCGGCACGTCGATCCAGATATTGACCGAACCGCGCCGCCCGATCTTGATCATGTCGCCGAGGCGCGCGACCGATGTGGGTTCGCCGACGAGGCACAGGTCCGGCGCCAAACCCCGCGCCGCCATCCGGTCGATCAGCGCCCGGGTGCCGAACACGGCGGGGCCTTCCTCATCGCCCGTGATGATCAGGCTCACCGTCCCGGCATCGGCAGGCACGCGCGCCGCCGCTGCCACAAAGGCGGCAATCGCCCCCTTCATGTCGACCGCGCCGCGCCCGTGGAGCAGATCGCCGCGGATGACCGGTTCGAACGGATCGCTCGCCCAGCCACTGCCCGGCGGCACCACGTCGAGATGCCCGGCAAAGGCGAAATGCCGCCCGCCGCTGCCCCGCACCGCGAGCAGATTTTCGACCGGGCCGTCGGGCGCCTCGCCCGCCACGAACCGTTCGACCTCGAACCCGAGCGGCACCAGCGCGGCTTCGAGCACGTCGAACACGCCGCCCCGCGCGGGGGTGATGCTTTCGCAGGCGATCAGGGCCTTGGTGAGTTCGACCGCATCGGGCAGATTGAGGACTTCATGCATAGGAGGCGGTCTTGCCCAAGCTCGATCTCGACACAATCCCCCACCTCAACACGACCGGCTATCCGGCGCCGTTCGATGCCCCCGTCGCGGGCCGCTGGTTCCGCCGACTAGGGCCTGCTGGCGGGCTAACCGCAATGGGCGTGAGCCAGGTCACGCTCAAACCAGGCGCATGGTCGTCGCAGCGCCATTGGCACGATGATGAGGATGAATTCGTCGTGATCCTGTCGGGCGAGGCAGTGCTCGTCGAGGACGGCGGCGAGACGGTGCTGCGCGCGGGCGACTGCGCCGCTTTTCCGATGGGCAATACCGACGGCCATCATTTGCAGAACCGGTCGGACACCGACTGCGTCTTCATCGCGGTCGGCGCGGGGAACCAGCAGGGGAAGGGCGGCTATTCGGACATCGACATGCTGTTCGATGATATGGCCTATACCCATAAGGACGGCACGCCCTATCCGGTCGCGCGACCGGCCTGACCGGGCTTGCGAAGCGCGTCGATCGCGAAAGGTTACAAAAGTCACGACCATCCCAGGGGGGGCAATGCCCCGAAGTCAGTGCAACGCCTGCGATGTCAAAGAGCTCGGCGGCAAGCGTGACAGGCAATTTCCTATTTTGGAAGGGGTGATGAGGGCTTGATCGCGGTAAAGTCTGTCGTCGGAGGGTTGGCCGCTTTTGCCCCACTTGCGGAGATTGCTGCCCGACTCGGGAACCGGCTGGGGATGGGGCGCTTGCCGACCGTCTGCTTTCGGGGAGCGAGAGTGCGATAGCTGCCATTCCCCGAGGCTAGATCAGGAATTGCAGCTTCCGACTAACCCAAGACGTTCCCCGACTCGCGCCAGATCGGCTGCTTTTGCTGAAACCCCATTCCCGCGTCATTGAGCATACCGGCAGCATTGCGCCCCAAGAATTGTTATTCCAGTTAGCGGCGAATAGTTCGTAAAGTTGCCGATCGGGAGCTACGCTGACGAGTAACGCCGTTGTCGGCCGTATCTCAAGCTACGGGACGTCCGGAGACGCTGCATCCGCCACCAGGAGTTCGGCTCCACAGAATGCTCTGCAGCCGCGGTGGGCGATGATCGCTGATAAGACTGCGACTGGAGCCATCTTGGTGAACATCGTGAACGCATCAATTAATGATGCGATGAGTTCGATGCGTTCGAAGCCGTCGGGGCGCATCAGGATGGCCCGGGCTCTCTCCGAGTTCGCAATGCGGGCGCATAGCAAATGTCGATTAATTTCAAGCCATTTAATAGAGACGTCGATGGGTGGCCCCAGTATCGGAAAGGCTCCAAAGGCCGATCTTTGGATTAGATCTTCTCCGAGAATGATCAAAAGTTGTTCTTCTGAGAGATCCAAAATCTCTTTAATAGATGTTTCCATAAATTAAGTCCTACAAATAATCGAAACCGATTCCTCGCATACCTATTGGCGGAATTTCCATCCATTTGGCACTTACTTGAAATTTATTATGTTCATATAAATGTCTGTAGAGATCTGCGTCACGGAACCAAGCGTGTTCGAAGATCATTTCGAGCGATCGATTGGCTCGCTCAAACGGACCCTCCTGATGTCCCTGCTGTCGGTATTGAAGTCGCTCGTTTTCCACTATTGACGCTACTCGCGACCGGGGCGACGGGTGGGAATGTCTTGTGAGCAAATCCTCAAGCCGGCGGTCGAGCAGAGATGGCTCTGCGACTACGAGCGGTCCACCTCTTGCCACCCGCATCGATCGCTCGACGAGTTCGGCGTACCAGAAAAAACCAACCATCCCGAGGAAGTGCAGGCGCACCCAAGGCGTCTCTTCGTTGGACGCTTGGAAAGCCAGCCAGTTGGAAATCGTGCTGTAAGCGAAGAAATCGGCTTCCTGCTCAAAGCCTTGACGCATGAGACGTTCGTGCAGTTGGGTTTTCTTCGGCTGTACGACGTCCGGATATCGCTGCTTGAGCATTATCGACAGGGCTTCGGTCATCCGCCCATACTCTTCTTGGTCTTTATCTAAATCCAGCCGGGAGATGTGATCGTGGAAACAATGACCGACTTCATGAGCCACCAACATTGCAATGTAGCCATTGCTGACCGCCTTCAGGCATGCGTGGCGGATTGAGTCACGCATGTACCACTCCAGACGATCGAGGGAGATAGCCACTAGCCCCTCGTTAGTAAGGTCATAGTACATACTTCCCATAAACTGTGAGATCGGGCTTTCTTGCGGTTGCAACCTCGCGCTGAGCGTCGCTGCGTCGTCCTCGATTGTGATTTCATTCTCGAAAGTCGTAATCAGGCAAGAAACAATGAAATCGGCGACAACGTCTGGCGTGGAGCGAAGCCCTTCTTGCAGGACGATCACATTGTCGCCGGACGCGCTCTTAAACGTGAACCCGTTCAACATAGAGAGAGGGATCGTACCGAGGATCGTCGTTTCCGGATTAATAGGGCAGTCGCCGTTGGTTTTCTGGATTGTATCTAGCACATCCTCGAACACCTTGTAGAACTGTTTGAGGATGATGGGATCTTGGAAGCGAGTGCGAGGCAGTGACGCGTAAGCCGCATCAATTTCAGCCCGTATTACAGGGTCGAGCAATTCATTAACAGCTGGTATATCAGTGATATTTTTGTCCGACAAATGCTGTGATCGATGATATTTGTACTTCTCAATTGACTCGGCAATTTTACTAGCATCGACACCTATTTTGTCGTACGCCCAGCGTTGTAACGCCTCGAGCTCCAATACAGTGTCGCTTATGAGCATAGCCGACTCCGGAATTTGTAGCCTCTACACTGATACGAAGGCTATCGTCTCGTCAACCAGCCCTATCGAACTGACGAAGGTAATCGCGCCAACTAGAAGTGCCGCAGCCTTGAAAGGCGCACTGCTCACTTGCGGCCCACTTTCTGTCATTCTGCGATGCCGGTCAGGCAACTGCAGGAGTCGGCTCCTGACAACAGCCGCCGTTCGACCGACCGCTCGGGAACGGCAGGATTGTCCGAGCTCCGGACCTTCGCGAGCACGCCGCGGCGAGCGCGCATGAACGACGGGTTTTAGGGACGCGGATGGATGCGCTGAACGACGACAATTGAGGCCCACAGTCGACACGGATCGACCGCCGCGCGACTTGCCGCTCCCAACCCTCGAACCGTCACTTCACCGCGCGACCGGCTTCTCAAACTGTTCAATCACCCATTCTTCTTCCTGCGCCGACGCGATCCAGTCTTGCATGAAGGGGTGCTGGATCACCGCGTCGATATAGGGCGGGGCGAAACGCGCGATCGGGAGCGAATAGGTGATGATCCGCGTACACACCGGCGCGAACATGATGTCGACCGCGCCGAAATCGCCGAACAGGAACTGGCCTTCGCCGCCGAAGCGCGCGCGGGCCTGCGCCCATAGTTCCATGATGCGCTGAAGATCGGCGAGCACATCGTCGTCGGGCTGTTGCGGCGGAAAGGCCTGGCGGATGTTCATGCTGTGCTTGCGACGGAGCGCAGCAAAGCCCGAATGCATTTCGGCGGCCATCGAATAGGCCATCGCCCGCGCGGCGCGATCCTTGGGCCAGAATTTCTCGCCGCCGGTCAGCTCGTCGAGATAGGCGATGATCGCGACCGAATCCCACACCACCGTCTCGCCGTCCCACAGGATCGGCACTTTGCCGCTCGACGGCGCGAATTCGTCGCCTTCGCGGCGCTTGTCCCAATCGGCGTCATAGAGCGGGACGACGACTTCCTCGAACGGCAGCCCCGACAGCTTGCACGCGAGCCAGCCGCGCAGCGACCAGGAGGAATAGGCCTTGTTGCCGATGATGAGCTTGAGCATGTTGTCGGGATAGCGGCGGGCTCGCGCGGCGGCAACCGGCGCGCGGTGCGCCGCCGTCGTGAAGGGGAGAAACTGGGTCGTGTGGCTGCGTTTGGTGTTGGTGATGATGGCCGCCGCGATGCTGCTGCCGGGTGGGGCGTCGGCGAAGGGCGGGTCGGGGCTGGTCCGCGTGCGGATCGACACCTCGGTAGGTGCCATCACGCTGGCGCTCGACACGCGGCGCGCACCGGCGACCACCGCCAATTTCCTTGCCTATGTCGATGATGGTCGCTTCGACGGCACGACTTTCTACCGATCGGCGCGCAAGAGGACCGACCCGCGCTTCGGCTTTGTGCAGGGCGGGATCAAGACCGACGCGCGCCGCATCCTGCCGCCATTCCCGCTCGAGACGACCGACAAGACCGGCATCAAGCACCTCGACGGCACAATCTCAATGGCGCGGCACGATGATCCCAAATCGGCGGGCGGCAATTATTTCATCTGCGTGGGGCCGATTCCGTCGCTCGACTTCAGCAAGACATCGAAGGGCTATGCCGCGTTTGGCCATGTGGTGGGGGGGATGGACGTGGTGCGCAAAATCCTCGCGGCGCCGACGACGGGCGGCAACGAGGTGACGCGCGGGCAGATGCTCGCGAACCCGATCCCCGTGGTCCGCATGGTCCGGCTTGATGGCAAGCCCAAACCGACCGCGCGCCCGCGCCAGTGGTTGGAGAAGGTGCTGCGCTAAAGGCGGCTTGGGCCGGTGGGGTTCACCATCCCAATCCTCCCCCGCCAGGGGGAGGTGTCAGCGTAGCTGACGGAGGGGGAGGAAGCACGCCGCTCAATCCGATAGTGCATCGCTGACCTCCCCCTCCGTCGCCTTCGGCGCCACCTCCCCCTGGCGGGGGAGGATGAGAAAAACGATCAATGATACGGCTCAACCCAGTGCCGCTAACCCAGCGCCTCAACCACCGCCGCGCGGAGCTCGGCGATTCCTAAGCCCGTCTCGCTCGACGTGCTCAGAATCTGCGGATGCGCAGCGGGGTGCTTGCGGGCCTCGGCAGCGGTCGCTTCGAGCACTGCCGCCAGTTCGGTCGGCTTGATCTTGTCGGCCTTGGTCAGCACGAGGCGATAGCTGACCGCCGCCTTGTCGAGCATCTCAAGGATTTCGTGGTCGACGTCCTTCAGCCCGTGCCGCGCATCGACCAGCACCAAGGTGCGCTTGAGCACTTGCCGCCCGCGCAGGAAATCGTTGATCAGGAAGCGCCATTTCTTGACGACGTCCTTCGGTGCCTTGGCAAAGCCATAGCCGGGCATGTCGACCAGCCGGAAGGCGAGCGGGCTGCCGATGTCGAAGAAGTTCAGCTCCTGCGTGCGCCCCGGCGTGTTCGACGTGCGCGCAAGGCCGTTGCGGCCGGTGAGCGCGTTGAGCAGCGACGATTTGCCGACATTCGACCGCCCGGCAAAGGCGATTTCGGGGACATCAGGATCGGGCAGATACTCAAGCCCGGGTGCCGATTTCAGGAACGCGATCGGCCCTGCGAACAGCTTGCGCGCCGATTCGATCGCTTCTTCGCTGAAGGCGCCATCTTCGGTTTCGTCATCGCTCATTTGACAGGCGCCAGCATCTCCGGGTGGCGGGAATAGAGCATGCGCTGCTGGAGGATCGTCAGCACGTTCGAGGTGATCCAATAGAGCTGCAAGCCGACCGCGAACGGCGCCATCACGAACATCAGCATCCACGGCATGATCGCGAACACCTGCTTTTGCGCCTCATCCATCGGTGCGGGGTTGAGCTTGAACTGGAAATACATCGACACGCCGAGCAGCACCGGAATCACGCCGATCGCGAGGAAGGCGGGCACGGTATAGGGCAGCAGGCCGAACAGATTGAGGATCGTCGCCGGATCGGGCACCGACAGATCGCGGATCCACAGCACGAACGGCTGGTGGCGCATTTCGATCGTCAGCAGCAGCACCTTGTAGAGCGCATACATGATCGGAATCTGGAGCAGCACCGGCAGGCAGCCCGCGAGCGGATTCGCGCCCTCGGCCTTGTAGAGCGCCATGATTTCCTTCTGCTGGCGCTCCTTGTCGTCCTTATAGCGTTCCTGCAGCGCCTTCATTTTCGGCTGGATCGCCTTCATCTTCGCCATCGACGCGAACTGGCGCTGGGCGATCGGGAACAGCAGCCCGCGGATGGTGATCGTCAGCGCAATGATCGCGAAGCCGAAATTGCCGATCAGCTGCGACAGAAACGACAGATAGTAGAAGATCGGCTTTTCGATCACGCGGAACCAGCCCCAGTCGATCGCCTTGTCGAAATTGGCGATGCCCGAATTGTCCTGATAGCCGTCGATCAGTGCGACTTCCTTGGCGCCGGCAAAGAAGCGCGACGTCTGGGTGGCGACCTTGCCGGGTGCGACCTTGACGGGTGCCGCCGTATAATCCGCCTGGAACACATCACCCGGTGCGCCCCGGAAGCCCGCGTGAACCTGCGTGTTCTGATCGGGCACGAGCGCCGCGAGCCAGTAGATGTCACCAAAGCCGAGCCAGCCCCCGCGATGGTCGAAATAATTCTCACCCGCCTTGGCGTTGCTGCCGAACATTTTGCCCCAAAAGGTCGCGTCCTGACCCTGTAGGTTCTGATAGGTGATATCGTAATTGGCGCCGGGGCCGAACACCCCGACCGGGCCGACATGGTTCGCCCAATTGTCGAGCTCGCTGGGCACGCCGGTGCGCGAAATCAGGCCATAGGGCTTGACGGTGACCGGCGCGGCGCCCGGATTGGCGACCGATTGTTGCACGGTGAACATATAATTCGCGTCGATCGCGAATTTGATCTGGAAGCGCAGCCCTTGCGGATTGGTCCAGCTGAGCGTGACGGGGCGCTGCGGGGTCAGCTGCGCGCCATCGGCGGTCCAGACGGTATCCTTGTTGGGCGCCGCGATCCCGTCGCCCGCCCAGCCGAAGCCCGCAAAATAGCTGTGGGTGGTGCCCGAAGGCGACAGCAGCCGCACCGGCGGCGACTTTTTGTCGATCGTTTCGCGGTGGCGGACGAGCACGAGATCGTCGAGGCGGGCGCCCTTCAGGTTGATCGACCCCTGCACCGACGGCGTGGCAATGGCGACGCGTGGGGTTTCGCGCAGCACGACCGCGCGGTCGCGGACCACGGGAGCACCGCCGTTGCCGGGGGTATCGGCGGCGCTTTTGGTCACCTTGGTCGGCGCAGTCTCAACCCTCGCGACCGGCGGACGCGGGGGGGGCAGCAGATACGGCGCGACAAATTGCCAGCCGAGCAGAATGAACGCCGCGACGATAGCGAAGATCAGCAGGTTACGATTGTCGTCACTCACTTGGGATTCCCCGATCGATCAAAGTCACGGCACCGGATCATGGCCATGCCCGCCCCATGGATGGCAGCGCGCGATCCGCTTTGCCGCCAACCATGAACCTTTGGCGGCGCCATAGCGGCGAAGCGCCTCGATTGCATAGGCCGAACAGCTTGGCGAATAGCGGCACGAGGATGGCAGCACCACCGAAGGGCCGATTTGCCAGCCGCGCGCCAAGGCAATCAGCAGCCGTGTGAACAGTGCGTCGAGCGTCACCGCGCAACCTTTGCCAGTGCCTTGCGCAGATCGGCGCGCAGCGATTGGAAATCGCGCGTTACCCCATCGGTGCGACCGATCAGCACATGGTCGTGGCCGGGCAGGCCCGCTTCAGGCAGCACGTCGCGCGCAAGAGCACGCAGGCGGCGTTTCAGCCGGTTGCGGACCACCGCGCCGCCGATTTTCTTGGTCACGGTATAGCCGATGCGCATCGCAGGATCAGCATCGGCGCGGTCGCGCGCCAGCAGGACGAAGCCCGGCATCGGCGCACGTTTGCCTGCATTCGCCGCGAGGAAATCCGCGCGGCGCGCCAATATCCTAATGTCGGCGTCGCCGACGGCTGTGGTCAGGCCGACAGCTTCTTGCGGCCGCGGGCGCGGCGGGCGCGCAGGACGTTGCGACCACCCACCGTCGCCATCCGCGCGCGGAAGCCGTGGCGGCGGGCACGCACCAGATTGCTCGGTTGGAAGGTCCGCTTCATCACTCATTCCCTGATCGACAGAAAAAGGCCGCCCAAAGCAGGCGGCCGTGTAAGCGGTCCCGATAACCAAGGCAGCGTGCATTGTCAATTCGCGACAGCCGCCTTCTCACGCGCGCGGCGCCGCCGCGCACTGCTGCGGCGCAGGCCAATGTCGGCATAGTAGCCCAGCTTCGGCCAACGCCGCTTGGCGCGCACGAACAGGCGCTTGCCCTTGTCCGAATTGCGCAACACCAGCGCAAGCCCAGCCGCGAACACCGGAATGCCGCCCGGACCCGGGATAATCCCGACGACCGGCGACAGCAGCATCAGCGCGAGCCCGAGCCCCGTCAGTGCGGTGCGCGCGGCGGGATTGCGGCGAGGGGCAGGGGCGGGCGTCACAACGGGCATATGGTCCTCGTGTATTGGCTACGCAAGACACGTCCTGCGCAAGCTTCCCTCAATCTGCGAAGTCGTTATGAACGGGGGATTAGTCGCAGGGGCGGGGGCATGGTCGCGATCGTATCGACAGTGGCGTATCTCGGGCTTGAGGCGCGCAGTGTCGAAGTGCAGGTGCAGCTTGCGCCGGGGGTGCCCGCCTTCAATGTTGTCGGGCTCGCCGACAAAGCGGTGGCCGAAAGCCGCGAGCGGGTGCGCGCGTCGATTGCCGCACTCGGCCTCGCGCTGCCGCCCAAGCGGATCACGGTCAATCTCTCGCCCGCGGACCTGCCCAAGGAAGGATCGCATTACGACCTGCCGATCGCGGTCGGGCTGCTCGCGGCGATGGGCGTGGTCGATGCCGAGACGCTGGCCGACTATGTGATCGTTGGCGAGCTCGGGCTCGACGCGCGGATCGCGCCGTCGCCGGGGGTGTTGCTCGCCGCGCTGCATGCGTCCGAGCATGGCAAGGGGCTGGTGTGCCCCGCCGCGCAAGGGTCCGAAGCGGCGTGGGCAGGAGCGATCGAAGTGATTGCCGCGCCCGACCTGCTAACGTTGCTCAACCACTTCAAAGGGCACGGCCTGCTCGCCACGCCGTCACCCGGCGAAGCCGAGCCGCCGGGGCATGGCCCTGATCTGAAGCAGGTCAAGGGGCAAGAAACTGCCAAGCGCGCGCTCGAAATTGCGGCAGCCGGCGGGCATAATCTGCT
>CAYUYZ010000010.1:0-83709 GCA_964449575.1 uncultured Stakelama sp.
AGGCCGCGGTCACCGCCTTGGGAATCGGCGCCACCGCGGCACAGGCTCGGCCGCACGGAAGCTGAATGATGTCGGATCGGGCAAGCGCGGACGCAGCTAATCATTTGCTGCGGGTTGCCAGGGAGCACCCGGAATGCGCAGGCGGCAAAGTTCTCGCCGACCTGCGCATTCGTCTCGATATGAAAGTCGAGATGCCACTGCATCTAAAGGCTGACGGCGTCAGTACGACCGGCGTTCGTACCATCGAGCCGGTGACCTTCGTCTTGCCGCCTGGTTACCCATGGCGGTCACCGAGCGTGACCCTACGGCCCGACTTTCCGCGGAGCTTCCCACATCTTCAGCCGGGCTCAGCGACGACCCTTCCGCGCCCCTGTCTTGTCGATGGCAGCCAGGACGAGTTCTTCCTTCAATGGGGCCTCGTCGAATACGGCATTTTCCATCTAATTGAACAGGTGGCGATCTGGCTACGCAAGGCGGCTATCGATGCGCTTATCGATTCGGCGCAGGGATGGGAGCCGATGCTCCGGCGGGATTTGGCGGATGTCATCGCGCTCGATGCCGATTCGGCCCGCCTTGCCGTCACGAAATCGGGCGGTTTTGCCACATGGGACGCTCGCTATTATCGCCGCGGCGAACGCGACGCCCGCGTCACGGTCGCGGCGTCGGCGTTTATCACCAGCGAGGGTAAAGCCGTTCCGCTTCGCCACAAGAGCGACGATGACCAATTTACGGCGTCCCGCGACAAGACCGACGTCACCATCGGCCGAACGGTCGTCGGCATCGTGTGGCCGGACAAGCTTCCCAGTGGCAAGCCGCATGTCAGCGATCGATATTGGCCCGAAGACATCGCGAGCCTTGGCGACCTGCGCGATCGGGCGCTTCAGTTTGGCTGCGAGCGCGGTTTCGAACAGCTGCTTTCCAACATTGAGCGATCCTTCGCCGGCCTCGTGTTGCGTGCGCCGATTCCAATCGGCATTCTGTTATGTGTCAGGCGTCCGGTGCATTTGATCAACTCGGCATCACCGATCGAACTCCTGCCTTATGTCGTCGAAATTCGTCCCGAGCCACGACGCGGATCGCTATTTGCTCAAGGCGACAAGGAGCCGGTGGCGCCGGCAATGCACTATCAGCTTTTGACCGCAGCTCTCCTACGGACCCTGTCCGCCGCGCCCGCCCGGCCGGCTATCGCAATGCTCGGATGCGGCAGCGTTGGGTCGAAACTTGCACTACACGCCGCGCGGGGCGGGCAGGAGGTTGTCGCGGTAAGCGACCAGGGGTCTTTGCGTCCGCATAACATGGCGCGGCATGCCTTGGGGGGGCGACATATCGCCACCGATAAGGCTGAAGCGCTCGCCGAAGAATTGCGCGACCTCAAGCAGCAGCCAGCGGTTTACAATGGGGATATTGCCGCTGCCTTGCGCTTTCCTGCATCGAGGAGGGACATCTTGCCGGCAGCTTCAGAAGCGGTGGTGAACGCGACCGCATCGCTTTCGGTCCGCGAGGCGCTCGTTGGATCGACGCAAGAGCGTGATCGTCCGCGTCTGTTCGAAGCGGCGCTGTTCGGAAAGGGCCGGGTAGCATATCTTCTCGTCGATGGAAAAGGCCATAACCCCAATCATTCGGACCTTATGGCCGAGCTCTATGCGACCATCGACGATAGCGAGACGGCGGCGCTATTGTTCGACCCCGATGAAGGCCTCGCTCAGATACAGATCGGTCAAGGCTGCGGATCTTTGACCATGGCCGTCGACGACGCACAGCTTTCGATGATGACGGCTGCACTGTCGAAGGAGATTGGACGGGCGCTCGATCACCCCGTGAAAGAGGGGGCGATAGTGATTGGGGTCTCTGAGGAGAACTCGCCGGCAACACGCTGGAGCAAACAGGCCGTCCCTTCGTTCGAAACTGTGCTGATCGACGGTAGTGACGGTTGGCAACTCAGGATTTCCCAGCGGGTCGCCAAGCGGATCCGACAAGACGCCAAGCTCTATGGCAATGTCGAAACCGGCGGGATCATGATCGGCTTGAGCAGTGCCCGGCTCAAGACCGTGACGGTCGTTGACCTGCTCGATGCGCCGCCGGACAGCACGCGGTCAGCCAGTCTGTTTCTCCTCGGCACGCAGGGACTTCAGGCGCAAATCAACGATCGCCATGAAGTCAGCGGCCGGACGCTGTTCGATGTAGGCACATGGCATAGCCATTTGGCCGAGCAGGGGCCGTCGCCGACCGATTGGCGCACCGCCGCCGATCTCGCCGCTGGTCGAGCCCCGCCGTCGGTGCTGTTGATCGCCACGCCGACCCGTTTCCATGCGCTCATAGCGAAGAAGGGCGAATCACGATGAAAAGCTGGTTTCCGCTCACCGATTATGAGTTCTACGCTTTCCTTTCCGCGGGGATGATCGTCATCGCCGCTATTGATCTCGCCTTTGGCGGCTCGACGCTGATCACCCGGTCTTCCTGGACAGTGGCGGCCGGGGTCTTCTGGATAGTAATCGCCTATCTGATCGGTCAGCTGCTGGCGGGACCGTCGTCGAGCTTTCTCGAGCATTTGGTCGGCCGCCGCTTCTTCCATCCGCCAGGCGAGGTCCTTCTCGGTTTTGCAACACCCCGTTGGCGCGAAAAGTTGCTCTGCGCGGTTGCAGGCGCCCGTGAATATCAGCCGTTCGCCCCAACGCTCGCCACGTCCATCAAGGATAAGGCCGCAACATTGCTGGGTGGTGTCGTGCCAGCGGATGCGGAGACGGTTTTCCAGATCGCCTTTCCCAAGGCGAGGACTTCGGCTGATACAGCGAGGCGGCTCGATACATTCAGTAACGTCTACGGGATGTGCAGGAATGTAAGCTTCGCGGCTTGTATTGCGGCAGCCGTGCTCGCGACGGCGGCCATCAGACACTGCGATGTGCAGGCCGGATGGTGTGCGGCAGGAGCGGTGGTCCTCGCAGTCGGCATGTTCGGCCGCTTCATGAAATTCTACGCCGCCTATTCGCGCGAGGTGCTGCGGACGTTCAATTCGGTTCAGAGCTGATGAGCACGACCGAGATATTCGATGTCGAACATGGTCAATGCTCGCTGATCACCAGCACGACAGGCGAACATATGCTGATCGACTGCGGTCACAATAGTACTTCGGGCTGGCGACCTTCGAGCCATCTCGCTTCGCGCGGTATCGGCTGGCTCGAGGAACTCATGATCACGAATTGCGATGAAGATCACGCCAGCGATCTCGTCGCTCTTCGCGAGAAGATTGGCATCGGCATTTTATCGCGTAACCCGACGGTGAGCGGAGAAGACCTGCTTCACCTCAAGAGCCAGGGCGGCATGGGGCGTGGCATCGCCGCCCTTGCGGCCATGACGGGCGGCTACACCGAAGCAGTGACCCAGCAGCCCTATTTCGACGGACTGCGGACGACCCAGTTCTGGAACCGCTATCCTGACGACTTCATTGACGAAAATAATCTCAGCCTTGTGTCTATCCTGCGCTGGCCGAAGATCTCGATCTGCTACGCCGGCGATATGGAAGTGGCGGGTTGGAAACGACTACTTCAGCGCCCCGATTTCCGAGCTGCGATGAGCGACATCACCATTCTGGTGGCATCTCATCATGGTCGACAAAATGGCTATTGCGCCGAGCTTTTTGCGCAGACAGGTCTTAATCCCGAAATGATCGTCATTTCGGATAGTGGCATCCAATATGCTTCCCAGGAAACGGTCGCGCTCTACCGCAAGCACGCTCGGGGGTTTCCGCATAATGGTGGCCGGCGGCATGTACTGACGACTCGTCGCGATGGCCGGATCGTGATCGATATGCTGAGTGGGGCTGTGGCTACGTCGCGTTAGAGCGCTATCGTCTATGGCACGCTTTATCGGGATGAACGGACGTCCGAAGTTGGGGATCGCGAAAGCACCGCTGGATGTCGCCTTGTGGGTCTTTGCAACTGGCTTGCCGCTCGAGTCCGCGAGGACGACCTGGGCTCCGATGACAACGCGACCGCTACTCGTATTTTGCACGCGCGGCCATTTCGTCAGATCGAACAAAGTATCGCCGAAGCGGCACGACTATGTTATAGCGATACCGCAGCCCGCCTCTCTCGTGTTCGTCGCCATGCGCGGCGACGCTGAACGTCGACGAGCCTCACGAAGCGGTGAGCGTCCGGCGGAGCGACTGCCTTTCCGCCCGCTTGTGGCCGACATCGTCGGACCGATACACGCGGTCACCGGCTGAAGAAATCTACGGTTGAGGACAGTACAAGCCGGAACATCATCTCGCGCAAGTCCTCGTCGGAATGACGGGACCCCCGTAAGAGGTTCAACAGCTTTGGCATGAAGGTCTTGGCATCGATGACGATCGCGGATGGGGTCGGCAAGCGTGCACCCATTCCGCGAAGATCATCAAATAGTCTGATCTCGCCCAGCGGAAGGTCTTCGACACGGTCGTTCTTCGAGCGAGCACCCAAAGTTTTCATAATGTTGCCTTCGATCACTGCGATCGGGGTTGGAGTCGCTGGCCGGAACTCGCCCGCCACGGACCAGCTCAACGCCTCGTTGAGGCCCGAGACCGCCAGCTTCGCGAAATCATCCCACCGCTCAGTGACATATCGCGCCGCCAACACGGGCTGCATATTCGCGTTCATCAATGCGAGCGCCATCGCGATCTCGGTCATCTCCAGCAGGCCATATTGAAGCCGACCGTGGGCGACGGGCCGCATTTTCGAGGGCACTCCCAGCGTCCCAAGCAAACGGACTCTCGACGTAAGCGCGATCATGCCGTCGTTGCTGACATCAAACGTCGCTTGGAGTGTGCTCAACAGCGTGCCCCGCGAAATCTCGATTTCTGGCATTCCGCCCCAATCTGCACCAATCTGCACCATTCAAGCAACTGTATTGACTTGGAACGCGACGAATGGCAAATGGGAGAAGTTGCTTGATCGGTGTAGAGAGAAGGAGCGCTGGTCCAAATGAGATAAAATGGCGCTCGACATAAGGCAAGCGTCAAGATCGAGGCACTGACCCGTCCCCAGCGAGGCTGGGCTGGGTACGCCATATGAACACGGGAGACGTAAAACAGTTACCTCAACGAATCAGTCGCTTCCTTAAGGAGTGTGGCTTCAGCGACGTCGATCCTCAACTCAGGATCTGGATAATTAAATGGCCGAGCGTGGCATTGCCATGCGGTCGGATGACATAGAAGCAAGGCCACACTGAACGAATTCGCCAGTATACTAGTTTGATCAAGCAACTGACTGCAATTTTGAGTGGTCCGTTGCGATACGGAAAAGCCAAATCAGAAACCCCGTCGGCTAGATCGGTTCGACCGTCCCCGATCGAGAAAACCACAATTTTGTCCTCAAGTTGAAGTGACCGTCTCACCAATCTGTCAAGTGCTGAGGTTTCTTCGCGTCATCGAACTAGGAGACTGCTATGCCCGTCAATAAGCAAAGATCGAATCGTAAAATAGTGCCCGCCTTGAAAGAGACTGACAATCGGTTCACTTCACCGGTGTTCTTGCGCGCAGTCGAAAACAGTTTTAGCGATATTGACCTTGACCCCTGCTGGCATCCGTCCAGCGCGGTCAAGGCAAAAACCTGTTTCGATATCCGCAAAGGGCAAAACGGACTTGCCAAAAGGTGGCGAGCCAAAGTCGTGTTTGTCAATCCGCCTTGGTCGGCCGCCAAGAAGTGGATTGAGAAATCTTATGAGGAGTGGCGGAGTGGTAGAGCAAAGCTGGTAGTATGCCTGGTACCTTCTAAAACGGACACCAAACTGTTTCACCACTTCCTCGCAAAGGATGCAGACGTGTATTTTGTTGAAGGGCGCCCCCGGTTTTTGAAAGAGGATAGGACATCTGAACAAACTGCGCAGAGCGTTATGGTCGTTATCTTTGGCGCTACAAGAGAACAAAGCAGGCGCTTTGCGGAGCTTGTGCCCGGCTCTTGGTGGCTACCGCAGCAACGTTCGTTGGTCTTCAAAGAGGAAGTTTGTGTTAGCCCTTTCAATATCGTCTCGAGCCGTAATCCGTATTCTTGTACTGCTCAGTTTTCCGGCGATATGCATCGCGCTGTCCTATGCCGACCAGTCGCCGAGGCGGCCAATGTGATGAGGTCTTGGTCTGAATGGACATCGTTTTAGCCCGTATCAATCTTGTTCATGCGTTTTAGGTGAACAAAGTCATCGCATCACCCATTGTTACGTTGACACCGTCAACGCCGCCATCGGTTCGGGAGAGCTTAGCGTCGACGAAGCGCCGGAGTTCGCTTACTAGCGGGTAGTACGGCATGTCGTCGTTACCCAATCCGACCAGCACATCTTCGTGGCTCTTGGTTAGCTCCCCTGCTCGGCAAGCGGCCCAAAATTTATCTCAACCTTTGACGACGCCGCCACGCCCCGCCTGCTGTAGCCTTGGAGACCAACGCGATGAATGAAGGACTTGAAGGGATGGCCGGTCCGACGCTCGGCACCGGTAAACTGGTCGACCCGATCCCCGCTTGCGCCACTTGTCCCAAAGCGATGTGGTATCGCACGCCGAAACGTCTCCGCGCGTTCTGTCGCGAGCTGCGTATGATCACTTGGGAGGATGGCGAGCCCGAACCGGTGATGCAATGCGATGGCCGCGAGGCAGCTCTGGCACTCCCGGACGATTCGATGGAATAGCTCCGGTCGTGCCCGGTTTAAATTATGATCATCTCGGCAATGTGGTCGGCACGATCTGCCACGGTCGGAAACAGGCTCCGAAGTTCGGTCCTTTTCAGGGCAATGCTGAGCCTCGCCGCGATTGCGCGACGTTCTGCTCGTGTCAGTTTGCGGTACGTCCCTGCACGGTCGCAGGACATCGTCAAAATGAGGCGTTCGAGCAGACGGGTGCGTCGGGCGAGCACGACGCCGATCATCGTCGCAGTTATCGCTACAAAACCCGTACACAGGACTGGCACCAGGCGATAAACGATAAAGAGGCAGATAGCGGCGAGGGTGAAAGCGAGCATGACATAAGCCCTTCTTTTTTCAGATCCCACTTGGATCACTCGCCCCAAGCTCACCCCCAGAAATCTTTCAGAATGTCCCAAGCTCGTAGCGCGCAGCCCGTGAGATGCCGGCCGAATGAGCCGGGAGCGATGCGAAAACGATCCGAAGACAGGGCCTTCGAACGGGGGGTCGGTCACACGTCCGTGCTCAGGATCGCGGCAGGTTGTGCACACAAACATCGGTGAAACCCTCCCGATTTTGCCGGGCGAAGCCGACCTGATCCTGCAACACCTCAATGAAACGCTCGCGAGCCTGTTCGAGGGTTAGCCCGACACGACGAGGAAATGACCGACGATGACCGACACGCGACGCGCCTTCATTTATCTCCGGGTGAGCAACGACGACGAAGGTGGGAACAACGCCTCCAGTGCAGCACAAGAGGCTGCCTGCCGCGCGCTGTGTGAACGCGACGGAATCGCGGTCGCCGAGGTGTTCGAAGAGTTGAACGTCTCTGGGCGAAAGCTGCAGCGCAAGCAGTTCGACCGCATGATCGCATTGGCGACCTCAGCGTCCCGTCCTGTTCACGTGGTCGTCGTTTATGCGTTGAACCGCTTTACACGGCGTCTCCTCACGCAGGTCACCGCAGAGCACAAGCTCACCGAGGCGGGGGTAAGGTTGATCTCGGTCACCGAAGGCATGGGCGACGATCCCAACAGCAAGATGATGCGCGGGTTCATCGCGGTCATGAACGAGAAATACGCCAACGACGCAGCGACGTTTACCTGCCGCGACCGTCGCGGCAACGCCCGCGCCGGAAATTGGAACGGCGGCGTGGTGCCATTCGGCTACACAGCCTATGTGGCGAGCGTCGACGGGCGTAAGGAGCGCAAAAAGCTGGCCGTGCATGAAGGTGAGGCGGTGGTCGTTCGGCTCATCATCCAGCTCGCGTGTGTTGGGCTGACCGGTCAACCAATGGGCACCCGCGCAATCGCCAAATATCTGAACGACAACGGCTACACGTTGCGCGGTCGTAAGTTCCACAACAGCAATGTCGATGGGATACTTACCCGAGAACATTATACGGGGTCATACCGGGACCGGACCCGTGACGATCGAGGTGTGGTGCCGAACTTCGCCGACGAGATCGTCGTCGAATGTCCGAAGATCATCGAGCCGGATGTCATGGCGCGCGTTGCCGCGATTCGCGCCAAGGCAGCACCGCGCGTCACGGCGCCACGCACGACGAATTCTCCCGTTCTGTTGGGCGGGCTGGCAACGTGCGGCCATAGTGGCTGCAATGCCGGTATGGTGATCCGCAGCGGCAAGGGCGGACAATACCGCTATTATGTGTGCAATAACAAGGCGACGGCAGGAGCTGACATATGCCCTGGCAAGTCGATTCGCGAAGATGCCCTCGATTCGATCGTCCTCGACGGCCTGCTCCATCGCGTGCTCGCGCCCGACCGGCTTCGTCTGCTCCTTGCAGAAGTTCTCGACCGCTCTGATGAGGCGCGACAACGTCGGGGAAAAGACCTTGATCGGGTTCGTCGCGAACGCATTGGGGCGGAGACACGGCTGCGACGGCTATTGGAGATCGTCGAAGAAGGCATGATGAGCGTTCGTGACCCTATCTTCGCTGCGAAGTTGGCGGAAGCGAACGCCTCTATCGCATCGCTCTCCGAAACCGAACGCAGCTTGGCCGGGCAGCTCGGCAACGCATCGAACCAGATCACCGACGAGGCGATCCAGCGTTTCGGGGAGGCGCTACGGGCTAACATAATGGCAGAGAATAGCGCCGTGCGCCGCGCCTATGTTCGCTTGCTGGTCTCTAGCGTCACAGTCAACGACAACGAAATCGTCATAGCGGGATCGAAGGCGGCTCTCGAGAACGCCGCTCAAAAAGGCAATCCCGCCACTTGCGGCCCGGTGCCCAGTTTTGACCGGAAGTGGTGCCCAGAAGAGGACTCGAACCTCCACGCCCTTGCGAGCGCCAGCACCTGAAGCTGGTGCGTCTACCAATTCCGCCATCTGGGCCCCAGAAGACTTGTACGTCAGGTAGGCCGCGCGCTCTAGGGGAGGCGTGGCGGCATTGTCAATAAGCCATCGGTAGCCTTGGCTCTTGCCGTTTGACCGGGGCGGCGGCATGGGAGCGGCGACGGGATCGAGCCAGAGGAACGGCATGAACGACAAGCTGATAACGCTGATCGGTGGCGGCGGCTTTCTGGGCCGCTATATCGCGCAGGCATTGCTCGAACAGGGTGCGCGCGTGCGGATCGCGCAGCGCGACCCCAAATCGGCGCTGTTTCTGAAGCCGCTCGGTGGCCTGGGGCAGATGCAATTCGTCGCCGCCGACGTCCGCAAGCCTGAATCGATCGCGCGCGCGATCCAGGGCAGCGATGGCGTGGTCAATCTGGTCGCCATTCTGAAGGGTGACTTTCAGGCTTTTCAAGTCGATGGCGCGCGCCATGTCGCCGAAGCGGCAGCAGCAGCCGGTATCGGCGCGCTAGTGCATGTGTCGGCGATCGGCGCCGATTCGGCGTCGATTTCGGCTTATGGCCGCAGCAAAGGGGACGGCGAGGCTGCGGTGCGCGCCGCCTTCCCGGGCACCACGATTGTGCGCCCGTCAATCGTGTTTGGGCGCGAGGACCAGTTCGTCAATCTCTTCGCCGCGATGATTGCCTCGGCCCCCGTCATGCCGGTGGTGCGCGGCGTCACAAAGTTCCAGCCCGTTTATGTCGGCGATGTCGCCAAGGCAGTGGTGGCCGCGCTCGCCGCGCCGGAGCAATTCAGCGGGCAGACCTATGAACTCGGCGGCCCAGACATCGTGTCGATGCGCGCGCTGATCGACTGGATCGCGGCGCAGATCGGGCAGAAGCCGATGATCATCGACCTGCCCGACGGCATTTCGGCGATGATCGCGGCGCTGGGGTTCTTGCCCGGCGCGCCGATCACCAATGACCAGTGGAAGATGCTGCAAAGTGACAATGTGATCGCGCCGGGCGCGGCGGGGCTGGCGGCGTTCGGCATTGCGCCCACGCCAATGGCGACGGTCGCGCCGGGTTGGCTGGTGCAATATCGCCGCAACGGCCGCTTCACCGCTGAGGCCGCCGCCTGAGCGGGGAATGTCGATTTTACGGCGATTGCGATCGCGCCTGGGGGCTTTGTGCACGATATTCTGACGATCATCCTGCTCGGCATTGTCGAGGGGATTACCGAGTTTTTGCCCGTCTCCTCGACGGGCCATTTGATCCTGGCGGGCGCGCTGCTCGGCTATGATGATGGCAAGTGGCAGCTTTTCAACATCGTGATCCAGCTCGGGTCGATTCTGGCGGTCGTCGTGCTGTATTGGCGGACGTTTTGGGCGGTGATGCAGGGGCTGATCAAGCGCGAGCCCGGTGCAGTGAAGTTCGTGACCAATTTGCTGATCGCGTTCATCCCCGCCGTGGTCATCGGCCTCGCCTTTCGCAAGCAGATCGAGGCGCTGCTGCTCAACCCGATCGTCGTTGCCGTCGCGCTGATTGTCGGTGGGATCGCCATTCTGGTGATCGAGCGGCTCGTGAAGCCGGGCGAGGCCAAGAGCATTTCGGGCATTCCGGCCAAAACCGCGCTGGGCATCGGCGTGCTGCAATGCCTCGCGATGATTCCGGGCGTCAGCCGATCGGGCGCGACGATTTTGGGCGCGCTAAGCTTGGGCGTCGAGCGGCGTACGGCCGCGGAATTCAGCTTTTTCCTCGCGGTTCCCACGATGCTCGGCGCGAGTGTCGTTGAACTGGCCAGCCACCGCGACACGCTGACGGCGACCAATGGCGTCGGCATCGGCGGGATTGCGATCGGCTTTGTCGTGGCATTTCTGGTGGCGGTGGTCGTTGTCCGCTGGTTCGTCGGCATCGTCGGCAAGCACGGATTTGGCCCATTTGCCTGGTACCGCATCGTCGTGGGCAGCGCCGCGCTGATCTGGCTGCTGGCCAAATAGGGCCGAAACGGTCGTTCTTGTCTCGGTGAGGCGAGGGATTCTTGCGCCAGTGTGGGCGTGTCGTGACATTTAGGACATATACACTGTCTTTTCGTCACGTAAATGCGTGACTCGGCTCCAGAACAACCATAAAGCTGCGCGCTGACTTTTGGGGCAGCGTGATGGCGAACGAGTCGATGCTGAAATTCGTGGGAACCGCGCAGGCCTATCCGGCCAAGCGCGACCCCGAATTGCGCGCCGAGGATTTCCGCGAAATCGCTGACCGTTATGCTGAGGCGACCGGTGAGGAACAGGCGGCGCGGTGCTCGCAGTGCGGCGTCCCCTATTGCTCGGTGCATTGCCCGCTGCACAACCACATCCCCGACTGGCTGCGGCTGACCGCTGAGGGGCGGCTGCGCGAGGCTTATGAGCTTTCGAACGCGACCTCGACCATGCCCGAGATTTGCGGTCGCATCTGCCCGCAGGACCGGCTGTGCGAAGGCAATTGCGTCATCGAATTTTCGGGCCACGGCGCGGTCACGATCGGCGCGGTCGAAAAGTTCATTACCGACACGGCGTGGGACAATGGCTGGGTCGAGCCGCTGGTGCCGGGGCGGCCAACTGGGCAATCGGTCGGTATCATCGGCGCGGGACCAGCGGGACTGACGGCGGCGGAATATCTACGCGGCGCGGGGCATGAGGTGCATGTCTATGACCGGCACGACCGCGCAGGCGGGCTGCTGACCTATGGCATTCCGGGCTTCAAGCTCGAAAAGCCGGTGGTGATGCGGCGGATCGAGCGGTTGGCTGAGGGCGGGATCGTCTTCCACCAGAATTTCGAGGTTGGCCGCGACGCGAGCCTTGCCGAGCTGCGCGCGCGGCATGATGCGGTGCTGATCGCGACCGGCGTGTACAAGCCGCGCGCGATCAAGGCGCCGGGAGTCGATGCGGGCGGCGTGGTCGATGCGCTCGACTATCTGATCGCATCAAACCGCAAGGGCTTTGGCGACGATGTGCGGGCCTTCGATTCAGGCGCGCTCGACGCGGCGGGCAAGCATGTCGTGGTGATCGGCGGCGGCGACACCGCGATGGATTGCGTGCGCACCGCCGTGCGGCAGGGCGCGGCGTCGGTCAAATGCCTCTATCGCCGCGACCGCGCGAACATGCCGGGTAGCCAACGCGAAGTCGCCAATGCAGAGGAGGAAGGCGTCGAGTTCGTCTGGCTGTCGGCGCCCGAGCGGTTTTCGGGCGATCCGGTGAGTGCCGTGCGCGTCGGCAAGATGCGGCTCGGCGCGCCCGACGCGAGCGGGCGGCGCGCGCCCGAGCCCGATCCGGGTGCGGCGGAGGAGCTGCCCGCTGATCTCGTGATCAAGGCATTGGGCTTTGATCCCGAGCCGCTGCCGGTGCTGTTCGGCGCGCCCGAGCTGCGCGTGACGCGCTGGGGCACGGTGGTGATCGACCAGCCGGGGATGCAGACCAACCTGCCCGGTGTGTTTGCCGCGGGCGACATCGTGCGCGGCGCGTCGCTGGTGGTGTGGGCGATCCGCGACGGGCGCGATGTCGCGGCGAAGATGAGGCAGTATTTGAAAACTGCATCCGGCATCGAGAGGAAGGCGGCATGAGGCAAATACCACGTCACCGCGCAGTCAGGCGGGTGGCGCTTACACTGATCCTCTTTGCCCTGCCGTCGGCGTCGTGCGCGCGTGCGGAGCCGTCGGGCGACGTTGCGAGCCCCTCCAAGTTCCAGGCGGCCCAAGTATTCGCGCATATACAGATGGGCGGCGATGAACAAGTAAATGACCAACTGAAGGGCATCGCCTCTTCAATGTCGGAGAGTGCGTCGCGAAGTACGGCAGCTATGGATGTCGAAACGAAATTTCCGGGTATAAATGCTTATATAGTGAAGGCGGTAATTGATCGGATCAGACCCCTATTAATTGACCGCATAACTGTCACTGAACGATTGCTAGCCACGAAAGCAGAACAGTTTTTCACCGAAGAGGAATTAAATAAAATTAATCGAGAATTCTCCAAAGAATATATCGCTCGTCTTCAAGGCATTATTAGACAAAAAGCACCAGCGTGGCCTTTGGAGGCCGACGGTGAATTGACACCCATGACGGGGGACACTCTTTCGCACTATAGCAAGCAGCGGCGCTATGAAATGTATTTAAGTGAGAGTGATCGTATCGATATAAAGAATTTCGAGAGCTCGCCAGTAGGACGAAAATTTGGGCGGTTCTCTACCGTTGCTTCTAGTCTACGAGCCAATTTCGCTCGTCAACTTCTTGTAGACTCGAAGCCATTGGTAACCGCCGAGATGCAAGAAGCGGCGCGTCGCTACATGCTCGCGAAGAGTCAGCAATGACACACGAGAGCAATTCACTATCATCTCAACGCGCCCGCCTTGCCGCCGAGGGGATGTACCGCCCCGACATGGAGTCCGATGCTTGCGGCGTTGGCCTCGTCGCCGCGACCGATGGCAAGCCCAATCGCCGCGTCGTGCAATCGGCGATCGAGGCGCTCAAAGCCGTCTGGCACCGCGGCGCGGTCGATGCCGATGGCAAGACCGGCGATGGCGCGGGCCTGTTGATCGACTTGCCGACCGCCTTTTTCGACGATGCGATTGCGCTGTCGGGGCACCGGCCGATGCCCAACCGGCTCGCGGTCGGCATGATTTTCCTGCCGCGCACCGATTTGTCGGCGCAGGAAGCGTGCCGGACAATCGTCGAATCCGCGATTATCGAGGAAGGCTATACGATTTACGGCTGGCGCCAGGTGCCGGTCGATGTGTCGGTGATCGGGCAAAAGGCGCAGGCGACGCGGCCCGAGATTGAGCAGATCATGATCGCGGGGCCGAGCCTGACCGCTGGCAACCTCGATGAGTTTGAAAAGAACCTCTATCTGATCCGCCGCCGGATCGAAAAGCGCGTGATCGCCGCGCAAATCCAGGGTTTCTACATCTGCTCGCTGTCGTGCCGCTCGATCATCTACAAAGGGCTGTTCCTCGCCGAAAGCCTGTCGGTCTTCTACCCCGATCTGCGCGATGTGCGCTTCGAGAGCCGCGTCGCGATTTTCCACCAGCGCTATTCGACCAACACTTTCCCGCAGTGGTGGCTCGCGCAGCCGTTCAGGTGCCTTGCGCATAATGGCGAGATCAACACGATCCGCGGCAACAAGAACTGGATGCTCAGCCACGAGATCAAGATGGCGAGCCTCGCGTTCGGCGAGCATAGCGAGGACATCAAGCCGGTGATCCCGGCGGGCGCGAGCGATACCGCAGCACTCGACGCGGTGTTCGAAGCGATCTGCCGGTCGGGCCGCGACGCGCCGACCGCCAAGCTGATGCTCGTCCCCGAAGCGTGGCAGGACGAAGTCGAGATGCCCGCCGAGCATCTGGCGATGTACCAATATCTGGCGAGCGTGATGGAGCCGTGGGATGGCCCCGCCGCGCTCGCAATGACCGATGGCCGCTGGGCGGTCGCGGGGGTCGATCGCAATGCTTTGCGCCCCTTGCGCTACACCCGCACCAACGACGGTTTGCTGATCGTCGGCAGCGAAAGCGGGATGGTGGTGGTGCCCGAGACGACGATCATCGAAAAGGGCCGGCTCGGACCGGGGCAGATGATCGCGGTCGATCTCGATGCGGGCGAAGTGCTCGGCGATCACGCGGTCAAGGACCGGATCGCAGCGGAAGCCGATTATGCCGCGATGATCGGCGATTATCTGACGATCGATGATCTGCCCGCGATCACGCCCGAGCTGCGGCGCTATGACCGGCCCGAGCTGATCCGCCGTCAGATCGCTGCCGGACAGACGCTCGAGGATATGGAGCTGATCCTCGCGCCTTTGGTGGTCGAGGGCAAGGAAGCGATTGGATCAATGGGCGACGACACGCCGCTCGCCGTTATCTCGGATAAGCCGCGCCTGATCAGCCAATTCTTCCGCCAGAACTTCAGCCAGGTCACCAACCCGCCGATCGATCCATTGCGCGAACGCCGGGTGATGACGCTGCGCACGCGCTTCGGCAATCTCGCCAATATCCTCGACACCGAAGGATCGCAAAGCCGGGTGCTGGTGCTCGACTCGCCGGTGCTGACCTGTGCCGATTGGGACCGGCTGAAAGTGCATTTCGGGCCGCAAGCCGCCGAAATCGACTGCACGTTCGATGCGGGTGGCGGGCCAGAGACGCTGCGCGCCGCGATCCAGGATATCCGCGCGCAGGCCGAACAAGCGGTGCGCGAAGGCCGCACCGACCTGTTCCTGACCGACGAAGCCGTCGGGCCGGACCGGATTGCGATTGCCGGGGTGCTCGCGGCGGCGGCGGTGCACACGCATTTGGTGCGCGAGGGGTTGCGCTCCTATGCCAGCGTCAACATCCGCACGGCCGAATGCCTCGACACGCATTATTACGCCGTGCTGATCGGCGTCGGTGCGACGACGGTGAATGCCTATTTGGCCGAGGCCGCGATCGTTGATCGCCACGCGCGCGGGCTGTTCGGCGCGCTGACGATTGAGCAATGCCTTGCGCGGCATCGCACCTCGATCGAGGATGGTCTGCTCAAGATCATGTCGAAGATGGGGATCGCGGTGATCTCCAGCTATCGCGGCGGCTATAATTTCGAAGCGGTCGGGCTGTCGCGCAGCCTGGTCAACGATCTGTTCCCCGGCATGCCCGCCAAAATTTCGGGCGAAGGCTATATCTCGCTGCATCTGTCGGCGCGGTTGCGGCACGATGCGGCGTTTGCGGCGCCCGTCGCGACCTTGCCGATCGGCGGCTATTACCGCCAGCGCGCGGGCAGCGAGACGCATGCCTATTCGGCGCCGCTGATGCATTTGCTGCAAAGCGCGGTCGCGAGGGACAGCTATTCGACCTATCTGCAATTTTCGCGCGGGGTTGCTGATCTGCCGCCGGTCTATTTGCGCGACCTGCTGCAATTCAATTACCCAGCCGAGGGCGTGCCGGTCGACCAAGTCGAAGCGATTACCGAAATCAGGAAGCGCTTCGTGACGCCGGGCATGTCCTTGGGCGCGCTCAGCCCCGAAGCGCATGAGACGCTGGCGATCGCGATGAACCGCATCGGCGCCAAGGCGGTGTCGGGCGAAGGCGGCGAGGACAGCAGCCGCTACACGCCATACGACAATGGCGACAACGCCAATTCGTCGATCAAGCAAGTCGCGAGCGGGCGCTTCGGCGTGACGGCGGAATATCTGAACGCGTGCGAGGAAATCGAGATCAAGGTCGCGCAAGGCGCCAAGCCCGGCGAGGGCGGGCAATTGCCCGGCTTCAAGGTGACCGAGCTGATCGCCAAGCTGCGCCACGCGACGCCGGGGGTCACGCTGATCTCGCCGCCGCCGCACCACGACATTTATTCGATCGAGGATCTGGCGCAGCTCATCTACGATCTGAAGCAGATCAATCCGCGCGCGCGGGTCTGCGTTAAACTGGTTTCGTCGGCGGGCATCGGCACGGTCGCGGCGGGCGTTGCCAAGGCGCATGCCGATGTGATCCTCGTCTCCGGCAATGTCGGCGGCACGGGGGCTTCCCCTCAGACCAGCATCAAATATGCCGGCACGCCGTGGGAAATGGGCCTGAGCGAAGTCAATCAGGTGCTGACGCTCAATGGTCTCCGCCACCGTGTGCGGTTGCGCACCGACGGCGGCTTGCGGACCGGGCGCGATATCGTCGTCGCAGCCATATTGGGCGCGGAGGAATTCGGGATCGGCACGCTATCGCTGGTGGCGATGGGCTGCATCATGGTGCGCCAATGCCATTCGAACACCTGCCCGGTCGGCGTCTGCACGCAGGACGAACGGCTGCGCGCCAAATTCGACGGGTCGCCGGAGAAAGTCATCAACCTGATGACCTTCATTGCCGAAGAAGTGCGCGACATTCTCGCGCGACTGGGGGTGCGGAGCCTCGACGATGTGATCGGCCGCACCGAATTGCTGCGCCAGGTCAGCCGGGGTGCTGAACATCTCGACGATCTCGACCTGAACCCGATCCTCGCCAAGGTTGACGCCGACGACGATCAGCGCCGCTTTTCGCTGACGACATGGCGCAACGAAGTGCCCGATAGCCTCGACGCGCAGATGATCCGCGATGCGGCGGCGGTGTTCTCACGCGGCGAGAAGATGCAGCTCACCTATTCGGTGCGCAACACCCACCGCGCAGTCGGCACGCGGCTGTCGAGCGAGATCACGCGCACCTTCGGTATGTCGAAGCTTGCCGACGGGCACGTCCATGTGCGCTTGCGCGGCTCGGCCGGGCAATCGCTCGGCGCATTCCTCTGCAAGGGGATCACGCTCGAAGTGTTCGGCGATTCCAACGACTATGTCGGCAAGGGATTGTCGGGCGGCATCATCGTGGTGCGGCCAGTGGTGAGCTCGATCCTCGTGAGCCAGCACAACACGATCATCGGCAACACTGTTCTCTATGGCGCAACGGCGGGCAAATTATTCGCGGCGGGGCAAGCGGGCGAGCGGTTCGCGGTGCGCAATTCGGGCGCCGAAGTCGTCGTCGAAGGCTGCGGCGCGAATGGCTGCGAATATATGACGGGCGGCATTGCCGTGGTGCTGGGCGAAGTCGGCGCCAATTTCGGCGCCGGGATGAGCGGCGGGATGGCGTTCGTCTATGATCCTGCGGGCACTTTCCCCCGGCGCGCCAATCCCGACAGCATCACCTGGCAGCGCATCGCCTCGCTCCACTGGGAATCAGTGCTGTTCAACCTGATCCGCGCGCATGCCGAAGCGACCGACAGCAAATGGGCCGCGACGCTGATCGACGAATGGGACCGGGTCGCTGGCCATTTCTGGCAAGTAGTACCGAAGGAAATGCTGAGCCGCCTGCCCCACCCGCTCGACGACGCACCCGAAGCGGTGGCGGCCGAGTGAGTCAGTAACGACTGAGCGCAATTCGCGCTGGTGGCGGGCCTGCAAAAAGCGTGAAGACAAGCGTTATCAAAATGTTCGCCACCCCGGTGTCGGCTAACGGGCGCGGCAGAACCGGCGGCGCCTGATCCGATGCCTCTGCCAGCAGCGCTCGGGCTTCGTCAGCCGCCTCGCGCATCGCCAGAATGCGGATGCCGCCGAGGGCCACCGCGAGAGTCGGGGCGGCGGCCAGATGGTGCTGGTTCAGCGGGTAGGCCGGGATGCCGTAGGCGTCGAGCATGGAGAGGATCACCGCAGCTTCGGGTTGGCTATAGGTGATCGCAACAAGCTCAAATTCGTTGCTCATGATGCTTCCCTCCCCCGGTGCGCCGTTCTAACACGATGCAATGTGGCAGCTCTACCAATTCCCGCTTTGTCCCTTTTCGCGCAAGGTCCGTCTGCTTTTGGGTGAAAAGGGGGTCGGGTATGACCTGATCCGCGAATCGCCGTGGCTGCGGCGCGACGAATTCATGGACATGAATCCGGCGGGGCAGACCCCGGTGATGGTCGATCCAAGCCGCAATATTCTGCTGATCGATTCGACCGCGATCTGCGAATATTTCGAAGAAACCGTCGAACAGGCGGCGATGATCAACGGCACCGCCGCCAATCGCGCCGAAACGCGGCGGCTGGTGTCGTGGTTCGATCACCAATTTTACCACGAAGTGACCGCGCCTTTGCTCCACGAACGGATGATCAAGCGCGTCGTCCACCGCGCCGCGCCCGACGCCAAGGTCCTGCGCGAAGCGATGAAGGCGGCGATCGGCCAGCTCGACTATATCGATTTCCTGCTCGATCACCGCACCTGGATCGGCGGCGCGACGATGGGCCTCGCCGATCTGGCCGCCGCTGCGCAGATTTCGGTCGCCGATTATCTGGGCGGCATCGACTGGAAAGGGCACGACCAAACCGCGCGCTGGTATCGGGGGTTTAAGAGTCGGCCTTCCTTTCGGCCGCTTCTGAGCGAGCGGATGGAGGGGATTGCCCCGCCCAGCTATTATGACGACGTCGATTTCTGATGCACGTCGCGCCTGATCCGGTTGCGCCCGCCGCCGCCGAGATCGGCTTCGACACCTTCCTGCAAGTCGACATCCGCGTCGGGACGATCGTGCGCGCCGAGCCTTATCCCGAAGCGCGCAAGCCGGCCTATAAGCTGGCGATCGATTTTGGTCCGGTCATTGGCGTGAAGAAAAGTTCGGCGCAGATTACCGAGCATTACCGGCTGGAGGACCTCCCCGGTATGCAAGTCGCCGCCGTCGTCAATTTCCCGCCGCGCCAGATCGGCAAGTTCATGTCCGAAGTGCTGACGCTGGGATTCCCGGATGCGGAAGGGAAGGTTGTGCTGGTGCGCCCGAGCGTGGCGGTGCCCAATGGTGGGCGGTTGTTCTGAGCGAACCGGCTTTGGTTTGACTCCTACCCCACCCCGTTAGTGTCGAGCGAAGTCGAGACACGGCGTGCGCCGCCCTTGGCCTGTTTCTCGACTTCGCTCGAAACAAACGGGTCGAGGGAAGGCAATCAGACTCTTATCAGTCCGCCAAGCTCCGCGATGCCTGTTCGTAGCTGTCGCGCGACAGCCCCGGTGCAGCCAATATCCGCTCGAGTTCAGCGCGCATCAGCGCGGCGCGGTCGGGCGTGAAGCGCTTCCAGCGGCCGAGCGGGGGCAGCAGCTTGGCGGCGGTCTGCGGGTTGATCCGGTCAAGCGCGATCAGCTGATCGGCGACGAAGCGATAGCCGCGCCCGTCCGCCGCATGGAAGGCGCGCTGGTTGACGCTGAACGCCCCCACCAGCGCGCGCGCGCGATTGGGGTTGGTGAGCGTGAAGTCGCGGTGCCCGGCCAGCTCGATCACGCTGTCGAGCGTGTCGTCGCGGCTCGACAGCGCCTGGGTCGAGAACCATTTGTCGAGCACCAGCGCATTGTCCGAATAGCGATTGTAGAAAATGTCGAGCGCGGCGATGCGGGTGTTCGACGCGCCATTGGCAAGCGTCGCCAGTGCGCCTTGGCGGTCAGTCATATTGTCGGCGGTTTCGAACTGGCGGAACGCGATTTCGGCAGCGTCACCCGCGCCAGACGCGGCGATATAGCCGAGCGCGACGCTCTTCAGCCGCCGTAATCCCTTGGCTTCGGGGGTGTATTCGAACGCACCCGTCGCGGCGGCCTGCGCATAGGCCGCGCGCCAATCGGCTTCGAGCGCCTTGCCGAGATCGCGGCGGAGCGAATCGCGCGCGCGGAACACCGCTTCGGGATCGACCACCGGCAATTGATCGCCGATAAAGGCTTCGGAGGGCAGCAGCACGGCTTCGGCAATGAAGGCCGGGTCGAGCGCGGGATTGCGCAAAGTTTCGCGCACCGCCGCGATCACCGCGTCATGCGCGCCCCGCCCACTGGCGACGCTCGTCACCAGCGTGTCGAGCATGAGCTGCTGCATCGCTTCATAGCGCGCGAAGGGGTCGTCGTCGTGCGCCGACAGTTGCGCGAGTTCGACCGCTGAGCGATCGGTCTCGACCGTCACCGGCGCCGAGAATTGCCGGTTGATCGACAGCAGCGGTGGCTCATCGACACCGTCGAAGGTCACCGACTGTTCGGCCTCCGTCAGCAGCACCAGCCGTTCGTCGCCGAGCGGACGGCCACTCGCGCTGCCGAACAGCTTGACGCGGATCGGCAGCACCATCGGCGCCTTGTCGACCTGCCCCGGCGTGGGTCCGAGCGACTGGGTGAGCGTGAGGGTCGCGGCATTGGCGGCGGTATCGTGGCGCAGCGTGGCACCGACTTTGGGCGTCCCGGCCTGGCTGTACCAGCGGCGAAACTGAGTGAGATCAACGCTGCTTGCCGCCTCCATGCTCGCGACGAAATCCTCACACGTCGCCGCCGTGCCATCGAAGCGATCGAAATAGCGATCGGTGCCTGCGCGAAACTTCTCCGCACCCAGGATCGTCGCCATCATGCGGATGACTTCGGCGCCCTTGTTGTAGATCGTCGCGGTGTAGAAGTTCGAGATTTCGATATAGCTTTCGGGGCGCACCGGATGCGCGAGCGGCCCTGCATCCTCGGGGAATTGTGCGGCGCGCAGGCCGCGCACATCCTCGATCCGCTTGACCGCCGCCGATCCCTGATCGGCCGAAAAGCTCTGGTCGCGATAGACGGTGAAACCCTCTTTGAGCGAGAGCTGAAACCAGTCGCGGCAGGTGACGCGATTGCCCGACCAATTGTGGAAATATTCATGCGCGACGACGGCTGAAATCGCGTCATAGTCGTAATCGGTCGCGGTGTCGGGATCGGCGAGAATGTAGCGGCTGTTGAAGATGTTCAGCCCCTTATTCTCCATCGCGCCGAAGTTGAAATCATCAACCGCGACGATGTTGAACACGTCGAGGTCGTACTCGCGGCCATAGACCTGCTCGTCCCATTGCATCGCCGTTCCCAGCGCGGCGAGCGCGTGATCGGTTTTGGGCAGATCGCTCGCGCGCACCCAGATGCCGAGTTGCACCTCGCGCCCGCCCATCGTGGTGAAGCTTGCGCGATTGGCGACCAGATCACCCGCGACCAGCGCGAATAGATAGCAGGGCTTGGGAAAGGGATCGTGCCACTCGGCCCAGTGGCGGCCGTCGTCGAGATCGCCCGCGCCGACCGGGTCGCCATTGGCGAGCAGCACCGGGTAGCGCGCCTTGTCCGCCGTCATCCGCACGCGGTAGCGGCTGAGGATGTCGGGGCGATCGGGGAAGAAGGTGATCCGACGAAAGCCCTCGGCCTCGCACTGGGTGCAGAGCAGGCCGCCGCTGGCATAAAGCCCCATGAGCTGGGTGTTGCGCTCGGGTGCGATGTCGACTTCGGTCTCGATGACATGCGCGTCACCGTCGAGCGCGATCACCAGCGCGCCGCGGTCGAGCGACCATGCGTCGGTCTCGACGCCGTCGACGCGCACGCTGAGTGGTGTCTGGCCACCGCCGTCGAGCCGCAGCGGCCCGCTGTTAGCGGTCGCGCGCACCACTTCGAGCCGCGCCCGTACCCGCGTCGCTACTGGATCGAGATCGAAATCGAGCGCGATCTCAGGGACGCTCCAGTCGGGCGCACGATAGGCGTCGCGGCGGGTAATGATGGGCTGGCCAGTGTTTGCATCGAGCATTGCCCGCAAATAGGGTCAGCGGTGCGCGCTTGCCAATGAAATCGGGCAAGAGTGGGCGAATGCCAAGGGGATGGTGACCAAATCATGCCGACCATGCTGATCTTCGGAATGGGTTATAGCGCGAGCCGGATCGCCGATCGGCTGCGCGCGCGCGGTTGGGCAGTGGTCGGCACGAGCCGATCGGGTCGCGACGGGACAATCGCCTTTGACGATGACGCGGCGGTGGTGACGGCTTTGGCGCGAGCCGATGCCGTGCTCGTGTCGATCCCGCCCGATGCTGCCGGGGACCCGGTTCTGAGCCGCTATGGGGACACTGTTCGAACCACACGCTGGATCGGCTATCTGTCGTCGACCGGCGTTTATGGCGATACGGGCGGCGCGTGGGTCGACGAAAGCGCGCCCGTCGGCGGGCGGCGATCGGCGCGCAATGATGCCGACCAGGCATGGCTGGCGCTCGGTGCATGCGTGTTTCGGCTGCCGGGCATTTATGGCCCCGGCCGCTCGGCGCTCGACCGGGTTGCCGAGGGCAAAGCGCACCGCATTGACTTGCCCGACCAGGTTTTCAGCCGCGTGCATGTCGACGATATCGCCAGCGGCGTGATTGCGGGGCTCGATGGGCCACCGGGCGCCTATAATCTCGCTGATGATGCGCCGTGCGGCCAGAACGACGTCATCGAATTCGCTTGTACGTTGCTTGGGCGCGCGCCGCCGCCGCTCCAGACGATGGACGAAGCGGGCCTGTCACCGATGGCACGCAGCTTCTATGCCGAGAACCGCCGCGTCGCGAATGGCAAGGCCAAGCGCGTGCTCGGCTGGCAGCCCGCCTATCCCGATTACCGCGCCGGCCTGCGCGCCCTAAGCGCGATCACGAGCCCCAGCATCGCCAGCGCCGACCCGGCAACCGCGAGCCCCGACCAGCGATAACCCTCGAACAAGGTAGACAACAGCATCGCGATCACGGGCACGATCACGCTCGAATAAGCGGCCTTGGCCGGGCCGATCACGCGCAAAATGCCGAAATAGAGCGTGAAGGCGACCGCCGACGCGACGACCCCCAGATACACGATGCCGACCAGATAGCCGATCCGCATTTCGATGACCGGCGGGCCGGTCAGGCTCCACGCAATCGCGCCATCGATCGCCGCCCCCAGCAGCATCGCGATGCCGAGCATCGATACCATCGGATAGCGGCGCGCCGTGTCCGTCGCTTGCAACACATTGGCGATTGACGCCGACAGCACGCCCGCCAGCGTCCACGCAACCCCGGCGATCGAGGCCGCTGGCCCATGCGGGTCCGATCGCGCTTCATGCACGAACAGCAAGGTCACCCCCGCCATCGCGACCCCCGAGCCGATCAGCAATTGCCGCCCGAGCTGCTGCCCCAGGAAAATCCGGCCAAAGATCGCGTTAGGCACCAGCAGCAGCGCGAACACCACGGCGACCAGCCCAGAGGTAATGAACCCCTCAGCGCGGTACACGAAATTGAAGTTGAAGCAGAATTGCAGCACCGCCAGCAGCGCAGCAAAGCCCCAACCGCGCGCGTCGAGCAGGACGCGTTCGCCCCGGATCGCGGCATAGGCCAGCATCACGATCCCGGCGACGAGGAAGCGATAGGTGACCGACCAGCTCGGCGGCACGCTGCCGATCTGGTCGCGGATGATGATCCAGGTCGACCCCCAGATCAGCGTGACGATCGCGAACGGGATCAGGATCGCCAGCCGCGTCGATTGCGGCGGGGCTGGCGTCTCGCTCACAAGCCAGCGATCGCGTCGGCGAGCGGGCGGATGTCTTCGGGTGACTGGTTCCAGGAGACGACCAGCCGCGCTTCGCCGGGGCCCCAATCGTAGAAATCGAAGCCCAGCGCGCGCAAAGCGGCGGCTTCGTCGGCGGTCACTTTCAGGAACACCTCGTTCGCTTCGACCGGGTGAATCAGCCGATCGCCCGCCGCCGCCGCCAACATCGCCGCCCCGGCGTTGGCGGCACGCGCGTTGCGCAGCCAGACGTCGTCGAGGAGCATCGCCAGCACTTGCGCCGCCAGATAGCGCCCCTTCGACAGCAGCATCCCGGCGCGCTTACGGCGGTAAAGCGTCGCATCGGCAAGCTCAGGCCGGAAAAAGATCAGCAGCTCGGCGAGCATGCCGCCGTTCTTGATGAAGCCGAACGACAGCGCATCGACGCCCGCGCGCCACGTCACCTCGGCAGGCGTGCAGCCCAGAAACGCAACGGCATTGGCGAAGCGTGCGCCGTCCATGTGCAGGCCCAGCCCGCGCGCGCGGCACAGATCACCGATCGCCGCGACTTCGGCGGGGGTATAAACGCGGCCATATTCGGTGGCGTTGGTGATCGACAGCGCGTGCGGCTGGACCTGATGGACGTCGTTGCGAGTCGCGTCGAGCACGGCCTGCACGCTCTCGACCGTCAGCTTGGCACCGTCACCCTCGGCGAGCAGCAGCTTGGCACCGTGGGTGTAAAATTCGGGCGCTCCGCATTCGTCATTCTGGATATGCGCGTCGCGGTGGCAGAGGATCGCGCCGTGCGGCGGACACAGTGCGGCGAGCGCCAGACAATTGGCGGCGGTGCCCGACGGCACCCACAGCGCGCGCACGCTGGTTTCGAACAGCGCGGACAGCCGCGCATCGAGCGCTTTGCTCCACGCATCGCCATCATAAGCGGTGTCCATGACATTGGCAGCCGTCAGCGCCGCCAGCACTTCGGGGCAGGCAGGCGCTGCATTGTCGGAGAAGAACCGCATGGGTTTGGGCAATGCGGGCGCGGGCGGGCTTCGTCAACCGCTGCGGTGCGGCATCGGAGCAAGATAACTGGAGGTTACTTCACAATCGCTCCCGTCCGTGTCGAGCGACGTCGAGACACGCTGCACACCGCTTGTGGCCTGTTTCTCGACTTCGCTCGAAACAAACGGGTCGTGATCCATTTCAAACTCTAGCGCTCGTCGCGGCGCACTGGCGCGATGTCAGCGTCAGGCGGCGGCGGCGTCCGCTTGTCGGCGGGGGCGGGCTTGAGCGCGATGCTGCCGTCGCGGCCGATTTTCAGATTGAGGCCAAAGCCGTTGATCTCACCTTCGACCGGCATGCTGCCGTTGTCGATCAGATCGCCGAGCGGGTCGGGGATATCGACGGCATCGGGATCGACGGCGACCGGCGCTGTCTCCTTCGCGCCGACGCCGAGTGCACTGGTCATGAAATCACGCCAGATCCGCGCGGGAATGCCGCCCCCCGACAATCCCGGATTGGGCGAATTGTCGTCATTGCCCACCCACACGCCGACGACCAGATCGCCCGCAAAGCCCATGAACAGCGCATCGCGATTGTCCTGACTGGTCCCCGTCTTACCAAAGCTTTCGATGTCGAGCGCGGCCTGCCGCCCGGTGCCATCGTTGATCGAGGCACTCAGCAGCGACTTGAGCTCGTCCTGCGTGCGGCTGCCGAAGCTGCGCGAGCGGTTGCCGAGATAGTCCATCCAGCCGCGCTCCTGCGGCGCGTCGAGCCCGTGCGGGCGCACCGGATAGGCACCCGCCGCGACCGACGCATAAGCTGCGGTCAGTTCGAGCAGCGAGCTATTGGCGGTGCCGAGCGCAATCGTCGCATTGCCGGGCAGCGGCGTTGAAATCCCCAAATCGCGCGCGGCCTGAATCACCTGTTTGACGCCAACCTGTTGCGTCAGCCGCGCTGCGGCGACGTTTGACGAGCGCGCAAAGGCTTCGCGCAGGGTGATTTCACCGCGATATTTGCCGTCGTTATTCTTCGGGCTCCAGCCGCCGATCGTCACCGGCTCGTCGAGCACGGTCGAGTCGGGCGTCAGCCCGCTGCGCAGCGCCGCGAGATAGACGAACAGCTTGAACGCCGATCCCGCCTGACGCCGGGCCTGAGTCGCGCGGTTGAACGGGCTGTCGCCATAGGCCTTGCCGCCGACCATTGCGACGACGCGACCGTCGGGACGCATCGCGACGATCGCGACTTGCGCCTTGCGCAGCCCCGATCGGCGAACGGCGCGTTCGGCGGCACGCTGGAGCCGGGCGTCGAGCGTCGTCGTCACTTGCGTCTCGGCGCTGATCGCCCCGGCTTGGTCGCGCGCGGCGGGCAGCACCCAATCGGCGAAATAGGAGCCATTGGGCAGCGGCGCGACGCGATCAACGCGCAGCCGCGCGGGCCGGACATCGGCAGCCTCGCTCTTTGTCAGAAAGCCGACGTCAGCCATCGCCCCGACAACAAGCTTTTGCCGCGCGCGCGCGCCCGCCAGATTGCCGGTAGGCGCCAACCGCGAGGGCGCCTTGACCAGCCCCGCGAGCATCGCCGCTTGCGCGACCGTCAGCCGGTCGGGCGCGGTGCTGAAATAATGCCGCGCCGCCGCATCGAGGCCATAAACGTTGTCGCCGAAATAGACGTTCGACAGATAGCGCGACAGGATATCGTTTTTGGTCAGCCAGGCTTCGAGCCAGAAGGCGATCAGCATTTCGCGCAGCTTGCGCCCGGCCGTGCGGTCGGAATCGAGGAAGGCGTTCTTGGCAAGCTGTTGGGTGATCGTGCTGCCGCCTTCGCGCATGCTGCGCGCGGCGATGTTATGCGCCATCGCGCGGCCAATCCCCCAGGGGTCGACGCCCCAATGGCGATAGAAGCGGCGGTCCTCGATCGCGATAAAGGCCTGGGTGACATGCGCGGGCAGCTTCTTCGCATCGACAGGCTTGCCGATTGTGGCGCCGCGCCGTGCAATCGGTGTCTTGCCGTCGGCAGCGAGCAAAGTGATGCTCGGCGGCGTAATCGGCTCAAGCGATTTTGACAGTGGCGCGGTGATCGCGAGCCAGCCGACCGCGACGAAGAACAATATGATCAGCAGCGCCAGCCCGCGCATCACCCAGCGCCAGCGCGATCGCTTGCGCGGCGGCGGGGCGGGCGGCGCGTCCTCCGGGTCGACATCGGCAGAATCGTCGTCGATCCACGTCTGGCCGTCGGGCGGGGGCATGCCGCCGGTCAACTCAAGCGGCGGCGCTTCGCCTTGCGCGTCACGGTGTCGAAAATCGAAGAAGCCGGTGCGCATCTCGCCTGCTTTACCCGCCCCGCAAGTTGACGCCAACTGTATTATTTCAATAAGGCACCTTCGGCAAGCCTCTGGACGAACGCATGGTCCTTCGCCACATCGGCCAAGCGAGGCCAAGGACCGGGGGGCAACGACTTGCGGGTGACGATCAAGGATGTGTCGCGCGAAGCCGGGGTGTCGATCAAGACCGTGTCGCGCGTGCTCAACAACGAAAAATATGTCGGCGCCGAAACGCGTGCGCGGGTCGCCGCCGTCGTGGAACGGCTCAATTTTCGTCCCAGCAGCGCCGCACGGGTACTCGCGGGGCGGCGATCATTCCAGATCGCGCTGATCTGCGACAATCCATCGCCCTATTATGTCTACGAGATGCAGACCGGCATTCGGGATCGCTGCGAGGAACAGGGCGTGCGGATGATCGCGCAACCCTATGACCGGCAATCGTCGAAACTGCTCGATGAGATCGAAAGCCTGATCGATTCGATCCAGATCGACGGCCTGATCCTGACGCCGCCTGCCAGCGATTGTGTCGAAGTGCTCGATCTACTGTCGGCGCGCGGCGTTCCCTTCGTGCGGGTGTCGCCGGGGACCGAGGTGATGCTGACATCGTCAACCTTCATCGACAATGCCGCCGCCGCCGCCGACGTGACGCAACATCTGATCGACCTTGGCCATCGCCGGATCGCGCATATCAGCGGCGACCCCGCCTTTGCCGCGAGCGCGCAGCGGACGGCGGGGTATCTCAATGCCATGCGGGCAAGCGGGATCGCGGTCGATCCGGCACTGATCCGCACCGGCAATTTCTATTTCACGTCCGGCGCGAGCGAGGCCGAGGCATTGCTCGCACTGCCGTCACCGCCGACCGCGATTTTTGCGGCGAGCGATGACATGGCCGCCGGTGCACTGGCGGCGGCGCACCGGCTGGGCGTGCGCGTCCCTGAAGCGCTCTCGATCGCGGGCTTCGACGACACCGCCATATCGCGCGTCGTCTGGCCACCGCTCACCACCATCCGTCAGCCGATGCGCGAAATGGCCTATGCCGCCGCCGATCTGTTGCTGCGCCCCACCGGGGCGGCGGTTGAGCGCCGCGAGCTGGGCTATGACTTGGTCGTGCGCGGATCGACGGCGGCGGCGGCACGCTGACGGTGGTCTGAGTCACCTTCCTCCCCGTTGGTGTCGAGCGAAGTCGAGACACCGTGGGTGCATCGCGTGCGGCCTGTTTCTCGACTGCGCTCGAAACAAGCGGATTGACGTGTGTAGATCAGTCGTTACCGCCCAATCACCCAAACCGCCGCGCCCGTCGCCAGCGCGAGCGCCAGCAGGGTCGCCGCGAGGATCACCAGCAGCGGCTTGGGCCCGCCTTCGGTCAATTGCCGCATCGGTGAGCGGATCGCCGTCGCGGTGACGGCGCAGGCGAGCATCGCGGTGGCGAGCCGCTCGGCGACGCCGGTCGCGACTGCCGGGATAACCCCGAGCGAATTGACACCCGCGAGCGCGAAAAAGCCGATGACGAACCACGGCACGCCCTGACGCTTGGCGCCGGCGCCATCGGGGCGGAAGAACAGCGCCACCACCGCCAGCACCGGCGCGAGCAGCGCGACCCGCGTGAGCTTGACGATCGCGGCAATCTCGCCTGCGCCAGGCGAATAGGCATAGCCCGCGCCCAACGTCTGCGCGACGTCGTGGATCGACGCACCGAGCATGAACCCCGCCTTCAAATCGCTGAGCATCAGCAGATGCGCGAAGATCGGATAGAGCACGAGGGCGGCCGCGCTCATCGCCGAAATGCCGACGAGGACCAGCGTGAGCTGGCCCTGATTGATGCGCCGCTCGCCGAGTGTCGTCGCGAGTGCAAGCGCCGCCGACGCGCCGCAAATCGCCACCGCCCCGCCCGCCAGCACGCCGAACGCATCGCTGAACCCGAGCCGCCGAGCGACGAGCAAGCCGGTGCCGATCACCAGCGCGACGATCGTGACCACGGCGAGCAACGCCACCGGACCAAGCGCGGCAATCTGCCCAAAGGTCACGCGCACGCCGACCAGCACGATCCCCCAACGCAGCAGCGACCGCGACGCGAGCGCAAGCCCCGCGCTCAGTCGCGCATCGTCGCTCAGGAAATTGAGCGCGAGTCCGATCAGCAACGCCATCAAGGTGAGCGGCGCGCCATAATGATCCGAAATAAACCCGGCAGCGAGCGTCCCTGCCCCGACCACCAGCAGGCCCGGCAGATAGCCGCGCCAGCTCGCCTTGGGGCTCGGCTCGATATCGCCATAAAGGTCGGCCGCCATCGGCAACGGGCGTCGGTCGGGTTTTGCTTGCATCGGCTCCATTGCCTGCCTTCTATCGACCCGCCTTTTATCGGCTGCGCAGCAAAGGGCTAGCCGGGAAGCACTCGGTATGACAACGTTATCGTAAAGCAAGCCGGGAGAGGCACGACGTGACAGGCAAGAGCGGCGCAACGCGCTGGGTGATCGTGGCGATGGTGTTCTTCGCGATCATGCTCAATTATGTCGACCGCCAGATATTGGCGCTGCTGAAGCCGACGCTCGAGGCCGAATATCATTGGTCCGACGGCGATTACGCCAACATGGTGTCGGCGTTCCAATTCTCGGCAGCGGTGGCGTTTCTCGGCACCGGCTGGTTTATCGACCGCGTGGGCCTGCGGCTTGGCTTTGCGATCGGCGTGGCGGTGTGGAGCCTCGCGGGCATGGCGCATGCCTTTGCGACCGGCGTGATCGGCTTTGTCTTGGCGCGTGTGGTGCTGGGTGCTGCGGAATCGATCGGCACCCCGGCGGCGGTCAAATCGGCCGCGACCTATTTCACGCAGAAAGAACGGTCGATTGCGCTGGGCGTCGGCAATACCGCGCCCAATATTGGCGCGATCGTGACGCCGCTGGCGATCCCGGCGCTGGCGCTGGCGTTCGGTTGGCGCGCGGCATTCCTGATCGCGGGCGGGCTGGGGCTGGTGTGGGTCGCCGTGTGGTTCGCGGTGCGGGTCCAGCCGGTCGCGACCGAAGGTGCCGAGCCCGCGCCAATCGCGTGGGGCACGCTGCTGCGCGATCGCAAGGTACTCGCGCTCGCGCTCGCCAAGCTGCTGTCGGATCAGGTGTGGTTCTTCATGCTGAGCTGGCTGCCTGATCTGTTCCACCGGCTGTTCGGTTTGCCGCAAGGGACGGTGGGGCTGCCGGTGGCTTTGGTCTATGTGTTTGCCGCGCTCGGCGCGCTGAGCGGCGGCTGGCTGCCGACGCGGCTGATGGCGATGGGGTGGAGCGTCGATCGCGCGCGCAAGGTGACGCTGCTGATCTACGCGCTGCTGATCCTGCCGGTCAGTCTCGTGCTGTTCGTGACCAGCCCGTGGAGTGCTGCGCTGCTGCTCGGGCTCGGGCTGTTCGCACACCAGGGTTTCTCGACGAACCTGTTCGGCTTTGCGACCGATGTGTTCCCCGCGCGCGTGGTTGGCTCGGCGATCGGCATGGCGGCGTTTTGTGGCAATATGTGGTCGATCCTACTGATCCAGCTCGCCGCCTTCGCGCTGTCGCACAACTGGGGCTATGGCCCGTTGCTCGCGATCTGTTCGGGGTCGTATCTGCTGGCGCTGGCCTGCATTCAGGCGCTGGTGCCCGTGATCGTACCGGTCGACGAAAGCGAGCGCGGCACAGCCTTCGCGCATTGACCCACCGCGCATCAAGGCAAGGCAAAGCCCGGCGGAGTCGGCGCCGCCGGGCTTGCTTGATCGTGCGGGACGGTCAGAAGTTGACGCGGCCCGTTACCCCGAAATAGCGATCGGCATCGCGCGGGATCTGGTAGCGATAGGCACCACCAGGCCCGCCATTGGCGATGGCGGCAGCGAAGCTCTGGTCGCCGACGTTGCGGACCTGGAACGTCAAGCGGTAACGATCCTTGGGATCGGTGATGCCCACGGTCAGGTTGACGAGGCCATAAGCCGGGATAGTGCCGAGCCGCCGCTGCACCGCATCGGCTGAGAACAACGACAATTGCGAAGACTGGTACGAGCCCTGCACGCCGAAGAACGCGTCGACCGCGCCGCCGCTGCGCCAGCGATAATCGGCGCTGAGATTGCCCTTGAACGTCGGCGCAAAGCCGAGCGGGGTGCCCGACGGGATCACCGCGGCGCCAAGCGGGGCATTGAAGGCATCAACATGCGCATCGGTCCACGCAAAGCCGCCATTGACGGTCAGGTCGCGGACCGGCCGCCACGTCGCGTCGACCTCGACACCGCGTGTCGACACCCGCCCCGCATTGGTGAAGCGCGTCACGACGACACCGGCCACCAGATCAGGATTATTCGCCTGAAAATTATCATATTGCGCGTAAAATGCCGCGATATTGAATGTCAGGCGTCCACGGAACAGCGTGTTCTTCAGGCCGATTTCAAAGGCATTGGACGTTTCCGGCGCGATCACGTTGGTGCCGTTCTTCGACAGGTTGAAGAACACATTATATGCTGGCCCCTTATAACCACGCGCATAGGTGAAATAGGCCGTGCTGTTGCTCGACAAATCGGCCTGCGCGCCAACCTTGCCCGAGATATTGTCGGCACTCGTCGCAGTCCGGAAGGGAATACCGTTGCTCGCGGTCACCACGCCGTTCACGCCCGGCGAGTCGAAGACGCCTTGATCAAAATTCGGGTTGATGCCCCCGGTGCCAACCGGCACGCCGCCGACAACGTCGAGATTGGCCGAAACGCGCCGATGCGACACGCTCAGATCATCATGCGTATAGCGCAGCCCGCCGATCAGCCGGAACCAGTCGACGATATTCCAGGTGCCCTGGCCGAACAGCGCGAAGTTCTTGAACGTCGAGCCAAAAGTGGCCGAGCCGACCGGAAAGGTGCGGGCAGCGGCGAGCGGGCTCGTGCACGGCGTCAGCACCGTCGGCGCCGGCGCAACCGCCGATGCGCAGCGCTCGACAAAACGGGTAAACGTCCGCTCTGAAATCGCCTGCGAATAAAATGCGCCAAGGACATAGGTGACCGTCTGCTTGGCGGGCGAGGCGAGGCGGAATTCCTGCGTGAAGGTGTTGCCCGTCTGCGGCCCCAAGTCGTGCAGCTGGTTGAAGCCGATAAAGGATTGCGGCAACCAGTCGCCGTCGCGGATTTCGGTATTGCGCCAGTTGCGATACGAGGTGATCGACGTCAACGTGTGCAGCCCGAGCGTAACATCGGCGGTGAGCGAAAAGCCATAGCCCTGCTCGTCGGTGCGGGTGATCAAATTCTGCGCAACCTGTCGCGTGTCCGCACCGAGCGGCGTTGGCAGCACGCTGGTCGACAAATTGGTCGTCGGCAGGCCCGTCGCCCCATTGATCGGCGGCGTCGCGATGATCTCGGCGCAGCAATCATCCTTGTTGCGATAGTAATCGGCAATGAAGGTCAGCGACAGATCCGACGTCGGGCGCGCCTCAACCTGGAAGCGGGCGCCATAATGCTCCCAACCATTGACGATGCTGTTGGTGGTGACGTTGCGGATATTGCCATCATAGGTCGAATAAAAGCCCGTCAGGCGCGTGCGAATATCTTCCGCGAGTGGCACATTGACCGCGCCACGAAAGCGGTACTCGCTGTCGGTGAAATATGCCGCTTCGCCATAGCCGCCAAAGGTACTGGTCGGCCGCTTCGACGTGATTGTGATGACACCTGCCGACGCGTTCTTGCCGAACAGCGTTCCCTGCGGGCCGCGCAGCACTTCGAGCTGATCGATATCGACGAGTTCGCTAAAGGCTTCACCAGACCGGCTGTAGACAACGCCGTCGACGACGGTCGACACCGATGGCTCGCCCGCGATCGAGAACGTCGCTGTACCGACACCGCGCAGGAACAGTGATTGGTTGAGCGTCGTTCCCGATTTGAGGACGGTGAACGACGGCACCAGATATTGCGCGCTTTCGAGATTGGCCCGGCTGAGGCTGTTGAGCGCATCGCCTGAGACGACAGTGACGGCGACGGGCACGTCCTGCAGCCGCTCGCTGCGCTTTTGCGCGGTGACGACCACCTCAGGGGGGGCGTCCGGATCCGTCGCCTGTTTCGGCGCAGCGGCATCTGCGGGCTTCGCTGGATTGATCTGTGCGGACGCGGGCGTTGCGGACAGTATGGCGAACGTCGCCACCCCCGCCATCAAAACTGTCTTGGTCATGTCAATTCCTCCCTCTCACTTATTTGATCGAATTTCGTCGGCGGTGCAGCATTATGCTTTTTTGGGCGCCGCCAAGTCTTGTTTGCTCGCTAAATCCCCATTTCGCCCATGTCGACCACGCGGTGCTCCCGCGCGCTCAGCTCAGCTGCCGCGCCGATTGCGACGGCCATCAATCCGTCATGGGCGGACACCTCGACCGGCCCTTCGCCGCGCACCGCCGCGATGAAGCGCTGGTGCTCGTAAAAGGTGGAGCCGTGATGACTCCCCGCCGCGAGCGCCGTCGCATCGGTGTCGATCATCCGGCGCTCGGGCCGTTTGGGATTGCCGAAGCCGGTGCGCGGTGAGCGGACGATCGCGCCTTCGGGAATGAAAACGTCGAGCCGCGCGGCATCGCCGACGGCGGTAATCTCTTCCTGATTTTCGGCGCCATCGGCGAACATCGACAGATCGAGCATCGCGCGCACGCCATTGGCGAAATCGACCGTCGTGAAGCTGTTGTCGATGATGTCGGGGCGGCGTCCGTCATAATCTTCGTCGAGGTGGTTCACGTCCATGCTGCCCGAGCAATAGACCCGCACTGGTTCGCTGCGGGTGATCAGCCGCATCAAATCGAAGAAATGGCAGCATTTTTCGACCATCGTCCCGCCAGTATTGGCGGCAAAGCGGTTCCAGTCGCCGACTTTGACCAGAAACGGGAAGCGGTGCTCGCGGATCGACAGCATTTTCAGCGCGCCGATTGCGCCGCCATGGATATCGGCGATGAACGCGGCGGCAGGCGGCATGTAGCGATATTCCATCGCGGTCCAGAAAATGCCCGGCGTCTGGGCCGCGCGCTCGACGATCCAGCGCGCATCTTCAATCGTCGTCGCAAGCGGCTTTTCGCACAAAATGTGCAGCCCCGCGTCGAACAAGGGCGCCAGCGTCTCGCGGTGAGTGTGGTTGGGGCTCGCAACGATCACCGCATCGCACCGGCCCGATGCGGCGAGTGCCGCCGCGCTGACGAACGCTTCGACGCCGTCTGCACGCTCGCCGAGCGCCGCGCGCGCCCAGCCGAGCGAGCTTTCGACCGGGTCGGCGATTGCCGTCACGACCGCGCCGGGGGTAATCGCGAGGTTGTTGAGATGCTCGACACCCATCATCCCGGTGCCGACCAGGCCATATCGCACTTGCTCTACCAACGCCTGCGCCTCTATGTATGACAACGATGTCCTATAGTGATCTTACACCCGATTCCCGTCCCCTCGGCAAGAGCGGATTGGCCGTCAGCCCGATTGCCTGGGGGATGTGGCGCTTCGCCGGTCGCAGCGCTGCCGAAGGGCGCGCGCTGATCGACGCGGTGTTCGAAGCGGGGGTGACGCTGTTCGACACCGCAGACATTTACGGCTTCGACGGGAGCAGCGGGTTCGGCGATGCCGAGGCACTGCTAGGCGAGATTTTTGCCGAAGACCCGTCGCTGCGCGCGCGCATGGTGCTGGCCACGAAAGGCGGGATCACCCCGCCGGTCCCCTATGATTCGAGCGCACCCTATCTGATGGCCGCACTCGAAGCATCGCTGCGGCGGCTCAAGACCGACCATGTCGATCTCTACCAGATCCACCGCCCCGATATCCTGGCGCATCCGCAAGAGGTTGCCCGCACGCTCGAAGCCATGGTCGCGAGCGGCAAGGTGCGCGCGATCGGCGTGTCGAACCACACAATCGAACAGCACCGCGCGCTTGCCAAATTCCTGACGATCCCGCTTGCCTCGACCCAGCCCGAAGTCTCGCCGCTCGCGATCGAGCCGATTGAAGGCGGGCTGTTCGACCTCGCCATGGCCGAGGATATGGCGGTGCTTGCCTGGTCACCGCTCGGCGGTGGGCGGATCGGCGATCCGCAGGACGACCGCGCCCGGGCCGTCTGTGCGGCGCTCGATGTGGTGGCGGAGGAAGCGGGCGTGTCGCGCGCGGCGGCGGCCTATAGCTGGATCATGGCGCATCCGGCGCGGGCGATCCCGATCGTCGGCACGCAGAACGCCGCGCGCATCGCCGAAATTCCCGACGCGTTCAAATGCCGCTGGGCACGTCAGCGCTGGTACGACGTGCTCGTCGCGTCACGCGGGGAGCGCTTGCCATGACCGACTTGCCGCCTTGCGAAATCAGCTGGTTTTCGGCGCTGTGCGACGATGACTATGAGTTTCTCGGCGCCCCCGATCCGATGCTCAAGTCGAGTTGGGAGCATTGCCGCGATATCGTGATGCAGGCCGAAACCGGCGGGTTCGACAATATCCTGCTGCCGTCGGGCTATGCGCTTGGGCTAGACACCACTGCCTTTGCCGCCGGGATTGCGCCGATGCTCCGCCGCCTCGCGCTGCTGATGGCGGTGCGCGTCGGCGAAAGCTGGCCGCCGCAGCTCGCGCGCCAGATTGCGACGATCGACCGGATGCTCGGCGGGCGGCTGAAAGTGAATATCATTTCGTCCGACTTGCCCGGCGAGACGCTTGCCTCGGCGCCGCGCTATGCGCGCACGGTCGAGGCGATGCATATCCTGAAGACCTTGCTCAACGGCGAGCCGCTCGATCATGTCGGCGAGTTCTGGAAACTGAAGCTCGACCCGCCGCGCATCGGCACGCTATCGGGCAAGGCGCCGCAACTCTATTTCGGCGGCCTGTCCGAAGACGCGCGCGAAGCCGCCGCCAAGGGCTGCGACGTTTACCTCATGTGGCCCGACAAGCGCGAGGTCGTTGCCGAGATCATCGCCGACATGCGCGCGCGCGCGGCGAAATACGGCCGCACGCTGAAATTCGGCTACCGCGCGCACATGATCGTGCGCGAAAGCGAAAGCGAAGCCCGCGCCTATGCCGCGCGGCTGTTGTCGAAACTCGACGATGCACAGGGTGCCGCAATCCGCGCCAAATCGCTCGATTCGACCTCGGCGGGCGTCGCGGCGCAAGCGGCCTTGCGCGAAGGTGCCGATGACGAAGGCTATGCCGAGCCGCAGCTCTGGACCGGCATCGGTCGCGCGCGATCGGGCTGTGGTGCGGCGATCGTCGGCGATCCCGATCAGGTGCTGGCCAAGCTCAACGATTACCGCGCGATGGGCATCGAAGCGTTCATCCTCTCAGGCTATCCGCATGCGGCCGAAGCCGATCTGGTGGCGCGCCATGTGCTGCCGCATATCGACCACGGCTTGCTCTAGCACCGTGCTTGTCGAAGCCGCCGGGCTCGCCTATCGCCGACTTGATGACCTACGGAGCCTTGGCGTGAGCGATTTGGACCCTAACCCCCGCCCGCTCGTCGTCGGCATCGGCGGATCGATCGGCGGGGTCGCATCGACCGAACGCGCGCTCCGCATGGCGCTCGACAGTGCTGCGCGCGAAGGGTTCGAAACCCGCTTGTTCGGCGGCGATGCGCTGGCGCAACTGCCGCTCTACAATCCCAAGACAACCGATCGGACCGAGGCCGAGCGCGACTTTGTCGATGCGGTGCGGCAAGCCTCAGCACTGATCATCGCCAGCCCCGGCTATCACGGCAGCCTGTCGGGCCTCGTCAAAAACGCGCTCGACCTGCTCGAAGAAACCGCGCGCGACGAGCGGCCTTACCTCGCCGACGTGCCCGTCGGGCTGATCGCGACGGCCTATGGCTGGCAGGCAACCGGCAGCACGATCGCCGCATTGCGCTCGATCGTCCACGCCCTGCGCGGCTGGCCGACACCCTTTGCTGCGGCGATCAATACCCAGGTCACCAAATTCGACGAAGACGGCGGGTCGAGCGATCCTGCCGTCGGCGAGCAGCTCGCGCTCGTCGGGCGTCAGGTCGCGCGGTTTGCACCGCTCGCCGCCAATGGCTGAGCTGTCGCGCCGGGCCGCGCTCGGTGCGCTTGGCGCGGGCGCCGCTACCGCGCCTCTTTGGGCGCAGCAGATCGCCCGGCTCGGCGTCGACGATCTCGGCTTCGACAATGGCGCGCGGCGAATCGCCAGCGACTTTCCCGAAAAGGGCGCGATGATCGTCCAGCGCAGCCGAGCGCCGCTGCTCGAGACGCCCTGGGATGTGTTCGGCCAGAATGTCTTCACGCCGAACGACCGCTTCTATGTTCGCTGGCATTATCCCGACATTCCGCTGTCGGTCGATACCGCAGCATTTCGCTTGCGGATCGACGGCGCAGTGGCGACGCCGCGCGCGCTTTCGCTGGGCGAGCTGCTCAAGCTGCCGCGCGTCGAGATCGCCGCCGTCAACCAATGTTCGGGCAATTCGCGCGGGTTTTTCACGCCCCGCGTCGCCGGCGCGCAATGGGGGCATGGCGCGATGGGCAATGCGCGCTGGACCGGCGTGCGGTTGAAGGACGTGCTCGATCTTGCAGGCGTCAAGCCGGGTGCGGTCGCGGTTCGGCTGTCGGGGCTCGACCGCCCGCCGATCGACGGCGCGCCGTGGTTCGCCAAGTCGCTCAGCGTCGACCATGCGCGTGACGGCGAGGTGATGATTGCCTTTGCGATGAACGGCGCAGCCCTGCCGATGCTCAATGGCTTTCCGATCCGCCTTGTCGTGCCGGGCTGGTTCTCAACCTATTGGATCAAGGCGCTCGACCGGATCGACGTCCTGACCGCGCCCGACGATAATTTCTGGATGGCCAAGGCCTATAAGATCCCGACCGCGCCCCATGCGAGCGTGGTACCCGGCACCAAGGATTTCGACAGCGCGCCGATCAGCAAGATGGTGCCGCGCAGTTTCATCACCAACCTGCGTGACGGCGCGTCGGCGAAGGCGGGCCAGCCCTTCTCGCTGGTCGGCTTGGCGATGGGTGGTGCGGTGGGCGTTGCGCGGGTCGATTATCGCATCGGCGCAGGGTCATGGACCCCGGCAACCTTGGGCATCGATTATGGCCGCTACAGCTTCCGCAGCTGGACCGCGATCACGCCGCCGCTGTCGCCCGGACGCCAGACGCTGAGCGTGCGCTGCACCGCGAGCGACGGTCGCGTGCAGACGAGCGACCCCGTCTGGAACCCGAGCGGCTACCAACGCGGAACGATCGAAACCATAAAGGTGCAAGCGTCATGACGCGCGCGGGGGCGATGCTGGCTGTGCTGTTGCTGTCGGGCTGCGGCAAGTCGCCCACGGCGCAACCTGCCCTGGCGCCGGGCTTCACGTTCGCCAGCAAATCGATCACCCTGCCCGAGGATGGCACGACACTCCCCGTGGGTGCCGCTACAGCATTGGTCGCGCAGAACTGCACCGGCTGCCACTCGGCCGAAATGCTCACGACCCAGCCGAAGCTCGACGCCAAGACCTGGACTGCCGAAATTGCGAAGATGCGCACGGTCTATCACGCGCCGATCGACCCGGCGGATGACGAACGGCTGGTCGCGGCGTTGATGGCCTTGCCAACGCAGCGCTCCCCAAGACCCTGATCAATCCGATCCGGAACAATTGCTACCAAATTTAGCGTAACAGATTCTTGTCGGCAGTTTCGATTTGGGTTAATGGCCGAACCCGAGAACCACGCGGGGGAGTAATGCAATGCAACTGCACGATCAGACCAAGCAGGCCAAGCCACGCGCGCCGTGGACCAAGCCAGCCGTCGAAATTCTTGGCCTGAACAAGGCACAGATCGGTCCGAACGCCAATCCCGACGCCACCTGCAACCGCTCTTAAGCGCTATCCCGTGGCGTTAATCGAGCGCCACTAAGCATGCTTCTGTGGCTTGGCCGGTGATGATATCGCGCATGGCTGACGTCGCTAATGTTTAGCGTCGTTGGTTTTGCGCGCCATCTGTATTGACGTGGCATCATTGTAATAGTTTGGGTTCGCTTTAGTAAAGTCGGCGGTTGACCATTTCGGAATCGCAATGATAGCTTAACGTCAAATACTCGTCGAAGGTCGACTTTGGGAGATAGCGCATGTCCGACCCCTTTCTTGGCGAAATCAAGCTGTTGCCCTTCGCTTACGCGCCCCAAGGCTGGGCGCTGTGCAATGGCGCCATTCTGCCGATCGCAAGCAACCAGGGGCTTTATTCACTGATCGGCACACGCTTCGGCGGTGATGGCAAGACAACCTTCGCGCTGCCCAATTTTAACGGGCGTGTGGCGGTACAGGCGCCGAATATGACGTCGGGCGGAGTCGGTGGCGCAGAAACGGTCGCGCTGACCCCCGCCACCATTCCACCGCACCTCCACGTCCTGAACGCGGTCAACACGGCGGCCACCGCGACTAACGCGACCGGCATGATGCTCGCCATTGCCGGCGAAAGCACGACGCACCCCGGGCCACGGCCCATCTACGGCACCGGCGCGGTCGATGCGCAGCTCGCGGCACCGACGGTCGATACCGCTGGCGCTGGCGCGGCGCACCCCAATATGCAGCCGTATCTGGTGTTGAACTATTGTATCGCCACGCGGGGCCTGTACCCGCCACGCCAATAACCGACGGCGACATGGTGCCGACGATCTTCGCGTCAGATGCATCATCGGGTCGCCCGCAAGGAGGAATGAATGGATCCTTTTATCGGAGAAATCCGCCTATTCGCGGGCAGTTATGCCCCGCAGGACTGGGCCATCTGTGACGGCTCGCTGTTGTCGGTGAACGATTATCAGGCGCTTTATGCGGTGATCGGCACGACCTATGGCGGGAATGGCACCACCACTTTCGGCCTGCCCGATCTGCGCGGCCGCGTGCCGATCGGTCAAGGCCAGGGGACGGGTTTGACGGCGCGCACGCTCGGTCAAACCGGCGGCACCGAAAAGGTCTCGCTCAACGCCAGCCAGCTGCCGGCCCACAACCATCTGATCAACGCCACGACGACCGCAGCGACGACAACGACGCCGGGCAATTCGGTCAATCTCGCCGCGACGACCGCGCCTACGAGCAATTATCTCGCCGCCGCCGGGGCCTTTTCGGCCGAGCGCGTGCTGGCGCCGGCAACCGTCGGCCAGTCGGGTGCGTCGGCCCAGCACCAGAATATGATGTCGACGATGGCGCTGACCTACATCATCAGCCTCAATGGCTTTTTTCCGGCTCAGCCGTAAAGCGGGGATAATATGGACAATTTCATTGGTGAAATCCGCCTTTTTCCCTTTAACTTCGCCCCGACTGACTGGATGGCCTGCAACGGCGCCTCGCTTCCGGTCAACCAGTATCAGGCGCTCTATGCCTTGATTGGCAACACCTTTGGCGGCAACACGACCGCGTTCAATCTGCCCAATCTGAACAACCTCACCAACCCCGCGCTGCCGGGCGCGGCCGTGATGGGCACCGGGACGGGCAGCGGCCTGACCCCGCGCGCGTTGGCGGCGCGCGTCGGTGCCGACGCGGTGACCCTGTCGACGGCCGAGCTCGCGGCGCACAACCATAATGTGAAGACGCGGACCCATGCCGCGTCCGACGATGGCACCACCGCGCCGGCCGGCAACTATCTCGCACGCGGCGTGGTCAATAATCCGACGCCGACCGCCGATTCGAACTTTCCGACCTATGCGGCGCCCGGCACGCCGGTCGCGTTCCGCGGCCCGTCGATGTCGACCTTCCCAACCAGCGGCGGCGGCGGCGCGCACGAGAACCGCCAGCCCTATCTGGCGATGGGTTTCTTCATTGCCGTCAATGGCATATGGCCGGTCCGGCCATAACAGCGCCGACAGCGTGGATGCCCCGTGAGGATTCGAACCTCAATTAACGGAGTCAGAGTCCGTGGTCTTACCTTTAGACGACGGGGCAACGCTGGCGCGGCTTAAGCGGGGGACCTGCGGCTGTCAACGCGGGCATTGACGCCCCTCCATTTTTCGCGCCCCCACTGCGCTTGCCGCGCCCGCCGCACTGCGGTATCGTTGCCCCCAAGCACCGGAGGGGGCAAAAGCCCCGGGCCGGAAACACTTATGGTGAAACGGCATGGGGCAATTTTCCGCCCAGGCGCCGATGGGGCGTGACAAAGGGCGCGAAGGGGGGCGGGCCAAGACGACGCCCCCGCAGACCGGCGGCGCACGCTGGCCCGACGTCCGTCATTATGCCGCGCTCGATCTGGGCACCAATAACTGCCGCTTGCTGATCGCGCGCCCGGCCGCGGCGGGCTTCACCGTGGTCGACGCCTTTTCGCGCATTGTCCGGCTCGGCGAAGGGCTGGCGGCGACCGGGCGGCTGAGCGATGCGGCGATGGACCGCACGATTGCCGCGCTGTCGATCTGTGCCGACAAATTGCGCCGACGCAATGTCGTGCTCGCGCGATCGGTTGCGACTGAGGCGTGCCGCCGCGCGTCAAACGGCGCGGCCTTTATCGAGCGCGCCTATCGCGAGACGGGCATCGCGCTCGACATCATCACCGCCGAAGAGGAGGCACGGCTGGCGGTGCTCGGCTGCCACATCCTGCTTGAGCCCGGTGACGATCCCGCGCTGGTGTTCGACATTGGCGGCGGATCGACCGAGCTGGTGCTGGTCGACACGGCGACGCCGGTGCCGACGGTGCTCGACTGGCACAGCACGCCGTGGGGCGTCGTCTCGCTCACCGAAAGCGCTGGGACCGGCGAGGGCGCGGCGGGGCGCGCGGCAGTCTATGCGCGGATGCGCGCGCTGGTGGGCGAGAGCATGGCGCATTTTGCCGATCGCCTGCCGCGCGGCATCAAGCGCCCGCGCCTGCTCGGCACCTCGGGCACGGTGACCACACTCGCCAGCGTCCACCTTGCGCTCGATCGCTATGACCGTGCTGCCGTCGACGGGCTGATCGTCCCGGCCAGCGCGATGCGCGCGATCAGCGCCGATCTGGCGAGCAAGTCGATTGCCGAGCGCGCGCAGCTGCCGTGCATCGGCACCGAACGCGCCGATCTGGTAGTGGCGGGATGCGCGATCCTTGAGACGATCCTCGATCTGTGGCCCGCCGAGCGGCTCGGTGTTGCCGATCGTGGTATTCGCGAAGGCATTTTGCGGCGCCTGATGCACGGTCCCAACGCATGAGCCGCGTTCGATGAGCCGGGGGGGATCGGGCGGACGGACGCGCGTGCGGACGACGCGCGGACGATCGCCGCAATCGACGCGCTGGCTCGAACGCCAGCTCAACGACCCCTATGTCAAGCGCGCCAAGGCCGAAGGCTATCGCAGCCGCGCCGCCTATAAGCTGATCGAGCTCGACGAGCGCTTCGGCTTTTTGAAAGGGGTGAAGCGCGTCGTCGATCTGGGCATTGCGCCGGGCGGCTGGAGCCAAGTGGTGCGCAAGCAAGTCCCCGGCGCCGCGATCGTCGGCATCGACCTGCTGCCGGTCGACCCGATCGACGGCGTGACGATCTTCCAGTTCGACTTCAACGACCCGCGCGCGAGCGAGATGCTCATCGAAGCGCTCGCGGGGCCAGCCGATCTGGTGCTGTCCGACATGGCAGCGAACACCGTTGGCCATCCGCAGACCGATCATCTGCGCACGATGGGGCTGGTCGAATGCGCGGCGGCCTTTTGCTATGATGTGCTCCGCCCCGGCGGCGCGTTTGTCGCCAAGGTGCTGGCGGGCGGCGCCGACAGCGAGCTGGTCGCCGAGCTCAAACGCAACTTCGCCACCGTCAAACACGCGAAGCCGCCCGCGAGCCGCAAGGATTCGAGCGAATGGTATGTCGTGGCGCAGGGGTTCAAGGGCGAGGCGCCGAAATAGCCGCGCTATTTCGGCTCCCAGCCGAGCCCCGGCCGGCGGGGCACAGCCCCGACCGACGGCGCGGCTTTGCCGCGACGCTCCCCGCCCTCACTTAACCGCGCAAACCGCCATCCGCTGCGCGAGCGCAATCGTCCTCGCGCCCAACGCCGGCGCGTCAGCCGATTTCCCATAGCCCTTCAGCCCGCGATAGACGTTCACGAAGCGCACGCCCGTCGGATCGCGGATCAGCGCGGCAATCGCCCCCGCCCCTCGCTCGCGCTCGATCGCCTTGGCCATCACATAGCCAAGCGAATAAAGGATCTCGTCGCCGTAAAAGCCGAGGTCATAGATGCTGTCATAATCGACAGTATGCGTCGCCAGCGCATGGGTCGACAATTCCAGCAACGTCACGCTTCGGCTGATCATGCTGACATTTCGCGCGAATTTCTTGCGCTCGGCAGCGACGGCGCCGGTCGCGTCTTTGGGGAGCGCGAGTATGTCTCCGACCGCGCTCGCGGTCCCCTCCATCATCAGCGAGCCGAACAGGTCGTCGATATGCGCCGGTTGTTTTGTCCGCGCGACGCAGCGGTTGATCGCCGCCACGCCCGCCTTGCCGGGTGCCGCCGCGCCCTGAACCGCATGGTAAAGCTCATGCTCCAAAATCGTCGTCGCGAGCACGGCGTCGGGGAAATAATCGAGATTGAGGAAGAATTGCGGATCGCCGAACGCGAATCCGCCCGAGGTGCCGCCCACGACGAAATAGCCGGTGATCGCCGCGTCGAGGCCCGGTGGCGTGTAGAGCGCGATCCGGCGCTTGGCCGCGTCGATCAGCCCGGTCGCTGGATTTTCGAGATCGGCGAGCACCTGCCGCAACTGCGCGATATGCGGGCGCACGCGACCGAACGCGAAACTGCTGGGATCGGGCGCCTTGTCGTCATTATGCGCGGCCGCCACCAGCGCGGCGGCGAAGCTCTCATCGTCGGCAGCGCGGCCATAGCTTTTGGCTTTGCGGATCAGGCCCTGATTGCCGGGGAGCCGTGCGATGGCACGCGCGCGCTCAAGATCGAGGGTGGGCGTTTCGAGCGCATCGAGGACGGCGCGCGCGGCGCTGGCATCGATGTTGAGCTTGAGATCGGCGGCGCGCGCGGGGGGCGCCATGGCGAGCGCGGTGAGCGCGATCACCAGGGTGCGCAGGAGTCCCATTCGCGAGTCCTTTTCCGGGAGGATTGCGCAGGGATTATATCGCTTACGTCTGTAGTCAAGAGCCGCTGGCTGACGCGCGCCGCGGCAAAGCCGCGTCGTCGATCGGTACGCGCAGGGACGAGCCTGCGCGACCGTCGGCCGGGCTTCGGCTGATCCTCGAGTAACGCTGCCGCGTTACTCTCGGGCCTTACCCCTCGTAATCCGCGCCCAGATTCTGGTTGCGTGGGGGCGCGGCAGCCGTGAGCCGCAGCGCTTCGGCCGACGCCGAGAGCGAGCCGACTTCGTCCGGCGCATCGTCATCATCGACCTGCACGCGCTGCAGGCTCTGGACGAGCGATTCTTCGAGATGCGGCGGGCGCACCGTTTCCTCGGCGATTTCGCGCAAGGCAACGACGGGGTTCTTGTCGCGATCGCGATCGATCGTCAGCTCGGCGCCACCCGAAATCTGGCGCGCGCGCTGCGCCGCGAGCAGCACGAGATCGAAACGGTTCGGAATCTTGTCGACGCAATCTTCGACGGTAACGCGCGCCATCGCACATCCTTGTCTGTCTGGAAGCGCGTGCACTTAGGCGGCACGCCCCGCTGAGTCAAGAATTCCGCCGTCAGCTCGCGAGCCGCGCCTTCATCAACGCCTCAAACGCCGCGCGCGTGCACAAGCCGACAACACCGCGCGCGCTACACCCCGGCAGCGGCAGCGTGACGCTGACCGCCGCGCCCGCCCCGCCGCGCCGGATCTGGTCGAGCGTTTGCGAGCGATAGCGCGCGCGGACATAGTGCGCGCCGCTCGCATCGCGCAGGAGTTCGAGCACAATCGCGCCGCCCGGGGTCGGGTCATCGGTGGCAAAGCCGGGCACGCGCCAGTGCAGGTCGAGCAGCCCGCCCAGATTGGCGACATTGGTGTCGTGCCCCGACAGCATGGTCACGCGGGGCGCATCGGCGCGCGGATCGAACAGCGCGCCGAGCATCAGCGGCGCGATCCCCGACAGATTACGCGCGGCGAGATAGCGCGGGCGCGCGAGCAGCGCGAATTCGGTCGCATGGAGCGCGCCAAGCCGCTCGATATCGGCCGCCGTCGCGCGGCCCCAGCCGATTTCGCTGGCAGGCTTGCCGTCGGCATATTCGAGCAACAGGATATGCGCCGCGGTCGAGCCGCGATCGAGCGCGCCGCTGAGCTTGGGGCGGGCATTGGCGCTGGTGCTGAAACCGCTCGGCAAGCGCGACAGGCCGCAGGTCGGGGCGGGCTTGCCGCACAAGATAGTATCGAGTTGAGTGAGCAGCGGCCTCATCCGGGTCTCGACCGCCGCCAGCCCGCCGCCGCCAATCGCGGTGCGCACCGCGCGGTCGGCGGCGGCAGCATCGACCGGCGTCACCCCCAGATCGATCGGCGAGAAGATCGGGTCCTCGGCGCCTTCGGGCCGGTGCTCATTGGCGAGCGGGCATCCGGGCAGCAGCCCGGCGCCATAATGATCGGCGGTCGCGATCGTGCGCTGATCGGTGTCGGCGATCAGCCGGACCAGCCCCTTGGTGCCACAACCGCTGGCGGGCAGCAGCCCCGCCTGCACCCAATCGGCGCGGTCGGACCGGGCAAGCGCCTCAATCGCGCGCGCGCCGTTTTCGGTCAAATAGCCGGGCCTGACCGACCAGCTCGGCCAGGGGTCCGCCGCAATGCCCGTCGGCATGGGCGGTGACTTCGTCGGCGGGCGCACGCCGTGGCGCATCAACAGCACTGCGCGTTCGAGCTTGAGCGCGCTGTCCGGCTTGGCGGGGGTCGACGCCGATCCGGCGCCCGCCACGAGGGCAAGCAGCAGAAGCAAGTTGTGGCGCTTCATCATCATTGCTCTCCTCGACCCAAAGCTGATGGCCGCTGCCACCCGATCAATCATAGCGCGCCCTCTCAATCAACCGCACACGCCGCGGTGAGGGCAAAGGGACTTGCGCCCCTGCCCGCAGCGCCTAAGCGGAGATCATGACGCGCAAAGGGCAGATCGCGGTGATTTTCATGTCGGTACGCACCGATGCTGACGCCGAAGGCTATGCCGCCGCTGCCGATGCAATGGAAGCGCGCGCTGCCCTTCAGCCCGGCTATTGCGGGTTCCACAGCGCGCGGGGTGCCGACGGGCTTGGCATCACCGTCAGCTATTGGACCGACGAAGACTGCGCCAAGGCGTGGCGCGACGACCCCGAGCATAAGCTGATCCGCGACGCGGGGCGCGACCGCTGGTATGCGCGCTACGACCTCGTCGTCGCCAAGGTCGAACGCGATTATGACTGGCAGCGCACATGAGCCGCGCCGGCGGCTTCGACCGCGATTTTGCGCTGATGTTCATGGTGATGCTGACGATCGCGGCGGGGAACACGGCGCTGCAATCGGTGCTGCCCGCGCTTGGGCGCTCGCTCAAGGTGCCCGATAGCGGCGTAGCGGCAGCCTTTTCGGTGTCGGCGCTGTTGTGGGTGATCGCTGCACCCTTTTGGGCGAGCCGGTCGGACCGACAGGGGCGCCGCGCGATGATTTTGCTCGGCATGGGTGGGTTTGTCGTCTCGCTCACCCTGTGCGGCATCTTCCTGATGGCCGGGATCAATGGCTGGATCAGCGGTCCCGCCGCCTTTGTTGCGTTTATCGGCGGGCGGTTGGTCTATGGGGCGTTTGGCTCAGCCGCGCCGCCCGCCGTGCAGGCATTGGTGGCGGGCCGCACCACCCGCGCCGAGCGCACCAAGGCGCTGACGCTGATCGGCTCAGCCTTTGGTCTGGGGACGATCCTTGGGCCAGCGGTCGCGCCCTATCTGGTGCTGGGCAGCATCGGTGGCGTCCATGTTGGTTTGGCGGGACCGGCCTTCATCGGCGCAGTGTTCGGGTTGGTGATGGTGGTCGCCGTGTACCGGATGCTCGCTGACGATCGTGGCATGGCCGCAGCACATGGGGCGGCCACCGCCTATCCGTCGATCGGTGGCCAGTCGAGCGGCGCGAGCATTACGGCGGCGACCGCAGAAGGCATCGAAAAGGTCGGCTATTTCGACCCGCGCATCCGGGGCTGGATGATCGCGGGGCTGGTGATGGGTCATGCGCAGGCGATGACCGGGCAGACGATCGGTTTCCTCGTGATCGACCGGCTCCACCTCGCACCCGTTGCGGCGCTCCAGCCGACCGGGCTGGTGCTGATCCTGGGCGCGAGCGCGGCGCTGCTGGTGCAATGGGGGCTGATCCCGCTGCTCAATCTCGATCCCCGGCGGCTCGTGCTGGTCGGGCTGATCGCCGCCGCCATCGGCACGGTGCTGACCGGCATCGCGACATCGCTCTATGGGATCGCGCTCGCCTATGCGCTTGCCTCGGCAGGGTTCGGCTTTACCCGGCCGGGCTTCACGGCGGGGTCATCGCTCGCCATCGGGCCGGGTGGACAAGGCTCGGTCGCGGGCAAGGTGACGTCGATCAACGGCGCGTCGTTCGTGCTGGGGCCATCGATCGGGGTCGGGCTGTACGAAATGTACAAGCCCTTCCCCTATCTGGTCGCCGCCGCCGCGCTGGTGCTGATGCTCGGCTATGCCTGGGTCGCGCTCCGTAGCCCTATTCGATCGGCGCCGAGCGAGGACGAAGCTGACCCGGTGATATAAAGCCGAGCGGCTGAAGCGACGCCGCCTGCTGCTTCAGCTTCGATGCCATTTGCGCATATTCGGCCTCCATCTCGGGCGTGACCGACGCGCGCGAGTCTTTTAGCGCGGTTTCGAAATGCGCGTGCGTCACTTTGGGCGTGTCGAGCGATTCGCGCAGAGCTGCAAGCCCTGCGCGGCGCACCAGATCCTCCAGATCGGCGCCCGAATAATGATCGGTGCGCGCGGCGAGATCGTCGAGATCGACATCGTCGGCGAGCGGCATCTTGGCGGTCTGAATCCCCAGAATCCGCGCGCGTCCAGCCCGGTCGGGGACCGAGACGTAGATCAGCTCGTCGAAGCGCCCCGGCCGCAGCAGCGCGGGATCGATCAGGTTCGGGCGATTGGTCGCGCCAATCACCACCACCGATTGCAGCTCCTCAAGCCCGTCCATCTCGGCAAGGATCGTGTTGACGACACGCTCGGTGACCTGCGGCTCACCCATCCCGCCGCCGCGCGCGGGCACCAGCGAATCGAGTTCGTCGATGAAGATCACGCACGGTGCCACTTGGCGCGCGCGGGCGAACAGCTTGGCGATCTGCTGCTCGCTTTCGCCATACCATTTGCTGAGCAGGTCGGATGATTTGGTGGCGATGAAATTGGCCTGCGCCTCACGCGCGACCGCTTTGGCCAGCAAGGTCTTGCCAGTGCCGGGCGGGCCGTAGAGCAGGAAGCCCTTGGCCGGACGGATGCCGAGGCGGCGGAAGGCATCGGGGTCCTTGAGCGGCAGTTCGACACCTTCGCGTAATTTCTCGCGCGCTTCGTCGAGCCCGCCGACGTCGTCCCAGCGCACGCTCGGCGCCTGCACCATCACTTCGCGCATGGCCGACGGCTGGACGCGCTTGATCGCGCCGGTGAAATCCTCGCGCGTCACCGACAGATCGTCGAGCACTTCGGGCGGAATCGTGCCTTCGCTGAGGTTGAGGCGCGGCATGATCCGCCGCACCGCTTCGATCGCGGCTTCGCGGGTGAGCGCCGCGAGATCGGCGCCGACGAAGCCATAGGTCATGCGCGACAGCTCATCGAGATCGACCTTGTCGCCGAGCGGCATGCCGCGCGTGTGGATGCCGAGAATCTCGCGCCGCCCGCGCTCGTCGGGCACGCCGACGATGATCTCGCGGTCGAAGCGGCCCGGCCGCCGCAGCGCTTCGTCGATTGCTTCGGGACGGTTGGTGGCGGCAATCACGACGAGATTCGCGCGTGATTCGAGGCCGTCCATCAAGGTCAGCAATTGCGCGACCAGCCGCTTTTCGGCCTCGCCCGACACCTGGCCGCGCTTGGGCGCGATCGAATCGATTTCGTCGATGAAGACGATCGACGGCGCCGCCTTGGTCGCCTGATCGAACACATCGCGCAGCCGCTTTTCCGATTCGCCATAGGCCGCACCCATGATTTCGGGGCCGTTGATCAGGAAGAAATTGGCATCGCTTTCATTCGCCACCGCGCGCGCGAGGCGGGTCTTGCCGGTCCCCGGCGGCCCGTGCAGCAGCACGCCCTTGGGCGGATCGACGCCCAAGCGCTGGAACAGCTCGGGGTAACGCAGCGGCAGTTCGACCATCTCGCGGAGCTGGTCGATCGTCGGCCCCATCCCGCCGATATCGTCATAAGTCACATCGGCGCGGCGCGATTCCTTGGGCTCTTCATATTCGGCACGCAGCTCGATCTCGGTCGTCGGATCGATATGGACGACACCCTTGGGCACCGTGGCGATCACGGCGAGCCGCACTTCCTGCAGCGCATAGGCAGGCGCATTGAGCATTTGGCGCAGTTGCGGCGGCATATTGTCGACGCGCTGCTGCCCGGCGGTGGCGACGATATCGCCTTGCGTCAGCGGGCGACCCAGAAAGGTGCGCTGGAGCGCCGCCGCCGAGCCCTGCAGTCGCAGATTTTGCTGCGCAGGCGCAAAGACCACGCGCGTCGCGGGCTTTGATTCGGCCTTGCGTACGCTGACGAATTCGCCCGAGCCGACGCCGGCATTGGCGCGTTGAAGCCCGTCAATCCGGACGATTTCGAGCCCTTCATCCTCGGCATAGGGAGCCACGGCCCGTGCGGGCGTGCTGCGCTTGCCGATGATTTCGATGACATCGCCTTCGGCGAGGCCAAGCGCGGTCATCAACGCACGCGGCAAATGCGCGAGGCCGCGCCCGCTATCTTCGGGGCGAGCATTGGCCACCTGCAATTTGCGCAGTGCAGAGTCGCTATCGGCCATGTCGGTCTTTTCCTTGTCGCGCCATCAGGCGAGCGACATAGGATGCGCCGCGCGCTTCTGCGAGTCATCGCAGGCCGGAATCGAGCGCACATAAAAAAGGAGCCGACCCCCTTGGGGATCGGCTCATGAAAGTTTTTAGGAGAGGATGCCTGAAAGGCCTCTCTTATGTGCAGTGCAGCATAGCCTTCCGCAAGTGCGAAATGACAAACAGCGATTGCGTTGATTGCATTCGTTGCTAGCCTTGTGAAATAATCCAATGGCAGCGGTGTCATCACTGCCGCACTGCACCAACGGACAGGGGGGAGAATGCGCCGACTGCCACCACTCACCGCCATCGAGGCGGTCGTCCAGGTTGCCCGGCTGGGATCGGTGAAAGCCGCGGCGCAGGAGCTTGCGCTGTCGGCCCCCGCGCTCAGCCGCCGCGTGCAGGCGCTCGAACGCTTCATCGGTCGCCCCTTGTTCGACAGGCGTCATCAGGCGATGTCGCTCAACGCCGATGGCGAGCGGCTGATCGCGCAAATTGCCCCGGCCATCGACATGCTCGCCGATGCGGTCGAAGCGCTGACCAGCGCGACCGATGTCCAACGGCTGCGGCTCGGCGTGCTACCGCTGTTCGCATCGCAGCGTCTGTTCCCGCGCCTGCCCGAATTGCGGACGCGCCACCCCGAGTTGCACCTCGACATCGACACGGCGGGGCACGGCATCACGCGGCTGGGCGAAGGGCTCGACGCGGCCATCGTACTCGCGCGCGATGTCGAGCCGGCGCTGTATGCCCGCCGCCTCGACCGCAACCGCATCTTGGTGATCGGCAGCAAGGCCATGGTTGAAGGCCCAGAGCCGATCACTGAGCCCAAACAGCTCCGCACCGTCACCGCGCTGGTCCACCGCGACATGCCCGACACCTTCACGGCGTGGTGCCTCGCGGCAGGCGTTGGCGATATCGAACCGCTCGCGGTCGATCATTTCGATTCGGGCGCGCTGATGCTCGAGGCCGCCGCGCAGGGGCTGGGCGTCGCCTTCATGCACGAAAGCCATTTCGAGGACGCACATGACGCGCGGCTGGCGCGGCTGTTCGATATCCGTGTCGAAAGCCCGTACAGCTATTGGTTCGTCTGCCGCCCCCGCGCGCTGATGCAGCGCCCGGTCAAGCTGTTCCACGAATGGCTGATCGAAAGTCTGGGCGCCTGACGATTCTCACGCGAAAATCAGGTTGGTGTTAACCAATCCTCAGCCCTTTGCTGGCATCTAACAGCGCGATCCAGTCACGAAGGGCGACCAATGACGAAATTGCTGCACCTGCTCCGCGTTTCGAAGCGCGGCGCCACCGCGATCGAATATGGCCTGATTGCCGCGCTGATTGCCGTCGCGGCGATTGCGGCGATGGGCGGCCTCGGCAACCGGCTGAAGACCACCTTCACCAACGTCACGAGCAACATGAAGGCGAGCTAAGCTCGCCGACACGTTCAGCTTGCGCGCGCGGTCACAATCTTCCCCGGGGTGCGCGGCGGCTCGCCCTTGGGCAGCGCGTCGACATGTTCCATGCCTTCGATCACTTCGCCCCAGACGGTGTACTGACCGTCGAGGAACGTCGCATCGTCGAGGCAGATGAAGAATTGGCTGTTGGCGCTGTTCGGATCATTGGTCCGCGCCATTGAGCAGACGCCGCGCGCATGCGGCTCACGGCTGAATTCGGCCTTCAGATTGGGGAGCTTCGACCCGCCGGTGCCACGCCCGGTTGGATCGCCGCCCTGCGCCATGAAGTCTGCAATTACGCGGTGGAAGACCACGCCGTCGTAAAAGCCTTCGTTGGCGAGTGTCGCGATCCGATCAACATGGCCGGGCGCGAGATCGGGGCGCAGCCGGATCGTTACATCGCCGCCGTCGAGCGTCATCACCAAAGTGGAGAAGGAATCGGTCATCAACAGGGTGTCCTTTGCAGTGTCGACGCGCGCCCTAGCCAAGCCGCCGCCCGCTGGCAAATGATTGGCTTTGCGGTGGCGCCGCGCTAAGGCGCGAACAGGCGTTCTGACGGGAGGTGCGTGATGAGCGAGACCGAACTCGGCAGCGTGGGCGAGGCCCTGGGCCCCGACAGCAACCAGCTCGACGCCGATGACCGGCTGAAGCCCGAATTCGTCCGCAAGGTGCTCGACGCGGTTTATGACGGCGTCCCCGAAAGCGCGCGCGCGCTGGTCGAGCCGCTCCACCCCGCTGACATTGCCGATCTGTTCGAACTGCTGCCCGCCGACGCGCGCACCCAACTCGCCAAGTCGATCACCGATCTGCTCGACGGCGACGTGTTCGCCGAGATGAACGATTATGTCCGCGAAGATCTGATCGATTCGCTGAGCGCGAGCGAAGTCGCCGACATCGCCTCCGAACTCGATACCGACGACGCGGTCGCGATCATCGAGGACATGGACGCCGCCGACCAGCGCGAAGTGTTGCGCGCGCTCGACCCCGATGATCGCGCGGCGATCGAGGAGGCTTTGTCCTACCCCGAGGAATCGGCCGGCCGCCTGATGCAGCGCGAACTGATCGCGGTGCCCGAGCATTGGACCGTCGGCGATGTGCTCGATTATCTGCGCGGCAATGACGAGCTGACCACCGATTTCTGGGAAGTGTTCGTCGTCGACCCCGCCCATAAGCCGATCGGGTCGTGCCATCTGAGCTGGATCATGCGCACCCCGCGCTCGGTCAGCGTCGGAGATGTGATGCAGCGCGAACAGACGCTCATTCCGGTCGACATGGATCAGGAGGAAGTGGCTTTGCGCTTCCAGAAATATGCGCTGATCTCGGCCGCCGTCGTCGATACCGCCGGGCGGCTGGTCGGCATGATCACCGTCGACGACATTGTCCACATCATCAGCCAGGAAGCCGGTGAGGATATCCTGCGGCTGTCGGGCGCGGGCGATGGCGACATCAACGAGCCGGTGATCGACAGCTACAAAGCCCGCGTCCGCTGGCTGATTTCCAACCTGTTTACGGCACTTCTCGCCTCGTCGATCATTGCGCTGTTTGAGGGGACGATCGCCAAGATGGTCGCGCTCGCCACGCTGATGCCGATCGTCGCAGGCGTTGGCGGCAATGCGGGGACGCAGACGATGGCCGTGACCGTGCGCGCGCTCGCGACCAATCAGCTCACCCAGTCGAACACCTTGCGGTCGATCGTCCGCGAATTGCGCGTCGCGGTGCTCAACGGCGCGACGATTGCGGTGGTGATCGGCGTTGGCGTGACGATCGTGTTCCAGAACCCGCATCTCGGCGCGGTGATTGCCGCCGCCATGCTCACCAATATCGTGATCGCCGGTCTGGCGGGCGTGATGGTGCCGGTGACGCTCGAACGGATGGGCGCCGACCCTGCTGTCGCGTCGTCGATTTTTGTTACGATGACGACCGATTCGATGGGCTTTTTTGCGTTTCTGGGGCTGGCGACGGTGACCGGGCTGGTCGGGTGACTTGACGATGGGCCGCGCGGGGCCAAGTCAGCGGTCATGCTCCATCTCTCAAAAGTAGCGTTCGGCGCGCAAAGCCTCGATCATCTGGCCGAGCGGCTGGCAGTGCGCGCCGCCGAAGGCCCGCTGTTCCTGACCACGCGCTATCTGCCCAAGCGGCATGCCGAAATCGCGGGGCTTGGGTCGCTGTTCTGGATCCTGAAGCACCAGCTGGTCGCGCGTTCGCCGATCATCGGCTTTGGCGAAGCGGCGGAGGGCAAGGTCGCGATCCTGCTCGGCATGCCGCTGGTGGCGGTGCGGCCGATCCCGAAACGCGCGCATCAGGGCTGGCGCTATCTGGAAGCGAGTGACGCGCCGGTCGACCTTGGCGTGGGCGAGAGCGGCGAGACTTTGCCCGCCGGGCTGGCGCGCGATCTCGCGGCGCTGGCGCTGCTTTAGCGCTTCGGCGTGCAGACCACCGCGCCGCCGCCGGTCGCGCGCACCCGGCAGGCGGGCGTGCCGGCGACGGTGACCGTGCCGAGCCCGCTCGACACGATATCGGCGGTGTAGCGCGCTGCAACCCGCACATCGCCGGGGCCAGCCGCGGTGACGAAGATGTCGTTGGCGATCAGCTTGGTCGCTTCATAGCCGCCCGGGCCAGTGATCAGATAGCGCGCACGCCCGGCCTTGCCCGCAAGCGTCATCGTGCCTGCGCCCGTGACGGTTGCGTTGAGCTGATCGGCCTCCACCCCCGTCACCCCCAAGGTGCCCGCGCCATTGATCGACAGATCGATCCGTTGCGCCACCATCCGGTCGACCGACAGCCGCCCGCCGGCATTGACGTTGACACCGCGCAGCACCGGCGTGCCAAGCGTGATCGTCAGCAGTCGTGGCGCCGGGTCGCGCGTGCCCGATGCCGCTTGCTGGCGCCGCACGATCAGCGTCTGCCCCTCGAGCGTCAGCGTCAGGCCGTCGAGCGCTGCCGGGTCGCCTTCGGCCTGCGCACTCGGCGCGCTGCCGGTTTTGACCCGCACGTCGAACGGGCCATCGATCCGGATGCGGTCGAAGCTGGTGACGCTATAGCGGCGCTCGGCGGCGTTCGCGGCGCTGGCGGCCGACAAGGCAAGCAGGGTGACGGCGACGGCGGGAAGGTGCATTCGCACGATGTCGCACCCCGCCGCCCTCAGGCGCAAGTCATTTGCCGCAGCGCACGTCGCCCGATCCGACCTTGGTCGTGGTGCAGGTCGCGCCGGCCCCCAGATCGACATCGCCCGACCCCATGATCGAGACGGTCGCCGATCCAGCGACGTCAGCAACGACAGCCCCCGATCCGGCGATCGAGACATTGGCGGACTTGGCCTTCAGCCCGCGCGCCTTGACTTCGCCCGATCCGGCGATGTTGATTTCGAGATTGTCGGTCTGGCCGGTCGCGGCGATATCGCCCGATCCAGCGACCGACATTTCGACTTCGGGGGCGTTGAGCGACGCGATCGTCATGCTGCCCGAGCCCGCCGACGATGCCGCGAAGCTCGGCCCTTCGGCGCGGCCGATCCGCATGTCGCCTGACCCGGCGATGCGCGCCGTCGCGATGCGCGGCATGGTGATGAAGATGCGCGCGCTCTTGCTGTTGCCCCAGCTCCAGTTGCCGTCACGCTTGCGGCTGATCCGCAGCGTATCGCCGACACGCTCGATTTCGAGCCGGTCGAGGACTTTCTGCGGTCCGTCGGCGCGGATGGTGAACTCGCTGGCGATCTTGATGTCGACATCGTCCGACCCGCGCAGTTCCACGCCGGTAAAGTCGCGCACGGCAAAACTGCGGCTGGCAGCGGGGCCCACATCCTTGTCGCCTTCGCGCGCCGAAGCCGAACAGGCAGCGAGCGGCATCATCATCGCCAGCAGGATTACGCGCATCGAGTCTCTCCCAAAGTGTATTGGACTTATAACACACATTTGAGGATATCGCAAATCGGTCTGCGTCCGATACGAAAAAGGCGGCGCCACGCAGGTGACGCCGCCCCGATTTTCGCTAGCAAAGGCCTCGCTTAAGCGAGTTCCTTGTCCTTGTTATGGATCGCGGCAGCCTTGCGCAGGATCTCGAGGATCTTTTCCTGTGCGGTCGGCTCATCGACCTGCTCCATCGCCGCCAGTTCGCGCGCGAGGCGGCTGGTGGCGGCTTCGAAGATCTGGCGTTCCGAATAGCTCTGCTCGGGCTGGTCGTCGGCGCGGAACAAGTCGCGGACCACTTCGGCGATCGACACAAGGTCGCCCGAATTGATCTTGGCTTCATATTCCTGCGCGCGGCGCGACCACATGGTGCGTTTGACGCGCGGCTTGCCGGTCAGCGTATCGAGCGCTTCGCGCAGCGTCTTGTCGCTCGACAGCTTGCGCATGCCGACGCTTTCGGCCTTGTTGGTCGGGACCCGCAGCGTCATGCGTTCTTTTTCGAACCGCAGGACATAGAGTTCGAGCTGCATCCCCGCAATTTCCTGGCGTTGGAGCTCGATGACACGGCCAACACCGTGCTTGGGATAAACGACATAATCGCCGACGTCGAAGGACAGCGCCTTGGCAGCCATTCTTGAAAGCCTTTCTGTGGTCATTTCCCGATATGCGCGCCTGCTTCCGGCCATGCGATGACGGACGGTCAGGGCGATCGGGGATGAGAGGGTGTGCAGGTCTCCACGCGGCAAGCGGGTGTGAATCGCTTCCGTCCGAGCCTGTTTAACATAGTCGTAATAAAATTACCAGCAACTTGTGGCATAAAGCGCGCCATCCGACGCGCTACAGCGTATCGGGGCGCCCTTTTTTGGCACAAAATTGCGGTAAGGGGCGGCTGCGACCGCGCTAACGGTCGCGTCGATCAGTCGCCCTGGCCCGGATTTTCGGTGAAATATTTGTCGAACTTGCCCGATTCGCCCTTATGCTCATCGGCATCGGCGGGCGCTTCGCGCTTGCGCGTGACATTCGGCCATTGGCCCGAGAAAGTCGCGTTGAGTTCGAGCCATTTTTCCTGGCCATTCTCGGTATCAGGCAGAATCGCTTCTGCGGGGCATTCGGGCTCGCACACGCCGCAATCGATGCATTCATTGGGGTTGATGACGAGCATATTCTCGCCCTCATAAAAGCAATCGACCGGGCAGACCTCGACGCAATCCATATATTTGCAACGGATGCAGGCGTCGGTGACGACGTAGGTCATGCGCGATAAACTCCCCAGATGCTCTTCGCCTCACTGCTATTGCGCGCTTTGGGGTCCGTCAACTGGGCTTAGGTCGATATACAGCCCCGCAGCTTCAGCCGCGGGGCCGCGCCGCTGCGGCAGCGCCACGACGCGGACGATCCGCACCGACCCGCCGTGCATATAGCCGATCACCGACCCGACCCGCACCGGCGCATGCGCGCGCTCGACCCTGCGCCCGTCGAGGCGCATCGTGCCGCTGCGGGTGAGATCGGCGGCGACGCTGCGTGATTTGGCCAGCCGCGCATACCAGAGGAACAGATCGAGCCGCATCGTCGCGGTCTCCGGCATGCCCGGCATGTCAGCCCTGCCGGACCATCAAGTCAGCGAGGCCCGCAAAGGCGCCGCGTGGTGGGGCGGCGACCGCCTTCACCCGGGCCGGGCGCCCCCGCCACAGCCAACGCGGCGCGCCTTCCTGCGCGGGCGCCGTGCGAAAGCCGAGCTGCGTCATCAGCTTCGCCAGCGTGGCGGGGGTAATGCCGATCGAGGTGGCGAGCGCCGGATCGGGCGCGAAGGGCTTGGCGCCTTTGCGCGCGTCATGCGCCGCGCGCGCGATCCGCTCGACCAGATCGAGCCGCACCGATTGCGCGCCAATGTCGCGAAAGCCGCTCGCCAGCGGCTGGCCGCGTGGAAGAACGGTCGCGCCGGGTGGGTGCGCTGCCGCGAGCGGCTGATCGCGCCGCGCAGCAAGCAAAGCGTGGCGCCAGCGCGCCGCCTGCGGCTTGAGCAAGGCGCCAGCGTACAGATCGAGCGCGCCGATCGTCACCCCGGCGCGCCGCAGTCGCTGGCGATCATCGGCGGTGAGCGGGTCGACGCTGTCGCCGATTGGCGCGCGCGCGGCAAAGCCCGCGCCGGCATCGAGCGTCGCGGCGATTACCCGCAGTGGCGCGGATGCAGTCGCGTCGCGCGCGATGGCCTCGATCCGCGCGAGCGGCGGCGCATGGCGTTCGAGTTGCGCCGCGACCCAGTCCGCCAGTCGCTGGCGGATCCGGTCAAGCGCTTCCTTGTCGAGGCAATCGAGCGCGCGGTCGAGATCGATGCGCGGGCGGGTAAGCGCTGGACCCGGACGTAGCGTCGCCACACTCAGGCCCGCCCAGGCCAGCGCGGGCGCCGCGCCGACCGCATCGACCAGCGCGAACGCCTTGTCGTCGGCGGCAACCAGCGCGGCGGCGCGGCGCGCCCGCTCGGCCCCCAGCCGCTTTTCGGCAGCCGCCAGCAGCAGGCGCTTGTCGGCGGCGCGCGCATCGGCGGCCACAACGAAGCGAAAGCCGTCGAGCTGACCGAGGATATGATCGTCGACCAAGACCTCTCCCTGCGGCCCGATGGTCAGCGGCAAGGCCCCGGCGTCAGCACCGATCTGGCGCATCAGCATCGTCGTGCGCGTGTCGACGAAGCGCTGGCGCAGACTCGCGTGCAGCGCGTCCGACAGCCGTTCCTCGACGCCGCGCGTGCGCTCGGCCCAGTGTAGCGGGTCGGCGAGCCAGTCGGGGCGGTGCGCGATATAGGCCCAGCTCCGCACGGCGGCGATCCGCCCCGCGATCGTCTCGACATCGCCGGTCACCGTGTCGAGCCGCGCGAGTTCGGCGGCGAACCAGTCATGCGGAATATGCCCCCGCCCTTCCGACAAATAGCCGAACAGCTTTGCCACGAAGCGCTGGTGTGGATCGAGCCCGAGCTTGCGGAAGTCGGGCAGCCCGCATGCCGCCCACAGCCGCGCGACGCCGCGCGGCCCGCGCACGCGCGCGCGCACCCAATCCTCTTCGGCGAGCCGCTTGAGCACCGCAAGATCGATCGCCTGCGGGGCCGCACGCAGCACATCGGCAAAGGGCTTTTGCTCGAGATCGGCAATGAGCGCATCGATGCTCGACAGATCGGGTTCGCCTTCGCGCCAGTAGAGCGACTGGAGCGGCGGGAAATGATGCTGCTCGATTGCGTCGACTTCCTCGGGCGTGAAAGCCCCCGGCCCTTCCTCGCTGATCGCCCCGAAGGTACCGTCGCGCTGGTGGCGCCCCGCGCGCCCCGCAATCTGCGCCATTTCGGCGACGGTCAGGCGGCGCTGCCGGTGCCCGTCGAACTTGCGCAAGCTCGCGAAAGCGACATGCGCCACGTCCATGTTGAGGCCCATGCCGATCGCATCGGTCGCGACGAGGTAATCGACTTCGCCCGCCTGAAACATCGCGACCTGGGCGTTGCGCGTGCGGGGCGAAAGCGCCCCCATCACCACCGCCGCGCCCCCGCGCAATCGCCGTAGCATTTCGGCCACGGCATAGACTTCCTCGGCCGAGAAGGCGACGATCACCGAGCGTTTGGGGAGCCGCGAAATTTTGCGCGCACCTGCGTAGGACAGCGTCGAAAAGCGCGGCCGGTTGATAATCTCTGCCCGCGGGATCAGCGCCTTGATCATCGGACGCAGCGCTTCCGAGCCCAGAATCATCGTCTCGTCGCGGCCGCGCGCACGCAACAGACGGTCGGTGAAGACATGCCCGCGTTCGGGATCGGCGCCCAGTTGCGCCTCGTCGAGCGCGACAAAGCCCAGCTCGCGGTCGAGCGGCATGCTTTCGGCGGTGCACAGAAACCAGCGCGCGCCCGGCGGGACGATGCGTTCCTCGCCGGTGATGAGCGCGACTTCCTTGGGCCCTTTGATCTTGACCACCCGGTCATAGACTTCGCGCGCGAGCAGTCGCAGCGGAAAGCCGATCATCCCGCTCGAATGGCCACACAAACGCTCGATCGCGAGGTGCGTCTTGCCGGTGTTGGTGGGGCCAAGCACTGCAGTGACCGGGGCGCGGGCGAAGTCGGTCATGATCAATAGAAGATCGCGCGCCGCCCGCCGCGATGCAACCGCTCCACGGCCATAAATTTTCGGCCCGAAAGCGTCCGACTCGGCGCAAATCCTTTGGTCGGCGCGTTGCAACGGCTCACCGCAAAGTTTGTTCCCGACCCGACCGGTTAATTTGACTTTAGGATTCAGCGCCCACAGTCGTCGGCACCGGGCGTTGCACCAGCGGGACGCGCGCCGAAGCATTTGGGAGCGGCTGTGTTTCTACGCAGCGATTATAATGGGGAACAAGGCGGCGGCGCGGCAGCGCTGACTTTCGGCTGCGTCGAGCGTGCCCAGACCACTCCACAATTCGCCACACTGCACGACCGGCTCGCCGACATCGATTGGACCCCCGATCTTGGCGCGCGGATCGGTTCGCGCGACTGGTGGCGCGGCCTTGCCACCTGCACCTCGCTGATTGTGGTCGCGTGCTTGCTTGCGCCCGGTATTCGCCCGATTGCCGGGGCCTCGCCTGCCCCGCTCGCGGGCGCTGATTGGGATGATGCGCGCGCACAGGCCATCGCGCCGCTCGCCTGGGGTGCCACCACCGGCCACCGCATGGGCGCCAATGATCTCGCCCAACCGCTCGCCGAAGTCCCCGAACGACCGATCGAGGAACGCAGCGCGACGCTCGGCAGCGGCGATGGCCTGCGCGACGTGCTGAAGCGCGCCGGTGTCGGCGGCGACGAAGCCGGCGTCGTTGCCGGTTTGATCGGTCGCGCCGTCGCGCTCGACAGCCTCAACCCCGGCACGCAGCTCGACCTGACGCTCGGCCGCCGCCCGAACAAGACTGTCCCGCGCCCGCTTGAGGCCATGAGCTTTCGCGCGCGGTTCGACCTCAATATCGCCGTCTCGCGCGTCGGCGGTGCGCTTGTCGTCACGCCGCAGCCAATCGCGATCGACGATACCCCGCTGCGCATCCGTGGCTTGGTCGGCCAGTCGCTTTATCGCTCCGCACGCGCCGCCGGTGTCCCGGCCAAGGCCGTCGAATCCTATATTCGTGCGCTCGCGAGCCGAATTTCGATCGGGTCCGACGTGGCGCCGACCAATATTTTCGACATTGCGATCGCCCAGCGACGCGCCGCCACCGGCGAAGTCCAACTCGGCAACCTCCTCTACGCGGGGCTCGACCGCGACAACAGCGCGCTGCGCCTCTTCCGCTGGGATCAGGGCGACCAGACCGGCTGGTTCGATGCGAACGGCGTCGGCGAGCGCAAGGGCGGCATGTCGATGCCGGTCGATGGCCATTTGACTTCAAGCTACGGCATGCGTTGGCATCCCATTTACGGCACGCAGCGCTTTCACAAGGGGCTCGACATCGGCGCTCCCTATGGCGCGCCGATCCGCGCGGCGATTGACGGCGTGGTCGCCTTTGCCGGTCGCAGCGGCGGCTATGGCAATTTCGTCAAGCTGACGCACGGCGACGGGCTCGCGACGGGCTATGGCCACATGAGCCGGATCGCGGTCGCCCCCGGCACCCGGGTCGCGCAGGGCCAAGTCATCGGCTATGTCGGCTCGACGGGCCTGTCGACTGGCCCGCATCTCCATTATGAGCTGTGGAAGAACGGCAACCCGATCAATCCGCGCTCGATGGCCTTTGCCTCGATCCAGCGCCTGAGCGGCGATGTGCTGCGGAGCTTCCGGGCACGTGTCGCCAATCTGCTCGCGGTCAAACCCGCCGGTCGCTGAGGCGACGGTTCACGCCGTCCCAGCTTCGACGCCGCTCAGCGCCCCTGCGCGCGCCAGCGCTTGATCGTGCGACCGATGATTTCTTCTTCCTGACCGACTTCGCGCCACAGTTCCGAAAACAGCGGATCGGCCGAGGCCGGACGCTTGATTTCTTCGAGATCGTCGAACGCCACGCGCACGGGCACGCCCACACCTTCGCCGCAGACGATGCATTCGCGGTTGCGCAAGGCAGGGATCGAATCGAGGAAGCCGCGCGCACCTTCGGGCATGGCGGCGCGCACGAAAGACTGGTCGCGGTCGTTGTTCAGGCGCATCGAAATGATCGTGCCGCACTGCGACAGCACGCCTTCGGCCAAGTCCGATGGCCGCTGGGTGATCAGCCCCAGGGACACGCCATATTTGCGGCCTTCCTTGGCGATCCGGCTCAAAATCTTGCCAACCGACGAGCCATTGGCATTGGCTTCGTTAGGGATGTAGCGGTGCGCTTCTTCGCACACCAGCAGGATCGGGCGCTGCGGTTCGTTGCGTGACCAGATTGCGAAGTCGAACACCATCCGGCTGAGCACCGCGACCACCACCGAGGTGATTTCGGACGGCACGCCCGACACATCGATGATCGAAATCGGCCGGCCGTCACCGGGCAGACGGAACACGCGCTCGATGAAATCGGCCATCGTGTCGGCGACCAGCATGCCGGAGAACATGAAGCTGTAGCGCGGATCGGCCTTGATCTCGTCGATCTTGCTCTTGAGCCGCATATAGGGCGCGGTGTCGCCCGCGCGGTCCATCTTGCCCATTTCGTTGGTGATGATGTTGGTCAGGTCCGACAGCAGATAGGGGATCGGCGCGTCGACCGTCAGCTTGGCGATTTCCTGCCCAATCCGCCCCTTGCCGCGCGCGGCGAGCAGGCATTTGGCGAGAATGTCGGCATCGACCTGACGCTCGCTGCCCGATGTCGTCAGGAACACTTCGCAATGTTCCTCAAAATTCATCAGCCAATAGGGCATTTGCAGGTTCGACACGTCGTAGATCGCGCCATTGGTCTTGAAGGCCGCGCCATATTCGCCGTGCGGGTCAATCATCACGATATGACCCGACGGCGCGAGTTCGCAGATGCGGTGGAGGATCAGCGCCGCCGCCGTCGACTTGCCGGTGCCGGTCGAGCCGAGCAGCGCGAAATGCTTGCCGAGCAGCGCATCGACATAGAGCGCCGCGCGAATGTCGCGCGTGGGATAGACGGTGCCGATATCGACATGCGCGCGGTCGTCGGCGGCATAGATTTGCTTAAGATCAGAGGTCGACACCGGGAACACCGGCGTACCCGGCGTGGGATAGCGCGTGACGCCGCGCCGGAATTTATAGAGTTTGCCGGTGAGCTTTTCCTCGTCGCCTTCGCCAAGGAAGTCGATCGCGGCGACGATGCTGTCCTCATGGCCGTCGAGCAATTTCAGCGTGCGGACGTTGGCAATGAGCCACGCGGCGCCAACGCGCATCTTGACCTGGCTGCCGACTTGGCCAGCGGCGGCGACCACGGGATCATCATGGTTGCCGAGCGCGGCCATGGCGGCGGCGTCGAGCAGCACCTGGCTCGACGAACCGGCAATTTCGAACACCATGCCAAACCCGCGCGACAAATCATAATGCATGGGCGCACCGGCTCCGGTCGGCGCGTGGGTCGGCGTGGTGAGGTGGTCGTTCATGCAAATCAAGGCCCCGAAAAGCGCACTTTGTGGAGCGCAACCTTGGCAGCCAATTGGTAAATTTAGCGTATGGATTTGCCGCCTAAAGCCGACGCGCGATCCAGCCCGCCGCCCAGCCGAACAGCACCGACAGCGCAACCGCCGCCAGCCCATAGCTGATCGAATGCCGATCGGCCGCGCGGGCGACGAAACGCTCGAAGCCCGATTTGCGGATGTCGATCTCCCGCACCGCCGCCGCCAGCACGCGCCCCTTGCGGATCAGGAACGTCTCGGCCGTGAAGCGCCCCACCGGCACGCGCGCGGGGATCGTCAACCGCGCGCGGTAGAGCACGCCATCGGTGATCTCGACCGCACCCGGCGCTTCGGCATAAAGGCGGCTGCGGCGCTTGAGGTCGACGAGGCCGCGCACGAAGCGCGCATTTTCGTCAGGCGCGTCGCCGCTCGCGGGTGAGAGTTGCAGACTGTCGAGCCCAATTTCGTAGATCGCGCGGCTGCGCTCGTCGAGCAGCGCGTCAATCGGCTTGGACGAGGCGAGCGCATAATAGCTTGGCGCCGACAGATAGCGGACCCGCGCGGCATTGACCCAAATGCCCGCGATCTGCTGCTTTTCGCGCACCAGAATCGATTGCGACGGCCCTTTGACCACGACGACGATATCGGCATCGCGCTCTTCGGGCACGCGGCCGCCGGGGTAAAGAATCGCACCGAACAGCAAGAGTTCGGCGCCGGTGAAGCTATAGGCGATCTCGATGTTGCGCTGCGAGACGTCGGGCACCAGCACGGGCTTGGCCTGCCCCATCAGCAGCGGCAGCGCGAGCAGCAGGGCCAGCGTGCGTTTCACAACAGTTCGACCGAATAAATCTCATCGGGTCGCCAGCCCAACCCGATTGCCACCCGCACCGCGAGCAGCAACACGATCACGGCGAGCGCGAAGCGGAGATATTCGGGCTTTACCTTGGTCGCGAACCGCGCGCCGATCTGCGCGCCTGCGACCGAACCGAGCAGCAGCAGCGCAGCAAGCACGATGTCGACCGCCTTGGTGGTCGTCGCATGCACCATCGTCGCAATCGCGGTCACGAACAGCGTCTGGAACAGCGAGGTGCCGACCACGACCTGGGCGCCCATGCCAAGCAGATAGAGCATGGCGGGCACCAGGATGAAGCCGCCGCCGACGCCGAGCAGGATCGTCAAAATGCCGACGAAAACGCCGAGCAACAGCGGCGCGAGCGGCGAGATATACAGCCCCGAGCGATAGAAGCGCGTCCGCAGCGGCAGCGATGCGATCAGCGGGTGATGGCGCCGCTTGCGCGCGGGCAGCGGCTGGCCGGTTCGCATCGCCCGGATCGCGGCGATTGATTCACGCGCCATCGTCGTGCCGATGAAGCCGAGCAGCAGGACATAGATGATGGCAATCGTCGTATCGATCTGGCCGCTCACCTGCAGCAGGCGGAACAGCCCCGCCCCGATCAGGGTGCCGACGATCCCGCCCGCGACCATGATCCCGCCCATTTTGAAATCGACACCCTTGCGGCGCAGATGCGCGAACACGCCCGAAACGCTCGCGCCCGTCACCTGGCTGGCAGCGGACGCAGCGGCGACCGTGGGCGGAATGCCATAGATGATCAGCAGCGGCGTGGTCAGAAAGCCGCCGCCGACGCCGAACAAGCCCGACAGCAGCCCCACGCCGCCGCCGAGCAGCACGATCACCAGCGCATTGACGCTCAAATTCGCGATCGGGAGATAGATGTCCATGCCGACCCCGGCCTATCGCTTTCGGTAGCCGAGCGCAAAGCGCAATGGCGTCAGAAATCGCCGCCGATCGACAGCGCAAGGCCCGATCCCGGCGCGGCGCTCCCGCCGACCCGCGCGCGCCATTCGAGCGCGACGCGGACCCGGTGATCGGCGATCGGCACGGTCGCGGCGAGCACCGGCCCGACATCGATTCGCTCAGCATCTGGCTGCGCGGCGGCCCATGCGCCGAGGCCCGCCGCGAGCGTGACGCCGTGCCGCTTGGCAATTGGGCGGTCGATCCGCACCGCGCCATCGGCATAGCCAACGCCGCGCCCGCGCCCGCGCCCGATCACCCCGGCCTGACCATAGGCCTCGAGCCGAAAATTGCCGATCGGCACCGGGCCGACGCCGCCGACCACGCCGACAGCCGGGCCGCCACCGCCGCCGTCGATCGCAAGCCGCTGCTCGGCGACGATCCGCACCGGCACGCGGGTCGGCTGCCATTCGACCCCCGCCGCAGCTTCGCGCCCCGACCCTGCCAGCGGTGTCGCGATGCGACCGACCAGCGCCACGCGACGCTGGCGATCAACGGCATAGGCCACACGGATGCCCGCTTGCGACCCGCCGAGCTGGCCCCCCAAGGGACTTTGGCCGAGTCCGTTCCCGGCGCGCGCGACCAGCCAGACGCTCCCCGACAGCCGCGATGCGCCGGGGGCAGGCTTTGGGAAGGCGAGCGCGGGCGTGGTCGCGGGATCGTCGCGTACCGCCGCAACCACGCCGACAGGCTCCGAAGGTCCAAGCCGCGTGAGCCCCAGCAACGCCAGCGCCACCCGATCGGGGTCGCCGGGGTGGCGCTGCCACGGCGCGCCCACAGAGGGATGAGCGGTCGCGACGGTAAACGAGCGGGGACGTGGCGCAGCGAGCGGCAGCGCTGGCGGGATCGAAGCCCAAGCTACCGGGGCGCTGGGCGACGGCGCCGACGGCGGCTTTGGCGTCGGGGTTGTCGCCAGCTCCACGCCCGGCCCCGCTTGCGACAGCAGCATCACCCGCACCGCGACCCAGCCGCCGAGCACGACGCCCAAAAACCGTAGCGGCCGTCCGCTCAACGCCGCGCCTCGCCACTCAGGTCGGGAAAGGCATGCGTGGTCTTGTCCCACACCGGCGGGCCACCGCGCAGCATCGCGACATAGCGCAGGATCGCCCGCCGCGCCGCCAGCAGCGCGATGATATTGCCGACAAAGGCACGCGGCAGCGACCACAGTGCCTCACGCCAGCCATAAATGGCGCCGGTAAAGGCCATCCGCATCGCCAATCGCCAGCCGAGCAAGGCGCTGTTGATCACCAACAGCCAGCCCGGGACGAGGGCGGGCGGCGCGCTGCCAGTCGTCCAGTGGAGCAGCACCGCAAGACCCCATGCCACGACAGCGAGGTAAGCCGCGCTGAGCACCAATACCGCGAGCGGCGCGCGGCGATCGCGCATCCGCATCCAATGGTCCGACAGGTCGAAGGCGTGGCCCCAGCCGACGCGGTCCCAACCGGCGAGTGCAATCCCCGTCATCCACCGTGCCTTTTGGCGGACCGCATCGGCCAGCCGCGCCGGGAAATAGGCGCGCACCGCCACGATTGTCCCGTCGTCGTCGCGTACGCGCGCGAGCACACCGCGCCCGCCCCGCGCCGCGATCGCCAGCCCCAGCTCATAATCCTCGGTCAGGCTCGCGGCATCGAACGGGTCGCCGCCGCGCGCGGCGGCAATGGCATCGATCATCGACCGCTCGATCGCGCAGCCCACCCCGGCGAGCGGCAAGGCAGCACCGAGCGCAGCGCGCACCACAAGCTGCTTGGCATGCGCTTCGGCAAATTCATCGGCATAATGGCCCGACACCAGCCGCGCGGCGCGATCAACCAAGGGCCGGACCGGCAGTTGCACGGCCGCATAATCGCCGATCAGCGCTCCGAACGCGCGCAGCTCGGCGGGGTGGACGACATCCTCGGCATCATGCAGCACAATCGCGCGCGCCCGGACCCCATTGGCTTCATCGCGGCGGAGTGCGTGCCACAGCGTGTTGAGGCAATCGGCCTTGGTGGTCGGGCCGGGCCGTGACCCGATCACCAGCCGCACCCGAGCGTCGCGTTCGGCCACGGCGGCAACCGCGTCGATCGTCGCGCGATCATTGGGATATGTCCCGACGTAGAGGCGGTAATCGGGGTGATCCAGCCGGTCGAGCGCGGTCGTCAGCATCGCACCGATCACACTCGCCTCATCCCAGGCAGGCACGAAAATTGCGACGCGACCGGTCGCCCTTTCGGACCCACTCAGGCCGCGATCGGCCTCGCCGCTGCGCCGCCACCCCCGGCGCGCGAAATAGACAAGGTCGACCGCGAGATCATCGAGCCCGCCGATCAGGAAGCCGACACCCGCGAACAGCATCGCTTCGCGCGCCACACTGTCCAGCCCTGCCACGATGCCCGCTAAGATGCTCACGATGCCCCCCAGATCGTGCCGAACGCCTTGTGGCACAGCCGCGCGAGATCGCGCAAATCGCGCGGGATTCCGCCATTCGGCGCTGGACTTGTCGGAAACCACGCCATAGCGTCGACGTGGTCTTAGGGGAGCGATGACAAATGAAGCTCGCGGTCCGATTCGCCCTGCTCGCGCTTGCCTTTGCGCCGCTTGCCGCCTCCGCCGACACCAGCCCGCAAGTCGTAATGGCCACCCCCGGCATCGGCGGTGGCGCGATCGAGCGCTTCACGGTGCGGTTCAGCGCGCCGATCGTGGCGCTGGGCGATCCGCGCGCCGCCGCGCCGTTCAAGGTGACCTGCGCGGTCGAGGGCGAGGGGCGGTGGATCGACCAGCAGAGCTGGGTCCATGAATTCAAGGCGCCGCTGCCGGGCGGCACGCAATGTAGCTTCGATCTGGTCGAAGGGTTGAAGACGGTGACGGGCGTCGCGGTCGGCGGCCAGCATCACTTCACCGTCGATGCCGGCGGCCCGGTCGCGCGCGCTGTGCTGCCGGGGCGCTATGGCAGCGACGTCGAGGAGGATCAGGTGTTCCTGGTCGCCGCCAATATGCCCGCGACGCGCGCGTCGGTCGCGGCGAATGCCTATTGCGCGGTTGATGGCATTGGCGAGAAGATTCCGGTCGATGTGCTGGGCGATGATCTGCCCGCCAAGCTGCTCGGCGAACTCGGCACTGACGATTACCGCACCAGCAGCTTCCTCGAAGAAGCCGGTTTGCCCGCGTCGCTGCCCAAGGATTTGGCGGCGCGCAAGGCAGCGCTCGCGTCGGTGACCGCGCTCAAGTGCCGCCGCCCGCTGCCGCCCGGGCGCGACATTGCGCTGGTGTGGTCGGGGCAGATTGCGGGCGCGGGCGGCAAGCTCGCAGGCGCCGACCAGCGCTTCGACTTTACGGTGCGGAAACCCTTCACCGCGCGCTTCGAATGTTCGCGCGTCAATCCGCAGGCGGGCTGTTCGCCGGTCGAAAAGGCTTATGTTCGCTTCAGCGCGCCGATCCCGATGGCGCTGGCCAAGCAAATCCGCATCGAAACGCCCGATGGCAAATCGATCGCGCCCAAATTCGGCAGCGACGGTGATCGCGGCGATGTGCGCACCGAAGCGACGACGAGCGACATTGCCTTTGCCGCGCCCCTCCCGCCCGCGACCAAGGCCAAGCTGATCCTGCCCGCAGGCATCAAGGACGAAAGCGGGCGGCCGCTGGTGAATGCTGCACGCTTCCCGCTTGACGTGCGCTTCGACGAAGCGCCGCCGCTGGTGAAATTCGCGGCGAGCTTCGGCATTCTCGAGGCCAAACAAGGCGGCATCCTGCCGGTCACTGTCCGCAACATCGAGCCCGAGCTGGCGGGGCGCAATCTTGCGATCGGCGGCCAATCGCTCCGAGTCGACGGGTCCGATGGCGACATCGCGACCTGGCTGGGCACCGTCGCTACGGCCGATCGATATACCAGCCACGATGAGAAGCGCGGTGGCGAGACCGTGACGATCAACGATACCGGATCGGAGTCGATCCTCGACCCGGGGCAGGGAACGGCGCTCAAGGTGGGACTACCCGGCAAGGGCAAGGATTTCGAAGTCGTCGGCGTGCCGCTGACCAAGCCGGGCTTCTATGTCATCGAAATGGCAAGCCCCCGGCTCGGTGCCGCGCTGCTCGGGCGCAAGGCGCCGCGTTATGTCGCCACCGCCGCGCTCGTCACCAATATGAGCGTCCATTTCAAATGGGGTCGCGGCGCGAGTCTGGCCTGGGTGACGACGCTCGATGGTGCCAAACCGGTCGGTGGCGCTGACATCCGCGTGACCAACAGCTGCAGTGGCAAAACACTCGCCACCGGTCGCACCGACGCCAATGGCACGGTCGTCTTCTCCAGCGGCCTACCCGAACCCGAAAGCTATGGCGGCTGCTCCGAGGATGGATCGGGCACCCATCCGCTGATGATCTCCGCGCGCAAGGACGGCGATTTCAGCTTCACCCTGACCGACTGGGGCGAAGGCATCCGTCCTTACGACTTCGACTTGCCCTATGGCTATGAAGCCAAGGGCGATATCTTCCACACCGTGTTCGATCGCGCGCTCGTCCGTCAGGGCGAGACGATCCACATGAAGCATATCCTGCGCTCGCCCGTGGCCGCCGGTTTCCAATTCGCGGGCGGCTTTACCGGCACGCTGCATCTCCAGCATCGCGGGTCGGACACATCGTTCGACTTGCCGCTGACGATCGACGCGAGCGGCATCGGCGAAAGCGCCTGGGCTGCACCACAAGGTGCGCCGATGGGCGATTACGACGTTCAGGTGATGCGCGGCGAGGAAACGATCAGTTCGGGCCAGTCGTTCAAGGTCGACGAATATCGCCTGCCGACGATGCGTGCGACCGTGTCCGGGCCAAAGGAAGCCGCCGTCCGTCCCAAGGCGCTGCCGCTCGATCTGTTCGTCGGCTATCTGTCGGGCGGGGGCGCTTCCAACCTGCCGGTCGATCTACGCATCGGCTGGTTCGGCGGGGTGTCGGCACCCGATGGCTATGAAGGCTATAATTTCACCGGCAAAGCGCTGACCGAAGGCGTGAAGCCGCTCAACGGCGACGGCGAGGATGAGGAAAGCCCGCTGCCACCGACGCAGACCTTGCCGGTCAAGCTCGGCGGCGATGGCACGGCGCATCAATCGGTCGAAATTCCGCAAAGCCTTGACGGTGCCGCCAATATGCGCGTCGAGATGGATTATCAGGACGCGAACGGCGAAACGCTGACCGCGTCGCGCTCGATTGCGATCTACCCGTCCGCCGTGCAGCTCGGCGTCAAGACCGACGGCTGGCTGATGAAGGCCGATGATCTGCGGCTGCGCTTCGTCGCGCTCGATACCGACGGCAAGCCAATCAAGGGGCAGGCGATTTCGGTCGCGCTCTACAGCCGCGAAATTCTGACCGCGCGGCGGCGGCTGATCGGCGGCTTTTATGCCTATGACAATCAGATGAAGACGATCAAGCTCGCCGCGACCTGTTCGGCGAGCACCGATGCGCAAGGTCTTGCTAGTTGCAAGATCAACCCCGGCGTTTCGGGCGAAGTCTATGCCGTTGCCACCACATCCGACGCGCAGGGCAATGTCGCGCGGGCGACGCAATCGGTGTGGCTGGCGGGCGAAGACGACTGGTGGTTCGGCGGCGACAATGGCGACCGGATGGACGTGATCCCCGAGCGCCAGACCTACAAGGCGGGCGAGACTGCCAAATTCCAGGTGCGCATGCCGTTCCGCAAGGCCACCGCGCTGGTGACGGTCGAGCGCGAAGGTGTGTTGTCGCATTTCGTGACTGAGCTGTCGGGCGCCGATCCGGTAATCGAGGTCAAAATGCCGTCGAGCTATGCGCCCGATGTGTTCGTGTCGGTGCTCGCGGTGCGCGGGCGGGTGCAGCCCGGATTCTGGGACTGGTTGAGCAGCATCGGCGCTTGGCTGGGCATATCCTCCAAGCCCGAACCCGCGCCCGAGGCGACCGCGCTGGTCGATCTGTCGAAGCCGGCCTACCGCATGGGCGTCGCCAAGGTGAAGGTCGGCTGGGAAGGCCATGAACTCGGCGTGACGGTGAAAGCCGACAAGGCCCGCTATGCCGCGCGCGACGTCGCGCAAGTCGATCTCGCGGTCACGCGCCCCGACGGCAAGCCCGCCGCCAAGGCCGATGTCGCGTTCATCGCGGTCGACCGCGCGCTCGACCAGATTGCCCCCAACCCGAGCACCGATGTGCTGACCGCGATGATGGGCGAACGCGCGCTTTCGGTACTGACGTCGACCGCGCAGACGCAAGTCGTCGGCAAGCGCCATCTTGGCAAGAAGGCCGTGGTCGCGGGCGGCGACGGCGGCGAAGGCAGTAATGCCGCGCTCAACCGCGAGAATTTCCAGCCGGTGCTGCTATGGAAGGGCCGCGTCGCGCTCGATGCCAAGGGCCGCGCGCGCGTACCGGTGCCGCTCAACGATGCGCTGACCGCGTTCCGGCTGGTCGCCATCGCGACCGATGGCGCGCAATTGTTCGGCAGCGGCGAAAGCGAAATCCGGTCGGCGCAGGATTTGAGCATTTTCTCCGGCATTCCGCCGCTGGTGCGCACCGGCGACCAGTTCGGCGCGGTGTTCACGCTGCGTAACGGCTCCGACAAGCCGATGACGGTCACGGCGACGGTCGCGGTGACGCCCGCAATCGCTTCCGGTCGCCCGCTGACTGTCACCATCCCGGCGGGCGGGGCCGCGCCGGTGATGTGGAACCTGACCGCGCCCGAAAATATCGCGTCGCTGCGCTGGCAAGTGAGCGCGAAGACCGCCGACGGCAAGGCCGCCGACCAGATCAGCGTCACCCAGCAAGTCGTCCCCGCGGTGCCGATCGAAGTCTGGGCCTCCACCCTCACCCGCGTCGGCGGCGGACCGATCCCGATCGGGGCGCCCGCAGGCGCACTCGCCGGGCGCGGCAGTGTCGACATTCGCCTTGCCGACACGCTCGCGCCGCCGCTCGCCGGGGTACGCAGCTATATGACGGCCTATCCCTACAACTGCTTCGAACAGCGGCTGTCGCGGATCGTCGCGACGGGCGATACGGGCGGCTGGACGACGCTGGCGGGCGACATCCCGACCTATCAGGCGCCCGACGGGCTGCTGCGCTACTGGCCGTCGGACAGCCTCGATGGGTCCGAAGCGCTGACCGCCTATGTCCTGGCGCTCACCAGCGACGCGGGGCTGCCGATCCCCGACGGCCCGCGTGCGAAGATGATCGACGGGCTGAAAGCTGTGATCGACGGGCGGCTAAACCACGAAAGCTATGGCGATGTCCGCCTGCGCCGTCTGGCGGCGTTCACGGCGCTGGCACGCGCGGGGGCAGCGACCCCGGCGATGCTCGGCCAGCTCCAGATCGTGCCGAAGGACATGCCGACCGCGCAGCTCGCCGATTATCTGGTGGCGATCGACCGTGTCGGCGGGCTCGCCAATGCACAGGCGTTGCGCGGCGCGGGCGAAACCGAGCTTCGTCAACGGCTGGTATATGAAGGCACCCGGCTCGATCTCAGCGATCAGGCGGGCGCGGCGTGGTGGCTGATGTCGTCGGGTGACGAAGGCGCGATCAAGGCGTTGATCGCGGTGCTCGGCAAGCCCGGCTGGCAGGACGAAGGACCCAAGATGATGGTCGGCGTCGCTTTGCGCCAGCAGCGCGGCCATTGGGATACGACTCCCGCCAATGCCTGGGGCACGATCGCCGCGCGCAAGTTCGCGGCGCTCTACCCGTCGGAAGCAATTGCCGGGGTGACCACCGCGTCGCTCGGCAGCGCGACGCTCAGCCGGGGTTGGCCGCTCGCCGAACCGCAGCGGCTGTTGTCGTTCCCGCTGCCCGCCGCGCGGGTGCCGCTGGTGCTGAGCCAGTCGGGCGGGGCGGGGCCATGGGCGATGGTGTCGGTGTCGGCGGCGGTTCCGCTCAAATCGGCGCTGTTTGCGGGCTATAAGATCGCGCGCAAGGTCGAGGTGGTGCAAGCGCGGAACGCCGGGCGCTACACGCGCGGCGACGTGATCAAGGTGACGATCACCGTCGAGGCGTCGGCCGAGCGCAACTGGGTGGTGATCAGCGATCCGGTGCCCGCAGGCGCGACGATCCTTGGCGATCAAGCGAACCAGTCGAGCCTGCTCAATATCGGCGGCAGCGAGGGTGGCTATCCGAGCTATATCGAACGCGGCGGGGCGACGTGGCGCGGCTATTTCGCGTGGCTGCCGCGCGGGACGACGAGCGTCACCTATTCGGTGCGGCTCAACGGCACCGGGCGCTTCAACCTGCCGCCAACGCATGTCGAGGCGATGTATTCGCCCGCGATCCACGCCGATCTGCCCAATGCGCCAGTGACGGTGGCGCCGCGCTGAGATGGCGTCGTGGCGGCGATGGCTGACCCCGGCGCGGCTGGTGATCGCTGCGCTGGTGTTGGCGGTGATCGGCCTCGCCGGACTCGACCTCGCGACCCGGCCGCCGCCGATGCCCGATTATGCGCAGGTGCGGCGCGCATGGCAGCCATCCGAAGCGTGGCTCTATGACCGGAACGGCGTGCTGATCGATTCGGCACGCGTCAATTTCGCAACGCGGCGGCTGGCGTGGACGCCAATTGACAAGGTCGCGCCGGTCACCCGCGACACGATCCTGGGTGCCGAAGACAAGCGCTTCTACAGCCATGGCGGCGTCGACTGGCTCGCGATTGCCAGCGCGGCGCGCGACCGGATCGCCCAGCGACCGCGCGGCGGCGCGAGCACGCTGACGATGCAGCTCGCCGCCTATCTCGCGCCCGATCTCGCCGCGCCGGGGTCGCGCGGGTGGCGCGACAAGCTGCGCCAGATGCGCGCGGCCTGGGCGATCGAAAGCCGGTGGCGGAAAGACCAGATTTTCGAGGCTTATCTCAACCTCGCGGGGTTTCGGGGCGAGGCGCAAGGCGTGGGCGCGGCGGCGCTCGGGCTGTTCGGCAAGACCCCCGATGCCTTGTCGCGCGACGATTCGCTGCTGCTTACCGCACTTCTGCCCGATCCGCAGGCGCCCGCGCCAGCGATAGCACGGCGGGCGTGCCGCTATGCGCACACCAGCGATTGCGCGCGGTTCGAAAGCGGCGCCTGGGCCATGCTCGGCCCGCAGCGGCGGCTCGCGCTCGATCCCGGTCTCGCGCCGCATCTCGCGAGCCGGTTGCTCACCAAGCCCGGTTTGCGGATCACCTCGACGCTCGACGCGCGGATCCAGCGGCTGGCGACGGTCGCGCTCACGCGTCAGTTGAAAGGCTTGGGCGGCAGTCGCGCGCGCGACGGCGCGGTCGTGGTGGTCGACAATGAGACCGGCGAAGTGCGTGCCTATGTCGGCGGTGTCGGCGGTGCGTCGACGGCGGCGCAAGTTGATGGCGCCAACAGCTATCGTCAGGCCGGGTCGACGCTGAAACCCTTCCTGTATGCGCAGGCGATCGAGCACGGCTATCTGACGCCCGCATCGATCCTCGACGATTCACCGGTCCAGCTCGACACCGCGAGTGGGCTGTACGTCCCGCAGAATTACGATCGCGATTTCAAGGGGCCGGTGTCGGCGCGGACGGCACTGGCCGGATCGCTCAACGTGCCCGCTGTCCGCACCTTGCTGTTGGTGGGCGTGGAGCCGTTTCGCGACCGGCTGTGGGATACCGGCTATCGCGGGCTGGTCGAGGACGGCCAATATTATGGCTTTTCGCTGGCACTCGGCTCGGCCGAGGTCACTTTGCTCGAACAGGTCGCCGCTTATCGCAGCCTCGCGCGGGGTGGTCGCTGGAGTCCGTTGCGGTTGACGCCCGACGAGCCGCTCGTTCCCGACAAAGCGATCACCACCCCGCAGACCGCGTGGCTGGTGAGCAATATGCTGAGCGATTCCAATGCCCGCGCGGTCACCTTTGGGCTTGAATCAGCGCTCAGCCTGCCCTTCTGGTCGGCGGTGAAGACCGGCACGTCAAAGGCACTGCGCGACAATTGGTGCATCGGTTTCACCCGGCGCTACACCGTCGGCGTCTGGGTCGGCAATCTGGAGGGCGACCCGATGCGCGCGGTGTCGGGCACCAGTGGCGCGGCGCCGGTGTGGCGCGACGTGATGCGCGCGCTCGATCAGGGCGACGCGTCGGCACCCCCGCCACCACGCGGTATCGACGCGCGGCGGATCGCCTTTGCTGACAAGATCGAGCAGCCCCGGCTCGAATATTTCCTCACCGGCACCGCGCAGGCGCAGTTCGGCGCGGCGCCCGAAGCCGCCCGCCGCCCGCGCATCACCAACCCGGTGTCGGGCAGCGTCTATGCGCTCGATCCCGACATCCCGATCGATCGCCAGCGCCTGGCGATCGGCGTATCGGGGCAGGCATCGAGCCACCGGCTGTGGCTCGACAAGCGCGATCTCGGCGCGGCGGACGCCCAACCGCTCGTCCTCGCTGGACCGGGGCGGCACCTGATCCGGCTCGTCGATCTCGCGGGACATGTCGTCGATCAGGTCGTGTTCACGGTTCGGTGAGTCCTGGCGGCTGACACGCAAACCGGCCCGGAAGTCGCCTTCCGGGCCGGTCGCTTGCACGCTCATGGGGCGGTTAGCGCCAGAAGCCGCGATAAACATCGATCACGACACCGCGCCGGGTGTCGACGAGCAGGACGTCGTCATAGTGCCGCACCCAACGCTGATAACCACGCGCCGGCGGCAAGCGATAGCGCCACGGATCGGCGATGAAGTAGCGCGGGCCGTAATAGGCGGGCGCGATCCGGACGCCGCTGCGGAACGCATTATAGCGGAAGGGCGCACGCCAGCCGCCGCGGGCGTAAAGGCCGGCGTTGCGGTCGCGGTAGCCGCGCCAGTCGTCACGGCCCCAGGCGCGATCCCGGTCACGCCGGTCCTCGCGCAATTCCTGGCGCGCGTCGCGCACATCACCGCGTTCGTCACGGATGCGGCGCGGGTCGCCCGAGCGATAAGCCTGGTTGAGATCGCGCTGTTCTTCGCGGAGGTCGCGCTGGCTGCGGCGGACTTCGGCTTGCGACTGGGCCTGTGCCGCAACCGGAGTCGCGACCGCTGCCAGCAAGGTCAGAAGGATTATCTTACGCATGGTACAACTCCCATAGTCGGTCGGACAGCAACGCTTGTGTCGCTGTCGGGATCCGATATGGCCGAGTCGGCCTGAATGCGTCGGGAACGGCTTGGTCAGCCGCCCGCAAGCGTTGTCACAAAATGTAACAGCGGATTAGGGGCGCCCGCCGCCAGTACCGCCGCCGCCCGGTCCTTGCGGGTTCGCGCCCGCGCCGACCGCGCCGATATTGCCGAACACGTCGCGGAAGAAGCTGCGCTTGCGCCCCAAAGTCGGCGTGATCTTGCTGTACGGAGTGATCGACGCGACCTGATCCACGCCGGTGCGGTCGACCTTGCTCACCACGCCCTTGTCGTCAAAACGGATGCGCAGCACTGTCTGCACCTTGGGCTTGGGCAGATTATAGGCGAAATAGCGCGTGTCGCGCGAGACGTAGAACCATTCGCCTTCGTTGAACTGGCTGGTGAAGGTCGGCTTGCCAAGCACTTTCGCCACGGTCTGGCGATTGTCGACGCCGGGCTGGACCGAATTGACGAGATCGGGATCAATCACATAGCCCTGATGCCCGCGCAGCGGCGTGCAGCCGCCGGTCATTGCCAGCGCGCCCATCGCCGCCACAAACGCCACTCGCGTCGAAATCAACCGCATCCAGTTCCTCCAAGCAGGCGATCATCGCCGCTGCACGCTGCGCACGCATTGCATCGCCAGCGCGCAGCCTCAATATGCCGGGGATCGGGCGCAAACAAGGCAGTTGGCAAGGCAGCATGGCATGAAGCGATTTTTGGGCGGGATATTCGGCGGCGCGACCACCGACGACAGCGGGGTGGCGGCGCTTTATGCTGCGATTGTCGCGCGCGGGCGCGAGCCGCACTGGTATCTGGCAGGCGCGGTGCCCGATACGATGGACGGGCGCTTCGACATGATCGCCGCAATCCTGGCGCTGGTGCTGCTGCGGCTCGAGGCCGATCCGGCGGCGGCACCGGCGTCGGTCGCGCTGACCGAGACCTTCATCGAAGACATGGACGCACAGTTGCGCCAGAGCGGTATCGGCGATGTGGGCTTGGGCAAATATGTCGGCCAAATGGTGAGCATGCTCGGCGGGCGGCTCGGCGCCTATCGCGAGGGGCTGGCGGCAGGCGACTTGCGCACGCCGCTGCTGCGCAACCTCTACCGCGGGGTCGATCCGGGCGCGGCAGCGCTGACGCATGTCGCCGATGCGCTGGGCAATTTCACCGCGCGCCTCGCTGAACAGCCAAGCCCGGTGATCATTGCCGGCATGCTCCCGTGACGCCCGAATTTTCGCGGCCCGAGCGCATCGACACGATTGGCGCACGACCGCGCAGCGTGACAATCGAGGCCGATTCGACCGAACGTGCGGCACTTGCGGCACGATTTGGGCTGGTCAGCGTTGACCGACTCACCGCGACGCTGTCGCTGCACGAAGAGGCCAGCGGCATTGTCGTGACGGGCCGGGTCGAGGCCGATGTCGTGCAAGCCTGTGTCGTCACCGGCGCGCCGCTGGCAACGCACGTCGATGAGGCCGTCGCGCTGCGTTTCGTGCCCGATGCTGAGGTGCCCGACGGCGACGAGATCGAGCTGGCCGATGATGCGATCGACACGATCCCCTATGCGGGCAGCGCGATCGATCTGGGCGAGGCAGCGGCGGAAACGATGGCGCTCGCGCTCGACCCCTTCCCGCGCGGGCCGGAGGCAGCAGAATCGCTGCGCGCGGCGGGTGTGGTTGCCGAGGAGGAAGCGGGGCCGTTCGGTGCGCTGGCGGGGCTTAGGGACAAGCTGAAGGGGTAGAACGGGTCAACCTGAAACCGCGTTACCCAGCCCCGTTCGTGTCGAGCGAAGTCGAGACACTTTGCGCACCGCCCGTGGCCTGTTTCTCGACTTCGCTCGAAACGAACGGATGGGTAGGTTTGCACAGCCTAGTCTGTATCAGCATCAGGCCCGAGTTCGGGGTCGAGGTCGCGCGGGCGGGTGAAGCGGGTGATCTGCGCGGCATCGGCGGCGGCCCATTGATCGACATCGAATTCGAGTTCGACCCGGCTGCCGGTCGGGAGCTTTTCATACACGGCGGCCCGCAACGCATCGTCGGCCCGCTCGGGCACGAGCATCAGCACCAGATCCTCAAGCCCCGGATTATGCCCTGCCAGCAGCACATGATCGGCGCTGTCGGGCTGCGCCTGGACGATTTCGAGCAGGGTCGCCGCCGACGCCAGATAGACGCGCCGCTCCCAGATCGGGTCGAGCGGCGCGCCAAGCCCGCGCTCGACCAACGCGATCGTCCCGGCAACGCGCGCAGCGTCAGACGCGATGACGCGGTCGAAGCGCGCGCCCTCAGCTTTCAGCGCGCGCCCGATGGCGACGGCGGCCCGCTCGCCGCGGGCGTTGAGCACGCGGTCGAAATCGCGCTGGTCGCGGTCGCCATAGCCCGATTTGGCGTGGCGCAGCAGGGTCAGCCTTTTCATCGCCTCTCTTTATGTCGTTGCGCGAACCTCATGCCCCAGCGATGTGACGGTTGAAAGGCGCGATTGCACCCGCGCGACGGCTTCGTCGAGGGTGACGCGCGCAATCGGCACGCCTTCGGGAAAGGCCGACAACAACCGCGACGGCATCGCCGCTGACAGCAGCACGAAGGCGCCGCGATCATCCGCACGGCGAATCAGCCGTCCGAACGCCTGCGCAAGCCGTGCGCGCACCAGCCGGTCGTCATAGGCAGCACCCCCGCCCGCGAGCCGCCGTGCAGCGTGGAGCACGGTCGGCTTGGCCCAGGGTACCCCTTCGAGCACGACCAGCCGCAGCGAATGACCCGGTACATCGACGCCGTCGCGCAGGGCATCGGTGCCGAGCAGCGAGGCGCGCGCATCGTCGCGGAAAATGTCGACCAATGTCCCGGTGTCGATCGGATCGACATGCTGCGCGTGGAGCGGCAATCCCTCGCGCGCCAGCCGATCGGCGATGCGCGCATGCACCGCGCGCAGCCGCCGGATCGCGGTGAACAGCCCCAGTGTGCCGCCACCCGCCGCGACGATCAGCCGCGCATAGGCGTTCGCCAGCGCTGCCGTGTCGCCGCGCTTCACATCGGTGACGATCAGCACTTCAGCGGCCTCAGCATAATCGAACGGGCTCAGCGCTTCGAAATGCACCGGCGGCGCGGGCAAATGGATCGCCCCGGTGCGTGCGTCCGCCACATCCCAGCCGCCGCCCGCCGTCAGCGTCGCCGAAGTGACGAGCGCGCCTTGCGCCGGTTTCAGCACGATCTCGGCAAAGGGTCGGGTCGGGTCGAGCCAGCGGCGGTGCAGGCCGATGTCATATTCGCGCCCCTCGACGCGCTCGACCGCGAGCCAGTCGACGAAATCGGGATCGGTCGGCCCACCGATCCGCGCGACCAGCGCCAGCCACGCCGCAACCGTTTCCGCCCGCCAACCGAGCGAGGCAATCGCGCCTTCGATGCGGGCGCGCGCCGGGCCGTCCATCCAGTCGGGGCCTTCATCGAGCACCGCGTCGAGCCGTCGCCCGAGCGCGACCAGCGGCTGATGCAGCGCGGCGAGCGCGGCGGCGGCGGGCCCGGCGGCCTCGATCAGCCCAGCGTCAGGCTCGGCGAGTTCAGTCTCGAGGCCATAGCCCGCGTCGTCCTTGCCTTCGCCGCGCGCGTAAACGAGACCGCGCACGGCGGCGAGCAAGGCCTCGACCGGGCCGAACGGTGCGCCTTCGCTCAATCGCTGGAGCCAGCCTTCGCCCGGGAGCGCCTGTGCGGCGCGCGCGGCCGCATTGATCGCTTCGGCGCCGCCTGTGTCGTAGCTGGCGACATCGGACAGCCGCGCGGCGAGCCCCCGCCGTCGTCCCCGCGCGTTCGCCTCCGGCCCCATCACCCAGCGGCGCAGCTCGATCGTCTCGGCCCCCGTCAGCGCGACGCCGAACATCGCATCGGCAGCGTCGAACAGATGATGGCCCTCGTCGAACACATAGCGCGTCGGCCGCGTTGCCACTTCGCGCCCGCGCGCGGCATTGACCATCACCAGCGCGTGGTTGGCGATGACGATGTCGGCATCGGCGGAAGCGCGCGCGGCGCGTTCGATGAAGCATTTGCGGTAATGCGGACACCCGGCATAGACGCACTCACCGCGCCGGTCGGTGAGCGCGATCGCACCGGTGCGGCGGAACAGGGTCGGCAGCCAGCCGGGGAGATCGCCGCCGACCATGTCGCCATCGGCGGTATAGGCCGCCCAGCGCGCGACAAGCTGCGCGAGGATCGCCGCACGACCCGCGAACCCGCCTTGCAGCGCATCCTCCAGATTGAGCAGGCAGGCGTAATTCTCGCGGCCCTTGCGCGTCACGACCTTCGCCCGACGCACGGCCGGATCGGGGAACAGCCGCGCGGTTTCATGCGCGAGCTGGCGCTGGAGCGTCTTGGTGAAGGTCGACACCCACACTACACCGCCCGCGCGCTCGGCCCAGAGTGAGGCGGGGGCGAGATAGCCGAGCGTCTTGCCGATCCCCGTCCCTGCCTCGGCGAGCACCAGATTGGGCGAATCGCGGCGGTCTCGTGGCGCGAAGGCCGCGCCGGCGGCATCGGCAAAGGCGCGCTGGCCGGGGCGCTGCTCGGCATCGGCGCCCGTCAGCAGCGTCAGCCGCGCCTGCGCTTCGGCCGGGTCGAGCGATACAGTGCGCGGGGCGGGGCGGGGCGCGCCTTCGGTCCATTCGGGCAGGCGGGTGAACAGAAACGCCTCGCCCTGCGCGGGCTTGGCGATTTTATTGACGAGCAACGGCGCCCAGGGCCAGCGCATCCGCGCCAGCGTTTGCAGCGAGGTCCACGCGCCTTCGCGTTCGGGCCAGTCGCTCTGCGGCACGGCCAGCAGCCGCTCGGTCGCCGCGCGCAGAAAGCTCGCGACATCCTGATCGCGTGCGGGCGTGTCGAGGCCAACGGCGGCCGCCAGCCCCTTGGCCGTCGGCACCATGAAGCGGGCGGGAAACAGGAACGCGAACAGCTCGAGCAGATCGAGCCCCGACAGCTCGGCATAGCCCAGCCGCTGCGCGACCAGCGGCGCATTGAGCAGGATCATCGGCGTGTCGGCCGCCATGCGGATCGCCTCGCCGCGCGACAGCGAGCGCGTGCTCTCGCGCGCTGCCCAGATGCCGCCATGGCTTGCGTGCAGCGCCGGATAGGGGAGATCGATCACGGGCCACTTGTCGGCGATCCGGAACAGATTGGCAACTTGTTAACGCCTGCCCGTTAGCGGCCCGCCTTGGATTCGACTGACTTTACCTTGACCCGTTCGTTTCGAGCGAAGTCGAGAAACAGGCCAAAAGCGGTGCGCAGGGTGTCTCGACTTCGCTCGACACCAACGGGCGGAGGGCAAGTCAAGCCGATGTCGTCGTGCGTTAGCGGCGAAGCGCCGCCGCCAGTTCGGCCATCAGCCGCGCGAGTGCCTCCGGTGACACGTCGCCGAGCACGCCGCGTGCATGCTCGGGCAGATGCGCAGCCGGGTCGTCGCCGAACAGATAATGGTCGAACATCGCCCGCCACGCCGCCTTTTCATTCGCCGGAAGCCCGCGCATCGTCATCAACGCGTGCTTGAGCGAGAGCATCGGTGTCATCATTCGCGCGGGGCCATCGCGCCACCAATAATTGATCATCGCCCCCACGGGTTCGAGCCCCGTCACCGCGTGCCACCACAGGCTGGGGATGTAGAGCACGTCGCCGGGCTCAAGCTCAACCGTCAGTGCCTGCTCGAACGCTTGGGCGAGGCGCGGAAAGCGCGCAAAATCGGGCGCCTCGATATCGGCAAGGCTCGACGGTTGCCCGGCAAGCGTGAAGTCGATCGGCCCGACATAGAGGTTCGCGACCTGATCGGTCGGAAACAAGGTGAACCGCCGCCGCCCCGCAACGACGCAGGCAAGGTTCTGCGGCAAGTCCCAATGCACCGCCGTCTTGGTGCGATTGCCGAGCCAGAGCGACACCAGCATATGGCGGTCGGCGTCGATCAGCGGCATCGGGTGTGTCGCGCGAAACGGCGGCAAATGCTTGGCCACCGGCAGCGCGCCAGCATAGACGCTCCACGGTTCTCCATCGTCGCGCTGGCGCAGGATCAGGTCGAGCAACTGGTCGATCGTCGCGAGGCGCCGGTCGAAATTATGGCCGGTCAGGTCGTCGGTGAAGCCGAACCGGCCCTGGATCGAAGGCGCGCCGAACCACGCTTCGCCCGCAACGTCGTTGGCTTGTGCGCGCAAGGCGGTGGCAAAGGCGTCGTTAGATGTCCGTGCGGCGCCTACCAGCGGCCAGTCGGCAACCTGCCCGCGCAGCACCACCGGCTGGGCGGCGGGCACAATCTCGGCCTCGAACGTGGCGCGGTCGATGGCTGCGCGCTCGGCGATGGGGCGGGGCTGGCTCGGCATGACGCGTGCGCGGGTCTAGCAGTGCGCCGCCGGGTTCGCTAGGACCGCATCCCCATGACGACACTTGCGCATCCCCCCATCGACGCCGCCGCGCTGCGCGCCGCCGCGACCGACTCCAAGGCCTGGCCCTATGAGGAAGCGCGCAAGCTGCTCAAGCGCTATCCGGGCGGCAAGCCCGGTGGCGAAGCGATCCTGTTCGAAACCGGCTATGGCCCGTCGGGGCTGCCGCATATCGGCACGTTCAACGAAGTGCTGCGCACAACGATGGTCCGCCGCGCGTTCGAGACGCTGACCGACACGCCGACCCGGCTGATCGCGTTCAGCGACGACATGGACGGCCTGCGCAAGGTGCCCGACAATGTGCCGAACAAGGCGATGCTGGCCGAGCATCTCGGCAAGCCGCTCAGCCGCATTCCCGATCCGTTCGGTTGCCACGAGAGCTTCGCCGCGCACAATAATGCGATGCTGCGCGCGTTCCTCGACCAGTTCGGCTTCGAGTATGAATTCGCCTCGTCGACCGACTATTATGCCAGCAGCCGCTTTGACGACGCGCTGAAGAGCGTGCTGCGGCATTATCAGGCGATCCTCGACGTGATGCTGCCGACGCTCGGCGCCGAGCGGCGCGCGACCTATTCGCCGGTGCTGCCGGTCAGCCCCAAGTCGGGCGTGGTGCTGCAAGTGCCGGTCGAGGTGATCGATGCCGATGCGGGGCTGATTGCCTTTGACGACGCTTCTGATGGGAAGGGGGGTGACCGCATCACCCAGTCGATCCTCGGCGGGCAGGCCAAGCTGCAATGGAAGGTCGACTGGGCCATGCGCTGGGTCGCACTCGGCGTCGATTATGAAATGTCGGGCAAGGATTTGATCGATTCGGTGACGCAATCGGGCAAGATCGCGCGGGTGCTGGGCGCCCGCCCGCCCGAGGGTTTCAACTACGAGATGTTCCTTGATGAGAAGGGCGAGAAGATTTCGAAGTCGAAGGGCAATGGGCTCAGCCTCGAACAATGGCTGACCTATGGCTCGGACGAGAGCCTAGCCTTCTACATCTACCGCGAGCCGAGGAAGGCCAAGTCGCTGCACATGGGGGTGATCCCGCGTGCGATCGACGATTATTGGCAGTTCCGCGCCAATTATGCCGACCAGCCGGTCGAACAGCGGCTCGGCAATCCGGTGCATCACATCCACAACGGCCCGCCGCCTGCAGAAGTGCTGCCGGTGACGTTCGGGCTGCTGCTTAACCTCGTCGGCGTGATGGGCGCGCAGGCGACGCGCGAGCAGGTTTGGGGGTATCTTGGCAATTATGTCGCCGATGCTTCGCCCGAGGCCTATCCTGCGCTCGACAATTTGATCGACAAGGCGCTGGCGTATAACCGCGATTTCGTCGCCCCCACGCTCCAGCGGCGCGCGCCCGAAGGGGTGGAGCGTGCCGCGCTCGACGCGCTCGATGCCGAATTGGCGAAGCTCGCAGCCGATACGTCTGCCGAGGATATCCAGAACATTGTCTATGAAATCGGCAAGACGCAGTTCGGTGATTTGGGCGGGTTCGAAACCTTACGCGACTGGTTCAAGGCGCTCTATGAAACGCTGCTCGGCACCAGCCAGGGTCCGCGCATGGGCAGCTTCATCGCGCTCTACGGGATCGACAACTCGCGCAAACTGATCGCCGAGGCGTTGGCCAACTAAATCCTCCCCCTTCACAGGGGGAGGTGGCGGCCGCAGGCCGACGGAGGGGGCCGGGCCACGGGCGATTTGCTTGCGGCCCGGGGGGCCCCCCCCCCCGGGGGCGGGGGGGCCCCCCCCCCCCCCCCCGGGGGGGGGGGGTGGGGTTGGGGGGGGTGAAAGGCGG
>CAYUYZ010000010.1:83719-92957 GCA_964449575.1 uncultured Stakelama sp.
ATCTCCGGCGGGGGGTTGGCCACACAAACCCCCCCCCCCCCCCGGGGGGGGGGGGGGGCCGGCGGCCGGGGGGGGGGCCCCGGGCCACGGGCGATTTGCTTGCGGCCCGGCCCCCTCCACCATGCTGCGCATGGTCCCCCTCCCCCCGTTCCGGGGGGAGGATTTGCTTACTTCGCCTGAATGAACGGCAGCGGGCCGCCGCCGCCGGTGTAGGTTGGCAGCTTGCCGTCCCATTTCTCGACCGCGCGCAGATTGACGATTTCCGGGTTGGTGCGGATCGCTTCGGCCTCCACTTGAATCGCTTCAGCATCGCCGCGCGCCTTGGCGATGCGCGCATCGGCATTGGCCTTGGCGGTCGCGACATTGGCTTGGGCGGCAAGCGCGGCCTGCTCATTGGCGATCTTCGCATTGATCTGCTGGAGCACCGCGTCGGGGACGACGATATTGCCCGCCCAGTAAAGCTGCTCAACCTGCAAGCCCACTGGCGCGAAATAGCCCTGCACGCGGCGCAGCGCGGTCGCGACCAGCTCGCTCTTGTGCGGGCCATAGATCTCCTCGACCCCAAGCTGCGACGCGCGCTCGACGATTGCGTTGCGGATCGCGTTGCGCAGCGGCCCCGAAATGATCGCGTCCATGTCGCTGCGATAGCGCGAGAACAGGATCGGCGCGCGGGTTGGGTCGACGTGATAGGCAACCGCAACATCGGCCGACAGCCCAAGCCCGTTCTTGTCCTGAAACGCGAAGCTTTCGTCGACCGTCGTCTGTTCGGTCGGTGATTTGGTCCAGGTATAGGTACGCGTGAACACCGGATATTCGTAAATGTTGGTCCCCGGCGGCGCGAAATACCAGCCGACTGGCAGCGACTGCGAGACGACACCGGCGTCGCTGCCGATGTTGTTGACGCGAATGCCGACATAGCCCGGCTGCACGCGCGCAAAGCTGCTCGTCAGGAGAATGCCGAGCACGACGATCAACGCCAGCGCCAGCCCCAGCAACCCCATCCGCCGCAGAGCGCCGAAGCGCGGCAGGGCGACATCACTCGAATAAGCCATTTTTTGCTCTCCCAGCGCCCGTGCGGGAATGCCCGGTGCGCTAACCGTCCAAGCGGCGGCGGCGCCAGGTGATTTCGGCGGCGATCGCCACCGGGACGGCAAGCGCGAGCAGGATTGCGGCGGCAAGACCGGTCGACGTGTGCGCATTGAACAGCGCAGGCACAACGAACAGCAACAGCCACAACTGGGCAATGCCAATCGGCACTGCCGCAATCCACTGGCCCACGCTCATCCGCCTTATACCTTGCTCCAATGCGCCGTTTGCACGTTCGCGATTATACGCCGCTTGGCACGGGCGCGGAACGACAATCGGTCGATTTGTAACGCTCGCACCCACGATTGCGCGCCGTGCAACTTGCGGTCCCAGCCGCACCCGATGCCGACGGGCTCCACAATGCGGTCGGTCCGGTCTTCGCCCCGCGATCAATGCGTCGGTTCGGGGTCGGCCTTGGCGCTGCCGTAGCCGGTCCTGAGCGCCAGCCCCTCCATCGTCATGCTCTGGACCACGATCGAGAAGACCACGACGCCAAGGGCTGCCGCAAAAATCGCCTGGCGACCGGGAAAATCGGGGATCGACAGCACCAGCGCGATCGACAGCCCCCCGCGCACCCCGGCCCAGGTGAGCACGTTGTAAAGCTTGAGCGGCAGCTTCTTCCCGGCCAGCATCAGGCCCGCACCCAGCGCCGACACCGTTATCCAGCGTGCCGCCAGCACCATCGCCGCCGCACTCGCCATCAGCACCAGCGCCATGGGCGATAGCTGGAGCGAAAAGGCCTTGATGCCGACAAGGAAGAACAGCACCGCGTTCATCCCCTCGTCGATCACGTGCCAGAAGCTGTGGATATAGGCGGTCGCGCGCGGCGCCATCGCGCGCTCGGACCAGTCCGATCCCATCACCAGCCCTGCCGCAACGACCCCCAATGGCCCCGACAGGCCAAGGTTGAGCGCGACGGCATAGACCAATGTCGCGGTGGCAAAGGTAATCAGCGTCTCCGTGATCCAGTCGTCGACCGCGGCCATGATCCAGACCGCCACCACCGCCACCACCAGCCCCAGCGCGATTCCGCCAACCGCCTCGATCGCGGCATGTTCGGCCAGCAGCGCGAGGTCCATATGCCCCGCCGCCCCGCCCGCGCCCGCCCCCATGGCATAAGCCAGCAGCGCCTTGAACAGCACGACCGCGACGCCATCGTTGAACAAAGCTTCGCCCTCCAACTGCGCCTGCAGCCCGGGCTCGAGATCGGTCCGCTTGGTCATTGCGAGCACCGCGATCGGATCGGTGGGCGTAATCAACGCGCCGAATACCAGCGCCCAGCTGAGCGGCATGTCGATCCCGAGCAGCCGGCAGAGGCCCCAGAAAGCGGCCGCGATCAGGATGGTGGTGATCACCGTGCCGATCAGCGCGAGCGCGCCAACTGCCCAGCCCCGCCCGATCAGCGCCGCCACATTGACGTTCATCGCGCCCGCAAACAGCAGATAGGCGAGCAAGATATTGAGCACGAGATAGGGGAAATCGATCTGCTGCTCGATCGAGCGGAACAGGGCGCCGATTCCGATACCGGGCATGGCCAGATCAGCCAGCCCGACACAGGCGCTCAGCAGCAGCCCGACAACGAGCAGCCCCACCGCGACCGGGAGTTTCAGGGTGCGTGCATTGATCCAGCTCGCCAGCGTGGTGGCGGCGAGGATCAGCGCCGTCATCTCGAAGGGGTCAAACGTCATTGCGCCACGATAGCCGCAGACGGGCGGGTGGCTATTGAAATCGACCGCCACGGGTCGAAGCATCGGTTCGCGCGCGCCCATTGCGCTATGGGGCCGAAGGGGTAGGGAAACGCCATGCGCCGTTTCTTCTCGCCCCGTCAGCTTGCCCATGCCCCCTTACAGGAGCTCCACAATGGCGGCTTCACCGCTTACGCCGAAAGCCCGGCGCGCGCCGAGGCGCTGCTTGCGGGGATCGGCTCCGTCGAGGCGCCCGATGACCGGGGCGACGCCGCAATTCGCGCGGTGCATAGCGCTGATTATCTCGATTTCCTGAAGTCGGCGCCCGCGCGCTGGGCCGAGGCGGGGCGGCCGGGCGATGTGATCGGCTACGTCTGGCCGGTGGTCGGGCGGCGGCCGCTCAATCTCGACCGGATCGACGCGCTGATCGGGCGGTTCAGCTTCGACGCGTCGACGCCGCTGACGGCCGACAGCTATGACGCCGCCTATTGGAGTGTGCAGTCGGCGCTCGCCGCGCTCGACGCCGTGCAAGGAGGCGAGCGCGCCGCCTTCGCGCTTTGTCGCCCGCCGGGGCATCATGCCGGGGCGGATTATCTGGGCGGCTATTGCTACCTCAACGCCGCTGCCATCACCGCGGAGGCGGCGCGGGGTGCAGGCGCGGCGCGGGTGGCGATCCTCGACATCGATTACCACCACGGCAATGGCACGCAGGATATCTTCTGGGATCGCGGCGATGTGTTCTACGCCAGCATCCATGCCGACCCCGCGACCGATTACCCTTTCTACTGGGGTCATGCCGATGAGTGCGGCGAAGGGGCAGGCGCGGGCGCGACGCTCAACCTGCCGCTGCCGCAGGGCGCGACGCTGGGCGCGTTCCGGGCGGCGCAAGCCACCGCGCTCGATGCCATCGCGGCGTTCGGCCCCGACCTGCTGATCGTCAGCTTCGGCGCCGACACCTGGGAAGGCGACCCGATCAGCCACTTCAAGCTCGCCACCCCCGATTACGCCCTGCTCGCCGCCGACATCGCCGCGCGCGGCTGGCCGAGCGTGCTGCTGATGGAAGGCGGCTATGCCGTCGAGGCACTGGGCGCGAACCTTGCCGCGTTCCTCCAAGGCTTCGGATCGAGTTGACGGCGCGATACGTCAACAATCTCTTGACACTATTGCGTCAACCCTTCATTGATCGATCGTCAATAGCAAGTTGACGAATCGGAGGGTTGCGATGCTGGTTACCGAAGAAAATGCCCTGCGCGAACGCGCTGCCCATCTCGCGCTGACCTATCGCGAGGAAACGCACGGGCCCTTCACCGGCGCCACTGCCGAAGAATATGCCGAAATGATCCTTGCGGCGTATCTGGTGGCGGATGAAACCCGGCTGTCGCTTGGCCGCTGGGTCAATGCCGGGCGACGCGCCGGGATGAGCTGGGCGGAAATCGGCGGGCTGATCGGGATCAGCAAACAGGCCGCGCAGCAGCGTTTCGGCGAACCGGAGGCTGCCCGACTCGATGTCGAGCCCGGCATGATCTCCATGCGCGTGGGGGCAACGGCCTTCAACGAAATGGCGATGCTGCGCGCGGAAGGCGCCAAGGGCCGCGAACTGATCCACACAGGCGCGCTCGCGCTGACTTTTCAACAAAGCGACCGGCGCTGGGAGCATGTTCGCACCACCGGCATTGGGCCAAACATCGCCGCGATGACCGCGAGCGGCTGGCGCTATGTCTCGAGCTGGTTCATTTTCCACTATTTCAAACGCCCAATCGACTGATCTAAGGCCGGTCGATTGCATCGATCGGTGGCGTCCCCGCCATGCCCGCCGCCACGGCTTCGACCTTTTCCATCACCCGCAGGATATTGCCCTGCGCCAGCCCCGCCAGCTCGGCATCGCTCCAGCCGCGCCGCGCGAGTTCGACGAACAGCGCGGGATAGCCGTCGACCCCGGTCATGTCGGTCGGCGACGTGCCGTTGATGCCGTCATAATCGCTGCCGAGCCCGACGCTCGCCTTGCCCGCGATCCGTGCAATATGCTCGACGTGATCGGCAATCGTCGCCGACGTGACGAGCGGCTGCGGATGCGCCTTGTCCCACGCCACCATCGGCGCGGGGGCATTGGCGCCGTAAGGTTCGGCCGCCGCCCCGATCGACTTCGCATAATCGGTGCGCGCCTTGTCCCAGTCGCGCCACGCCTGCGAGGTGAAGCTGGGGTAGAAATTGACCATCACCACGCCGCCATTGGCGCCGATCTTCGCCAGCAGATCGTCGGGGATGTTGCGGGGCGCATTATCGAGCGCGCGCGCCGAGGAATGAGATGCCATCACCGGCGCTTTCGTGACCGTCAGCACGGCAGCGAGCGTCGCGTCCGACACATGGCTGATGTCGACGATCATGCCGATGCGGTTCATCTCCGCCACCACCTGCTTGCCGAAGCTGCTCAAGCCCCCCGAGCGCGGCGCATCGGTCGACGCATCGGCCCAGGGCAGGCTGAGCGTGTGCGTCAGCGTCATGTAGCGCACGCCGAGATCATGATAGCGCCGCAGCACCGACAGCCGCCCATCGATCTGGTGCCCGCCTTCGACGCCCATCAGCGAGGCGATCTTGCCGGCCTTGCTGATCCGGCGGATGTCGGAGGCGGTGCCCGCCATTTCGAAGCTGCCCGGATTGGCGGCAACGAAGCGTTTGACGATGTCGATTTCCTCAAGCGTCATCACCACCGCGCGGGGCCCCAGATTATCGGCGGTGATCCACACCGACCAGAATTGCGCGCCGACATGGCCTTTCTTCAGCCGGGGAATGTCGGTCTGGAGCGGCTTGGGGAGTTTGGAGGTATCCTTGGTCAGGTCGAGCGCCTCGACTTTGGCTTCGTGGTTGACGCGGATTTCCCACGGCAGATCGTTATGCCCGTCGATCACCGGCGTCGCGGTGAGGAGCCGCTCGACCCGCGCCTTCAGCGCCGCGTCGTCGGCAGGGGCAGCGAGCGGTGCCGCAGCGAGCAGGAGGGCGAGCAGCATCGAACTTTCCTTCGCGAAAGGTTACAAAAGTCACGACCATCCTAGGGGGGTATCCCCTTTTGCGATCGGACCGGAACCGGCTTGGCGGCAGGATGACCGATGATTTCCAACATTGCCAGAGGGGGATTTTGTGGCGTCGACCTGACCGAACACCATCCCCTCACCGTCACCCCGGCCTCGTCCCGGGGCCCACAGTGCCGCGCGCGATACCTTAACGCCCAGAGCGCGTCGTCCAGCCGCCCGTTAGGCCCCGGCACAAGGCCGGGGTGACGAGTGGGGGCTGGGGCGGGTTTCGCCCCAATTGCAGAAGTTCGCTCGCAGTGACATACGAGGTTGATGGCTTATGCCTTTCCTCTTCTCACCGCCGCACTGGCCGCCGTTCTCGTTGGAACTGGGCCGGCACTTGCTTGCCCTCCGCCGCCCTCGCCGCCATCGAAGTTAATTGGGGAGACGGACGCGGCGTATGACGCTCGAATGAAGGTGCTCTTTGAGAGCCAACGGGTCCAATACAGGCTTGCTCTATTCAATGCGCAAGCAGAGGCTTGGCGGCAGAGCGAGGTGGTCTTGGTCGGTCGTGTAGATCGGGTAAAAAAGGTCAAGTTACCGTACCCGACGCCCCGTGGAGATACCTCGCAGGAAGTACTGGTGAGGCCGATAAGCTTTCTAAAGAGCAAGCAATCGCGTCGTGTCTTTTGGGTGCGATCGTCTGGCGTGACGACTTGCGGTCCATATGGGGGAGGAGACGCGATCGATGGTGCAGTCGGCGACCATTTCCTTTTCTTTATCAGTCAGACCAAGAGTGGTGGTCATAGAGTGACCGATAGCGTTGGCCCAAATCGCGCTGAAGAGCCGCGCGTACGGGCCGCACTCGCTCTGAGGCGCTGAACCGGCAACGAGGCGCAACCGCCGCTTCCAACCAATCCCCACCCCTCAACGCGCCCGGTCAGTCTCCGCCTGCCAGTTTTTTTCAGCTTCCCTCGCGGTGGCACAAATTTCGGCCATGAACGCATCCTTGGGCGCGGCACATTTGGCGCGCATGCGGGCCTCCGCTGATTTTTCCAGCGCTGCCCTCGCTTCGCCTTCCGTCATCGTGTTCAACGGGATCGGCGGCAGCGCAGGATCGATGTCACGCAGGGTTGGCGGCTTGGGCTTTGGCGCGCGCGCGCTTTGGGAAGCAACAGTGTCGGCTTTTGGCAGGCCATATCGCAAGACCTCGAAATGGGTGAGAACCACGACCAACCCTGCCGTTATCGCGCAGGCGACCAGCCAGCGGTTCGCGACCCCATAGCGGTGAAGGACGAGGTGCGCCGCCAGCAAGAATGTCGGGACGCTGAGGATGAAACTCCACGCCGACAGGATGACCGCGAAGAACAGGAACGCAAAGATAAGCCCGGTGAGCGTCATCAACCACGCATCGGATTCGGACCGAAGCGGGGGCGAAAGACGGTGATTGAGATCGAAGATCTGCCACGCGATCGTGAGTGCCCAGACATGCAGGGTCACAATAGCCAGCACAAGGATGTCAATCGGCAGCTTGCGCTTCAATATCATCTTTGCCCTCCCAAGGATCGAGCGGCGAAGCAACGATCCCGTGCATTCCCCCGACAGAACACGGCCGATCGTGATCGGAAAAATCCATGCGCCGTTCCCGCAACTTAGCGGTCGCCCGTTAAGACCAGGTATCATCACCCAAAACTGAATGGGGCTGGAGCAAATTGTCGTTGCGGCTCGGTGCCATCAATCGCGCAAAAAAGGGGCGCCGCGATCATCTCGCAGCGCCCCTTTGCTAATCGCTACTGCAAGCCGTCAGAGCTTGCCGGTGAGTTCCGGCACGATCTTGAACAGATCGCCGACCAGGCCAATGTCCGCCACCTGGAAGATCGGCGCGTCTTCGTCCTTGTTGATCGCGATGATCGTCTTCGAATCCTTCATCCCCGCCAGATGCTGGATCGCGCCCGAGATGCCGACCGCGATATAGACTTCCGGCGCCACGATCTTGCCGGTCTGGCCGACCTGATAATCGTTGGGGACGTAGCCCGCATCGACCGCCGCGCGGCTCGCGCCGACCCCCGCGCCGAGCTTGTCGGCGAGCGGTTCGATGATGTCGTGGAAATTCTCGCTGTTCTGGAGTGCCCGCCCGCCCGAGACGATGATCTTGGCGCTCGTCAGTTCAGGCCGTTCCGACTTGGCGATTTCGGACGAGACGAAGGTCGACTTGCCGGTGTCGCCGGTGGTGCCCACCGCTTCGATCGCCGCCGAGCCGCCTTCCATCGATGCTTTCTCGAACGCCGTGCCGCGCACGGTGATGACGAGCTTCTTGTCGCTGGTCTGCACGGTCGCGATCGCGTTCCCGGCGTAGATTGGCCGGGTGAACGTGTCGGCGCTTTCGACCGACAGGATGTCGCTGATCTGCATCACGTCGAGCAGCGCCGCGACGCGCGGGGCGATGTTCTTGCCGTTGGTGGTCGCGGGCGCGACGAAGGCGTCGTGGTGGCCCATCAGCTCGACCACCAGCGGCGCGACATTCTCGGCCAGCGCATGCGCATAGGCGGCGTCATCGGCGACATGGACCTTGGCGACCCCAGCGATCTTCGCAGCCTGTTCGCCGACCGCGCCGACATTGTGGCCGGCAACGAGCAGATGAACCTCGCCGAGCTTCGACGCGGCGGTCACCGTCGCGAGCGTGGCATCCTTGACCACGCTACCATCATGTTCAACCCAAACGAGCGCCTTCACTGCACCACTCCCATTGCCTTGAGCTTGCCGACGAGTTCGTCGACGTCCGCTACCTTGATGCCTGCCGTCCGCTTGGCCGGTTCGACGACCTTCAGCGTCGTGATCCGCGCCGTCACGTCAATACCGTAATCGGCCGGGGTTTTCTGCGCGAGCGGCTTGGACTTGGCCTTCATGATGTTGGGCAGCGACGCATAGCGCGGTTCGTTGAGGCGCAGATCAACGGTGATGACGGCGGGCAGCGGGAGCTTTTCGGTCTCGGCCCCGCCATCGACTTCGCGCGTCACGGTAACGCTGTCACCCTCGACCATCACGGCGCTGGCGAAGGTCGCCTGACCGACGCCGAGCAGGCCGGCGAGCATCTGGCCGGTCTGGTTGTTGTCGTCGTCGATCGCCTGCTTGCCGAGGATGATCAGGCCGGGGGCTTCCTCCGCCACCACCTTGGCAAGCAGCTTGGCGACGGCGAGCGGCTCGACCTTGTCTTCGCTGACGATCAGGATCGCGCGGTCGGCACCCATCGCGAGCGCGGTACGCAGCGTTTCCTGCGCCTTTTGCTCGCCGATTGACACCGCGATCACTTCGGTCGCCGCACCCTTTTCGCGCAAACGGATCGCTTCTTCGACGGCGATCTCGTCGAACGGATTCATGCTCATCTTGACGTTGGCCAGGTCGACGCCCGACCCATCCGCCTTGACGCGGGGCTTTACGTTATAGTCAAGCACGCGCTTG
>CAYUYZ010000011.1:0-86729 GCA_964449575.1 uncultured Stakelama sp.
GCAAGATCCTCCTCGCGCGCATATTGCGTCTCGAAAGCGCGTTCGCGATCATCGAAAGTGGTCATCGGCATCTTTCCGGATAGGTTGGTGTTGAGCAAATAGGGCGCCGCGTGCGCGTTCGCAACTAAGCCGCGACGCGGACCACGAGTTTGCCGATCGCGCCGCGCGCCGCCATCTTGGCGATCGCGGCACCGCCATCGGCGAAATCGAACACTTCGGTGACGCGCGGGTGGATTTTGCCTTCCGCCCACAGCCGGAAAAGATGATCGATATGTGCCTGATTGGCCTCCGGGTCGCGCGCGGCAAAGGCGCCCCAGAACACACCGCACACGTCGCAGCTTTTGAGCAAGGTCAGGTTGAGCGGGAGGCGCGGAATGCCTGCCGGGAAGCCCACGACGAGGTAACGCCCTTCCCACGCGATTGATCGCAGCGCGGGCTCAGCATAATCGCCGCCGACAGGATCATAGATGACATCGGCGCCATTGGGGCCAAGCGCCGCCTTGAATTGATCCGCCAGCGCCTTCGAGGCGTCCTTGTCGAAGGGTGCGCGGCCATAGACGAGCGTGACATCGGCGCCTGCCTCGCGCGCCGCCTGCGCCTTTTCCTCCGACGACACGGCTGCGACCACGCGCGCACCAAAGGCTTTGCCAAGCTCAATGGCTGCGAGCCCGACACCGCCCGCGGCGCCCAGCACCAACAGCGTCTGCCCGGCCTTCAAATGCCCGCGATCGAGCAGCGCGTGGATCGTCGTGCCATAGGTCAGGACCAGCGCCGATCCTTCCTCGAACGAGCGCCCCTCAGGCAGCTTGTAGAGCCGCGCCGCATCGCTCACGACTTTCTCGACCAGCCCGCCATGACCGATCGTGCCGAGCACCCGGTCGCCGACCGCGAGCGAGGTGACGCCCTCGCCCAGCGCTTCAACCACACCCGAAATCTCGCCACCCGGCGCGAAGGGGCGCGCGGGCTTGAACTGATATTTGTCCTCGATGATCAGCACATCGGGATAGTTGATTGCGCAGGCTTTGACCGCGACCAGCACTTGGCCCTTGCCGGGAACGGGATCGGGCAAGTCGTCGATCACCAGCGTGTCGGGGCCGCCCGGCGCTTTCGATAACAATGCCCGCATCACGCTCTCCCGTTGCTGTTCTTATCGCTTCCCTTGCCGCGCCAAGGCGAGCGCGTCCAGCCCGGGTTTATTCGGCGGCAGCGGGAAAGGCGGGCAGCTTGGCAACGTCGCGCGGCTCGTGCTGGATGATCACGGTCGCCTTGATATTGGCGGCGAGGCCCTTGAACCGAGCGAACGACGCCAGCGTATCGGCGCGGTTGGTGTTGAAGGTCGGCACGCCGTCGCTAGCGTAATTCTCGCGGAAATGCGCGAGGTCACCGGTCAGCAGATAGCTGGCCCCGCTGCCGAGCTTGACGAGCAGGCTGTGATGGCCCGGCGTATGACCGGGGGTGTCGATCATCGTGACGCTGCCGTCGCCGAAAATGTCCTTGTCGCCGCTGACGAGCACCGACTTGCCCGGGCCGCCAACCCAATTTTTGAGCGCGGTCGGATCGGCCCCGAAATTCGGCGGCGTCGCGCTCAGCGCGTCGAAATCGCCCTTGCCGATCATCAGCGTGGCGCCCGGAAACGACGACGCCTGCCCGGTATGGTCGTAATGATAGTGGCTGATGCCGATGGTCGTGATCTGTTCGGGCTTCACACCGATTTCGGCGAGCTGCTCGACAACCGTCTTGGTGATCGTCGCGCCGCCGGTCTTGGGATCGATCTTCAGGCCCTTGAAGCTGGCCGACAGACCGGTGTCCCAGATCATGTAGCTGTCGCCATGCTTGATGACGTAGCAGCTAGCCACCAGCCCCATGCCCTTGCCGGTATAAGCGCGGGTGTCGGAAAAGAGGTTGAGATCGGGGATATAGGTCGTGCCGCAATCGAGCCGCCAGAGCTTGGTTTCCATCGGCGGCTTGCCACTCGCTGCAAAAGCACATGCCCCTGCCAGCACTGTGCCGACCACCAGCAACACCAACGCCTTTTTCATCGATCGTCCCCCGCATCGTTCCGGCGCGTCGCCACTTGCGGGCGCTACGTCCTGCCAAGGCTTAGGCAATTCGGGATCGCCATGGAAGCGCGCAAATGCGCGGCCCAGCCGAAACCCAGCCGAAACAATGTGTCGGATTAACGCGCTGCGGGCTGGACGAGCGGCGAGACATAGCCTGCATCATGCGCGTACGGCAGTGGCGCGCCGTCGCGCATCGCCTGCAGCACGGCGGCAAAATCGGTCTGGCAGCGAAACCCGAGCATCTTTTCGGCGCGGCGCGAATCATAAACGCGGTCGATCGTCATCGGCAACTGCCACCCGCGCGCAGCGTACAGCGCAGGTGCATCGGGGAAATAGCGCGCCACAACGGTCGCGGCATTGGCCTTGAGCGGCACGACATCGGCGGACGCGAATGGCGTCGGCGCCGCGACGAGGAACAGGTCGAAGCCCAGCGTGGGTGCGCGGTCGAGCGCGGCCAAATGCGCCGCCGCTGCATCCTCGACCGTCAGGCGGCGGTTGAGGAATTCGTTCGCCTTGTTGTTCTCGCCTGACAGAGTCAGGTCGGTGTCATCCTCTTCGGGGAAGAAACGCCCGGTGCGCAGGATGATACAGCGCAGCGCGTGGCGCTGATGATACAGGCGGCAAATCTGCTCGGCGGCGAGCTTGGTAATGCCATAGATGTTGCGCGGCTCGAGCGGCGCGAAGCCCTCGTCGAGCCAGATCGCGCGGTCGCTGGCGCCGGCGCGCACCGCCGCCGAGATCATCAGCGAGGTGGTCGAGGTGAAGACGAATCGCTGCACGCCATGTTCGACGGCTGCTTCGAGCAGGTTGAGCGTGCCGGTGACGTTGACGTCGACGAACGCCTGCGTCGGGTAGCGCACGATGTCAGGCTTGTGCAGCGCGCCCGAATGGATCACCGCCTCGATCCCGGCATCGGCGAAGAGGCGGCCCACCAGCGCACGGTCGGCAACCGAGCCGACCACATCGGTATCGGCGCCCGGCGCCGGATCGAGTCCCGTCACTTGATGCCCGGCGGCGCGCAGCAACGGCGCGATGTATCGGCCCAGCCACCCCGACGATCCTGTTAGCAAGACACGCATGTCATTGCCCTAACCGGGCAATGTTACGATTTCAAACCGCGAACGCACCCGTCGGCACTTCGCCCGCATCGGCCCAGTCGCTTTGCCGCCCCAGCCAAGGGTTGAGGTAAAGCGCAGGGATTTTGAACAGCAGTAATTCGCGGTGAATCCAGAAATCAACCGCCCGCTCGATCCACGACGCAGGCTTGCGCCCGGTGCGTTCGAGCCACGCTTGATAGGGTTGCCAATGGCTCGGTTCGTCGCGTTCGATGATGCGGAAGATCTTCATCATGACGGGGTCGGACTTCACCAGCGGCGATTTGAGCAGCACATCGACTTGCCGCATCCCGCGCTGTTCGGTGAGCATAATCACCCGGCACAAGCGCTCGAACTGATCCTTGTTGGCAATGATCGCCTGGGTGTCGAGTGCGTCGATACCGCGCCCGAACATGATCTCGACGAAACGGTCGATGTGGCCGCAGGTGCGATCGACCTTGAACGGGCGGCTGCCCTTCAGCTCGAACCAGCGCTTGAACATCACATAATGTTTGCGCTCATCGGCGCGGTGTTTCTCGACCTCGGCGATGAATTGCAGGTCGTCGGGGCAGCAGGCGCGTACGGCTTCGAGCACGCGGTCGATACTCGTATAGCCGCGATGCTCGTTGTAGATGTACACCGAGGCGAGGATGTCGAGATAACGCTGGCGCAACAAGTTGAGCATGCGCGGTCCCTACGCCCCGCCTGAGCGCCAAGCAACGCGCCTGCGGCCAACCGAGTGTACGCTGTCAGGCCGCGACGCGCTCGACATAATGCGCGGTGGTCTTCGCCCGGACATCTTCGGCAGTGACGCCCGGCGCCAGCTCAATCAGCTCGAACGGGCTCGCATGATCGGGCCGGTGGAAGACCGCCAAGTCGGTGATGATCATGTCGACGACATTTTTCCCCGTCAGCGGCAGCGTGCAGGCCGGGATGAACTTCGGGTCACCGTTCTTCGAGGTATGTTCCATCACCACGACAATGCGCTTGACCCCCGCGACGAGGTCCATCGCGCCGCCCATGCCCTTGATCAGCTTGCCCGGGATCATCCAGTTGGCGATGTCGCCGCCTTCGCTGATTTCCATCGCGCCGAGCACGGTCAGGTCGATATGCCCGCCGCGAATCATCGCGAAGCTGTCCGCCGAGCTGAAAAACACCGACGAGGGCAGTTCAGAAATCGTCTGCTTGCCCGCGTTGATCAAATCGGGGTCGACGTCCTCAGGATAAGGGAACGGACCGATGCCGAGCATGCCGTTCTCGCTCTGGAGTGTCACGTCCATCCCCGCCGGGATGTGGTTCGCGACTAACGTCGGGATACCGATGCCCAGATTGACGTAGAAACCGTCCTGCAATTCCTGCGCCGCGCGCGCGGCCATGTCGTCACGAGTCCAGGGCATCAATTTTGCTCCTTGCGGCCAAGCGTGCGCCACGCCTGCCAGGTTCCGATCAAATAACAGAAAGCATAGACCGCCACGATCAGCGACGACCAGATGACGAAGGGCGAGACGGCATCGGGAATGACGACCAACGCAATCGGCAGATCGAGGCTGCGCCACAGATAGATCGTGCCGATGACGACCAGTCCAACCCGCAAGAGCGGAAGCTTGCGGATCATCCCGGCACCCGAAAAGGCATAGGCAGCCCAGATTCCGAGTATCGCTGCGATGCCCAATGTGGCCAGATGCGGCCAAGCTTGCCCCTGCTCGACCCCGCGAACAATCAGCGGTGGCGCGCCGAAGAAGCGGTACCAGTCCGCCCCCCCGACGATGCATCCAAGGTGCAGCAGCGCGGCGCCGATGCTCAGCCAACCACCGATCACGAGCCAGCGCTGCCCCGTCATGCAGCCATCCGCGCGTTCGAAGCGGTTTGATCTGGTTTGGCGCGCATCGTTACTTCGCCTGCGGCGCGGGCGTGGTCGGCAGATAGGGTTCGGGCAGCGGAAATCCGGGCGTCTCGCTTTGCCAGGTGATCGACAGGATCCGCCACTTTCCCGCCACCCGCACGAGCTGGATCGAATTGATCCCGCGCGCGAAGGGCGCGCCATCCGCTGTCCTGCGGCTCACATAGGTCGAAAAGACATGCGCGACATTGCCATAGCGTTCGGTGCGGCGCGCGATCTCGGTCTCGAAGAAGCCGTCCTTGGCAAAGGCCGGGCCCGCGCGATCGACATAATCCTGTTGGGTCAGCACGCGCGGACCCGTTTCACTCACCGGCACCAGCCGCCCTTCGGGAACGAACAGCGCTTTGAACCGCGCCCAGTCGCGCGGACCGGCAGGGCCGGAAATGACGCCATAGAGCGCCGCAATCGCGCTATCGATCGTCGCGCTGTCGTCGGTCGCCTGCGCGGTCGGCGCGTGCTGAGCCTTGACCTGGACCGGAAGCGCCAGCGCCAACCCGGCGGCCAGAATCATCGCCGCGCGCATCACGCCGCCGCCCGTTCGCGCGTCGTCACAAATTCGATCTTCTTGTCATAGGGCGCGCCGATGATCAGTCGGTTGATATAGATACCCGGCAAATGCACCTGATCGGCGTCCAACGTTCCCACCGGCACGATTTCCTCGACTTCGGCCACGCAGACCTTGCCCGCCGTCGCCATCGGCTGGTTGAAATTGCGCGCGGTCTTGCGGAAGATCAGATTGCCTGCCTCGTCCGCCTTCCAGCCCTTGATGATCGACAGGTCCGCGCGAATGCCGCGTTCGAGGATATAGTCCTCACCGTCGAATGCCATCACCGGCTTGCCCTCGGCGACCAAAGTCCCGACGCCGGTCTTGGTGTAGAATCCCGGAATGCCCGCGCCGCCTGCGCGACAGCGCTCGGCGAGCGTCCCTTGCGGCGAGAATTCCACTTCCAATTCGCCGCTCAGATATTGCCGCTCAAATTCCTTGTTCTCGCCGACGTAAGACGAAATCATCTTCTTCACCTGCCGCGTGCGCAGCAGCTTGCCGAGGCCTTCGCCGTCGATCCCGGCATTGTTGCTGGCGATCGTCAGCTCCTTGGTGCCCGCATCGCGGATCGCGTCGATCAACCGCTCAGGGATGCCGCACAGGCCAAAGCCGCCCGCGCAGATCATCATCCCGTCGAACAACACGCCATCGAGCGCGGCGGCGGCACTGGGGTAGAGCTTGTTCATGGTCGCTCCCGGAGTCGGGTTGATTTCTCGTCGCTTAATCCCGGCGGCAAGCGCGGGTCAACTTATCCGACCGCCCCAAACAGCAATCCGACGCCTGCCGTGATCGCCATGGCAATCGCGCCCCAGAAAGTGACGCGAATGGTCGCCCGCAGCACCGGCGCGCCGCCCGCGCGCGCGCCCACGATCCCGAGCGCTGCCAGAAACACGATCGAGCCCGCCGCTATCCCGATTTCGAGCATCGGACGCGGCAGCACGAATATCAGCAACAACGGCAAGATCGCCCCGACCGCGAAGCTGCCAGCCGAGGCGAGCGCCGCTTGCACCGGGCGCGCCTCCAGATGCACGCTCAAGCCGAGCTCGTCGCGCAGATGCGCTTTCAGGGCGTCCTTTGCGGTCAGGCGGTCAGCGACTCGCGCCGCCAGCGCGCGATCGAGGCCGCGCGCCATATAGATGCGCGTCAGCTCCTCCAGCTCCGCCGCCGGATCGTCGACCAGTTCCCGCGCTTCCTTGGCGCGGTCGGCGGCTTCGGTATCGGCCTGCGAGCTGACCGAGACATATTCGCCTGCCGCCATCGACATCGCGCCGGCCACAAGGCCCGCGACGCCCGTTACCAGAATCGCCGACTGGCTCTGCGCCGCCGCCGCGACCCCGATCATCAGGCTGGCGGTCGAAACGATGCCGTCATTGGCACCGAGCACCGCCGCCCGCAACCAACCAATCCGCGCGACGAGGTGGCGTTCACGATGCATTTGAATTCGTCCTCCAATTGGCCGTCAGCAACGCTTCCGTGCTAGTCATCGCCACTCTCACCTTCGCCGCCCTCGCCGCCCTCGGCATCTGGACGACGGTGGCAGCGCACGCAGTTTTCGATGTTGCCGATGCCTTCCTCGGCGTGCCGCGCGCGCAAACTCGCCGGTTGGTGCGCATGGCAGCCATAGCAGCTATAGGTCGAGTAGTCGGTACGCGGATGACAGGTCGCGCAGGCCACTGCGTGGTTGCGATCGAGCTGGAAATAGCGCGAATGATCGAAGCGGGCGGGTACCCAGCCGGCATCATTGTGGCACGTCGAACAATTTGCGCGGTTCGATCGGTGAAGCGGCGTGTCAGGCGGCGTATGACAACTTGAACATTGCGCGCGGGTTTCAGCTTTCAGCAGACTGTGAGCGAAGTGCTTGTCCGCGCGTCGTGTCAGTCGGGGTTCGGCGTGATCCGAATGGCACGCCATGCAATTCGGTTCGACCAGCGATTGATGGAAAATCGGCGTCTTGGCGGCGTGCGCGATGGGGGAACCGCGTGTTGTCAGCCTGCCGATGTCGGCAACCTTGTGACATACGGTGCACCGCGTCGGCGATGCCCCCAGAAACGGTGTGTGGCAGGCAAAGCAATCCTTGGCGATCGCGACATGCGCGGGCTTCACCGGGCCTGGCGCGATCATCGACTCAGGATGGATGATCGCAAAACCGATGATGCCGACGACAAGGGCAGCGATGACGCGCAGCAGCCAGCGGTTCATCACCACCACCGCCAAAACAGGCAAATCGACACAACATGCGCCAGCGCGAGAACGGCAAAGGCCAGCGTGATCGGCAAATGGATGACTCGCCATTGCTGAATAACGCCGAGCGTGATCGTGTCCCAATGGGTCCGGTCGTGCAGCTCGTCGGGCGACAGGCCCTGAGCAACCAGCGCCGCCTTGGTGGCCAGCAAGCTCTTGCGGGCGTGTTGCAACAGATACTTGCCCGTCAGACCGCTCCCGATGTTGATCGCCATTGCCCCGATGGCGAGCCAGCCCAGCCACGCATTGAAGTGGATACCAGCGTGGACAAGGATCAGCAGCGATCCGGCCCAGGCGAGCCGCTCATGCTGGCGCAACAACTTGGCGGGCTTGCCCCAGCTGATGAGTTTGCGTTTGCGCGCCGAATAAATCAGCGACGTCAGGATCAGCAGCACGCCAGGAATGCCGAGATACCGACCGATCCAGACCAGATCAAAGGCGTGCAGCAGCGCGTCTATTGCCAGCGTCGCCGCCGCCAAAGCCAACAGCATCGACGCAAAGGGTAAGACGCTATGTGTCAGGAGGCGTGCCTTCGCCGTTGTCAGGGATCCAATCCGACCGGAGCCGACGGCGCGAAAGACGCGGAGTCGGTGTGTTAATCCACGCCATCATCCAAAGTTCCGAGCGGCGCGGCATTGATCGCCGTCAATGACCGTGCGGGCGCCGGAGCCTATGCGCATCTCGGGCGTTGACCCCGAAGGTTAGCTGGAAGGAACAGGATGCGATCGCTCATCGTTTATGCCGACGGCGGACCAGCCAATGCGGCGCGGCTGGAGGCCGCCCTCGATATCGCCCGGTTGACCCGGGGGCATATCACGCTCCACGTCAACACGCCGCTCCAGCGCTTCGTCTCGATGGATCCGTTCGGCGGCAGCTATCTGCTGGCGGGCGCCTTGGCCGATGCCGAGCAGCGCGAAGGCGACCTGCTTGCCCGGCTGACGGAAAAGCTGAGCAAGGAAGAAGTCCCATGGGACACCCAGACCAGCAATGGGTTGGCCGCTGATGGCCTCGTCCGAGTCGCGATGCTTGGCGACTTGATCATCCTGTCGTTCGACCCGCTTGACGCAGAACCGCAGAGTGATGCGACGCGGCTGGTCGGCGATGTCGTGCTGTCGGCGCCCTGCCCCGTGCTCGCGCTGCCGGCCGAGCCCAAGCCGCTGTTTATCGGCGGCACCGCGCTGATTGCGTGGTCGGGCGAGCCAGAATCGGCGGGCGCCTTGCGCGCGGCGCTGCCGCTACTGGCGCTGGCCAAAGCGGTGAAGATTGTGACCGTGGTCGATCATCCGACCTTCTTCCCGGCGATCGACGCGGCGCAATATCTGTCACGGCACGACATTCATGCCGAGCTGGTCGAATGGCCGCGCGAGCCCGCTGATGTCGGTATGGCGCTGGCGGCGGCGGCTGACGCGCTCGCTGCCGACTGGATCGTCATGGGCGCCTATGGCAAGGGCCGGTTTCGCGAAGCAATGTTTGGCGGGGTGACGCAAAAGCTTCTCGACCTGGGCCGGTTCCCGCTGTTGCTGAGCCACTAGCGCTCGCGGTCGTCTCCTCGGCGCTGGCGCCACCAGTCATAGCCGATGAACGCCGCGAACACGCCGACTACGAGCAAAAAACTCGCCCATCAATAGTGCAAGCGCAACCCCGGCCGCGCCCAGGGCATGGCGATCAGCTGCCCCGTCCCCGACAAGGTGATGAAGGCTGTCATCATGTCCTCACCGCCCCAGCAGACGTTGGTCGTGAAAGGGTCGGGCGTGGGCACAAACTCGACCAGCTCACCGGCGGGCGAGATCACCGAAATGCCGCTTTCGCCGATCGTCGCGACGCAGACGTTGCCGCACGCTTCAACCCCGAGTGAGTCGAAAAACTTATACCCCGCCGGACGGTAGAGCGGGATGCCCGCGCCCCCCAGCCCGCCTGCCTGATCGACCTTGCCGGGTTCGGTCACGCGAAACGCCATCAACCGGCAGGTATAGGTCTCCGCCGCGTAGAGCGTGGTGCCGTCGGGCGACAGGCCGATGCCATTGGGGTTTTCGCTCGGGAAGATCACTTCCTGCAGATGCGAGCCGTCGGCTTTGGCATAGAAAATGCCGGTGATGTCGCGCTCGCGCGGGCGGTTCTTGCCGTGATCGGTGAACCAGAAGCCGCCGTGCTGATCGAACACAATGTCGTTTGGCCCGCGCAGCACGCAGCCGAAATCGCCGTCCTTGTACAGCACCTCGACCGCGCCGGTGTCGATATCGATCCGCTCGATCCGCCCGCCCGAATAGTCGTCGGCCTGACCGCTGGGGATCAACAGGCCGCTCGGGTGCTCATGGTAATTGAAGCCGCCGTTGTTGCAGCAATAGAGCTTGCCGTCGGGGCCGAGCGCGAGGCCGTTGGGCCCGCCGCCTGGCGTCGCTACCGTTTCCTTGGCTCCATCGGGGCGGACGCGGGTGATCCGCCCGGCGGCGATCTCGACGAGGATGACGCTGCCATCGGGCATCGCGACGGGGCCTTCGGGAAAGCGCAGGCCGGTGGTGACGGTAGTGAAGTCGGGCATGATCTCTCCTGTTTTGCGCCAGCCTAGTCCTTGGCTATGGGGGTGCCAAGGAGAGCATGATGACCTTGCGTACCGGCGGCCAAATTCTCGTCGACAATCTGCTCGCGCAGGGATGCGACCGCATCTTCCAGGTGCCGGGCGAGAGTTTCCTCGCGGTGCTCGACGCGCTGCACGACACGCCGCAGATCGACGTGGTGACGTGCCGCCAGGAAGGCGGCGCGGCGTTCATGGCCTGCGCCGACGGCACGCTCACGCACCGCCCCGGCATCTGCTTCGTCACGCGCGGGCCGGGCGCGACCAATGCCAGCATCGGCGTCCATGTCGCGTTTCAGGATTCGCAGCCGATGATCCTGTTCATTGGTGACGTCGACCGCGGGATGCGCGACCGCGAGGGTTTTCAGGAAATCGATCTGGTGGCGATGTTCACCCCGCTCGCGAAGCTCGCGCTGCGGATCGACGACGCACGCCGCATCCCGGAATATATCGCGCGGGCGTATAATGTCGCGACGAGTGGGCGGCCGGGGCCGGTGGTGATCGCGCTGCCCGAGGATATGCTGCGGGATGAGGTCGAGACGGTGGATCGGCCGAAGCTGGCACCTGTCGTCATGGATACCGATATCGTCGATTGGTTTGAGGCAGAGCGCCTCCTGAACGAAGCTAGCAACCCGATCGTGATCATCGGCGGTGCCGGCTGGACAGCCGAAACAGCAGAAGACACGTTCAAATTTGCAGCAGATCGCGGCGTACCGATTGCTGCTGCGTTCAGGCGGCAAGACTCGGTATTAAATTCGTGTCCGCAATATGCCGGAAACCTCGGCTATGGGCCCAACCCCCGACTTGTGGAACGAATACGCACGGCGGATGTGGTTCTGGTCATTGGCGCACGGCTCGGTGAGGCAACAACCGACAGCTATACGCTCATCACGCCGGACCATCCGGACCAGAAACTGATCCACGTCCATCCCGACCCCAATGAATTGAACCGGGTGTATCGCGCAGATGTGGCGATTTGCAGCGACGTCACGCAATTCTGCAAGGGGCTGGAACTTGGTGCGACGGAGTTTCGACGGCATTCCAATGGCGCTGAAGCCCATGCCGAATGGCTTGAATGGTCAACCCCCAAACCCCGCGAAGGCGTCACCCTAGACCTCGGCATGTGCGTCGCGGCGATGCGCGAGCGCCTGTCAGCCCCCGACACCATCATCTGCAACGGTGCGGGGAATTTTTCCGGCTGGTGGCACCGCTACTGGCATTACGGCAACCCCGGCACCCAGCTCGCCCCCACCGCAGGCGCAATGGGCTACGGCGTCCCCGCTGCCGTCGCAGGCGCGCTGCGCTGTCCCGACAGGACCGTCGTCGCAGTCGCGGGCGACGGCGATTTCCTGATGAACGGGCAGGAACTCGCCACCGCGATCCAGCACGGCGCGAACATACTCGTCATCGTCGTCGACAATGGCGGCTATGGCACGATCCGCATGCACCAGGAGCGCGAATATCCCGAGCGCCTCAGCGGCACCGCACTGCACAACCCCGATTTCGCACTCCTCGCCAAGGCTTACGGCGCGTGGTCCGAAACCGTCGAGACGACCGAACAATTCGGCCCGGCGCTCGACCGCGCCCTCGCGCAAGGCGGCGTCAAGCTGCTCCATCTAAAGACCGATATGGAAATCATCACCAACGGCACGACGATCGACGCCATCCGCCGCGCGCACCAATAAAAAGGCCGCCCCGATCAAGTCGGGGCGGCCCATCACTCAGCCGGGTAAGGCAAAAGGCTTAGATATCGTCGCCGAGTGCGCCCTTGACCTTGCCGATGGTCTGCTGCGCCTTGCCTTTGGCTTCCTGCACGGCACCGTCTGCCTTGGTCTTGGGGTCGTCGCTCATCTGCTTGACCTTGCCGATCGCTTCGTTGACATTACCTTTGATCTTGTCGCCGAGTTCACCCATCGTCGCTCTCCTCATATCAGTGACTTGAGAAGAACTGCGGATCGCGCGCTCGGTTCCCGAAATAATTCAGCTGGTGGGCGCGACCTGTCGCAGAAACGCCTCGACCGCGCGCCAGTTCGCCTCATAGCCCGCCGGATCCTTGTCCTTGATCAGCGTCGATGATCCGTGCGTTCCACCAGCGTCGGGCACATATTGCACTTTGCTTGGCCCCGGCACCGCCGCAAGGATGGCCTTGGCCGCCTCGATTTCCTTCGGGTCCTTGGCCGATGTGACATAGACCGGCACGCGCAACCGCGCCGCCGCCTTGGTGACCGGGTTGCCGTCGCCCAGATATTCGCCGGGCGAGAAGGCCATCACAGCATCGACGCTCGCAGGATTGTCCGCCGCGACCTCAAACACGAGCGCCGCCGAATAGCTGCTGCCCCAGAGAATAACCGGCAGCCCTTGCGTGCGGGCCCAGGCAACCGCGGCTTCCAAATCCTGTCGCGCGCTGAGAAAGTCGGTCGATTTGCCGGTGCGGTGGACGGTCGAATTGTCGCCGAACAGGTCGCCGCCCGAGCGTTGGTCGATCGCATAAGCGGTATAGCCCATCGCCGCGAGGCGCGGGGCGATCGTGCCATATTCGTCTTTGCTCGATCCCGCCTGATGAAAGAGCAGCACGACCGCCTTGGGCTTGGCGGCCTTGTAGAGCCAGCCGGCGATGCTCGTCCCGTCATAGGTTTTGAGCATGTTGGGTTCGCGCGGCAGCGCGGGGCCGGTGTCTGCCTGCGCACCGGAAGGCCGGTCGCACGCCGCCAGCAAAAGGCCCAGGGTCAGCCCCAACAAGATGCGCATCTCAATTGCTCCACGCCAACATCGCCACCGCCGCAGGGTGGCCCGAATGGAAAAGTGCCGGGACGTTTCCGCCCCGGCACCCCTTACGCACGCAAAAGCGCGATCAGCAATTGGGCATGCCGCAATCGATGCCCAGCGCCATGCACACGCCCATACAGGCCGCACTGCACACCGCCGCGACCGCAGCAGGCGCTGCCGCATAAGCAACCGTTGAGGTGCCGACGAGGCCAAGGACGAGGAACTTTGCAAAACGAATCATCATGAATCTCCGACTAAATGGGTTTGCGGCACGATTGTCCGCAGTGAGGGTCAACGAGCAACTATGCGCGCGGCGGGCGCTGCGGCGGCGCGGTTGACCAACCCGGAAGAGCCACGATCGGCACAATATTGGGCCGACAAGCCGTATATTCGGGAGCGGCGGCGGCGACACGCGGTGCGGGCGCGACCACACAACAATTGGTGCAGCAATCATCAGTCATTTGTACGTCGCACGCACCATCTACCGCATCTGCACGATGCATCAGGGCATGGCCCGTTTTGGAAGAGTGATCCTGCGGCATTGCCGTATTGGCCATCGCCGGTTTCACAGCGCCCACGCCATGGCACGCGATGTTTGCTACTGTCGGCAGCATCACCACTGACAGCATCAGCAGGGCAAACGCCGTCAAAAAGGGCTTAAACCGGTGCATTATGCCAAATCCATAGCAGGTTAGATCAGTCCCGCCAACGGGCTCGACGGATCGGCATAGCGGCGCTGCCCCATCCGCCCGGCCAGATAGGCCATCCGGCCTGCCTCGACCGCCGATTTCATCGCCGCAGCCATCAGGATCGGGTCGCGCGCCTCGGCAATCGCGGTGTTCATCAGCACGCCGTCGCAACCAAGCTCCATCGCCACCGACGCGTCCGACGCGGTGCCGACCCCGGCGTCGACCAGCACGGGGACACTCGCGCCCTCGACAATCAGCCGGATCGTCACGCGATTCTGAATGCCGAGCCCCGAGCCGATCGGCGCGCCCAAGGGCATGATCGCCACCGCACCCGCATTCTCCAGCCGCTTCGCCGCGATTGGATCATCGACGCAGTAGACCATCGGCAGGAAACCCTCGTTGGCGAGGATCTCGGTCGCGCGCAGCGTTTCGACCATGTCAGGGTAGAGCGTCTTGGCCTCGCCCAGCACTTCAAGCTTCACCAGATCCCAGCCACCCGCCTCGCGCGCCAGCCGCAGCGTGCGGATCGCTTCGTCGCCGGTGAAGCAGCCCGCCGTGTTGGGCAAATAGGTGACTTTCTTCGGGTCGATGAAATCGGTGAGCATCGGCGCCTTGGGATCGCTGATGTTGACGCGGCGCACCGCGACGGTGACGATCTCGGCGCCTGAGGCGGCGACAGCGGCGGCGTTCTGCGCATAGTCCCTATACTTGCCGGTGCCGACGATCAGCCGCGAGTTGAAGGTACGCCCCGCAACCGTCCAGCTATCGGCGGGCAACGCGGGCGCATGATCGCCACCGCCGACGAAATGCACGATTTCGAGTTCGTCGCCATCCTCGACCATCACCTGCGCGAGGGTCGAGCGCGGGACGATCTCCAGATTGCGCTCGACCGCTACCTTTTCGGGCGCCAGCCCCAGTTCGTTCGCCAGATCGGCGATCGTCATGTCGGCACGTATCCGCCGATGCTCGCCGTTGATGTGAATCCCGATCGTTCCGTCTGCCGACATGATGTGCCTTCGTCTGTGTCTTGCCGCGCATATAGGTAGCGCTGGGGCCGACCGGCAACCGAAACCGGCGTTGGGATCGACGCGCTTGGCGCTCGGACTGCGTGGCTCTATAAGCCTCGGGCCACGCAACGACCAAAGGGGCCTCATGCCCAACACCATTTTCGTCCTCAATGGCCCCAATCTCAACCTGCTCGGTTTGCGCGAGCCCGAGATTTATGGCGCCGACACGCTCGACGACATCGCCGGGATGCTCGAAGATCGCGCGCGCGACCTGAGCCTCGAAATCGACATGCGCCAGTCGAACCACGAAGGCCATCTGATCGACTGGTTGCACGAAGCGCAGGCATCGGGCGCCAAGGCAGTGCTGCTCAACGCAGGTGCCTATACCCACACGTCGTTCGCGCTTTACGATGCGATGCGCGCGATCAAGACGCCCGTTATCGAAGTCCATCTCTCCAACCCTGCCGCGCGCGAAGAATATCGCCGCCACAGCTTCGTCGGCATGGCGGCCAAGGGGACGATTTCGGGGTTCGGCGCCCAATCCTATCTGCTCGCGCTTGAAGCCGCGGCGCGCATCTGACAGAGAATGCGATCAAACAGGGAATTTGATATGACCGACTCCACCACCGCCGATGTGCCCGGCGACGACGGGGCAATGCGGATCGACGTCGCGCTGGTGCGCCAGCTTGCCGAGTTGCTCGACGAAACGCAGCTGACCGAAATCGAAGTGCAAGACGGCGAGCGCAAAGTGCGCGTCGCGCGCAGCGTTACTGTTGCGGCCGGGCCCGCCCCCGTGCCCGTCGCCGCTACCGCCGCCCCGGCAGCGCCTGCGGTAGCGGCTCCCGTCGCCGCGGCCGCGACGCCGCCCGATCATGCCAATGCGGTCAAGTCGCCGATGGTCGGCACGGCCTATCTGTCGCCCGAGCCCGGCGCCGCACCGTTCATCTCGGTCGGTGACAAAGTGGCTGCGGGCGCGACGATCCTGATCATCGAAGCAATGAAGGTGATGAACCCGATCACCGCGCCAGCCGGCGGTACCGTGATCGCGGTGCTGATTGACAGCGGCCAGCCGGTCGAGTTCGACCAGCCACTGGTCATCATCGCCTGACATGCCCGAGATCAAAAAACTGCTGATCGCCAATCGCGGCGAGATCGCGCTTCGCATCCACCGCGCCTGCCACGAAATGGGCATCCAGACGGTCGCGGTCCATTCGACCGCCGACAGCGACGCGATGCACGTCCGCCTCGCCGATCAGGCGATCTGCATTGGGCCACCGCCTGCGGCCGAAAGCTATCTCAACATCCCCGCGATCATTTCGGCCGCCGAAATCTCGGGCGCGGACGCGATCCATCCCGGCTATGGTTTCCTGAGCGAAAATGCCCGCTTTGCCGAAATCGTCGAAGCGCATGACATCATCTTCGTTGGCCCCAAACCCGAACATATCCGCACAATGGGAGACAAGGTCGAGGCCAAGCGGACAGCGGGCGCGCTCGGGCTGCCGCTCGTCCCCGGCTCGGACGGCGCGATCAGCGATGTTGCCGAGGCCAAGGCGATTGCCGAACGCGTCGGCTATCCGGTGATCATCAAGGCAGCCTCGGGCGGCGGCGGGCGCGGCATGAAGGTCGTTACCAACGCCGACGACCTCGAAAGCCAGATGCAACAGGCCGGGACCGAAGCCAAAGCCGCGTTCGGCGACGCGACTGTCTATCTCGAAAAATATCTCGGCAATCCGCGCCATATCGAATTCCAGATTTTTGGCGACGGCAATGGCAATGCGATTCACCTCGGCGAGCGCGATTGCTCGCTCCAGCGCCGGCACCAGAAAGTGCTCGAGGAAGCCCCCTCCCCCGTGCTTGGCCACGCCGACCGCGAGCGGATGGGCGGCATCTGCGCCCGCGCAATGGCCGACATGGGCTATCGCGGCGCGGGGACGATCGAATTCCTGTGGGAAAATGGCGAATTCTATTTCATCGAGATGAATACCCGGCTGCAGGTTGAACATCCCGTCACCGAAGCGATCACCGGGCTCGATCTGGTGCGCGAGCAAATCCGCATCGCCGAAGGGCACGGGCTGACCCTGCGCCAACAGGACGTCGAATTCCGCGGCCACGCGATCGAATGCCGGATCAACGCCGAAGACCCGCGCACCTTTGCGCCGTCGCCGGGGACGGTAAAGACTTATCACGCGCCCGGCGGCATGAGCGTGCGCGTCGATAGCGGGCTCTACGCGGGCTATCGGGTGCCGCCCTATTATGATTCGATGATCGCCAAGCTGATCGTCTGGGGCCACAGCCGCGAGGGCGCTTTGCGCCGCCTGCGCCGCGCGCTCAAAGAATATGTGATCGAGGGGATGAAGACCACCATCCCGCTGCATCAGGCGCTGCTGGACGACCCCGATTTCCAAAAAGGGGAGTATACGATCAAGTGGCTCGAGGAATGGCTTGCGCGCAACAACGACGCCTGACGCGCTTCCCCGGATTGCAGGCGCGTGCAACAAAGCGCGTGCCATAGCTTTAAGGGGACTCTGCCGATGCGCCGCCTGATCGCCGCCCTGTTGCTGACCACTGCCGCCGCACCGGTCGCGGCGCAGATTTCGACGCCCGCACGGCCCGTGACCGATCCGAAATCGATCGCGTCGCCGGTCGATCCCGACGCCAAGCCGGTACCCATCGACGATCTCGGCTTCTCACGCGGGCTGCTGGGGACGGCGTGGAGTGCCGACGGCAAGCGCTTCTTCGTCTCGACCGACCTGACCGGCCGGTTCAACATCTGGCGCGGCGATGTCGATGGCAGCTGGCCGGTGCAGCTGACCCAATCCGAAGACTTGCAGATGGGGCTGGTCGCTTCCCCCGATGGCAAAAGCTTGTGGTTTCGCCAGGATCAGGGCGGCAACGAGCAATATGATTTGTACACGGTCCCGGTCGACGGTGGCCCGGTCGTCAACATGACGAACACCCCAGACCTGCGCGAATCAGGCGTCCAGTTCAATCACAAGGGCGACCAGATCGCGCTGACGACCAAGATGACCACGCAGGGTCAGGTCAACATCGCGGTAATGGATGTTGCGACACGGAAAGTCCGCCCGCTGACGGCAGAAGCCGATGCCGCGTGGCGCTGGGCGCCCGTTGCCTGGATCGCCAACGACACGGCGTTGATCGCGTCGCGCGCCAATGCCGATGGCAGCGTCAGCGAAGTCTGGCGGATCGATGTCGCGACCGGCAAGGCAGCGCGGCTGCTGGGCAAAGCCGATACGACCTATGACGCGAGCGATGCGACCACCGACGGCAAGACAATCGCGGTGACTACCAACGAGGGCACCGGCCAGTTGCATGCGGTCGTCTACGATGTTGCGACTGGCGCCCTGCGCGCCCTGCCCAAAACCCCGTGGGAGGAAGTGAGCGGCAGCATTTCGCCCGACGACAAGTCGATGATCATCCAGACCAGCGTCGACGGACGGCAGGACATGGCGCTGGTCGATCTGGCCACGCTGTCGGTCAAGCCGCTCGCGCTGCCCCCCGGCGTCAACGGGCCAACCGGTAGCCAGCCCTTCTCACCCGATGGCCGCAAACTGCTCGCCATCCACACCGGCGCCGACACCCCGGCCGAGCTTTATGCCTATGATCTGCAGACCGGCGTCGCCAAGCCGCTGACCCGGCTGGCAATGGCCAGCCTGACGCCCGATCACCTGCCCAAGTCGAAGATCATCACCTACAAAAGTTTTGACGGGACGTTGGTCAGCGCCGTGCTGACCATCCCGTTCAATCTGAAACGCGACGGCAGCAACCCGGCGGTGGTCATCCCGCATGGCGGGCCGACCGGCCAGACGACCGACGGCTTCGATCCCTGGCCAACCGCGCTTGCCAGCCGGGGCTATGTCGTGATCCAGCCCAATCCCCGCGGATCGACCGGCTATGGCATCGCCTTCCAAAAGGCGAACTACAAGGATCTGGGCGGGGGCGATTTGAAGGATGAACTGGCCGCCAAGGATTTTCTCGTCGCGACGGGGTTTGTCGACGGGAAGAGAGTCGGGATCGCGGGCGGTTCCTATGGCGGGTTCATGACGCTGATGGCGATCGGTAAGGCGCCCGACGCTTTTGCCGCCGCCGTTGACTTGTTCGGCATCATCGACTGGCGCGAGATGTGGAAACACGAGGATGCGCTGCTGCAAGCCTATCAACGCGGGCTGATCGGCTCGCCCGAGGATTCACCGGAGGTGTACACCGCGTCCTCGCCGATGACCTATATCAAGGCGGCCAAGGCGCCCTTGCTCGTCATGCAGGGCGAAAACGATATCCGCGTACCGCCCGGTCAGTCGAAGGCAGTTATGGAAGTGCTGAAGGCCAAGGGGAATATCGTTGAAGGCGTCTTCTACCCGGCCGAAGGGCATGGCTTTTACAAGCGCGAGAACAACACCGATTCGCTCAAGCGGATGGTCGAGTGGTTCGACAAATATCTGAAGGGCAGCGCGAAATAGCGCAAGCCCGCCTGATCACACCGGGGGACGAATGCTGAAATTACTGGGTCGGGCGGTTTTGCTCATCGTCGTGATCGTAGGCGCGCTGCTGATCGCGTTCCGCACGCCCGACACCGATCCCGCCGCGATGCGCGCCAAATACGGCGGGCCACCGTCGCAATATGTTGATCTTGGCGGCGGGCTGACGGTGCATCTGCGCGACACTGGTCCGCGCGATGGCCCGGTACTGGTGCTGATCCACGGATCGAATGCGTCGCTCCACACCTGGGAGCCGTGGGCAGAACGGCTCGGCAATCGCTACCGCGTGATCCGATTCGACCTGCCCGGGCACGGCCTGACCGGGGCTAACCCGACGCACCGCTATGCCACCGCTGACTTTGTCGATGTGGTCGAGCGCGTGCGCGCAAAACTTGGCCTCGCGCGCTTCGCCCTTGCCGGCAATTCGATGGGCGGCGGTGTCGCGTGGCATTATGCGCTCGCGCATCCTCGACGTGTCGCTGCGCTGATACTGGTCGATTCGGTCGGTCAACCAGAGCCGGGAAGCCAAACACCGCCGCTCGCCTTCCGCATCGCGCGGATGCCAATCATCCGTAATCTCGCCACGGTGGTCACGCCGCGCAGCCTGATCGCCGATGGCCTGCCACAGGCCTATGCCAATCCCAAGCTCGCCGACGACAAAGCGATCGACCTGTACTGGGAGCTGCTGCGCTACCCGGGCAATCGCGAGGCGACGATCGAACGCTTTGCGACGCCGTCGGACCCGGCGACGCCGGCGTTGCTCAAGCGGCTGACGATGCCCGTTCTGATCTTATGGGGGGCGCAGGATCACCTGATCCCGGTCTCATCGGCGCAATGGCTCCACGCCAACATCCGCGGCAGCGCGCTGATCGTCTACCCGGAGACCGGCCACATCCCGATGGAAGAACGCGCCGACCAGAGCGCGAGCGACGTCGGCGCCTTTCTGCAGGGTGCCAATCCCGCCAACTAACTCACCGCTTGCCATTTCGATATTTCTTTAGTAGTCGAAATATCGAAATGGACGACTCGGAACAAATCATCGCCGCGCTCGGCGCGCTGGCCCAGCAGCATCGGCTGGCGGCGTTTCGCGCGCTTGTCGAAGCGGGGCCGACGGGCCTGGCCGCCGGCGACATCGCGGCGCAGCTCGGCATTGCCGCTTCGTCGCTGTCCTTCCACCTTGCGCAGCTCGAGCGCGCCGGACTGGTCCGCGCGGTGCGCGCCGGACGCTCGATCATCTATTCGGCCGATTTTGCCGCGATGACATCGCTGGTCGGTTACCTCACCGAGAATTGCTGCGGCGGGGGCGTTTGCGCGCCCGCCGACGCTGCCCTTCCCACTGAAAGGAACGCCGCATGAAGCGCTTGCATGTCCATGTCGCGGTCGATGATCTCGATCGCTCGGTCGGTTTTTACTCGACCCTGTTCGCGGCCGAACCGACCGTGATCAAGCCCGACTATGCCAAGTGGATGCTCGACGATCCGCGCGTCAATTTCGCGATCTCCGCGCGGGGTGTGAAGGCGGGCGTCGAACATCTCGGCATCCAGGTCGAGGATTCCAGCGAACTCGCCGAGGTTTATGCCCGGCTCGACCGCGCCGATGCGCCGGTGGTCGAGGAAGGCGCAACGACCTGCTGCTACGCCAAGTCCGAAAAAAGCTGGATCACCGATCCGCAGGGCGTGGTGTGGGAAACCTTCCTGACGCAGGGCGAATCGACCACCTATGGCACGTCGGCGACGATCGACGCGCTGACCGCCAAATCGGCATGCGGCTGCGCGTGATGAAGGCAACGATCTGGCATAATCCGGCGTGCGGGACCTCGCGCACGACGCTGGCCATTCTTGAAGGAACGGCGGGCGTCGAGCTGACGGTGATCGAGTATCTGAAAGACCCGCCGACCCGCGACAAGCTCGTGCAATTGCACCGCGACGCGGGCATCACCCATCGTCAGGCGATGCGCACCACCAACTCCCCCGCCGCCGAGCTGGTCGCCGAACTCGGCCTGAAGGATGCGGACGAAGCGACGATCCTCGACGCGATGATGGCGCATCCCGCACTCATCCAGCGCCCGCTTGTGGAGACCGGCAAGGGGGTGCGCCTGTGCCGTCCGCCCGAGACGGTTCACGAGATTTTGTGAACGCGGCGAGCAGCCGCGCGCTGGCGGCGGAATTCATCGGCTCGCTGATCCTGTTCGCGACCGTCGTCGGATCGGGCATCATGGCCGAACGGCTCGCGGGCGGGAACGTCGCGGTTGCGCTGATCGGCAATACCGCTGCGACCGGGGCCGTGCTGTACGTGCTGATCACCCTGCTAGGGCCAGTATCGGGCGCGCATTTCAATCCGGCGGTGACGCTGATGCTCGGCGCGCGGCGGCTGTGGCTGCCCTTCGTCGCGGCCCAGTTGGCGGGCGGCATCGTCGGCGTGCTGATCGCGCATGCGATGTTCGACATGCCGCTCATCGAGACGAGCACACATGTGCGGACAGGCGCAGGTCAGTGGCTTGGCGAGTTCGTCGCGACCTTCGGCCTGTTGTTCACGATCGTCGTCGGCAGCCGCCAGCGACCCGATGCCGTGCCCGTGCTCGTCGCGCTGTGGATTGTCGCTGGCTATTGGTTCACCTCGTCGACCAGCTTCGCCAATCCCGCGATCACCCTCGCCCGCGCGCTGACCGACAGCTTTGCCGGGATCCGCCCGGCCGACGCCCCGGGCTTTATCATCGCGCAGTTCGCCGGGGCTTGAGTGGCCGTGCGCTTCGCCAATTGGCTCTCACCGCCGGTCTTGCACCGTTAGCAGCAACCCTGGATCTGACCCGTCGCCTCTTTGGGTTTAGCCGCGCCCCATCGCCCAAACGTCATTCGAGTAAACGAACACGGTTTCACCGCGCTCGACATGCGAGTTCTTGCCGCCGGTCATCAGCATCCGGCCACCATCGACCCAGGTCGCAACGCCGCCGCGCGGGCTCCACGGCGCGCGGACCGGCGCCCAGCTTTTCGCATCGTCTGACACCAGCATCTCGCTACGAAAACTACCCGACCGGTTGGCCCCGACCAACCAGAGTTGATCATCGAACACTTGCGGGGTGAAGCCCACCGGCCGTTCGGGCGCAATCTGCGCGCAATCCTGCCGCCATTGCTTGCCATCGGCGGTGGACCAAATGTCGTTGCTGGCAATGCCATCGACTTCCCCGCCGCCGATCACCAGCAAGCGATCCCGAAACTTGACAGCCTTCGCCGCTGCGCGCGGCGACCATGGCGGCTTCGGCATGGCTTCCCAGTGCAGACCATCGCGCGACCGCCAAACTTCGGCGACGGCTTGCCCGCGCCGGCACCCCCCGATCATCCAGATCCACCCGCCGAAGCTGGCCGCGCTGGCAAAGATCAACTCGGGAAAATTCGACGCCTGGCCGCGGCTCTCCCAACGCTGCCAGTCCGCCGTCCGCAGGATCAGCGGATCAATAGCATAGTCCAGGTAATTGCCACGGTGGCGCCCCAGCACCCAGGTCGCACCGTCGTGGAACAGCGTGGGCATATAGGCACTGTTCGATCCCGACGGTGGCAAGGGTTCGGCCTGCCATTGAACCGCGTCGCGGGACGACCAGCAGCGTTCAGCCTGCAACAGCATGAACCTGCCGTCCGGCGCCACATGTACCGGGAAGTTGTAGCTTTTGCGAAACGGTCCCGCAGCAATGAGCCGGGACCAGCGATAGTTCGGCAAAGACGCCGGAACCGCCGGTGCCTTCGTGCACCCGGCAAGCGCCGCGACACCGGCCCCATATAGCAGCTGACGACGCGAGATCATAACCCGGGCCTCCGCGTGAAAAGCTGTCACAGCCGCGCCGCGATGGCAAGATTGGACATGGTGACGCGGCGGTCCAGTCCCGCTAAAGCCCAGCCATGAGCCAGATCACGCCCGAAATCGTCGCCCAACACGGGCTGTCCGAAGACGAATATGCCCGCGTCCTGAACGCACTCGGTCGCGAGCCCAATCTGACCGAACTCGGCATCTTCTCAGTGATGTGGTCCGAGCATTGCAGCTACAAGTCGAGCCGCATCCATCTGAAGAAGCTGCCGACCACCGGCCCGCAAGTGATCTGCGGCCCCGGCGAGAATGCGGGCGTGATCGACATTGGCGACGGCCAGGCGGCGATCTTCAAGATGGAGAGCCACAACCACCCGTCCTACATCGAACCCTATCAGGGCGCGGCGACCGGCGTCGGCGGCATTTTGCGCGACGTGTTCACGATGGGCGCGCGGCCGGTCGCCAATCTGAATGCGCTGCGCTTTGGGCGGCCCGATCACCCCAAGATGCGCCACCTGATCGCAGGCGTGGTCCACGGTATCGGCGGCTATGGCAATTGCGTCGGCGTGCCGACGGTCGGCGGCGAAGTGAATTTCCACCGCGCCTATGACGGCAACATTCTCGTCAACGCGATGACGGTCGGCGTCGCGGAGCAAGACAAGATCTTCTACTCGGCGGCGAGCGGCATCGGCAACTCGATCGTCTATGTCGGCTCGAAGACCGGACGCGACGGCATCCACGGCGCGACGATGGCCTCGGCCGATTTCAGCGAGGACAGCGAGGAGAAGCGGCCAACCGTGCAGGTCGGCGATCCCTTCACCGAAAAGCTGCTGATCGAAGCCTGTCTCGAACTGATGGCCAGCGACGCTATCGTCGCGATCCAGGACATGGGCGCCGCCGGCCTCACTTCGTCAAGTGTCGAGATGGCGTCGAAGGGCGGCGTCGGCATCCGGCTCGACATGGACAAGGTGCCCCAGCGCGAAACCGGCATGACTGCATATGAGATGATGCTGTCCGAATCGCAGGAACGCATGCTGATGGTCCTGAAGCCCGGCCGCGAGGATTTTGCCGAGGCCATCTTCCGCAAATGGGAGCTCGACTTCGCGGTGATCGGCGAAGTGACCGACACGGGTCGCATGGTGCTGGTCCACCACAGCGAGACAGTGGCCGACATCCCGCTAGCCCCCCTCGCTGACGATGCGCCGCTCTACGACCGGCCTTGGGTGCCCACCCCGCCTGCCAAGGCACTGGTCAACGTGCCGACGTCGACCGACGTCGCGGCTGATCTGCTCAAGCTGATGGCCTCGCCCGATCTCGCCAGCCGCCGCTGGATTTGGGAGCAATATGACCAGAAAGTCGGCGGCGATACGCTTCAGCCGCCCGGCGGCGACGCGGCAGTCGTGCGCGTGCACGGGACGAACAAGGCGCTGGCGATCACCACCGATTGCACCCCGCGCTATTGCTTTGCCGATCCTGTCGAGGGCGGAAAGCAGGCAATTGCTGAAGCTTATCGTAACCTGTGCGCGGTCGGTGCGAAGCCACTCGCGACCACCGATTGCATGAATTTCGGCAACCCGCAGCGGCCCGAAATCATGGGCCAGTTTGTCGGCTGTATCGAGGGCATGGCCGAAGCCTGCCGCGCGCTCGACTTCCCCATCGTGAGCGGCAATGTGTCGCTCTACAACGAAACCAAGAACGACGACGGCAGCGGCTCAGCGATCCTGCCGACGCCAGCAATCGGCGGCGTTGGCCTCATCGACGACTGGACCAAGGCGGCGACAATTGCCTTCAAGGGCACCGGCGACGTCATCGTGCTGATCGGTGAGCCGCGCCACGATCTCGGCCAGTCGCTCTGGCTGCGCGAGTTGCACGGCCGTGAAGAGGGCGCCCCCCCGCGCGTCGACCTTGCCGCCGAGCGCCGCAATGGCGACTTCGTGCGCGACTGGATCGCGAAGGGTGCCCTCAGCGCGGTCCACGACGTGTCCGACGGCGGGCTGCTGGTCGCGGTCGCCGAGATGGCGCTCGCCGGCAACATCGGCGCGATGCTGTCCGCCCCGCTGCCCTATGGTTTAGCCGAGACCTATTTTGCCGAGGATCAGGGCCTCTACGTCGCGACAGTGCGCGACGAACGGCTCAACGATTTCCTCCATGCCTCGCTCGACGCGGGCGTGACGGTTGAGCGAATCGGCCGGACCATCGCCAAGCGGATCATTGTCGAATGCCCGCGCACCGATCATGTCGTGACACTCGACGATCTGCGTACAGCGCATCAGGGATTCTTCCCGGCGCTGATGGGGCGCATGCCTTTGGCCTAGAAGCCAAGGGCTGTTAGCGTTATTCTGTCGTGACTTGCTCGCGGAGGCATGACGATGGCGAACACGGCGGCAGATTTGGCGAGCTGGGTCGATACGGGCAAGAACCTATTTGCGCTCCTCCGTGATTGCGCGCTGTTCGTGCTGCTGGCGCTGCTCGCCGGTTGCCCGCAGATTATCGGCTCGCGGCTGAGTCAGGCCGGCCTCACCGAGGTCGATGCGCTGGGCGTAAAATGGAAGGCCAAGGTCGAGGAATCGCAAAAGCGCACGCTCGCCGCGGGCGGCGCGGTCGATCAGACACAGGCGAAGATCGATCAGGTGCTAGCCAAGATCGATCAGACGATCGCAACGCGGCCCGATCTGAAAGAAACGCTCGCGCCGCTGAAGCAGGAAGCTCAACAATCTGCGTTCGATTTGTCGAAGGCACAAACGCAGTTGCTCGACGCTGCCTCCACCCAACAGACGGCGCTTGCCCGATCGAGCGCAGCCGACGCTGTCAGCGGCTGGCTTTTTCTCGGCACCCTGAACCGCGCAAAGACCGGTTGGCAAACGCGCACCACCGACGCGCCCTGGCCGATCGTGACGCCTTATACCGCCACGATCACCGACAGCACCTATGTCCGCAACGAAGGTGCGCCGCTTCAGCGGCGCCTCGCAGCACCGCTAGGGGTGGCGAGCAAAGGCGCGCGGGTGACGATCGAGGTGGTCGATGCGTCGGTATCGTTAAAGGCGGGTGGTCGGACCGTGTGGGCGCGGGTAACGCTCCAGCCGTAACTGCTTGCCCGACAGCTGATCGACGGGCATTCTCGGCCGATGCTCGACCACCCTGCCCAGCCTTGGCCCGGCTTGCCCGCCCTACCCGACGAAACCCGCATCGCCCGCGCGCAGGCGTTTCGCGACGAGCTGCGCCAGCGGCGCACCTGTCGGTACTTTGCCGACACACCCGTGCCGCGCGCGGTGATCGAAGCCGCGATCGAGGCAGCCGGAACCGCGCCATCAGGCGCGAACCACCAGCCGTGGCATTTCGCGGTGATCGGATCGCCCGAGATCAAGGCGCAGGTCCGTGCAGCCGCCGAGGACGAGGAACACGCGTTCTACGCCGGCAAGGCAAGCCCCGAATGGCTCGATGCGCTCGCGCCCCTCGGCACCGACGCCGATAAATCCTATCTTGAGGTCGCACCGTGGCTGATCGTGGTGTTCGCTCAACGGCGCGGCGGGATCGAACCGGGCGACGACAAGCAGAATTACTATGTCAACGAAAGCGTCGGCATCGCGACCGGCTTCCTGCTCGCCGCGCTTAACGCCGCCAACATCGCAACGCTTACCCATACGCCCAATCCGATGCGCTTCCTCAACCGTGTCTGCGCTCGACCCGATAGCGAAAAGCCGATGATGATTGTCGTCGCAGGGCATGCCGCGCCCGATGCGACCGTGCCGCTGCACGCGCTGCGCAAGAAACCGTTGGCGCAGATCAGCAGTTGGCTGTGACGGCGGGCTATTCGGGAACACCGCTGGCGAAGAAGCTCGGATACAAGGCGGGCATGCGCTTATGGTTCGACCGAGCGATGCCGCAGAGCGTGCGGCTGGAGATCGACCCAGCTGCAATCGGCGTCGAGGAACTGCCCGAACCCGCACCGGGGCTGGAAGCCGCGCACATGTTCGTCACCGTCAAGCGGGAATTCAGCGACGCAATCGGCGTGCTTCGCCCGCTGCTTGCGCCAACGGGTTTCATCTGGGTATCCTGGCCTAAGAAGGCAGCCAAAGTGCCGACCGACATCACCGAAGACACGATCCGCGACATCATCTTGCCAATCGGATTGGTCGACGTGAAAGTCTGCGCGGTCGACGCGGTCTGGTCGGGCCTCAAGTTGATGATCCGGCGCAGCGAACGTTGACGCCACGGCTGTATTATCATAATAATACGGCAGTAACGGGGGGACTTCATGGCCGACACAGCGCCTGCGGGCGATCGCATTGCCACGCTCGACGTCATTCGTGGCGTCGCGGTGATGGGCATTCTGATCATGAACATCGCCTCGTTCGGCATGCCCGAGACCGCGTATCTCAACCCGCGCGCCTATGGTGGCGACACCGGCGTCGATCTGGCCACCTATTTGCTCAACTTCGTGCTGTTCGACGGCAAGATGCGCGGGTTGTTCTCGTTCCTGTTCGGCGCGTCGACGCTGCTTGTGATTGAGCGGGCCGAGGCACGCGGGGCGAGTGCCGCGCGCGTCCATTATGCGCGCATGGCGTGGTTGTTCGTCTTCGGGCTGCTCCACCTCTATCTGCTGTGGTCGGGCGATATCCTGAACCACTATGCGCTCGTCGGCATGATCCTGTTCTTCTTTCGCAAGTGGCGGCCGCGCGCGCTGGTGACGACCGCGATCATTCTGCTCACGGTGCAATCGCTGCTGCTGGCCGGGCTCCCGTTTGCGGTGGCGATGACCGAGGCCGAAGCCAGCAAGCCCAAGGCGACCGCCAAGGCGATCGAGAGCCGTCAGGATATGGAGAACACATTCGGCAAACCATCGGCCAAGAACATCGCCGAGGATCTGCGCGCCTATCGCGGCGATTATGCCGACACCGTTGCCAAACGCAGCGAGGATGGCCCCTCGCCGGTCATCGGGGCGCTGGTTATCGTCGGTATGGAAACGCTCGCCTATATGCTGCTGGGCATGACGATGCTGAAGACCGGGATGTTCCGCGGCGAATGGCCAGTCAGCCGCTATCGCCGCTGGCTGCTGATCGGCTTTGGCATCGGCATCCCGGCCTATAGCGCGATTGCATGGTATCTGGTCGACGCAGGGTTCACGGCCTTTTCGGTGGCGCTGGGGGTCATCGCGCTGTCGGCGCCGTTCCGCCCGCTGATGATCATGGGTTGGGCGAGCCTGATCGCGCTGCTGGCGCGCATGCGCGGACCGCTGATCGAGCGGATCGGCGCAGCCGGGCGCATGGCCTTCACCAATTATCTGATGACGACGATCCTCTGCACGACGCTCTTCAACGGCTATGGCTTCGGGCTTTACGGCTACCTCAGCCGCGCGCAGCTCTATCTGGTCGTGTTCGGCATGTGGGCGCTGATGCTGCTGTGGTCGAAGCCTTGGCTCGATCGCTATCGTTATGGCCCGTTCGAATGGGTCTGGCGGAGCCTCTCGCGCGGGGCGTTCCAGCCGATGGCGCGATGATTGCGATCCGCTCGCAATAAGGCCCTTGCGAATCACTCGCATTAGCGTAAGCTGTGTTCAGAGAGCGAGGGTCGATGGTCGTCTGCATCTGCAACAATATTCGCGAGGCGCAATTGCGCGAAGCCGCCCGACGCAACGCGGCGGTTAGCGCCTGCGCCACGTACCGCGCGCTTGGCTGCCGCGCCAAATGCGGCCAGTGCATCCGTACCGCGCGCGCAATTCTTGCCGAGGAACGCGCCGCCGCTTGACGGCCAGCGTGTCAGACGGTCAAAGGGTCGCGGCATTTCCGGTAAGGAGCGCGCGGTGAAAGGCGACCCCAAAGTTCTCGAATTTCTGAACCTCGTCCTCAAAAACGAGCTGACGGCGGTCAATCAATATTGGCTGCACTACCGGATGCTCGACAATTGGGGCGTCCGCAAACTCGCCGCGCACGAACGCCACGAATCGATCGAGGAAATGCAACACGCCGACAAGTTGGCGGAGCGCATCCTGTTCCTCGAAGGCTTGCCCAATTTTCAGCTGCTTGGCCGCCTGCGCATCGGCGAGAATGTCGAGGAAGTGTTGAAAGCCGATCTCGCGCTCGAGCATGAGGCAATCGCCGTCTTGCGCGACGCGATCGAACATTGCGAAAGCGTTCGGGATTATGTCAGCCGCGACTTGTTCGCGTCGATCCTCGGCAATGAGGAAGAGCATGTCGACATGATCGAAACGCAGTTCGAAATGATCGAGCGGATGGGGCTCGGCAATTACATCCAGCTCAACAGCACGGCTGCCGAAGCTTAGGCGCGCCCGAAACCGTTGACGGCGCGCTTGCCGAAGCCCTGGCGGCGCTCGACCAGCGGATTGGCTTCGCGCAGCAGCTGGATCAGCGTATCATTGAAGAGCTGCCGCAGGCCAACCACCGTTTGCAGCGCTTCGTCGGGCGAGTCATGCGTTTCGACACATTGGCGCGCGATAACTTCGATCGTCTCGGCCGCGTCAGCGAGCGGCTTGGCGCCAAACTGCCGCGCCTCGCCCTTCAGCGTATGCGCCGGGATCACGAGCGCAGCAGCATTCTTCGCGCGCATCGCCGATTCGATCGCGTCGACCGATTTGGTGCCGTCTTCCTGAAAATAGCCGAGAATGCGGACGAATCCCGCGCCTAGCTCGGCGCGTGCGACCGCAAAGGCGTCCCAGTCGACCAATTTGCTCTGCGTTACCGACACGCGTTTCACCCTTTGCCCGAAGCCGCCCGCCCACTGACTTCACGCTCGTTCTACCCGACGGGAGTAAACGAGTTGTTGACGGGGGTGCGCCTTTCGACGCGAAATTTGGGGGCGATATCGTTGCCGATCAACGTCATATCGGCGTCCGCAGCAGCCGCGACTGCGGCAAGTTCACCCGGCGCGGCGGGGTCGTCGGCGATGATCTCGACCGAATCGGCGCCGTCACGCAGCGCGCGTGCCAAGCGGATCGCCGGCCACGGGCAGCGCAGGCCGCGCGCGTCAATCTGCGTCGTCAATTGCCGAAGGGGTTTTTCGGCGCACGCAGGGTCAAGCGCACCGGCACCGCGCCAAAGCCAAGGTCGCGTCGGATGCCGTTGACCAGATAGCGCTGGTAGCTTTCGGGCAACTGATCGACGCGCGTGCCGAACAACACGAAGCCAGGCGGGCGCGTCTTGGCTTGCGTCACATAGCGCAGCTTGATGCGCTTGCCGCCGGGCGCGGGTGGCGGGTTGGCCTCCAGCGCGCGTTCGAACCAGCGGTTGAGCTCGCCGGTCGACACACGGCGCGACCACGCCTCGCGCACTTCGAACGCGGCCCCCAGCAACTGGTCGATGCCCTTGCCGGTCACTGCCGAGACGGTCATCAGCGGCACGCCTTTCACCTGCGCCAGCCCCTCGTCGAGCGCGGCCCGTACCCCGTTGAACAGCTTCGACGCATCCTCGGCGACATCCCATTTGTTCATCGCGATGACGAGTGCGCGGCCTTCCTGCAGCACACGGTCGGCGATCTTCAAATCCTGCACTTCGAGCCCGCGCGTCGCGTCGAGCAGCAGCACGACCACTTCGGCGAAATCAATCGCGTGGAGTGCGTCGGCGACCGACAATTTCTCGAGCTTGTCCTGAACATTGGCGCGCTTGCGCATGCCGGCCGTGTCGATCAGCCGTACTTTGCGCGGGCCGCTCTTGGGATCATTCCATTCCCAGTCGATCGCGATCGAATCGCGGGTGATCCCCGCTTCCGGCCCCGTGATCATCCGGTCTTCGCCAAGGATGCGATTGACGAGCGTCGACTTGCCCGCATTCGGGCGCCCGACAATCGCGAGCTTCAACGGTGCTGCCGGATCGTCGAGATCGATTTCCTCTTCCGGCTCGGCCTTGCCTTCGAGATGCGGGAACAGCGCTTCAAACAGGTCGCCCATGCCCTCGCCATGCTCAGCCGAGAGCTGGACCGGATCGCCAAAGCCGAGCGTGAGCGAATCGAGCACCCCTGCCTCGCCCGCGCGCCCTTCGGCCTTGTTGGCGACCAGCACCACCGGCGTGGTCGATCCACGCAGCCAGCGCGCGATTTCCTCGTCGAGCGGCACCAGCCCCACGCGCGCATCGATCATGAACAACGCGACATCGGCCATCTTGAGCGCAGCCTCGGTCTGCTGGCGCATCCGGCCGGGCAGTGTCTGCGTGTCCTCATCCTCGTAACCGGCGGTGTCAACGACGCGGAAATCAAGGCCGATCAGGTTCGCCTCACCCTCGCGCCGGTCGCGCGTGACGCCGGGCCGGTCGTCGACCAGCGCGAGCTTTTTGCCGACCAGCCGGTTGAACAGCGTCGATTTGCCGACATTTGGGCGGCCGATGATTGCGACGACGGGAAGATGTGCCATCGCCGCCTCCTAAGCCGAATGCCGCGATTCCGCCAGCACCCTCAACGATAAGCGGTAAGCTTGCCCTTGCTGTCGAGCACATAAAGGATGTTGTTGGCGACAACCGGCGGCAGTGAATCCGGAACGCCACCCTTGATCTTGCTGCCGATTTCGCCATTCGCTGCATTCACCGACAGGATTTCGCCGCGCGAATTGACGACGATCAGCCGCCCGCTCGCGAGCACCGGCCCTGACCAGTAAATCGGGTTGGTGCGCTTCTTCTTGTTCTTGAAGCCTCCAATATCGGTGATCCAGCGGATTTTGCCATTGGCGCGCGACAGGCAAATCATCCGGCCGTCGTCGGTCGACACGAACAGCCACTCGCCCGCGATCCACGGCGTCGAGATGCCCGCAATGTTGAGTTCCCACAGCCGCTTGCCGGTCGTCAGCTCCAGCGCGACCATGCGCCCGCCTTCACCGATCGCGTAGACGCGGTCCTGGTCGATCACCGGCGACGCGTCGATATCGGCGATGCTCGACACTGACGTCGTGACGCTCGTGCGCGACAAAGTGTCTGCCCACAAAGTCCGGCCATTTTCATAACGATAGGCGTTAAGCTCGCCCGAAGAGAAGCCCGCAACCACGGTACCGCGGCCCGCTGCCGGGGCAGCGACACCGAACACGCCCTGCGACTCGAGCGTCCCCGTCTGGTTCCATTGCACCGCGCCGTCTGCCTGTGACAGGGCGAAGAGCTGATTATCCTGGCTCAGCACATAGACCGATCCGTTCGACACCGTCGGCGCGCCGCGCAGCGGGCCGCCCGGCTTGACGCGCCAAAGCATTTTGCCGTCCGCCGCCGACAGCGCAACGACATCGCCCAACCCGTCGGTGGCGAATATCTTGCCGTCGTCAAAGCTCGCGCCGCCGCCGAAGCGGGCCTCGCGGTTCTTCTTGTCGGCGAAAATCTCCGCGGTCCACAGCTTGCGACCGGTGTCGGCGGCAAAGGCGGTTACGGTCGCGTTGACATCGACCACGAACAATTTGCCATCGGCAATCACCGGCGCTGCGCCGAGCCGCAGCTTGGGCGTGCCGCCGCGGATACGCGCGGACCACAGCCGCGTCGGATTCGCGCCCAGCGTGATATGGCCCATCGACTTCGACGCACCGCCGCCGGGCTGTGCCCAATTGGCATTGGTTTCGGCGGGAGGCAGCAGCACGTCGACCTCGGCGATCGACCGGTCGGCCTCGGCGCCGTTTTCCGACACCAGAATCGGGACGCGGTCGCCCAATGTCGGCGTCTTCTTGGGGCCTTTGAACGTCCCGCAAGCGCCCAGCGCCAACAGCGCGGTGAGCGTGACGGTCAGCGTCAGTGTCTTCTTCATTGCGGCTTCATGTCCTTGCTATCCTTGACGGCGTCGACGCCAAGCGTGCCCGCCATTTGCACCGCGCGCGTGCGCAGCGTTTCGGGCAGTGTTTCTTCCTCGGCCATCGCGGCATAGAGCTTGCCGGCGAGATCGCGGCGGTTGGTCTGGAGATAGGCAATCGCTACCAGCTCGCCCGCGCTGCCGAACCAGGGATTGCCCTTGACCGCCAGCGGTTTCAGCCGCGCGATCACCGTTTCGGGCTTCAGCGTGTCGAATTCAGCATTGGTCTGGCGGATCAGCGCGAGGTTGCGAAAGGCTGGCGACAGGCCGGCATCATTGGCGATGGCGCCGAAAATCCTGGCGGCGCCCTTCAGATCATTCTTCTGCAGCGCGATATCGCCCTGCACGAAGCGCGCGCTGGCGGCATAACCGTCGCTCGACGACGCGGCGAGTTCGGCGAGAGGCTTTTCCGCCGCCTTGACGTCGCCCTTGCCGAGCGTTTCGAAAACGCCCGTCAGCTTGGCGCCCTGCGCGCCCGCCGCCTGATCATTATAGTTTTGCCAGATCAGATAGCCGCCGAACGCCAGCAGCCCGGCGACCACCGCGCCGATCATTACCCGCCCATAGCGCTGCCAGAGCTGCGCCGCCTGATCGCGCCGCAATTCTTCATCGACTTCGCGCAGGAATGCTTTGTCGGTTGTCGGCGTAACGGCCAAGGTGGACTCCCTTTGGGTGTGGAAAGGCGCGGACCTTAGCGGCGCGGCGCACGAAGCGAAAGTGTATCAATCCTTGGGCGCGTAGGTCTGTTCCGGTCCGGGAAAAGCACGCGACCGCACCTCGTCCGCATAGGTTTGAACCGCGGCGGAAATACGGCCAGCCAGGTCGTCAAAGCGCTTCACGAAGCGCGGCGTGCGATCGAACATGCCGAGCATATCGTCGATCACCAGCACTTGGCCGTCGCACTGCGCCGATGCGCCAATGCCGATCGTCGGGCAATCGATCGTCCGCGTGGCCTCGACCGCGATCGGCTCGACCACGCCTTCGATGACGATGCCGAACGCGCCCGCCTGATCGATCGCGCGCGCATCATCGAGGATTTTGGTGGCTTCGGCCTGGGTGCGCCCACGCGCGCCATAGCCGCCAAGGATATTCACCGCCTGTGGCGTCAGCCCCACATGCCCCATGACGGGAATGCCGCGCTCAACAAGGAAACGCACCGTCGGCGCCATCGCCACGCCACCTTCGAGCTTGACGGCCGCGGCGCCGGTTTCCTTGAGCAGATAGACCGCGCTTTCGAACGCAACCTCGGGCGATGTTTCGTAACTGCCGAACGGCATGTCGATCACCACCACCGCGTGATAGCTGCCACGCACCACCGCCGCGCCATGTGCCGCCATCATCTCGAGTGTGACCGGGATTGTCGATGGCAGGCCGTAAATCACTTGCCCCAGACTGTCGCCGACGAGCAGCAAGTCGCAATGCGGATCGAGCAGTTGCGCCATCCGCACGGTGTACGCCGTCAGCATCACCAGCGGCTCGCGCCCCTTGCGCGCGCGGATCGCCGGGATCGTCAGCCGCTTCATCGGCGCCGGAGTCGGGGTCGCGCGGCTCGTTGCGGTATCGATGGTGTAGGTCGTGGACATGGGGTGCATCGCTAGCGGCAGATGGCTGCCGCCGCCAGTGCTGACGCGGCGTGTGACGATTATTGTTGACTCAATGTTAGCTTTATATAACATTGAGTCTCATATCACGAACATTGGAGCAGATAGAATGTCCTTTCGCGAGAAAATTCACTGGGTTTCCTTTGCGAGCCTCGCCGTGGCGTTTGGCTGGTATTTCATCACCTATCCCTGGTCGATCGTCGACCGGCCGGAGGGGGCATGGGCCGTTGCGGGCATGCTGGTGCCGGTGACCATCGTCATCATCGGCTCGATGTCGATCGCCGCGACCGCTTTGGCCATTCGTGCCCCAAAGGAGGCGCAGCTAAAGGAGGATGAGCGCGAGAAGACTATCCATCTGCGCGGCACCCATGCGGCCTATTACCCGCTGGTGCTGGGGGTTTGGGGAAATTTGTTCGCGATTTTCTATCACATCAGCGCGGCGGGGCGGCTCAACCTGTTAATCGCCACGGTCGTGATCGCCGAGCTGGTCCGCGTTGGCGCACAGCTTTATTACTACCGGCGCGGTTATTGAGCCATGACCTTGCCCTTCACCAACAAAATCCGCACGCTGCGCTTCCTCGCCGGCGAAATGACGCAGGCCGAACTTGGCGAAGCGATCGGCATGACGCGCCAGACGATCGCCGCGATCGAAGCGGGGAAATACTCGCCTTCGCTCGAAGCCGCGTTCCGGATCGCTGCCGTGTTCGGCAAGCCGCTCGACGACGTTTTCCAGTGGGGGGTACCGGATGCTTAGCGCAGCCACCCACGCCCGGTGGCGAGGCGCGCGAACCAGAGTTGCACCACCCCCATCACGATAATGAAGATCGGAAAACCCGCCGCGACGACAAAGCCCTTCACGGCGATCAGATCGGTCGCGCCGAGCGTATAGCCGAACTGCACGATGATGCTGACGAGCGACACGAGATAAACAAGCCGGGCAAGCGCCGATCGCGCCAACAGCAGCACCCCGCCGAGCGCCGCCGCGACCGTTGCAATGCCGTAAACCGCCTTCAGCCAGACCGGCATCGACGTGAGCATGTGGCGATCATAGCCGTCCAACGCCGCGATCGCGGCGGAATCGAGCACCTGGCTGTAGAAGGCAAACAGGCCCACGCATGCCCAGAGCAGAAAAACCATGCTGACGATCCAGAACCAGATCGGCGGCTTGCCAAATGGTGCGCGCATCGCCCGTCTCCCCCAAACCCGCGTGCAACCTGCGCCGAACCTGGCAGCAGCGCAAGATCAGTCGCGCAGCGCCGCCCGCGCGCGGCTGCGCAGCCACACCGCGAGCCCGTCGGACTCCGCCATCAGCGCGAGCTCCGCTTCGGTCGCCTGACCGAAGTTGACGATTTCGACCATCCGCACGAACGCCAGCCCCGGATGCGGGCGCTCGACGAGCGTGATCTCGTCGCCGGCCTCCAGCACGCCTTCCTCGATCGTGCGGTAATACCAGCCCGACCGGCCCGAGCGCACCATCGCCTTGGGCATCGTCGCGTCTTCGAACCGCAGCGCGAATTTGAAGCAGGGCTGGCGCGGCTGGCATATTTGCAGCCGCGCAGTGCCGATTGCGTGGATGTCGCCGATGCACAGATCGGCTTCGGTGATCCCGGCAATCGTCAGATTTTCGCCGAACACGCCGGGGGTCAGCCGCGCGGCATGCGCGGGACGCTCCGCCGCCCACACCGAATAGAGATCGGCCGAATAGCCATAGACCGCCTTGTCCGGTCCACCATGGACAGTGAGATCGGCGGTCTCGTCACCAACGAGCTGATGCCCGCGCAATTCGACCGGCCCCGCCACGGGATGCTTGACGATTCCGCTCGGCACGCCTTCAGGACCGATTGGCGCGATCTTGCCGAGTTGCAGCGACTGGAGTGTGGCAATCACGGTCATCTCGGCCCCCGGAAATTCGTCAGGCGACCTTAACGCCCTTCCAGAAGGCGAAATAGCCCTTGATGTTGTCGGCAGCCGACTTTGGAGCAGGATAATACCAAACGGCATCGGCGTTGCGCGCATCGCCGATGACGATGCTCTTGTAGCTGGCAACGCCCTTCCACGGGCAGGTCGACTGGGTGCCGCTGTCGACCAGCAGGTCCATCTTCACTGAATCGGGCGGGAAATAATGATTGCCCTCGACGACGACCGTCTTGTCCGATTCGGCGATGATCGTGTCGTTCCAGGTGGCGGTGACCATGTGCGATGCTCCGTGGTTGAGCGAGGGATATGGGGCGCGCAAAGGCCGCTGCCAACCAACGCGTTGCGCGTATTCATGTAGGGATTTTTGTTCACGCGGAGGCGCGGAGAGCGCAGAGCGTATGGGGGGACTGGTCGAACTTTGCCGCGTCAGCGGCTTTCGATGTTCAAAGGCCTCGCTGGCGCGAGGCGGTTGCCTGCCGCGATGCGATCTCTGCGCCTCTGCGCGAAAAATCTCCGCGTCTCCGCGCCTCCGCGTGAACTAAATGATCGCGACCGCCGATCAGCCGAGTTTCGCCGCATAATCGTCGGGTTTGAAACCGAGCAGCAGCGCTTCGCCCGCTTCGAGCACCGGGCGCTTGATCAGCGTCGGGTTCGCCAGCATCAGCGTGATGGCCTTGGCTTCGGTCAGATCGGCCTTGTCGGCGTCGGGTAGCGAGCGAAAGCTCGGGCCGCTCTTGTTGAGCAGTTTTTCCCAGCCCAGCACGCGCGCCCAGCCGCGCAGCTTGGCGTCGTCGATGCCCTCGGCGCGGTAATCGTGGAAGCGGTGGGCAATGCCGTGCGCGTCAAGCCACGCGCGGGCGTTGCGGACGGTGTCGCAGGTCTTGATGCCGTAGATGGTGGTCATGCTTGGTTTCCTAAACCGATATGGCTCCAGCTTGAAACCCCACCCGTTCGTGTCGAGCGAAGTCGAGACACCCCGCGCACCGCTTGTGGCCTGTTTCTCGACTTCGCTCGAAACAAGCGGGTCAACAAAGTAATATCAAAGACTAGCCCGCCAAAACGCCCGTGGGAATGACGAAGCGGCGCCCGTCGGGCAGCGTGCCGACATGCGCGCCGACGCCGTAAGCCTGCGCGATCAATGCTTCGGTCAGCACCTCGTCGGGCGTCCCTTGCGCGATCACGGCGCCGCCGCGCATCAGGATCACCTGATCGGCGACGCGCGCGGCGTGGTTGAGGTCGTGGAGCACCACCACCACGCCCGCCCCCGCCGCTGCCACGCGGCGCAGGCAATCGAGGGTAATCAGCTGGTGCGCGGGGTCGAGATTGGCGAGCGGTTCGTCCGCCAGCAACCATTCGGGTGTCCCCGCCAGCACCCGCGCGAGCAACACGCGCGCCCGCTCACCGCCTGACAGCGTAGTGACCGCGCGGCTCGCAAAGCGCGTAACATCGGTCGCGGCCATCGCCTCCGCCACCGCCGCGCGATCGGCATCGCTCTCGCCCCAGCGCCCGAGATGCGGGAAACGGCCGAGGCCGACCAAGGTCGCGACATCGACATCCCAATGCACATCAGCGGTTTGCGGCAGAAAGCCGATCCGCCGTGCGAGATCGCGGCGGTGGATTGCCGCGCGAGGCACCTCATCGAGCGTCACTGCCCCGGCATCGGGCATGCGTAGCCCGGCGAGGCAGGCCATCAAGCTCGATTTGCCGGCGCCATTCGGCCCCAGCACCACCGTCACTTGCCCCCGCGCGAACGATGCGCGCACCGCATCGAGCACTTTCGCCCCGCCGAGCGTCAACGTCACGCCCTCGGCCGCAAGCGCGCTCATGCCAGCCCCCGCCGCATCCGGAAGAGCAAGATCAGGAAAAACGGCGCGCCGAGCATCGACATCGCAATCCCCAGCCGCAACTCGCTGACGGTCGGCATCGCGCGCACCGCGCAGTCGGCAAGCAGCACCAGCAACGCCCCCGCCAGCGCTGACGGCAGCAGCACCGCCGATGGCTTGTGCCCCGCGAACGGGCGCACAAGGTGCGGCACGATCAGCCCGACGAAGCCGATCACCCCCGCCGCCGCGACCGACCCGCCGACGCACAGCCCGACGCCTGCGACCACCAGCCATTGGAGCCGGACCGGATCGACGCCCATCGTCCGCGCCGCCTCCTCGCCCAGCGTCAGCGCATCGAGCGCGCGGCCCGTGAACGCGAGCACCGCCATCCCCGCACCCAGGAGCGGCAGCGCGACCCAGACGTCGTTCCAGCTCCGGTCGGTCAGCGCGCCCATCAGCCAAGTCACGATCTGCGTCGTCACGAAGGGCGACGGCGCAAGGCTGATCGCGAGCGCGGTCAGCGATCCGGCAATCGTCGACAGGATCACCCCCGCCAGCGTGAACACGATGATGCTCCCCGATCGCCCGACCAGCAGCGCGAGCAGCGCCATCGCCCCCGCCGCCCCCACCAGCGCAAAGCTCGGCAGCAGCCAGAAGGGCGCGCTAAACCCGAAGAACAGCGACAGCACCGCGCCAAGCGCCGCGCCCGCCGATACGCCGAACAGTCCTGGATCGGCGAGCGGGTTGCGCAGATAGCCCTGCATCGCCGCCCCCGACATGCCGAGCGCCGCGCCCACCGCTGCCGCCAGCAGCGTGCGCGGCAGCCGCAATTCAGCGATGATCAGCCAGCGCGGATCGTCGCTGCCCCACACCCCGAGCGGCACCCAGACTTTCCCCGCGAACAACGAGACCAGCATCGCCAGCGCGATGCTGACGACGAGCAGCAGATTGAGCCGCTTCATAGCGACTGCCGCACGGCGCGCAGCCGCGCGAGCGCGTCGATGATCGTCGGGCCGCCGCAGAACAGCAGCCGCTCAGGGAAATCGCGCACCGCGATCCGCGTTCGGAGCCGTCGCAGCACCGGGTGGCCGAGCAACCGGTCGTCGCGCGCGGCACCCGGCGGAGTCAGCAGCACGTCCGGCGGGCGCGCGACCAAGCGTTCGAGCGGCAATTGGTCCCAATTGCGCAGGCCATATCTTGCCGCCTGATTGGCAAAGCCTGCCGTGCGCAGCATTTCGTCGGGCAAGGTCCCGGCGGCAGGAACAAGGCCCCCGCCCTGCCAGATCAGCGCTGGCTCCGGCGCCCCCGGCGCGCGCGCGGACGCCACTGCCGCCGCCATCTCGCCTGCCAGCGCGTCGCCGCGCGCGGGGTGGCCGACCGCACGCGCGATATCGCGCACCTGCGTTTCGCTCTCGGCGATGCTCTGCGGCAGGCCGAGTTCGACCTTGCGGATGCCGAGCCGCGCCAGCGCCGCCGATGTCGCGGGCGTCAGCGATCCGCTCGCGAGCACCAGATCAGGGCGGAGTGCCACGATCGCCTCCGCGCTGCCGTCGATCGCCGCGAACCGCTTCGCTTGGGCGAGCGGAATCGAGGTCGCGCGCGGATCGTGCGAATAGCTGCTGATCGCCACAATCTGCCCCGGATCGGCAACACGCATCAGCACCGCATCGATGCACGGATTGACCGACACGATCCGCAGCGGCTTGCCCTCACGCACGGCAGGTGGGGGCGCGCTTGCCCCGCACCCACCCAGCGCCAGCAGCGCCGCCACGGCAACCGCACGGATCAATAGCGCACCCTTACGCCGATATAGGCCGCCCGCCCAAGCTGGCCGTAGAGCGGCACGGTCTCATAACGTTCGTTTAACAAATTTTCGATCCGGCCATAGGCTTCGATGTGGCGCGTCACCGGATAGGCCGCGCGCAGATCGGCGAGCACATAGCCCGCCAGCCGCTGACTATTGCTGGCATCGACGAAACTGCCGCCGACATGCGTCACCGTTGCCCCGGTCGACAGCCCGAAAGCCCAGCGATAATCGACGCTGGCATTGATGCTCTGCCCCGGCCGCCGCACCAGCTTGCGCCCGAAATTGGCGCTCCCCACCGATCGGTTCGATGCGTCGAGATAGGTGTAGTTCGCCTGCACCGACAAGGCTTCGACAGGCTTCAGTTTCAGCGTCAGTTCAACGCCTTGCGACACCGCTCGGTTGACATTGTCATAAACCCCAAATGGCCGGTTCGTGCAAATGCCGGTCTGCACCGGGCAATTGATGAAGTCGATCAGATCGGTCGAGGTCCGGCGGAAATAGGTGGCACTCGCCTCGACCGCCCCGCTAAGCGCGGTCTGGGTCACGCCCGCATCCCAGCCCTTGGCGCGTTCGGGCCGCAACCGGGTGTTCCCGAAGTCGCTCAACAATTGGAACAGCGACGGCGCCTTGAAGCCTTCGCTGTAGCTCGCGCGGAAGGTGGTCGCACCGCCATTGGGCGAATAGACCCCACTCCCGGCAAAGCTCGTTGCGCCGCCAAAGCGGTCATGCTCGTCATGCCGCACGCCGCCGGTGAGCGTCAGCCCCGGCAGCGGCGTCGCGACGATCTGGCCATAGACGCTGTCGATCCGCGCGCGGCCGATCGATTGCGGCCCGCCAAAGCTTACCGTCGTGAAACGCGAGGTCTCGCGCTCAAAGCCGAAGGTCGCGCTCACCCCCTTGGTGATGTCGAGATTGCCCTGATATTCAAAGCGTTCGTTGCGGCCATTGCCGTTGAACGTTTCCAGCAAGAAGCCGTCGGGGTCGATCGAGCGGCGGCGGATCTCGGTATAGGCAAAGCCGATCCGGTTGCGGAAGCGACCGCCGAACAGCGCCGCCTTGCCGCCGACATAACCGACCAATTCGCGCGTCCGTGCTTCCTCGCGGGTGTCGCCAAAGGCAAAGGTCGGCGGCGCGAAACCGTCGAACCCGGCGCGGGTGTCGGCGTAGTAACCGCGTGCCTCGATCGAAACATCTTTCGTCAGCGCGAGGCTGAGTTTCACGTTCGCGCCGTAATTGCGATAGCCATCCCGCTCGCGCCCGCCGCGTGCTTCGCTGAAGGCCGAAATGCCATCAGTGGTGAACCAGCCGCCGCCCGCGCTGATCGACAGCGGCCCGGCCTTGCCCGAAATGTTGCCCACGAGCTGCCCGCTGTTGCGATAGCCATATTCCCCGCGCGCGTTGACCTGCAACGCCTTGGTCGGCTCGACGGTGATGAGGTTGACGACACCGCCAATCGCCTGACTGCCCCAGAGCACCGACGACGGCCCGCGCAGCACCTCGACCCGCTCGATATTGCCGACGAGCAGATTGCCGAAGTTGAATCCCCCGCCTGGCGACGACGGATCGTTGAGCTTCACCCCGTCGATCAGCGCGACCGTCTGGTCGCTTTCGGCGCCGCGAATGAACACCGACGATGTGCCGCCGATGCCGCCGTTGCGGATGATCGACACCCCCGGCACGGTGCGCAGCAGTTCGGCGACGCTGGTCGTTTGGCGCTGGGCGAGTGCTTTGGCATCGATCACCGTCACCGACTGGCCGATGCGCGAAACGGGCTCGGGGCTGCGGTTGGCGGTGACGACGACGGTATCGACCTGCTCACGATCCGCCTCGCTTGCGACGGCATCACCCACCTCTCCCGTTCGCCCTGAGCTTGTCGAAGGGCTGCTCTTCTCTTCCCCCGGCGTAAAAAGGAAGGACGGGGCTTCGACAAGCTCAGCCCGAACGGGGATAGGTTGAGAGTCGAAAGGCAATTGTGCCGCCAAGCCTGGAGCGGTAACACCCAAAAATGGCGAAATTGAAATAATCTGACGCAAAAGCATGTGCTTCCCTTCCTCAACAACAAGGGGAACACGACGCTGAGACACGGATTCCGGTCCTCCGCGCGCGCACCCCGACTGATGTCGTCACGCGAGGAAAGACCCTCGATCACGCTGAACACCCCGTCCGCGCAAAGGACCGACCGCGTCAGGCAGGTCTCCTGGCTCCCGGGTCAACACGCTCGCCCCGCCTTCCCGGCCGCAAGCGACCAGTGGCATCATTGGGCGACCGCTCTCCGGTCACAGTTGCGGGGACAGCCGCAGAGTACCGGCCCAAAGGCTGGCTTCTGCGTTCCCTATTATTCCCATCCCTGGGAACCTGACGCGATGGCGCTCTTAAGTCAGGCTTTTGCCCGAGGCAAGCGCGCCAGGTCGGTTCTGAGCCGATTCTCGTTGTCCGGATGGCGCGCGGGCACCTTCCCTAGCCCGCGCCGATCCGGACAATCAGGCGGGGCTTAAATCGGCCCCACTGGTCACCGCACCGTGCGATGCCGAGCCGACGCTGCGCGCATATTTGGCATAGACGCCGATCACATCGCGCCGCCGCTTGGCTTCGGGCAAGGGCCGCGACGCCAGATCGGCAGAGGTTTCGAACACCCGCGCTTCGACATCGATTCGCACCCGGTCGCCGCTTGCAAGCCGCGCGATCGGGCCACCGAGCGCGGCTTCGGGGCTGATATGCCCGACCATGAAGCCATAGGTCGCGCCCGAAAACCGCCCGTCGGTGACGAGCGCGACCGAATCGCCCAGCCCCCGCCCCTGGATCGCCGCCGTTACCGCGAGCATCTCGCGCATGCCTGGCCCGCCGACCGGCCCTTCGCCGCGAATCACCACGACATCGCCCGCGACGATCTCGCCCGCTTCGAGCGCGGCAAAAGTCGCTTCCTCGCCGTCATAAACCTTCGCCGGTCCCTCAAAGCTCAGCCGGTCATGCCCGGCGAGCTTCACCACACAGCCATCGGGCGCGAGATTGCCGTAGAGGATACCATAGCCACCGCGTGCCTTGATCGGCGCGTTAGCCGTGACGATCACTTGCTGGCCCGGCGTTTCGGGCGCGCCTGCGAAAGTCTCGAACAAGCTCGCGCCGGTGATCGTCGGCGCGTCGGTGATCAGCCCGGCTTCCATCAGCCGCCGCCCAAGCAACGGCGTGCCGCCCGCAGCACTCATATCGGGCGCCATGAAGCGGCCACCGGGCTTCAGGTCAGCAATCACCGGCGTGGTGCGCGACAGCGAATCGAACAGGTCGAGTCCGAACTCGTCGGCGCCGATGCCGGCCTCGCGCGCAATCGCGAGCAGATGGAGGATCAGGTTGGTCGATCCTGCCGTCGCGGTCCCGGCAATCGCTGCGTTGCGCAAGCTCGTCGGCGTGATGAACTGCCGCGCGTTGCGCCCCTCACGCACCGCATCCACCAGAACGCGCCCGGCTTCGGCGGCGGTCTCACCCTTGTCGGGATGCGTCGCAGGCACGTCGTTCAGCCCCATCGGCGATAGCCCCAGAAAACTCATCGCCAGCGCCATCGTGTTGGCGGTGAACTGGCCCCCACAGGCGCCCGCCCCCGGACAGGCGGCGACCTCGACCGCCTTCAGCCCCGCGTCGTCGAGCGTGCCCGCGCCATGCGCGCCGACGGCTTCGAACACGTCCTGAATCGTGATTGCCTTGTCGCCGATGTGCCCCGGCATGATCGACCCGCCGTAAAGGATCACGCACGGCAGATCGAGTCGCGCCGCCGCAATTGCCGCCGCCGGAATCGTCTTGTCGCAACCGACCAGGAACACGACGCCGTCGAGCATGTGCCCGCGCACCGCAAGTTCGGCCGAATCGGCAATCGTCTCGCGGCTCATCAGGCTCGCGCGCATCCCCGGCGTACCCATCGAAATGCCGTCGGTGACGACGATCGTGTTGAAATCGACCGCGGTGCCGCCCGCTTCCTCAATCCCGCGCCGGACGTGATCGGCGAGGCCGCGCAAATGCATGTTGCACGGCGTGACGGTCGACCAGCTGTTGACGATCGCGAGCATCGGCTTGGCCATCGCGGCATCGTCGAAGCCAGCGGCGCGCAGCATCGCGCGAGCAGGCGCGCGGGCGGCACCGGTGACCAGATCGCGTGACGGCAGAGGATTTTGCGGCATTCGGTCAACTTTCCCATCGATATCGGTGTTGGCATTGGCGTCTAGCGTCACTGATTGCTTGACGATATAAAAAATCGCGTACAGGCGATATTTGGTTGCAATGTTACGCGCAAAGAGCCCCCGTACCCCGCCGGGATCGGGGGTTTTCCTTTGCAGAATTCAGGAAGACGCATGAAGATCGTTCTACTCCCCGGCGATGGCATCGGCCCCGAAGTGACGCAACAGGCGCGGCTGTGCCTTGAGCTGCTGTCGGATCGCTGCGGGCTCAATTTCGTGTTCGAGGAACGCTCGATCGGCGGGATCGCGATCGACCGGCACGGCAAGCCGCTGCCGCAAGCGACGATCGGCGCCTGTGTCGAGGCCGACGCGATTCTGCTCGGCGCGGTCGGCGGGCCAGCGTGGGACAGCGCCAAGCTGCGCCCTGAAATGGGCCTGCTCGAACTGCGCGCGGTGCTGGGACTCTACGCCAATCTGCGCCCTGCGCGCGTCATCAAGGGGCTGGAGCATCTCTCGCCCTTGCGCCCCGAAATCGCCGAGGGCGCCGATGTGCTGGTGGTGCGCGAACTCACCGGCGGCAGCTATTTCGGCGAGAAGAAGCTGAGCGATAGCGTCGCGAGCGATTTGTGCACCTACACCCGCGCCGAGGTCGAGCGCGTCGCGCACGTCGCGTTCAAGGCGGCGCGCGGGCGGAGCAAACGCGTCACCTCGGTCGACAAGGCCAATGTGCTGGCAACGTCGAAGCTGTGGCGCCGCACCGTCGAGGATGTTGCGCGCGGCTACCCAGATGTCGCGCTCGACCACATGTACGTCGATTCCGCCGCAATGGCGCTGGTGATGCACCCGCGCCGCTTCGACGTGCTGCTGACCGAGAATATGTTCGGCGATATCTTGTCCGACGAAATGTCGGTGATTGCCGGCTCGATCGGCTTGCTTGCCTCGGCCAGCATCGGCGACGGCGGGCCGGGGGTGTTCGAGCCGATCCATGGCTCGGCCCCCGATATTGCGGGCAAGGACCTCGCCAACCCATGCGGCGCGATTGCGAGCGCGGCGATGCTGCTTGAGGATGGGCTGGGCCTCACCGGCGAGGCCGCGATTCTGCGCGCGGCGATCGACGATGCGCTGCGGGGGACGATCCTCACCGCCGATCTGGGCGGCGATGCTTCCTGCTCGGCAATGGGCGCTGAAATTCGCCGCCTGCTTGACGCGCGGCTCGGCGCGCGCGACGCGCATGTCGATCTGATGTCGAGCAATCGAGGCTTTTGACCATGACGCCGCGCTCCTTGTACGAGAAAATCTGGGACGCGCATGTCGTCGCGCGGCAGGGTGACGGCACCTGCCTGATCTATATCGACCGGCATCTGGTCCACGAAGTCACCTCGCCACAAGCGTTTGAGGGGCTGCGCGCGGCGGGGCGGCGGGTGCGGCGGCCCGACCTGACCTTGGCGGTGCCCGATCATAATGTCCCGACGACGCGGCGCACCGATGCGGCGGGCAACCGCCTGCCGGTCACCGATCCGCAAAGCGCCGCGCAGCTTGCCGCACTCGACGCCAATGCGCGCGATTTCGGCGTGCGCTACATTCCCGATGGCGCGGCAGCCCAAGGCATCGTCCATGTCGTCGGGCCCGAGCAAGGCTTTACCTTGCCTGGCACCACCGTCGTTTGCGGCGACAGCCACACGGCGGCGCACGGCGCTTTGGGCGCGCTCGCGTTCGGCATCGGCACCAGCGAAGTCGAGCATGTGCTCGCGACGCAGACGCTGCGGCTCACCCCCGCCAAGACGATGGAAGTCCGCGTCGACGGCGCGCTCGGCTTTGGCGTGTCGGCGAAGGACCTGATCCTCGCGATCATCGGCACAATTGGTGCTGCGGGCGGCAATGGCCATGTCATCGAATATCGCGGCGAGGCGATCCGCGCGCTCAGCATGGAAGGGCGGCTGACGGTCGCCAACATGTCGATCGAGGCAGGCGCACGCTCGGGGCTGATCGCGCCCGACGAGACGACCTTCGCTTATCTCAAGGGCCGCCCAATGGCCCCCACCGGCGCCGATTGGGACCACATGGTCGCGTGGTGGCAGACGCTCGCCACCGACGAGGGCGCGCGCTTCGACAAGAGCGTGACGATCGACGCCTCGACGATTGCGCCGACCGTCACCTGGGGCACCAGCCCGGAAGACACCGCGCCGATCGACGGCGTGATCCCCGATCCCGAAAGTTTCGATGATCCCGCCAAGCGCGTCGCCGCCGCGCAATCGCTGGCGTACATGGGCCTGAGCGCCGGAACACGGATGGCCGATGTCGCGATCGAGCATGTCTTCATCGGCAGTTGCACCAACAGCCGGATCGAGGATCTGCGCGCCGCCGCTGCCGTGATCGGCACCCGCCACATCCACGCGGGCATCAAGCAGGCGCTGGTTGTCCCCGGCTCGGGCCTCGTCAAACGTCAGGCCGAGGCCGAGGGGCTCGACCGCATCTTCACCGAGGCGGGCTTCGAATGGCGCGAGCCGGGCTGTTCGATGTGCCTGTCGATGAACCCTGATCGCGTGCCACCGGGCGAGCGCTGCGCCTCGACCTCGAACCGCAACTTCCAGGGTCGGCAGGGGCCGGGTGCGCGCACGCATCTGGTATCGCCCGCAATGGCCGCCGCTGCTGCGGTGAGCGGTCGGCTGGCCGATGTGCGCGAGCTGATGGCGTGAGCGGCGTCACCCGCATCACCGGGCGGGCCTGCCCGCTCGGGCTCGCCAATGTCGATACCGACATGATCATTGCCGCCGATCATCTGAAGACGACGGTGCGCACGGGCCTTGGCCAATATGCGTTCGAAGGGCTGCGCGCGGCGGGATCGGTGCTCGACGATCCGGCCTATGCCGGGGCGCCGATCCTGATTGCGGGGGCCAATTTCGGCTGCGGATCGAGCCGCGAACATGCGGTTTGGGCGATGATGGATCGCGGTATCATGGCGGTGATCGCACCGGGCTATTCGGACATTTTCGCGGGCAACGCCTTCAAGAATGGCTTCGTCGCGGTCGAGCTGCCGCAAGCCGCGATCGATCAGTTGATGGTCGGCGCGCCCGACTCCGAAATCACGATCGACCTCGACTCGATGACGGTCAAACGCGGCAATCTGTCGTTCGACTTCGCGCTCGATCCGTTCCGGCGGCAATGCCTGATCGAAGGGCTCGACGAGATCGCGATTACCTTGCGCGACGATCCCGCCATCGCGGCTTACGAAGCCAAGGCGCCCGCGCTCGGCTGGTCGATGGGGTCCGCCTTCACCGGCTGAGCAAGCTGCGCCTCAATCAGCGCGCGCACATCGACGCGCGCCTTGAGCCGCGTCGCGAGCAGATAGACGCCCGCGATCTTGCGTTGCAGGAACAGCGCATCGACCGGCGGGATGTGCCAGTTGGCGCGGTCGGCGGCGATATCGAGCCCTTCGTCGCGCATCGCATTGGCGGCGGCGACATTGCCGAAGTCGAAAATGCCTTCGCGGCGGAACAGCTCGAGCCCATGTTCGATGATCGCGTCGATCGACTTGCGGTGCCGATCAACCGCGCGCGGCGAGAAGAGGCCGAGGCCGATCAAGGCTTCGCGCGCAGCCGCCGCATCGTCGGCAAGCGCTGCTTCGAACAGCTTGCGGTAACCGGCGACGACTTCGGCCGGGAACGCCCGCGTCGCGCCGAAATCGAGCAGCACGAGCTGCCGCTTCGCGCGATCATAGCGGTAATTGGCGAAATTGGGGTCGGTCTGCATCAGCCGGAATTCGAACAATTCGCGCAAGGTGAGCGTGCTGAGCAGCAGCATCACGCGGTCGCGCTCTTCCTGGCTGGCGCGCGCGAGAGATTCGACCGGCATCCCTTCGACATAGCCCATCGCGAGGATTTCCGGCCCGCTCAGGTCGGGGTGGAATTTCGCCACGCGATACTCGGGCGCATCGGCGAGCAGATCGGCGAACTTCACCAGACACGCGCCCTCACGCGCATAATCGGCTTCCTCGTGCAACTGGCGCTTGGCCTCGACCAGCAACGGCGCGATGTCGAGCGTCTTGGGCAACAAGTTCGACAGCCGCAGCAGGGTGGCGACATTGTCGACATCGCTGTCGATGCTCTTTGCAACGCCGGGGTACTGGATCTTCACCGCCAGATCGCGCCCGTCGCGGGTGCGCGCGCGGTGGACCTGCCCGATTGAGGCGGCGGCAAAAGGGCGCGGCGAGAAGGACTGGAATTTCACCCGCCAGTCGCGGCCCCAACGCTGGTTGAGCACCGCCTGCAACTGTCCGTCGGGCATGTGCTGCGCATCCGAACGCAGCCGCGCGAGGATTTCGGCGAGCTCGGGCGGCAGCATTTCGCCCGCGTCCATCGACACAAGCTGGCCAAGCTTCATCGCCGCGCCGCGCAACTGCGCGAGTTGGTGCGTCACTTTCAGCGCATTGGCGGGGGTGAGCAGCAAGTCGCTGACCGACGGCCGCTTGCCCGCCGCGAATTGCCGCGCGCCGTCGAGCATCATGCCGCCCGCGATGTTGGTCGCGAGGCCACCGAAGCGCGCGAGTCGCGACAGCCGCCCGCTCGGCACGCGCAGGCCCGGACTTTTGGTGCGATCGATGGCCAAACTGTTTTCCTTTTAAAGCGGCCTGGCGAATGTGGGGTGGCGACGATCCGCGACAATACGGGATTTCGGGCCGAGGGTCGTGACAAGCCCCGCGCGCTGCCCCCATAGCACGCCTATGACGCAGCTGACGGTCTGGTTCGATGGCGATTGCCCGCTATGCACGCGCGAGATTGCGCTGATGCGGCGGCTCGACCGGCGCGGGCGAATCGAGTTTGTCGATGTCACCGGTGACGGTTCGTGCCCGATCGACCGAGCGGCATTGCTGGCCCGCTTTCATGCCCGCGAGAATGGCGTCATGCTGTCGGGTGCGGCGGCTTTTGCGGCAATGTGGCGCGCGATTCCGGCGCTGCGCCCGCTGGGCCTAGCGGCCCGCAACAATTGGGTGCTCGGCGCGCTCGAATGGCTTTACCGGCGTTTTCTCGTTGTCCGGCCCGCCCTGCAGAGGCTCGCGCGATGAGCGTGCGGCGCGACCCCGTCGGGCCGGGCCAGGAAAGCGTGTGGGATTACCCCCGTCCGCCACGCGCCGAACGCACCGGCCGTCACCTCGTCATCCGCCACCGCGGCGTGACCGTCGCCGAAACCCGCGCGGCGATCCGCACGCTCGAAACGAGCCACCCGCCAACCTATTATTTCCCGCCCGACGACGTCGACGCGGCGCTGCTTCGAGCGGCATCGGGCAGCAGCTTTTGCGAATGGAAGGGTAATGCGCGCTATGTCGACGTCGTCGTGGCCGACGATGTGCTGCCGGGCGTCGGCTGGTTCTATCCCAAGCCAACGCCGGGCTTTGCGCTGTTGCGCGACCATATCGCCTTCTACGCGGCGCCCTTTGACGAGGTGCTCGTCGATGGCGCGCAAGTGACGCCGCAGCCGGGCGGCTTTTACGGCGGCTGGATCACGCCGGATCTGGCGGGGCCGTTCAAGGGCATTCCGGGTAGCCGCTTCTGGTAACCTGCGTCTATTCACCTCCGCTAACGCCGTTCGTGCTGAGCTTGTCGAAGCACCGTCTTTCTTTTTCGACGTCTTCCCAAAAGAAGAACGGCCCTTCGACAAGCTCAGGGCAAACGGTTTGAGGGCGCTTCCCTAACATCAGGCATTCGGGTAACTTAACCAGCGCCGCGTGACTGGCGATCGGGTGGAGCACCACCGGGGAGCGCGGCCGACGACCCGCCGCCTCGCCTGGGCATCCCACCGACCGATGGAGCCCCGCCATGCCCGACCTGTCCCCGATCCGCGTTGCGTTTCTGCTCTTTCCTCAAGTGACCCAGCTCGACCTGACCGGCCCGGCGCAAGTCCTGTCGCGACTCGGCAAGGCAACCGTCGATCTGGTCGCGAAAACACGCGATCCCGTACCGAGCGACGCGGGCTTTTCGCTGTTGCCGACCGCGACTTTCGATGACGCAGTACAGCCCGACATCCTCTGCGTGCCCGGCGGTTTCGGCGTCAACGATGCGATCGACGATGCCGAGACGCTCGCCTGGGTGCAGCGCGCGGCGGCGGGCGCGACCTGGGTGACGAGTGTGTGCACCGGCTCGCTGATCCTCGGCGCGACGGGGCTGTTGAAAGGCTATCGCGCGACCAGCCACTGGGCGCAGCACCACCACCTCGCGAGCTTCGGCGCGATTCCGGAACACGCACGCGTCGTGTTCGACCGCAACCGGGTGACAGGCGGCGGGGTGACGGCGGGGATCGACTTTGCGCTCGCGCTTACCGCCGCGATCCGGGGCGAAGCGCATGCGCGGCTGGTGCAGCTGAGCCTCGAATATGATCCCGCGCCACCCTTCGACAGCGGCTCACCCGAACGCGCGGATGCGGACACGCTTGCGCGCTATCAGGCGCTGGCGGCGAAGGGCGCACCGGGCCGCGATGCAAGGACGCAGGCGGCAGCGGCGCGGTTGGAATTGCCTTAACCCCCCCGTTCGTGTCGAGCGAAGTCGAGACACGGGAGCGAGGCGATCCGCTTGTGGCCTGTTTCTCGACTTCGCTCGAAACAAGCGGCGGAGATTACAATTCTCGAGAATGCGGGAAGTTTAAACCCGTTTCGCCCCGCGCAGTCGGTGCCAGACGAACCACACCACCGCGACCACCAACAACACCCCGATCAGCGCGTCCGCCGAATGAAACGCTGCTTTCACGCGCGGGTCGCTGTCCCATTTCTCGCCGAGAACCATCCCGAGCCACGCCAGCCCGAAGCACCACGGCCACGAACCCACAAAGGTGTAGATGTGGAACGGGATCAGCGGCATCCGCGCGACCCCGGCGGGGAAAGCAATGAATGATCGGATCGCGGGCAACAGCCGCCCGATCAGCACCGCCATATTGCCGAAGCGCGCGAAAAAGCGGTCGGCGGCGTCGATCTCGCCTTCGCCGATCAGCACCCATTTGCCGTAGCGCAGCAGCAGCGGGCGCCCGCCGCGCTTGCCGACTTCATAGGCGATGATCGACCCCAGATTGCACCCGATCGCCCCCGCCGTCGCGGCAAGGAACAGGTTCATCTCGCCTTTGTAGACGAGGTAACCCGCGAACGGCATGATGATCTCGGACGGGAGCGGAATGCACGCGCTTTCGATCGCCATCAGCACCGCAATGCCAATGTAGCCCCCCGAACTGATCACCCAGATGGTGAAGCCCGCCAATACCGCCAGAATTTTCTCAACCATGGGCGCGGCGCATGCGCGATTGCGGCTGCAAAGTGAAGCTCAAACTCGCGTGTCGACCAATCGCGCACGCCTTGCGTTGACCAGCGCCGCCGCCAGCACGCCTGCAAGCAGCAGATACGCCGCCATCCCGGCCCAATGCGACCAGCCCCAAAATTCGCCCGGCACATCACGGAACAGGCCGCGCGGCCAATCCTCAGCAAGGATCGGGCGCCACAGCGGAAAGCGGTAGCTTTCGGGCGCGACGATCTCGGTCGCGGCAATCGCCAGGTTAATCGCGATCGAGACGCCCAGCAGCACCGCCGCGGCGATCCGGGCACGCGCGCGCTCCAGTCCCACCCACAGCGGCGCGAGCGCGAGGGCCAGCATCGGAATCGCTGGCACCGAATGGCGCGGGCCGGTCGAAAAGCCGCCGTCCCAATAGAAATAACTCGCATTCACCAGCAGCACGATCGCGATCACCGCCGTCAGCATCAGCGCCATCGCGCGATCGATCCGCGCCAGTCGCAGCAGGCCAATCGGCGCCAGCACCAGCACCGGCGCAACCCAGAACAGCCCGCGCCGCAGCCCGAACAAGATCTCCAGCAGCACGTCAGCCTTGGGCGTCGTCAGCCCGAACAACCCCTGCTGCATCCCGTCAAACCCGACCACGCCTTGATAGCCGAGCCGGAAGAGTGTCCCGAAAGCGAGCAGGTTGTAACCGATCAGTGCCAGTCCCGCCGTCGCGCCGCCTGCGACCGCCCAAGCAGCCGCGCGCCATGCCCCGGTCTGCCCGCGCAGCCGACACAGCGCCCACAACCCTATCAAGCTACCACCGAGCACTGCCTGATATTCGATCGCGACGGCCCAGCCGAGCGCCGCGCCGGCGATCAACGCATGGCGCGAGGAGGCCCGGCCCGGAGTGCCGCGCCACACTGCCCAAATCGCGATCATCCAGAGCGCGGCCACCGGGGCATGGCCGAACAAGGTCGTCGACCACCCCCACACCGGCGTCCCGAGCGCATAGGCAAGCGCGGCGAACAACGCGGCGTCATCGCTGCCGGTCAGTCCCCTTGCCAGCGACCAGAGCGCGACCGCCGCCAACGCCGTGAGCAGCCCGCTGATGAACACCGTCGCCAGCCTTAGCCGCAGCCGCAGATAGCGCGTAAGATCGGGCGCCTCGATCCGCTTTTCGAGCCGCCGCGCGCCCTCCCCCGTCGCCACATATGCGCCCGTGACAATCGGCGTCGCGAGCAGCGTCATCCCCGGCGCTTTGTCGAGATAGGTGTGGGGGCCGAATTGGGCCTTGTCGATCGTCAGATGGGCGAATTCATCGATCGTTGCATCGCCCTGTTCAGCCAGCGAAATCGCCGCGAACAGCCGCGTCGAGTTATTGGGGTTGAACTCCCATGATCCGAACCAGCCGCAGGAAAGCCACACCAGCGCAAACAGCAGCGTCGGCACCGCGCGGCGATCGGCGAGCCACCCCATGGCTCAGCCGAACAGCCACTGGCCCAGCAGGCGATTGAATGGGAAAGTGAAGAACCCCGCGATCAGCAGCGCGCCGAACACCATGCCGCGCACCGAGCTGCGATGATGGGCGATGTTGTGCGTGCGCGCCGACCACCAGATCCACGGCACCTGGATCAACACCCACAGCGACAGGAGATGGATGATGCTGAAGCCGCCATGATTGGCTCGGCGCAGCAGAAAGGTGTCGAGTGCGGTCAGCAGCATCGCCGCGACCCAGATCGTGCCGATTAGGCGGTGGGGTCGGTCGCCCCGGCGCCGCAACAGCATCACCGGCGTCAGCGCCAAGGCGGTGACCATCGTCGCGAGATGGACCCAAAGCGCAAGCGGCACGCGCGGCCACGACGGCTGCCCGCGCAGGATTGCGGCGACCACGAAGCCGAGCATGATGATCGCGCCGATCGCCAGCAGCCGCTCGAACCTGTCGGCGCCAAGCGGCTTGGGTCGCGCCGCGCCCGTCGTTCCCGCCGGTCCTGCCTTGCCCCCCAAGATCAGGCCCTATTGCGGGCTATTGGCTGCGTCGGCTTCCTTGCGCGCCTTGTTCTCACCACGCGCGCGGCGGAACTGCTGGACGATGCAGCCGCTACTGCTGATGCCAACCGGCGTGCAACTGCCGATGCCTGTTGCGCCGGTCTCCAGGACACTCTCAGAGCGGTTGGCCCAGCTCTGATATTCGGGCTTGATCGATTCGGGGCGGATTTCCTTGGGGATGCGGAATTGTTCCCCCGCCGGGCGGCGCACGCAGACGACGATTTCATTGCCGTTCGCGTCGGTCGGGCATTTTGCCCGCTCGCCATAGAGGAACAACACGCCGTTGACCGGTGCCTCACGCGATCCGGACGTCGCGGCGGTCGGCTCGGGCCGCGGCGCGGGTGCCGCGGGGCCTTTCGGGGTGTAGATCGTGGGGGGCGGCAGAGTCGACGGCGTTGGCTGGGTCTGTGCCGCAGCAACCCCCGGCAGTGCCATCGCCGTGGCGATTGCGAACAGTGTCATCGGCTTTGGCATCGCACGTCTCCTGCGTCCCGGTCGGAACATCAATGCTATAGTCGCTTGGCAGTTGCAATTGCCACCCGGCATCCGAGCCGAATCATCCCGCTGAGGAGCGGATAGGCCGGGGCATTTTCGGCACCAGCCGCAAAGGCCGCGTCGCGGTGCTCGACCTCATCGGCCTGAAAATCGGCGATCGCGTGCGATAGCTCGGGATCGCTCTCGCCCAGCGCCTCTAGCTGCTCGCTGTAGTGCCGGTCGATTTCGGTCTCGACCGCCGCCGTGCAGGCCATTGCGGCTTCGGGGCCAAGCGCCGCCGTGACCGCGCCGAGCGCAAAGCCCGCAACATTCCAGACCGGCTGGAGCAAGGTTGGCCGCACGCCGCGTGTCGCCATCATCTTGTCGAAAAAGGCGCGGTGACGCTCTTCCTGTTCGGCCATGCCGGCGACCGCCCGCGCCGTTTCGCCATGATCGCCGAGGACCGCGAGCTGGCCAGCATAGATTCGCGTCGCGCCAAATTCGCCCGCCTGATCGACGCGGATCATCGCGTCGGTCCGCCGCCGCGCGTCGCCGGGCTTCCACCTGCTCATGCTCTGCTCCTTCGTGCCAGCAGCGCCAATATGGTGGCGCCGCCCAGCACCGAGAAGAGCGCGTTAAACCCGGCGAGTGAAATACCGAACAAAGTCCATTGCGGCGCGTCGCAGCGCACGATCGGCGCCTTCATGATCCGCGCGAGAATCTCCTCAGGCGTGCCACCCGTCCCCTGCATCGTCGAGCTGCACGGCGTGATGCCCTGCCACCAGTGATATTCGACGCCGGCGTGAAAGGCACCGATTGCGCCGCTGGTGAGGATCGCCAGCGCTGCCAGCGCCACCAGCGTCTTGGCTGTGCCGCGATTGGGCACGACGAACGCCAGCAGCGCGATCACAATTGCGGTGTAATGCGGCCAGCGCTGCCAGTGGCACATTTCGCACGGATACAGCCCGCCCAGATATTGCGAGCCCAACGCGCCGGCCATCAGCGCGCCGGGCACGAACAGCGCCAACACCCGCGCTGCCGAAAAATTGCGGTCGGCCATTATTATTTCTTGGGCGCAGGCGGCGTGGGCTCGTTGAGCTTGGGCAGTGGTGTGCCGAGCCGCGCGATCGTCGCAACCTGCGTCGGCCCGCCCAGCCGCGCAATCGTCTGCAGCGCATAATAAAGCTGATAATCGTCGATATTCTTGGCCTTCAGCGCGTCAGGCGTCGCGGTCAGGCGCGGATCGGGCTTGGTGTCCTCCTCCAGCACCTTGTTATCGACTTTCGCCTCGTTGATCAGATGGCGGCGCAGATCATCCTCACGGAAAACGGGTCGCGTCTTGTAATCGGGATCGCTCAGGTTGGGGACGACAACATCGGGGTCGATCCCGCCTTCCTGGACGGATCGACCCGACGGGGTGAAATAGCGCGCGGTCGTCAGCCGGACTTCGCTCGTCGGCCCCAGCTTGAGCAGCGACTGGACCGATCCCTTGCCGAAGCTGCGTTCGCCGATGATCAGGCCACGATGCTGATCCTGCAGCGCGCCCGCGACGATTTCAGAGGCCGAAGCGGTACCGGCATTGACCAGCACCACCACCGGCAGCCCCTTGGTGTCGTCGCCCGCGCGGGCATAGTAACGCTGGATATCGGTCTTTTCGCGACCGCGCTGCGAGACGATCTCGCCGTGATCGAGGAAAGCGTCCGACACCGAAATCGCTTCATTCAACAGCCCGCCGCCATTGTCGCGCAGATCGACGACATAGCCGATCGGATCATGTCCCAGCTTCTTGCGGATCTGCGCAATCGCATCGCGCGTATAATCGCCGGTGCGTTCGGAGAAGGTGTTGATGTTGATGATGCCGATGTCGCCCTTGACGTCCCATTTGACGGGCTTCTGGATGATCAGCTCGCGCGTCAGCGACACTTCGATCGGCTTTTCGGCGCCGCGCCGCACCAGCCGCAAGCTGATCCGGGTGCCGGGCTTGCCGCGCATCTGGCTGATCGCTTCGTCGAGCGTCAGGCCGTAGAGCAGCTTGCCGTCGATGTGCGTGATATAGTCGCCGGACTTGATGCCGGCGCGCCACGCAGGGGTGTCTTCCTGCGGCGTGATCACTTTAACCGCGCCATCTTCCGACGTCACCGACAGGCCGAGTCCGCCATAATTGCCCTCGGTCTGGATGCGCAGATTTTCGTAATCGGCGCCATCTTCATAAGAACTATGCGGGTCGAGCGCTGAGAGCATCCCTTGAATCGCGCCCTTCACCAGCACTTTGTTGTCAACCTTGTCGACATAGTTCGCCTTGACGAGGTTATAGACGTCCATGAACTGGTCGAGTTCGCGATAGGTGTCGGTGTCGACCTGCGCCATCGCCGCCGTGGTGACGGGAACGAGCGCAAGCGCGGCAATGATTGCGGTGGCCTGAAGCAATTGGCGGGGCATCGAACGAGTCATGGAAACGCGGCACTTTCATCGGGGAAGCTGCCGCCAGTGTAGCGCCTAATCGCGCGCATTCAACGATGCTTCAGCCCAGCAGCCGCGTCAGGTCGATCGCCCGGTCACGGCGGCGGAGCTCTACGGTGACGCGCGCGGAGTCGCCCGCCGCCGCATGGCCAATCGGCGCGCCCTGCGCGACGCTGTCGCCGACGCGCAGCCCGGTGTCGGCAAGTTGCGCAATCAGCGACGTCCAGCCGCCGCCGTGATCGAGGATGACGACCACCCCATAGCCGCGAAACCGGCGCGCGTAGCGCACGCGGCCCGCTGCCGGTGCGACCACTTGCGCGCCTCCGCCCGCCTCAATCGTCAACCCGCGCGATCGGACCCCGGCGTCAGACAGCTCGCCCAGCCCGGTCAGCAGTTTGCCGACCACCGGCAGCTTGTAGGGCGGCACTGCTGTCGCCGAGCCTGCCTGCACATCGGCGGACGGTGTCGCTTCGCCGGGCTTGAGCGGGCGTGGGAGCGGCGCGGGCAGCCCTTCGAGATCAGCGCGGGTGCTGGCGCCGTCGCTCGCCTGACTCATCTGGTCGACCAGATCGCGCGCGCGTTCGCCGAGCGCAATCGCGCGATCCGATTCGAACAGCGCATTACGGCCCAGCGCGCGCGACTTGAGCCGGTGATCGGCTTCGAGCCGCGCGAGCGCCAGCCGCTGCGCCTCCAGCGCCGCCCGGCCATCCGCAAGGCTTTTCACCGCCAGTCGCTGCCCTTCCTCCAACCGCCTTGTCCGCTCAAGCTGGCTGCGCAGCGTTGCTGTCCGTGCGCGCACCACTGGGCTGACCGTGGCGAGCACCGCGCGGGTGTGGACCAGATCACTGACCGACCCCGGCTGGACGAGGCTGACGACCACGGGTCGCCGCGCGAGCGACTGGAGCGCCGCGAGCAGTCTGGCGATCGGCTGCTGCTGTCCGGCCAGTGTCGTGCGCTGATTATCGAGCTGGGCGCGGATCAGCGCGATGCGCGCCTGCGCCGCCGCGATATCCGCCTCGGCGCGTTGGATGCGCGCGGCGACAGCGGCTTCCTGTGCCTGCGCCTGCCGCGCTTCATCGCGTTCGGCAGCGGCAGCGGCTTCGAGCGTGTCGGCACGCGCCTGCGCGGCGGCCGATTGCGCCTTGGCCGCAGCAAGGCGGCTCCGCTCATCGGCGGCGACAAGCGGCTGGAGCGCGGCCAATCCCGCCACCGCTGCCAAAGCCCCAATGATCACGCGCCGCATGACCTAACCTTCGCGGTGATAGGGGTGATTGGCAAGGATGCTCGTCGCCCGGTAGAGTTGCTCGGCGAGCATCGCGCGCGCGAGCAGATGCGGCCAGGTCGCGCGCCCGAACGACAGCAGCAGATCGGCCTTCGCGCGCTCGGCATCGTCGAATCCGTCGGCGGCGCCGATCATGAACCGCGCCTCGCGCACGCCGTCATCGCGCCAGCGATCGAGCCGCTCGGCAAAGGCCATCGACGGCATGACCTCGCCCGTTTCATCGAGCAGCACCAGCTTGGTCTGCCCCTCGATCGGCGGTAATTTGCCGCCGGTATCAGGCAATTCGGTGAGTTTCACCGGCCAAACAAGCCGCTTCACATAACGGTCGACAAGCTCAGCCTCGGGCGAGCGCCCGATCCGCCCCCGCGCGACAATGTGCAGCAGCAAGGATCAGTGCGCGCTGGCGTCAGGCACGGCGACCGGCGCGTCGCCGAACGCCCACATCCGCTCCAGATTGTAAAAGCTGCGGACTTCGGGACGGAACAGATGGACGATCACATCGCCCGCATCGATCAGCACCCAATCGGCCGTCGGCAGGCCTTCGACGCGCACCGAACGACCGAGATCGCTCTTGATCTTTTCGGTGAGCTTCGACGCCATCGACGCGACCTGCCGGGTCGAGCGACCACTCGCGATCACCATATGATCGGCGATGCTCGATTTGCCGGCGAGCGGGATCGAGACGGCATCGACCGCCTGATCATCGTCGAGCGAGGCAAGGACGAGCTGATGCAGCGCCTCAACGCTGTCGGCGTCGGGCGAACGATAAGCTTGCGGGGATGAAGCCAAGGGAACTCCTAGGGTGAAGGCGGGTCGACATGCCCGCTGTGACTGTCGGGGGTTAGAAAACGGGTTTGCCAGGCGGGATCGGCCTTTCGCAGCCGGGTCGCCGAAGTCTCATCGGGGCGAAAGCGCAGCAGCACGAGGGCCGGCAAACTCCACCTCGTCCAGTCTTGTGCCTGATATGCGGGGTGGACGAACCGCCGCAACCAACCCATCGCGGGGGCCGCGCGGGCAGCAGCATCATAGCCCGGACGCGCGATCACCGCAATCGGAACCTTGTGCGCAATCCGCCGCCAGCCGCGCCAGTGGTGGAACTGGGCGAGATTATCGGCCCCCATCAGCCAGATGAACTGCTTTCGCGTGTACAGTTGCGTCAGCTTGTCGATCGTGTCGACGGTGTAGCGCGTGCCGAGGCGGCATTCGATGTCGGTGACGCGGATGGGCGCATGCCGCGCCATTTTACGCGCCGAGGCCATCCGCACGCCCAGCGGCGCCATGTCGGGCACGCCTTCCTTCAGCGGATTGCCGGGCGAGACCAGCCACCACACTTCGTCGAGATCGAGCGCGACAAACGCCGCCATGCTGATCGAGCGATGCCCCTTATGCGCGGGGTTGAACGACCCGCCGAGAATGCCGATGCGGGTCACGACAGGGCGTCACGCCGCGCGGCATGGATAACGCGGAGGATTCTGACCGCCCCCCGCTCAATCCGATAGTGCATGATATAGGGCGTTTGTGGCACGCGCCACTTGCGTCTCGGGCCGCCCGACAGTGACGGTCCTGCATAGGGCAGATCGGTCAGGACGGTGGCTGCACGAACGATGCGACACAGGACAATGTCCGCCAAGTCCTTGTCGATCTGACTATAGTAGATGTCGATGTCTTCCAGATCGCGACGCGCTCGCGCCGCCCAACGAATTTCATTCACCCGCCAGTGCGCTCGCGCGAGCGTACGGCGAGCCAAGATTCGATCTGTTCTTGCGTGAAAAACTCGCCTCGATCGATCTCGGCATCCGCTTCATCAAGCGACCGCACCAGGTCGAGCTCATCGGCGACATATTGCTCGACCGCGCGTGCGACAATCCAGTCGCGTGACCGCGAAAGCTTGATTGCCATGTCGTCGAGCTTGCCCGCGACCTCAGCATCGATCTGCCCCGAAATTTGCACGAACTTAGTCATGCGATCAGCTTATGGAGGCAAAGGCCCCGCATCAACCCCGCACCTGTCCCGTGCCCCGCCCGATCCACTTGTACGTCGTCAACCCCTCAAGCGCGACCGGCCCGCGCGCGTGGAGGCGGCCGGTGGCGATGCCGATCTCCGCGCCCAGGCCGAACTCGCCGCCGTCGGCATATTGCGTCGAGGCGTTCCACAGCACGATCGCGCTGTCGACCTCGGCGAGGAAGCGTTCGGCGACAGCAGCATTCTCAGCGACGATCGCGTCGGTATGATGCGATCCATGCGCGGCGATATGCGCCAGCGCGCCGTCGATCCCGTCGACCACCGCGACCGAGGCGATTGCATCGAGATATTCAGTGTCCCAATCCTCGCTCGACGCTGCGCCAATCGTGGGGACCAGCGCGCGAGCGTCGGGATCGCCGCGCACTTCGCACCCGCTCGCCGCCAGCGCCTCGATCAGCGGCGCGGCATGCGGCCACGCGCGATCGATCAGCAGCGTTTCCATCGACCCGCAAATCCCCGTGCGGCGCATTTTGGCGTTGACCGTGATCGCCTGCGCCATCGCGGGATCGGCCGAGGTATCGACATAGACGTGGTTGATCCCGTCCAAATGCGCGAGCACGGGCACCCGCGCATCGGCCTGCACGCGCGCGACAAGGCTCTTGCCGCCGCGCGGGACGATCATGTCGATCTCGCCCGCCGCCGTCAGCATCGCCCCGACCAGCGCGCGATCGGTCGCCGCGACGCGCTGGACTGCCCCCGACGGCAACCCAGCTTCGGCTAGCCCGCGCACGAAAGCCGCATGAATCGCGGCATTGCTCGCCGCCGCTTCGGAACCGCCGCGCAGGATAACGGCGTTGCCGGACATGACGCAGAGCGCCGCTGCATCGGCAGTCACATTGGGGCGGCTTTCATAAATGATGCCGATGACCCCGATCGGCACGCGCACGCGGCTCAATTCGATGCCACTGGGCGCGATCCGCGCATCGATGACGTCGCCAACCGGGTCATCGAGCGCCGCAACCGCTTCGACGCCCGCTGCCATCGCGTCCACCCGCGCGGAATCAAGCCGCAGTCGGTCGAGCATCGCGCCCGAGAGTCCCCGTGCCGCGCCGCCCGCCATATCCTGCGCATTCGCCGCGAGGATCGTCGCTTCCGCCGCGCGGATCGCCGCTGCCGCTGCGCGCAGCCCCGCCGCTTTGGTGGCACTCGGCAAGCGCGCCAGCGCATTGCTGGCGCCGCGCGCCGCTGCTGCCATCGCGCTGATCTGGGCTTCCGGAGTCATCATCTCGGTCATGTCGCGCAAGATATCACGGCGCAATCCATCCGCCAACGCGGCTGCACAATAAGCAGTCGCGCTGGGCGTAGTGTGTTGTTACGCTAGGGCGATGCAAGGGGGATTCGAAGCAGCAGGCGATCTCGCCACCGGCGGCCTCATCGGCCGCGCGCTCGAGCCAGAGGCGGGCGAAACGGCGGCGCATGGCGCGCACGCGCATGGCAATTGCCTCAATTGCCAGACCCCGCTTCAAGGCGAATTTTGCCACACCTGCGGCCAGGCGGCGCACATCCACAAGACTCTGATGTCGATCGTGCACGACGTGCTGCACGGCGTGTTCCATTTCGAAGGCAAGATTTACCGCACGATTCCGATGCTGTTCTACAAGCCGGGGTCGCTCACCCGTCGTTATATCGCGGGCGAGCGCGTGCGCTTCGTCTCGCCGCTCGCACTGTTCCTGTTCTCGGTCTTCCTGATGGTCGCGACCTTCGAGACCATTGGCGCACCGTTCGGTTCGCCGGGCAAGGACGACAGCTTCATCAAGCTCAATACGCCCGAACTAAAGGCTGAGATCGACAAGAACCAAGCGCTCGACGCGAAGCTTTCACCACAGCTTGCGACGCTCAAAAACGAGCAATCGGCGATCAAGGCCAAGGGTGGCAACACGGACACGATCGACGCGCGGGTCGAAAAGCTGCAGGACGAACTCGATTCGGTCCGCGAAGACCTCAAGGGTGCCCGCGCGGCCAAGAACATGATCGATGGGAAGTCCAGCCCGACCGATGAGTTCGGGAAGCAAAACTTCGACGTCCACACCGGATCGGCGACGCTCGACAGCAAGATCAAAAAGGCCGCCAAGTCGCCCGAGCTGTTCCTCTACAAGATGCAATCAAGCGCGTATAAATTCAGCTGGGCACTCGTCCCGATATCGCTACCCTTTATTTGGCTGCTGTTTTTCTGGCACCGCAGCGTCGGCCCCTATGATCATGCCATCTTCGCGATTTATTCGCTGTCGGCGATGACGCTCGGCGCGGTGGGGTTGAGCGTGCTGCGCACGATCGGGCTTCCCGCTGGGGTTATCGGCACAATCTTCGTCTTCGGCCCGCCACTCCACATGTACAAGCAATTGCGCGGCGCTTATCGCATCGGGCGGTTCGGCGCCGCATGGCGAACGTTCGTGCTGCTCCTGTCGGCGGTGATCGCGGGGACGCTGTTCTTTCTGGTCGTGCTCAGCCTCGCTGCCTGATCGACGCCGTCAGGCCTTGCAGGGATAGCGCTTGGTCATGAACGCGGCGAACGCGTCTTTGACGTTCGCCTTTTGGCGGGCGACAGGCAGCGACTTGAAATTGGCAATGATGTCGTCGCTGGTGATTTTCGCCGTACCCTTGGGTGGCGGGCAGCTCGACGGCTTCTTGCCGGCGGCGACCTGCGCCGCGAGCCCCGCACGATAGGCGTCGGACGCGCTCGCAATTTCCTGCCGCAACAGCCCAATGTCGGACGACGCCAGCGCCAGCACGCCTTTCGCCTTCAGCGCATCGGCCTTGGCGAGGAATTCGCCGACCGTCATTGCCTGTGCCGCCACCGGTGCGAGCGCGGCTAGCATCGCCAGACCGATCATCATCTTCCGCATCGTTTCATCTCCCGCCCGAATCAGTGACACGGGCGGTGCCATAACCTAGCTGAACGGCAGATGAGAAGACGGCGCTCGCACGACGCGCACAAAAAAGGGCGCGGCGTCGGGAAGACGCGGCGCCCCTTGTTGAGTGGTTCAGGCGCCAGCGGGGCTCGGGTTACCGAACGGATTCCCCGGACGGCGCGTCTTCGGCACCGAGCTGCCGCCGGTCGGCAGCGGCGTCGACAGCCCCGAGCCCGGATCGGGCCGGTCAAGATCCTCGCCCTCGATAATCCGCTTGGCTTCCTCACCCGACAGCGTTTCGTAGGTGAGCAATGCCTGCGTCAACCGGTGGAGCTGATCGAGATTATCGGTCAGCACCTTGCGTGCGACCGCCTCGGCCTCTTCAACCAGCATCCGCACTTCGGCATCGATCTGGCGCGACGTTTCCTCGGAGATATGCGCGCGGCTGCCCATATAGCTCGGCTCATCCTCGCGGTAGTGCAGCCAGCCGAGCGTTTTCGACATGCCATATTCCATCACCATCGCGCGCGCGGTGCGGGTGGCCTGTTGCAGATCGCTCGACGCGCCGGTGTTGAGCTCGTCCTCGCCATAGATCAGCTGCTCGGCGATGCGACCGCCGAACGCCAGGGCCAGCGACGCCTTCATCTGCTTCTGGTTGCGGCTGAGCGTGTCGCGCTCGGGTAGCGTCCAGGTCACGCCGAGCGCACGACCGCGCGGGATGATCGTCACCTTGTGCAGCGGGTTATTGCCCTCGACATGCATTGCGACGATCGCATGGCCGGCTTCGTGATAGGCGGTGCTCTTCTTCTCTTCCTCGGTCATCACCATCGATCGGCGCTCGGCGCCCATCATGACCTTGTCCTTGGCCTCTTCGAACTCGGCCATCGCGACCAGCCGCTTGCCGCGCCGTGCTGCCAGCAAGGCCGCTTCGTTGACGAGGTTGGCGAGATCGGCGCCCGAGAAGCCCGGCGTGCCGCGTGCAATCACGCGCGAGTCGACATCGGGCGCCAGCGGCACCTTCTTCATATGGACCTGCAGGATCTTGATCCGCCCCTCGATATCGGGATGCGGCACCACAACTTGCCGGTCGAACCGGCCCGGCCGCAGCAGCGCCGGATCAAGCACATCGGGGCGGTTGGTCGCGGCGATGATGATGATGCCTTCGTTCGCTTCGAACCCGTCCATCTCGACCAGCAACTGGTTGAGCGTCTGCTCGCGTTCGTCGTTCGAATTGCCCAGGCCGCCGCCACGATGGCGACCGACCGCGTCGATTTCGTCGATGAAGACGATGCACGGCGCGCTCTTCTTGGCCTGTTCGAACATATCACGCACGCGGCTCGCGCCGACGCCGACGAACATCTCGACGAAGTCCGAACCCGAAATGGTGAAGAAGGGCACGCCCGCTTCCCCCGCAATCGCGCGAGCAAGCAAGGTCTTGCCGGTGCCGGGCGAGCCGATCAGCAGCGCACCCTTGGGGATTTTGCCGCCGAGGCGCGCAAATTTGGTCGGATCCTTCAGGAATTCGACGATTTCCTGCAGTTCCTCACGCGCTTCGTCGATGCCGGCGACATCGTCGAAAGTAACCTTGCCTTCCTTCTGCGTCAGCAGCCGTGCGCGCGACTTGCCGAAGCCCATCGCGCCCGATCCCGAATTCTTCTGCATCTGGCGCAGCACGAAAAAGGCAATGCCGAGGAACAGCAGGAACGGCAGCGACTGGACGAGCAGCACTTGCCAGATGTTCGGGCCATCCTCGGGCCGCGCATTGATCGCGACGCCCTTCTTGAGCAGGCGATCGGTCAGCTGCGGATCGGCTGGGGTATAGGTGCGGAACTTGTCGCCGCTGGTCAGCGTGCCCGTCACAACATTGCCCGCGATGTTGACGTCGCGAACCGATCCTTCCTGGACCTTTTGGAGGAAGGTCGAATAGGAAAGCGTCCCGTTTGGCGCGGCGGTCTGCTGGCCGCTCTCGATCAACGTCACGAACAGCGCAATCGCGACCAGGATCGCGACCCACACCATGACGCTCTTCATCCAGGGGTTGCCGTTGTCGGGCTGCTTGTCGTTGTCGTTCATCTACGGGGCACCTTTCGCAAGCCACCAAGATAAGCGCGCTGCGGTTAATGGCAATGGAACAAGTTACGGGATTAAGACCAGCCGTGTCATTGGCAATGTGATCGGCGCGGCGGGGCTTCGGTGAAGCGCCAGACACTGCTCTTTGGCCGCACGAGAATGCCGGCCTGCGTTGCCGCCTTGCCCTGCTCCAGCGCGTCGAGCAGCGGCTCAATATTGGTCGCGTCGGTAAAGACCGGGCGTGTCAGGCCGTTGATGGCACGGACGCGCGCGATGGCGTCACGTGCCAGCCGACGCGTCAGTTCGCGGGGTAACGCCGACACATCGAGCCAAATCTGACGATCGGCACCGTCGAAGCCTGTCGGCGCGACCATGCGCATTTCCGCCAGCATCGCAGTCATGACACGCAACGCCTGATCGGCCTCGGCAAAATGGGCTGCGGCGCGGGCAAGCTGGGCGGGATCGAGCTGCGGCGCCGCCGCCAGCAGCGCGCGGAACTGTGTTCGATCATAGCGCGGATCGGCATTGCTCGGGTCATCGATCCACGGGAGGGCAGCCGCGTCGACGATCGCCCGCAGTTCGTGCCGCCGCCAACGGAGCAGTGGACGGATCAACTCGATCATTGTCTCGCCCAGCCTTTGCCGAGCACGAATGCCCGCCAACCCAGAGACGCCCGACCCGCGCGCGGCGCGCATGAGGAAAGTCTCAGCCTGATCATCGGCATGATGCGCCGTCGCAAGCAAGTCGCGCCCGGTCGCGACCGCCCAGCGATGGAGCAGCCGATACCGCTCGCGGCGCGCCCAGTCGTGCAAATTATCCCCTGCCCCGCGTCGCGTCTCGGCGCCCAAGGTGGCATGCGGCACCGCCGCCCTTGCGCACCAGCCTGCGACCATCTCGGCCTCATCACCGCTCGCCGCGCGCAACCGGTGATCGACCGTTGCGACCGCGACTTGTCCCGGAAAAGCTGCTGCCGCGAGTGCGAGCATCGCCATGCTGTCGGGGCCACCCGACACCGCAAGCGCCAGCCTTCGGTCACCGAGCGGCCCGACCAGCGCCTCGACATCCCGGCGGAAGCGCGCCACCGGCGCTCCCGTCGGCAACGTCATCTTACTTGCACTTCTCGGCAGTGCGGTTGCGCGCGACATCGGCCTTCATCGTCGCGCTGATCTTCGCGCCATAAACGTCGAGCAGCTCGTCATAGACCTTGCAGACATCGGCCGAGGGCTTGCCGAGCTGCTTCAACGCGGCGGCAAGGTAAAACAGGCTGTCCGGCGCGCGCTCGCCATCATGGAAGTTCTTGTAATTGTCGTAAAAGGCATGGCTCGCGAGACTCGGCTTGCCCTGGTCGAGATAAGTGCGACCGAGCAGATTCTGCGCCCAGCTCGCGCGGCGGTGCGTCGGATATTTGGCGACGACCTGCTTCAGCGGCGTCTCGGCTTCAGGATAAAGCTTCGCCTGCCACAACCGATAGCCATAGACGTAAAGATCGTCGGCGGCGTCATTCGTCGCGGGCTTTTCGATTGCCGCGACCCGCGAAGCGCGCGCCGGATCGAGCGCCGGGTTTGCCGGCTTGGCAGGCGTCGTCGCAGGTTTGGCAACCGGCGTTGTCGGTCGCAATGGCTCGTTGACAACCGCACCACCGGTCGGCGCGCTGGTCGATGCCGCGCCATCCTCAAGCGCCTTCAACCGCGCATCGGTGGTGCGCTTATACGCGCTGAACGCGTCTTCGAGCAGTTGCAGCTTGTGCTGGATCTGTTCGATCTGCCCCGTATGCGACGTCTGTTGCGATTCGAGCGCGCTCACCCGTGCAGCAAGATCGCTGACGGCGCTCGATGCCGGGACGCCGGGTGATTGCACCGGCTGATCGGCGGGGGTGATGTCGGGCGGGAAATATTGGCCATTGCCGCCCGGAAAGACTTTGCGCTGCACCGCCCGCATTTCGCGCTCGAGCCGGTCGACGCGGCCCTCGACGCCGGTTTGTGCCTGCGCGCCGCTCGCCGTGCAGATCGTCGCCGCCAGCAGGATCAGTGTCAGAATAGTCTTGCGCATCATCTTCCCCATCGGCTCGTGACAGCCGGTATAGCGGACAGCATTGCCGCCTTGCCAGCCCTATGGCGTCGGCGTCGGCGCAGCGCCCGGCAAGGCAGCGGCGGCTGCGGCATTGGCACGCCGCGTCTCATCGGCCTCGCTGCCCGTGCCCGCCGCTCGACGGGTCGCGGGGCGCCGATCGCTGGCGCGCGAGACGCGCCGTTCGGGCACCGCGCGCGTCGACGAGCCCGCAGGCGCCGGTGTCGCTTCGAGCGCAGGCGTCGTGCCGCGCGCTAGCAGGGCGGCGGCGCTTACTTCGACATCCTTGATCGCGCGTTCGCCGGTGCCGAGCGGGGCGACCGCTGATCCGTTGACGGTCACCGACAGCTTGTCAGGGCGACCGACGTTGATCATCGGCTTCACCGCATCGGCGGGAATTTCATAGCGGTCGCCGGCCTTCATTTCGGCTTCGTACAGCGTCTTGTCAGGGGTGTAGATGCGCAACCAGACCACGTCATTGGCGCTCAGCACGACCTGACCGTTCGCGGGTGCTGCGGGCGGGGAGGCTACTGGCGTTGGCGCGGCAGCCGTCGGCTCGGCATCGGCTGCCACCGTCGCGGGCTGGCTATCGCCGCCCTGAAACAAGCTGGTGCCATAGAGCAAAGCAAATGCCACGACAGCAAGCAGCGCGACCAACGCCGCGCCGATCGCCAGCCCGCGCGGCGGCAAGCGCTTGGGATCGGACGTTTCATAGGGCTGATACTGCGCCGCCGGCGCCGCGGTGGTGGTGCGCTGACCACGGATCTCACGACCGATCTGCGCTTCGTCGAGGCCAACAACGCGGGCATATGCCTTGGCGAAACCGACCGCATAGGTCGGCGACGGCAGCGCCGAGAAATCAGAATTCTCAATGCCTTCGAGATGGCGGATCGGCACGCGGGTCCGCTCGGCAATCTCGGCGAGCGACATGCCCTGGGCTTCGCGTGCATCGCGCAGCCGCTCGCCCGCTGTCTTGGGAAAGAGCGTTGCCTCCTCGGCTGGATCGCCGCCGGACGCATTATGGTCAGTCATTCGTGGTTCCCCGTGCCGCCGCGCGGCTTGTCCCAAAGCATTTCAGCGCTGTCAACGCGCCCTGCGCCGATTTGACAAGCGATCAATTCAACTCGACCTGGTGGTCGGCGGCCCATGCCGCGAGCGTCGCGCGCAAGTCGCGCGGCGGCGTCACCAGCATCGCGGGGACGACCTGCGTCAGCTTGGCATGATCGAGCGAGCGGATCATCGCCTTGATTGGCCCGACCGCCGCCGGGGTGATCGACAGCCGATCAATGCCGATCCCGATCAGCGCCATCGCCTCCAGCGCCCTTCCGCCCATTTCGCCGCACACCGCCAGATCAACGCCGTGCGCGCGCGCGGGGCCAACGATGCGCGACAGGAAACGCAGGATCGACGGGCTCAGCCAGTCGTAGCGCTCGGCCAGCTTGGGATTGGCACGGTCGGCCGCGAACAGGAATTGCGTCAGGTCATTGGTGCCGACCGACAGGAAATCGAGCCGGGGCAGCAACACATCGAGCATTTCGGCAAGGGCGGGCACTTCGAGCATCGCGCCATAGCGAATCTCGGACGGCAGCTTGCGCCCGCGCTGGGCGAGCCAGGCGTGCTGGGCTTCGAACAACGCGCGCGCTTCTTCATATTCCCAGGGTTCGGAGACCATCGGGAACATCACATTGAGCGTGCGCCCCGCTGCCGCTTCGATCAGCGCGCGCGCCTGCGCCTTCATCAGCCCGCCGCGTTCGAGCGCGAGCCGCAGCGCGCGCCAGCCCATCGCCGGATTTTCCTCCGAGCCGCTGTCGTCGCGCAGATAGGGCAGCACCTTGTCGCCGCCGATGTCGACCGTGCGAAAGATCACCGGGCGCTGGCCCGCCGCGTCGAGCACATCGCGGTAGAGCCGCTGCTGGCGCTCGCGCTGCGGAAGCGTCGCTGACACAAGGAACTGGAATTCGGTGCGAAACAGCCCGATGCCGTCGGCCCCCGTCAGGTCGAGTGCGGCGACATCGTCGCGCAGGCCAGCATTGACCATCAGCGTGATCCGCTTGCCGTCGATCGTCGTCGGCGGCAGCTCGCGCAACGCCGCGAACGACGCGCGCCGCTTCTGGCTCAGCGAAAGCTTGGCCTCGAAGCTCTCCTCGATCGCGGGCGTGGGCCGCGCGAACACGGTGCCGGCGGTCACATCGAGCAACAGCAGATCGCCTTCGCTCACCAGCCGCCGCACATCGCGCACGCGGCCCAGCACCGGCACGCCCATCGCCCGCGCGACGATCGTGACGTGCGCGGTGAGCGATCCTTCCTCGAGGATCACGCCTTTCAGCCGCCGCCGGTCATATTCGAGCAGCTCGGCTGGCCCCAGGTTCCGCGCGATCAGGATCGAATCCTGCCGCAACCCCATTTGCGCCGCCGTCCCCATCTGCCCCGACACGATCCGCAGCAGCCGGTTGGCGAGATCCTCAAGATCGTGCATCCGCTCGGCGAGCAGCGGATCGTCGATCTGGCGCATCCGCGTGCGCGTGCGCTGCTGCACGCGCTCGATCGCCGCTTCGGCGGTCAGCCCGCTGTCGATCGCTTCGTTGATCCGGCGGCTCCAGCCTTCGTCGTAAGCGAACATCTTGTAGGTTTCGAGCACTGCCTCATGCTCGCCGCCCATGCCGAATTCGGCTTGCGCGGCCATCCGCTCGATCTGCTCGCGCATCCGGTCGAAGGCCGCATAGACGCGGTGGCGCTCGGCCTCGGTATCTTCGGCGACGGTATGCTCGATCGTGATGCGCGGCTGATGAAACACCGCCAGCCCGCGCGCCATGCCATCGACGAGCTTTAACCCCTCGATCCGCATCGGCGCTTGCGGCGCGGGCCGCGAGGCCGAAGTCGCGCCGTCGATCAGGTCAGCATTGGCGATCAGCTCGGCGAGCACCATCGCGACGGTCTGAAGCGCTTCGATTTCGACATCGGCGTAGCGGTGCGGCTCGACATGCTGAACGCACAGCACACCGACCGCGCGCTCGCGGCGGATGATCGGGACCCCGGCAAAGCTGTGAAACTTGTCTTCGCCGGTTTCGGGGCGATAGGCGAAATCGGGGTGGCTCGCGGCTTCGTCGAGGTTGAGCGGCTCATTCTCCTCGGCAATCGTGCCGACCAGCCCTTCGCCCATCGCGAGCCGGGTGACATGCACCGCTGCCTGATCGAGCCCCTGCGTCGCGAACAGCTCAAGCACGCCCTCGCGCAGCAGATAGATGGAGCACACCTCGCTCGCGGTGGCATCGCCGATGATCTGGACGACTTGGTTGAGCTTGGCCTGCGCGGTGGAGCGCGCCGCCATCACGTCATGGAGACGGACCAGAATTTCGCGAGCGGAAGCAGCGGCAGACACAGGCATATTGCTGGGACTAACAGAAAGGATGCGGCGATGACAGCATTGCCCGACGACCGATTCGTCGACTCACCGCAACCGCACGTCACCCCGGTCGACCGTAATCCGCCACAGGAATTCGACGCGCTGCCCGTCGATCGGTCGGCCGTCGCGCTTACCCGGCGCCATCCGCAACAGCGGCACCGCCGCCAGCACCGCGCGACGCAAGCCGGGGTAGAAGGGCGTTTCCTTGAGCACCCGGCACGTCACGCGCGTGCTGAGCGCAATCGTGCATTGCATCCGGTAATCGACTTCGAGCGAGGCCCGCATCAGCTCGGGATCAACCAGCGGGAAGAATTCGTCGTTGGTCACCTTATGCACCCAGCGCGGCGGCACCGCGCCGGGCGACCCGCCGCCACCTGAATCAAGGTCATACACCGCGTCGCCCTCCCCTGCCGTGATCGGGCCAGTGGCGGCAGGCGGGGAAGGCGCTGCGGCAGGTGGCAATGGCTGGAGCGACGCCGCCGGGGGTGGCGTCGCAATCGGCTCGGCGGCGGCGGGTTGCGGTGCCTGGGCGCGCGGGCGTTCGGTCGGATTGTCAGCCGGGCGCGGCGCTTCAGGCTCGGGCGGCTTGTTGAGCGGGAGCAGCGTGACGACGACCGGACGGTCGGGCGTTGGCGCGGGGACTGTCACTTCCCAGATCGTGAGCAGAACCAAAAGTGCGAGCGCGTAGAGGGCAACGACAATCGCAATCGATACCGCGCGGCGGCGGTTGGTGATCGGCACATAAGCCGCCCGTTCGAACGCGATCGAGTCCATGGCGGTGATCTTTAGCCCAATTCTGACCTCAGTCTTCACCCACCGTTAGTGTCGAGCGAAGTCGAGACACGGATGATATGCCGCGCCGCTTGTGGCCTGTTTTTCGACTTCGCTCGAAACGAATGGAGGGACGGTTGGAAACGAAGTGATTTCGCTTGATCGCGCCAAGCACACTCAGGCCGCGCGCTTCTCCAGCGCCGCTGCTGCCTCAGCCATCAGCGTGGCGATAATCTCGGCGACCGGCTCTTCCTTGGTCACCATGCCGACCGATTGCCCGGCCATCAGCGATCCCTGCTCGACATCGCCGTCGATCACCGCGCGGCGCAAAGCGCCTGCCCAAAAATGCTCGATCTGGAGCTGCGCCGCGCCCATATCGACTTCGCCCGCGTCGAGCGCGGCGGCGACTTCGCGCTGCTTGGCAAGAAACCGCTCGCCCCCGGCATTTTTCAGCGCCCGCACCGGAATGACCGGCAGGCGCGGGTCGATCTGGACACTCGCAATCGCATCACGGGCCGAGGCACGGAAAAAGGCCTTTTTGAAATTGGGATGCGCAATGCTCTCGGTCGCACAGGCAAAGCGCGTACCGAGCTGGACGCCCGCCGCGCCCATGTCGAGATAAGCAGCAATCGCTTCGCCGCGCCCGATCCCGCCCGCGACGAACACCGGTACCTGCTCGGCGACTTCAGGCAGAATTTCCTGCGCGAGCACGCTGGTCGACACTGGGCCGATATGCCCGCCCGCCTCCATCCCCTCAACCACCAGCGCATCGACGCCCGATCGGATCAGCTTCTTCGCCATCACCAGCGCGGGCGCAAAGCAGATCACCTTGGCACCCGCCGCCTTGATCGCATCGATCGACCCCGCTGGCGGCAGCCCGCCCGCGAGCACGATATGCGTGACTTTATGCTTGGCACACACCGCGATCAGATCGGTCAGCTGAGGGTGCATCGTGATCAGGTTCACGCCGAACGGTTTCGACGTCAGCGCCTTGGTCGCGGCAATCTCGACATCGAGCAACTCGGGCGACATCGCCCCGCACGCGATCAGCCCGAACCCGCCCGCATTGGAAATCGCCGAGACCAGATGGCGCTCCGACACCCACGACATCGCGCCGCAAATGATCGCGACTTCGCTACCAAGGAAATCGCAGCCGCGTTGCATGCGGCGGGTGAGGCGCTCGACGAACTGGCTCACGCCGCCTCCTCTGCATCCAGCCCGTAAGCCGTGTGCAGCACGCGCACCGCGAGTTCGGTTTCGTCCTCGTCGATCAGCACGCTGACTTTGATTTCGCTCGTTGTGATCGCCTGAATGTTGATGCCGCGCGCGCCCAATGTCTTGAACATCGTCGCGGCAACGCCTGCGTGGCTGCGCATGCCGACGCCGACGACAGTGATTTTCGCGACCTTGGTGTCATGCACCATCTTGGTATAGCCGATCGACGCCGCTGCCTTGGTCAGCACGTCGAGCGAGCGCGCGAGATCGGCGGCGGGCACCGTGAAGGTCACGTCGGTCGATCCGCTCGAATGCGCGATGTTCTGGACGATCATGTCGACGTTGATCCCGGCTTCCGCCAGCGGCGTGAAGATCGATCCGACCGCGCCGGGGCGATCGGGCACGTCGGTCAACGTGATCTTCGCTTCATTCTTGTCATGCGCGATGCCGGTGATGAGCTGGCGTTCCATATCCCCAAGTTCCTCTTCGCTCACAATCAGCGTGCCGGTGTCGTCGTCGCCATCGACGAAGGACGACAGCACGCGAATGCGCACGCCTTCCTTCATCGCAAGCCCGACCGATCGCGTCTGCAGCACCTTGGCGCCGACGCTCGCGAGTTCGAGCATTTCTTCATAGGTCACGCGCTTCAGCTTGCGTGCGCGCGGCACGATGCGCGGGTCGGTGGTATAGACGCCGTCGACATCAGTATAGATATCGCAGCGTTCGGCCTTCATCGCGGCGGCCACCGCGACCGCCGACGTGTCGGAGCCACCGCGCCCCAGCGTCGAAACGCGGCCGTCGCTGACGCCCTGAAAGCCAGGGATGACCGCGACTTCGCCGGTCGCGAGGGCTGCATCCATCGCGATCGTCTCGATCCGCGCGCTGGCGTGCGCCGCGCTGGTTTCGATCGGCAATTGCCAGCCGAGCCAACTGCGCGCGGGCACGCCGATCGCTTGCAGCGCAATCGCGAGCAGCCCGCTGGTCACTTGCTCGCCCGAGGCGACGACCACGTCATATTCGCGGGGGTCATAGAGCGAGGAGGCTTCGCGGCAGAAATTGACGAGCCGGTCGGTCTCGCCCGCCATTGCCGAGACGACGACGGCGACCTGATGCCCGGCATCGACTTCGCGCTTCACGCGCGCGGCCACGGCCCTGATCCGCTCGATCCCGGCCATCGACGTGCCGCCGAACTTCATCACGATACGGGCCATTGACGGTACACGCGTCCTTTGAGCTTTGAAGCGCGGGCTGTTACTGGCGGGGCGCCGCAAAGGCAAGTTTGCTCAAGGCAGGGACGCGCATGACCGATACGACGATCAACCCGGAAGAGGCCGCGCACTTCGGCAAGCTTGCCGCCGACTGGTGGAATCCGAAGGGCTCATCGGCGATGCTCCACCGGCTCAATCCGGTGCGGCTGGGGTATCTGCGCGAGCGGATCGACGCGCATTGGGGCGAAGATGCGACCGGCTTCACCCCGCTCGCGGGCAAGCGCGCGCTCGATGTGGGGTGCGGGGCCGGGCTGCTGTGCGAGCCTTTGGCGCGGCTGGGCGCGGCCGTCACCGGACTCGATGCGGCGCCCGAGAATATCGAAGCCGCCAGGGCGCATGCCGCGCTGTCGGGGCTTCAGATCGATTACCGCGCGGGGTCGGTCGAGGATTTAGTGGGCGAAACCTTCGATCTCGTCACCAGCCTCGAAGTGATCGAGCATGTGACTGATCCGGGTGCGTTTATCGCGGGGCTGGCGGCAGCGCTGGCGCCGGGCGGACTGCTGATACTGTCGACGCCGAACCGCACGATGCTGTCGCGGCTCGCGCTGATCACGCTGGCCGAAGGCACCGGCCGCATTCCGCGCGGCACGCATGACTGGAACCAGTTCCTGAAGCCCGACGAACTGACCGCGCTGGTCGAGGCTGCCGGGCTCGAGGTCGTGGAGACCCGGGGCCTCAGCTTCTCGCCATCCAAGGGATTCGTGATGAGCGACGATGTGAGCCTTGATTATTTCGTGACGGCTATTTCTTGGTAGTAACGATAACTGTGCCGCCGAAAATCGATTTTCTACTGAACTAATCGCGCCGCCTGGCAACGCGCCAAATCAGACGGGCCAACATTGTCTGTCCTTTGTCTCGATTTTATATCTTCCATAATTTGCTGATCTGATTTTTTGAGCTGGTGGCCCGTCGAAAAAATCAAATCTACTACTCGATCAAGGTCACTGCGCAATTTCATCTTTTCAGGCATCGATTTTGCCGCCGCGATACGCATGCTTTGGACGAATCCGCAGTGGCCAGCAAAGCGATACATTTGAGGCGGCGTCATTCGTTCGGGCGGCGAATTTGCCAGAAGCAAAGGCGAAAGAACGACCAGTTTCATGGTCAGACTGGGTGATAGTCTCACAAATCAACTCCTGAAATCGTCACTGGTTTGAATGGATTTCAGCCCTTCACGCCATCACATTGCGTCCCCGGCTCACCGTCGACGTATGCCCGACGCTCGCGGCCACCGACTTCGCCTTGATCGTTTCGACGAAGATCCAGTCGTTACTGACGCGCTCGGGCGTGATCGTCAGCGCCATGTAACCGCGCCGCGAGGTGTCGCACCATTTAAGCTCGGGATTGGCGCCGACCAGCGCCGCCGCGACGGTCTTCGGATCGATGCCGATCGCGCTTTCATAGCCGGGCGACGTGACGCCGTGCCCGGCAAATTCGACGCCCGCTGGCTTGCCGTCCTGCTTCAGGTCATACGCCCAGCCATTGTGACTGTCGCCGGAGATGACGACCAGATTGGCGCCCGCCCCCTGCGCCGTCCGCAGGAACCGCGCGCGCGCCGTCGGATAGCCGCCCCAGCTATCGTAGTTAAGCGGCAGCCCGACCTTGGCTGCCGCGATCCCGGCGAGCACATAGTTGCGCGAGCGCTGCGGTGCGTCGGGGGCGATCCAGCCCGCCGCCGCTTCGGGCATCACGGTATTCCCCATGATCGTGCCGAAGCCGATCACCTGCCAACGCTGCCCGGCCTTCACCGACGCGCGCAGGGCGTGCGCGAGCCAATCCTCCTGCTGCGACCCCATCATCGTCGCCGCCGGGTCCATCCACTTGCCGTCGCGGAATTCGGCGAGCGCCTTGGGGATGTTGAGGCTTTTGAACAGCGGCGCGATCTCGGGCTGCTTGGTGCGGCCAAGCAGCCGGGTTTCGGTGCGGAACAGCGTCGCGAGCGTGCCGATATCATATGATTTATACGGCTCGTCAGACACCGGCATCCATTCGCGGTACACCTGGATCGCGGCGGCGCGGCGCACGGCCCAATCGCCTTCCTCGGCCTGGTGATTCTGCGCGCCGCCTTCCCACGCATCGTTCGACGATTCATGGTCGTCCCACTGGACGATCATAGGCACGAGCTGGTGCAGCTTCTGCAAATCGGGGTCGGCGCGGTAGCTGGCGTAGCGGAGGCGATAATCGGCAAGGCGGAACATCTCGGTCGCAGGCTCGGGCTGGCGCCCGGCGACGGCGTCCTTGGCTGCCGGATAATCGCCCGTCGGATATTCGTACAGATAGTCACCGAGGTGGATCGCGAGGTCGATGTCGCTCCGCGCCGCCGCATGCGCATAGGCATTGAAATAGCCGAACGGCAGGTTCGAACAGGAGAAGATCGCCGCCCTGAACGACTTCGTTGGTCCAGCCGGCAGCGTCTTGGTCCGCCCGACGGGCGAGAAGCTGCCGTCGGGCGCGACGAAGCGGTAGTAATAGACCGTCCCAGGCTTCAGCCCCCCGACCGTAATCTTCGACGTCCAGTCGCGCCACGGGCCGGTGATCTGCACGCCCGACCCGACGAGCTTGACGAAATCGGCGCTTTCCGACAGGTCGACGCGCAACTCGGCGGTGTCGCCCGTCGCGGGCACATAGCGCGTCCACAGCAGCATCGAGTCGGCCATCGGCTCGCCACTGGCGACCGCATGGGTGAATCCGCGCGCGGTCGACACAGTCGGGCTCTGGGCAAAGCCCGGGACGGCGAAAGCGCCGAGGCCCAGCGTGCCCGTCATGATGAACGAGCGGCGATCGATCCTGATGGTCATGGCTTTCCCCTATCGGCGTGACGTGATGCGCTACTGCTCCTTCGATATGGCTGGTTCGTGACAGTCAAGCCGATCGACAATCGCGGGCGCTACCTTGTCGGGGTGGCCGCCGTCGCGCTGCTCCTCGCACTCGCGATGCTGCGCCCGATTGACCACGACGAAAGCCAATATGTCGCCGCCGCGCTTCTCTCGGCGCGGGGCCTGCCCTATCGCGACTTCGCCTATCTCCAGACCCCGCTCCAGCCGATGCTGCTCGCGCCGATTGCCGTGCTGGCCGGGGTTTGGGCGTGGCCGGTGTTGCGCGCGGTCAATGCGCTGTTGGGGGCGCTGACGCTGGCGGCTTGCTTCGCTGCGGCGCGTACGGCGGGCGCCGATGTTCGCCGCGCGGGGCTGGCGTTGGGTCTGATGGCGTGCTGCGACATTTTCCTGTTCACCAGCGCCGTCGCGCGTAACGACGCCTTGCCGGGGGCGCTGCTCGCAGGCGCACTGTGGCTAATCGTGCGGCGGCAGCAAGATCAGGGCAGCCGCAGCGAAGCGGTATTGACCGGATTGCTGCTGGCAGGTGCGGCGGCGGCGAAAATATCGTTCGCGCTGCCTGCGCTGGCCTATGGCGTTTGGGCGCTGGCCGATCGGCGACACCGCCCCGTCCTGCTCGTGATCGGCGCTGCGCCGGTCGGGCTATGGCTCGCCTGGGTTTATGCGCAGGCGCCCGACGCCTTCATGTTCGGCGTCATCACTTTCCCCGCCAAGGCACCCGCCGAATGGTATCTGGCGCAAGGCATGCCGGGCAAGCTGAGCCTGGCGGGCAAGGCGCTCGACACGCTCAAGTTCCTCGCGCTCGGCCCGGCGCTGATGGCGCTGGTGATCGCCGCCCGCTTCCCCGGCCGCGCGCGAATCGAGCGCCTGCTCGATGTGCTGATCGTTGCGGGGTTGATCGCCGCGCTGCTCCCCGAACCCACGTGGCGGCAATATCTGCTGCCGATCCTGCCGCCGCTGTTCATCCGGCTGGCATTGGTGTGGCAGCGCGTGCCGCCGGGTCGCGGCGCACGAATTGCGGCCGTCATCTTCGCGATCGGCGGGCTGGCGCCCTCGGTAGAGGCGGTGATCAAGGCGACGCGCGGGGTGCCAATGGCCACCGCGCTCGATCAGGGCGCCGCGCTGCGGACCGCGTTCATCGCTGGTGGTGGATCGGGGCCGGTTGCAACCCTGTCGCCGCAATTGCTGCCCGCCGCGCGGCTCGACATCGATCCACGATTTGCGGCCGGGCCCTTCTACTTCCGTAGTCTCGCGCTGCTCGATGCCGCGCACGAACGCCGCTTCCACCTCGTCTCGCGCAATCGGCTCGCCGAGGCCACGCCCTTGCGCGCGATTCTGGTGGGGGGCGAAGGGGCGTGGACGGCGGGCGAAGCGAGCGACGACGCCCCGCTGGTCGCCTATGCCCGCGCGCGCCATTGGCGGCGGATCGATGTCCCCGGCGGGCGGCTGACGCTCTACCTGCCGCCGCGCTGAGGCTTCCCTGCCCATCCCACCGTTCGTTTCGAGCGAAGGTTCTGTCGAACGACGTCGAGATATCGAGACACAGGCCACAGGCGACACCACCCGTGTCTCGACTTCGCTCGACACTAACGGGGCTGGGTGCGCGCTTGGCTCAGAGCAGCCCGCGTCACGCTGCCGCGCGAACCCCTCGCGCCACCAACGCCTCGTAATAGGCCATCAGATCGCGGACATGCTCGACATCGGTGCGCACCCGCGCCGCCGCGACGATAGCAGCGCGCCGGAGCAACGCGGCATCGCGATCCAACAGCCGCCCGATCGCGTCGGCCGCCGACACCGCATCGCGCGCGCGATAAAGCTCAGCACAGTGGCGGTCTGCGACTTCGGCGCAGCCGCCGGTGTCGGGCACGATCAGCGGCAGGCCCGACGCCATCGCTTCGGACGCGACCAGCCCAAAGGGTTCGGCTTCAGAAGCATGGATCAGCGCATCGCTGCTCGCCATGATAGCGGCCAGCCGCGCGCGGTCATAGACCGGCTTTTGCAACCGGATATACGGCGCATCGGCAATCAGGCGCTCGATCCGGCGGCGTTCATAGCCGTCGCCGATCAGCGTCAGGCCAATGGGGCGTGACCGGCTGGCGCGCTTGACCGCCTCAATCACCAAAGGCCAGCGCTTTTCGGGATGGTGACGCCCGATCCCCAGCAGCAGATGCGCGTCCGACCCCAGTCCGCAATCGGCCAGCAGCTCAGCCCGAAGCCCCGCATCGCGCAAGCTGGGCGAGAAATGCGCGCGCTCGATCCCCAGCGGCATCGCCGCATCGACCCGCACGCCGCGCGCGCTCAGCCGCTTCTGGAGCGCGGGGCCATTGGTCAGCACCGCGTCATAATGCGCGAGGAAGCGCGCCATATAGCGGCTATACCAGGCAAAGCTGCGCTCGATCCGCTCCGGGCTGGCGAAGCGTTCGAACCAGCGCATTGGATAGGCGGCGACATTGTCGTTGTGCATGAAGAACGCGCGCGGCGCAGCCCCGTGCCATTTGCCGACGATCCACGCCGGCCGCCACGGCGACGACGCTTCGACCACATCGGGTGCAAGCTCGTCGAGCAACGCATGCACGGGCGCTGAATCCCAAAACAGCCCGTAATTGGCGTCGAACGGCATGCCCGGCGCCTTGACGTAAATGATCCGGCCACCGGGGCGATCATCGACCCAATCGCGACGACCGGGGGCAATCACGATCAGCTCGTGCCCCATTTCGGCCATCACTGCCATCTTGCGGTCGACATAGGTGCGCACGCCGCCGCCGGTCGGCGAATAAAATTCGTTGACGTCGACGATGCGCATCGCGGCAGGCTATTCCTTCGACGGCGACAGACCGCTCAGCCCGCGCAGATATTGCGCCTTGATCGTGATTGAGGTGATCCCCGGCCCTGCTTCGACCGTCGAGGCACCGATCTTGGGCTTGCTCGCGCCGATGCGCGTATTGCTCGTGACCCCGCCGCCATCGGTCCAGAAGTTGAACTTGTTCTTGCCATCGCGGTCGTGCGTGAAGAACAGGCCATAGGCACCGGCATGCGGCACGCGGATGCAGATTTCGACCGGCCCGGCGGCCGGCGTATCGGCCCAGACGCGACGGAAAACCTTGCCTTCCTTGATCAGATCGCGGTCGTCGCGCAAGAAATCGGTCGCGGTCGCGGGATAGAGTTCAAGCTTTAGCCGACCCTTGCGGTCCTTCAGCCCCGTGATCGTCGCGCGAATCGCGGGGCCATCATTGGCATCGCACGCACCGGCATCGCTGCCGATCGTCGGGCGCCCCCGCGCCTCGAGCGGCGCCGCGATCAAACCCAAGGCCAGCAGCGGGGCGACAAACGCGAAACGAACCATCAGTTTTTCCTAACCAGCGAATACAGGCCGAACACGACGATCAGGACCAGGTGAAGGAGCAGCGTGAACGCCGCCGTCACCGCGACCAGGCTCGACAGTCCGGCGCTTTGCCCGACGAACAGGATCGCAAAATTGGCGAAAAGAAGGTCTTTGTTCGGCACCAGCGGCAACCGCCCGACCAGCATGCGCCCGGCGGACAGCAGCATCAGGCTGCCGATCGGCACATCGGGTCGCCCGAAATGCCAGACCAGCGCGATCAACAGCGCCGCCCCCAGCAGCCGGGCGCTGTGCACGCCGAACACCCACCAGAGCGTCGACCGCGGCAGCGAAAAGACGCGCTTCGAAAAGATCAGGAAGGGCAAAGAGGCGGCAATCACCACCAGCACCGAAATCCCGACCGAGCGGGCAATCGCGGGCGGCAGCGCGCCATAAGCGAACGGCAGCGCCAGCAGCACCAGCAACAAGGTCGCGGCATTGCCGGCAATCGCCGACATGATGCTGACATCCTTCACCGCACCAAAGGGCGCCGCCACCATCCGCGCGCGTGACCGCGCCCAGGCGTAGAAATAGGCCTCGCCCGCGTACCCAAGCACGACTTCGTTCGCGATGCCCTTTTTGACGAGGGCAATGAAGCCCTGGGGCGGGATCTGCCACAGACGCCGGAAAATGACATAGTCGCCGATCGGCACCGTCAGATACAGCGCGACCGACGTCAGGTAGAACATCGGATCACGCGGGATCGCGCCGCTCAACCCCGCCAGCCCGCCGCCGAACAATGCGCGCGATATGCCGAGCAGCATCGCTAAAGTGACGAGTGTCCCCGCGACCAGCGACCAGCGGCTCGGCGGATCGGGCGCAAGCGCGGTGTCGGGCGGCGGTGTTGCCGTTATCGGTTCGGCAATCGGCACGGGCATCGACGCTTGATCCTCGACGGGCGACGCCCTCAACAGGCGAAAGCGCGCCATGCCCAAGACTTGCGGCGCAAAAACGGCAACGTGGGCGTGCCGCGCGCCGCTATCTGGGGAGGGTGTGCGTCCGCTTCAACCGGCGGGCTTCACCGCATCAGGGTGGGCCGCGCTCAGCGCCGGGATCGCCGCCAACGCCGCATCGATCGCGACCAATCGTGGATAGCCGTCCAGCGACAGCGCGAAGCGGCGCGCATTGTACATCTGCGGCACCAGGCACAGGTCGGCGATGTTCGGCGCGTCGCCGCCCAGAAATTTCCCATCGCCCGCCATCGCTTCGAGCGCGGCGAAGCCGGTCGCGATCCAGTGGCGATACCAGTCGTCCTTCGCCGCCTGATCGGCCCCGAACTGCGTGCCGAGCCGCTTGAGCACGCGCATATTGTCGATCGGGTGGGTGTCAGCGGCAATCACCAGCGCCTGCGCCAGCGCGCGCGCGCGGAGAAACGGATCGGTCGGGATCAGGCGAGGATTGGGGTAGGTCGCATCGATCCAGTCGATGATCGCCAGGCTCTGGATGATCGGCGCGCCGTCAACTTCAAGCGTCGGCACCTGTCCCTGCGGGTTACGCGCGCGGTTCGCGGCATCGAGCTGCTCGGCGGCGACCAGGTTGACCGGCACGCGCTCATACTCGATGCCCTTCAGCGCGAGCGCCAACCTCACACGATAGCTCGCCGACGACCGCCAGTAATCGAATAGCCGCAGCTTCATGCCTGTTCGTCATCAAGCGCGCGTTCGGAGCCGCGTTCGAGCGCGACCTTGATCATCGCGACCATCGGATCCGCGAGCGCCAAGCCGAGCACGCCGAACAAGGTGCTCGCCAGAATCTGCGACGACAGGGTCAGCGCCGGGGGCATGTCGACGGTGCGCTTGGCGACCATCGGGATGACAACATAGCCGTCGAAATTCTGCACGACGAAGTAGGTCAGGATCGCCCAGTAACCGGTGTTGACCCCCGCACTGAACCCCACGGCAACCATCAGCACGCCGGTGATGATCGCGCCGATGTTGGGAATGAACGCCAGCATGCCCGCCAATATGCCCAGCAACAGCGCCATCGGCACGCCGCCCACCCACAGCATCAGCCAGATCAATATGCCTTCGACCAGCATCCCGAGCAGGCGCCCGGCCAGCAGGCGCCGCATCGTGTGCGCCATCCGGTCCATCGTGATCGCCCATTCGGCGCGCATGTCCGACGGGACCAGCCATTCGAGCCCGCGTTCGTACAACCGCGGCTCCATCGCCACGAACAAGCCAATCACCAAAACCATCAGCAAGCTCGCAATCGCGCCCACGGCAGTGCCGACAAACGACGTCAACCGCCCGAACGACCCCATCGCTTGCTGGACAAGGCCATTCACATCAGCCCTGCCCGGCATCATGCCATGTTCGGCGGCCCAAGCGATCAGCCGGTCGGCCTGCACCGCCAGCGTCGCGCGCAGCTGCGCAAACTGATCGGCGACCTGAACGCCGGTCATGAACACCACAACGGCGATGAACGCGATCGTCAGCAGCACGACGATCATCAGCCGCCAGCCGCGCGCGATCGGCAAAATGCGGCCGAGCAAGCGCACGCCACCGTCAAGCATCGCGGCAAACACCAGCCCGCCAAAGATGATCAGCAGCGGCTGAATCAGCAGCACGACCAGCGCCATCAGCGCCGCCAGACCGAGCCAGACGCCTGCGCGCTTCAGCTCCTTGCGAATCACGGGATCGCTCAGTTCGCTGGGGCTTGGCCCCTGCACCATATCCTCAAGCGCTGACTCGTCGCTCATGGGCGGCAGCTCATTTCACGCGCGGCGCGTGCAGCGACGTCCCTGCCCGGCCACCCCGGAAAGACTGGCCCCAGGTCAGCGGGTTCCACGTGCCCTCGCCCGTCTTCGAATAGGTGATGAATTCGGCGCGCCCGCCCAAATTTTCCCACGGCACGGGACCGCCCAGACCAAGCTGCGCGACCGGGAAGCGGCTGTCGGCGCTTTGATCACGGTTGTCGCCCATCACGAAGACATGGCCTTCAGGCACCTTGATCGGCCCATAGAAATCGCCTTCGGTACGACCGAGCTCGACCGTGTCATAGCGTCGGCCATTGGGCAAAGTTTCGGTGATGACGGGCAGCTTGCAATGCTTGATCCCGTCGCCGCCGACCGTCATCGCGTTTGGCAAATAGCCGCTCATGTCGCAGGTCGGCTTGCCCTCGCCGGGGATCGGCACGCCGCCATAGGCGCGAATGTCGACCTGATGGAGCGGGCCGCGCTCGACGGCCTTGCCGTTCAGGATCAATACCCCGTCGCGCACTTCGACCGTGTCGCCGGGCAAGCCGACGACGCGCTTAATATAGTCCGAATTCACCCCCGGTGGCGAAATGATCACGACATCGCCGCGCTCGGGCATGCTGCCGAACAGCCGCCCCTTGATGAACGGCAGCACGTGGAAGGTCGGCGAGATATAGGAATAGCCATAGGGGAATTTGGACACGACGAGCTGATCGCCGACCAGCAGCCCCGGCAACATCGATTCGGACGGAATATAGAAGGGCTTGGCAATGAAGGTGTGAAAACCCAGCACCGCCAGCACCAGCCAGAAAATGCCCCTCAGCTCGGATGCCCAGTCGGTCTTGGCCTTGGCGGCCTTGCCCTTCGGCGCTGCCGCTGGTTGCTGATCCGGTCCGGCTTCCAACGCCACGTCCTCACTCGCCATACACAAACCCTTATAGCGCCACCGCCTCGATCACCACGAACGCCTGCGCCCAGGGATGATCGTCGGTCAGCGACAAATATATCCGCGCGGCGTGCCCTTGCGGCGTGATCGCGTCAAGCCTTGCCCGCGCGCCGCCGGTGAGCGCCAAGGTCGGCGCGCCCGACGGTGCATTGACCACGCCGATATCGCGCATGAACACCCCGCGCTTGAATCCGGTCCCGACCGCTTTCGAAAAAGCTTCCTTGGCGGCGAAGCGCTTGGCGAGCGTCCCCGCCTTGGTGAAGGGCCGTGACGCTGCCTTGGCGCGCTCGATATCGGTGAACACGCGCGTCTCGAACCGATCGCCAAAGCGATCGAGCGAGGCCTGTATCCGCTCAATGTTGCAGAGGTCTGAGCCGATGCCGATGATCAACTTCCGAGCCCCAGAAAACTAGCCAACATCGGCAAGAATGATGTCGAAGGTATAATCGCCCAGATCAGTGGAACGCCGTAGATGATCCATCGGGATGTCGCGTTCTGGGACCGATTTCCAAGCCATAGGCACGAAGCCGTTACTAGCGGAAGTCCTAGGGCAAGCGGCGCAGTTGGATGGCCCAAGAAGGTAATCACGAAGAGAAAAGGGCCAAAAACGACGATTGCCAGGATCGATATCGACAGCAGCGCGATGTCAGCCCATCTCAGCCAGTGTTCAGCCGGGGCGATGGCCTTGATTGTCAACGCGCCGCGTCCATCGCCGCGCGCATCGTTCGCACGGCTTCGCCCAGCCCGGTGAAGATTGCCTCGCCAATCAGGAAATGGCCGATGTTGAGTTCGCGCAGTTGTGGGATCGCCGCGATCGGGGCGACGTTGTCGAACGTGAGGCCGTGCCCGGCGTGGACCTCGATTCCGTTCTTCGCCGCCAACGCGGCGGCATCGCTCAAGCGGCGAAGCTCCTCGGCCTGCGCTTCGCCCCCCAGCTCGGCGTAGCGCCCGACGTGCAGTTCGAGCACCGGCGCGCCGAGCCGCAGCGTCGCATCGACCTGACGCGGGTCGGGTTCGATGAACAGGCTCACGCGGCAGCCCGCCTCGCCGAGCATGTCGACCAGCCGCTTCAGCCGGTTATGCTGCCCGGCGGCGTCGAGCCCGCCCTCGGTCGTGCGCTCCTCGCGCTTTTCGGGGACGATGCATACTGCGTGCGGGCGGTGCGCGAGCGCGATCGCGAGCATCTCGTCGGTCGCCGCCATCTCGAGGTTGAGCGGCACCGTTAGCTCGGCGATCAGCCGGGCGATATCGTCATCGGTGATGTGCCGCCGGTCTTCGCGCAGATGCGCGGTAATGCCATCGGCGCCCGACTCGGCCGCCAGCAGCGCCGCCCGCACGGGATCGGGATAGCCCACCCCGCGCGCGTTACGCACGGTCGCGACATGATCGATGTTGACGCCGAGGCGGAGGCGGTCCTCAACGGCGCGGCGGGGTTGGTCGGTCAAGCCGCCAGCCCCCGGCTGCCCGGCTTCACCGGCGGGATCGCCGCCAGCTCGGGCGGCAGCGCGTCGGCGGGGTAGGCGGGGATGTCGAGTTTGCACAGCGACACGAGCGGCACGCCAACGTCCGCCGTCCCGTTCGACCGGTCGATGATACACGCCGCGCCCAACAACTCGCCGGGATGCTGGCGAATCGCGGCGATGCATTCGCGCGATGAGAGCCCGGTCGTCACCAGATCCTCGACCATCACCACGCGCGCGCCATGCGGAATTTCGAAATTGCGGCGCAGCTCAAACTGGCCCTCGACGCGCTCGACGAAAATCGCCTTGCAGCCGAGCGCCCGCGCGGTCTCGTACCCCGGAATAATGCCGCCCATCGCGGGCGATACGACTAAGTCGACCGGCCCGAATTGGGCCGTGATCAGCTCGGCGAGCGCGCGCGCGAGGCGTTCGGTGCGAACCGGGTCCTGAAAAACGAGCATCTTCTGCAGGAATATCGGTGACCGCAGCCCCGACGACAGGATGAAATGCCCCTCCATCAGCGCGTTCGCCGCACGGAATTCGTCGAGCACTTCGGCTTCGTTCATCGATCTTATCGCCCTTGTATCGAGGCGTGTCCGCCACCGTTGGAGGCGGGGTGATACGGTTGCCACGGCGCCTTCGCAACGTTGCGCCCGCGACCCTAGCCCAAAAAACGTATGCGATATGCTTGAGGCATGGGGCAGTGCTGCGTATAGGCGCTCCCAAAGGGCGCAAAAGTGCCCGCACCCCGCAGATGATGCGGCAACTCCAGAACTGGGGCGACAACGACCGATGTTGAATTTTGGGCGAAATACGGGATTGATCGCGGCACTGGCCGCCGCCGGGCTGATGCTCGGCAGTGTCGGCCATGCCAAGGCGCCAACAACGGCCCCCGCTGCCGCGACGGCGCAGGGCGTCACCGTCACCGATCCGAAGACCGCCACCCCGGCGCCCGCAGCGCCCGAAGCCGTCAATCCGCTGCTCGCGGACAATGGCGGCCCGGCGATGGCGATCGACCCGAAGATTGGCCAGCCGGTCGACGGTTGGATCGACGTGCAGGAACAAGTCACCCCCACCGGCAAGCGCGCCGCGTGGATGCATGATTCGATCCTCGTCCCCGTAATCACGGCGATTTCGATTTTCGTGCTCGGCCTGCTGGTGTGGGTCGTCATCCGCTATCGCCGCGCGGCCAATCCGGTGCCGTCGAAGACCAGCCACAATACGACGATCGAAGTGATCTGGACGCTGGCGCCAGTGATCATCCTCGTCGGCATCGCGGTGCCCTCGATCGGCCTGCTGCAGGCGCAGTATAAGCCGGCGCCATCGAACGCGATCACGCTCAAAGCCATCGGCAACCAATGGTATTGGAGCTACCAATATCCCGACAATGGCGGGTTCGAAATCACCGCCAATATGCTGAAGGAAAAGGGCACGACTGCCCCCGGCGAACGCGCCCGCACCGATGCCGACGGCCCGCCGTTGCTCGCGACCGATAACCGCATCGTGCTGCCGGTCGGCGTGCCGATCAAGCTGCTGACGACCTCCGCCGATGTGATTCACGCCTGGGCGATGCCCGCCTTCTGGATCAAGCTCGACGCGATCCCCGGCAAGATCAACGAAACCAGCTTCACCATCCAGAAGCCCGGCGTCTATTTCGGCCAATGCTCGGAACTGTGCGGCTCGCGCCACGGCTATATGCCGATCACCGTCGTCGCCGTCGAAAAGCCGGTGTTCGACCAGTGGGTCGTCGCCAAGGGCGGCACCGTGAAGGGCGCCGCGCCTGCGGCAGCAGCCCCTGAAGCGACGCCTACCGCTGCCACCTCCAACACCACCGCGACGGCCCCTGCCGCTGCGCCTTCGGACAAGTAAGCCCATGACCGACACCGCACTCCACCCTTCGGCGTTTCAGGCGCATGGCGATGATCACGCGCATCACGATGCCGATCACAAGCCCGGTTTCTTCGCGCGTTGGTTCATGTCGACCAACCACAAGGACAT
>CAYUYZ010000012.1:0-80767 GCA_964449575.1 uncultured Stakelama sp.
ATCGGGCGGGACCTGGCCTGCCGCCAGATTGGCGAAATCGATGATCACCGGCTGGTTGGCGGGGGCATGCGCGCCGCAGCCCCAGAACAGGATCAGCCGCCCCCGGGGCCGCTCAAACTGCTGCGGCACTTCGGGCGTGCCGCTCGGCTGGATCACTGGCGTCACCAGCGGCACCGACGGCCCCATATTGGCGGGCGGCAGGAAATAATGATCGGCCTTGGGGCCGCCACCGGTGGGCGCGAGCACCGACCCGAGCCGCAGGTGGAGCGTGTGGCTTTCGCTGTTGCCGCCGCCTGACGCCATCCGCATCATGTCGCCCATGTTCGGCTTGCCGCCGCCCATCATGCCCGCGAGGCCCGATGCGGTGCCGACATCCATCGCGTAGCGCGCCTTGGGCGGGGTGACGATCTGCGCGGCGGGCTTGGCAGCAGCGGGCTTGGGCTTGGGCGCGGGCTTGCGCTGCGCCGCGACGGTTCCGGTCAGGGCCGCGAGGACACCGATACTGGCCAGCAACGTCCATCCGCGCATCTTCTATCCCCCGACCGATTATGGACGCAGGGATACCAGTTCAGCCGCTTTCGGCCAATCCCTCTTCGTGGTGCGCGGGCGGGTGCAGCCGCAGCTTCTGGATGCGCTTGGTGTCGGCGGCGACGACCTCGAACCGCCAGCCGCTCGGGTGATCAAGGCAGGTCCCCGCCACCGGCACATGCCCCGCGAGCACGGCGGCGAGGCCACCGATCGTGTCGATATCATCGTCGGTTTCGGCGAGGCGCGGGTCGATCGCTTCGGCGACATCCTCCAGCTCGGCGCGGCCATCGGCTTCCCAGCTGCCGCCGTCGATCGGTACGAGCAAAGCTTGCGGCGCCTCGTCATGCTCATCCTCGATATCGCCGACGATTTCCTCGATCAGATCCTCGATCGTCACCAGCCCCTCGGTGCCGAAATATTCGTCGAGCACGATCGCCAGATGGACGCGCTTGTTGCGCATGTCCGCCAGCAGATCGAGCGCCCCGCGCGACATCGGCACGAACAGCGGCTCGCGGATCAGCGCGGTGATCGAGTCGGGGTGCGGTGCGCCGGTCGCGAGGATGTTGAACACGTCCTTGATGTGAACCATGCCGATGATCGTATCGAGTTCGTCGCGATAGACCGGCAGGCGGCTATGCCCCGCATCGGCGAACTGGCGGACCAGACCAGCAAAGCTGATGCTTTCGGGCACCGCGACGATGTCCGCGCGCGGGACGCCAATGTCGCCCGCGTCGCGCTCACCGAAATGGAGCAGATTGCGCACCATCTGGCGCTCGAGCGGCGACAGGTCACCTTTGGTATCGGGGGCGGGATCATCCTCATGCGCGTCGATCGCTTCTTCGAGCTGCGCGCGGAGCGAGTCGTCGCCGGGATCACCGAAGATCAGCGCGCGGAACGAGCGCCATAACCCGCCTTCGTGGGTGCCGGCATCCCCGGCGCCGCTACTTTGGCCATCAGGCATAGGTGGTATTTCAGTCCTCTTGGTCGTGATACGGATCGTGCAATCCCAAGCCCTGTAGCACATCTCGCTCGATCTGCTCCATCGCCTGCGCAGCGCGATCGTCGATATGGTCGTAACCGAGCAGATGCAGCGTGCCGTGGACGATCAGGTGGGTCGCGTGATCGGCAAGCGCGATGCCCTTGTCGGCGGCTTCGGCGGCGCAGGTTTCATGGGCGAGAACGATATCGCCGAGGAGGACTTCGCCATCGTCGGAATTCTGGGTGACGGTGTCGATGAGATCGGGCTGGATCATCGGGAAGGACAGCACGTTGGTGGGCTTGTCCTTGCCCCGGTAATCGCGGTTGAGCGCCTGCACCTCGGCATCGGTGGTGAGGCGGACCGAGATTTCGATCGTGGCGGGGGTGGTGAGGAGTTCGCCGTGGGGGGTGGCGGCGAGGGTGGCGTGGACGGCGTTCCTTGCCAGGCCTTCCCACGCGACGGCTGTGCCCCATGCATCGTCGCGGCTGATTTCGACGACGATCATATCAGCGTTGCATCCTTGATGTCCGTCTGGGCGAAATCGTCGCCCTTAAACAGAAGCGCGGCGTCGTGTCGCCGCGCGACTGCATAAGCGAAACAGTCGCCGAAATTCAGCGACGCGGGATCGACGCCTTTCCCGAAGCGCCCATGAGCATCCAGCGCGCGTTCGGCGTCGACAGGTTCGACCGCAACAATCTGAATTGCAGCGGCCTCGACAAAATCGACCACCAACAAGCGAGCTTCTGCGAGCGATAGCGCCCGCGCCCCTTGGACGCCGCGCACAGCCTCCCAAATGGCCAGCGGTGACGTGATCCGAAGCGGGTCGTTAGTCAGAAACCTGGCGAGCGACGACGCTTCTGGCTCCTTCGCAATCATGGCAACGATCGCTGACGCATCGACGAAAATCGTCACAGTTCATCGTTCAACGAATCGTAAAAGCGCTTGTCGGCCGTCAAGCCAGTCGGCAGACCCATCGGGTGATCCTGCCAAAATTTCTGCAACCAATCGGGCGCCGGGCTGCCGAGCGAATGCCGGTCGAAATAGTCTTTCACCGCGAGCTTGACGATCTCTGCCATCGGCGTGCCGCGCTCATCGGCAAGGCGAGCGATCAGCCGCACGACTTCCGCATCCTCGACAAGAAAGGGCGCGGATAAGGCCTGTTGTTCGGCGCGGCTGGGCGGGTCGGCGGGGGCGTTCATGATGCACCCTCATACGCCTCCACAATCCGCCCGACAATCGGATGGCGCACCACGTCGCCTGCGCCAAAGCGGCAGATCGACAGGCCCTCCACCCCGTCGAGCCGCCCGACCGCGTCGTTCAGGCCGCTCGCGTTCATGCCGCCGGGCAAGTCGGTCTGCTTGGGATCGCCGCACACGACCATGCGGCTGTTCTCGCCAAAGCGGGTGAGGAACATCTTCATCTGGGCGGGCGTGGTGTTCTGCGCTTCGTCGAGGATGATGAACGCGTCGGCGAGCGTGCGGCCGCGCATGAAGGCGATCGGCGCGATCTCGATTTCGCCGCTCGCGATGCGCCGCTCGACCTGTTCGGCGGGCAGGCAATCGTTGAGCGCATCGTACAAGGGGCGAAGGTAGGGATCGACCTTCTCCTTCATGTCGCCGGGCAGGAAGCCGAGCTTTTCGCCCGCCTCGACCGCCGGGCGCGACAGGATCAGCCGCTGGATGCTGCCGGTGATGAGCTGCGCGACGGCTTGGGCGACGGCGATATAGGTCTTGCCGGTGCCCGCCGGCCCGAGCGCGAAGATGATGTCGTTGTTGAGCAACTCGCGCATGTAATGCGCTTGGGCCACGGTGCGCGGGACGATCGTCTTCTTGCGCGTGCGGATCATGATCGAGGGCGGGGCGGAGGCCTCCGCGCTGATGATGCCGTGCAGCGTCGGTTCGGCCGACATCGCGATCACCGCTTCGATCAGGCCGGTGTCGATGATCTCACCCCGGATGATGCGGTTGTAGAGGCCATTGAGCACATCGCGCGCCGCCGCCACCGATTCGGCGGTGCCTTCGAGCCCGACCTTGTTGCCGCGCGCGGTGATGTACACGCCCAGCCGGTTTTCGAGCAGCAACAGGTTCTTGTCGAACTCGCCAAACAGCTGCGGCATCAGCTGGGGCCGATCGAAGGTCAGCTCGGCGCGGCTGCGATCACCGGATTGCGCGGGGACAGGCTTGCGGCTCATGCGGTTCCTTGGGGCAGGAGGAGGCTGAAAACAGGCGGGATTGGAAGGGCTTGCGCGCTGTCGACGGGGCCGCACCGGCCAGTCGAGCCGGGGGTCGCGCAGGAGAGGCGGGCGTGCTGCATCCGGGACCGAGTTTGGCAGATCGGCGGCGTGGGGGACAGGGGGAAAGTGCGCGCGCGATCTTGATAATAGTTGATAAAGCGCTAGCTTCGCGTGACGGAGATGAGCCAATGATCAGTGCCGACTTAGGTGTCCAGCTCGAGGGTTTCGTGACGAAGCTTGTCGAAACCGGTCGTTACAATTCCAAGAGCGAAGTGCTGCGCGAGGGGGTCCGCCTGGTGCAGGAGCGCGAGGCGCGGCTGGCGGCGCTCGACGCATCGATTACGCGCGGGCTTGATGACGCAGCGGCGGGGCGGACGCGGCCAGCCGATGCGGTTTTCGACCGGCTTGAGGCGAAGTATCGCGGCTTGGCCGACGCCGCTGAATGATCGTCGTCCTGACGGCGGAAGCCGAAAGCGATCTCAAAGAGATTGGCGATTGCATCATGACCAACTGGCGCTGCAGCCAAATCCGAGTGTAGCGCTGGCATTGCGGGGAAAAGATGGCACGAAGAATCGTCTATGTTGAAAAGTCTGGCTTCCACAGCGACGGCGAATTCGAACGAGCCTTATTTGTTGATCGCTGGGTCGAGATCGACTGGAAACCGAAGGTCCTCGTCGATAGTTGGACCGGCGATGTCGCAAGTGCGCCGCCGACCTACAAAGTGGGACTGCCAAGTCGAGCGTTTGAAGGCAATCATCCAACATTGCTCGAATACGGAACCATCATAAATCCCGAAGACGCGGCTTGGGTGAAGGGTGCAACGCACGGTTCATACATGGCCGGCTCGATCCAAGTCGCGGAAGTGAAAGATGTAGTCGTCCGCGTCCATCAAATCGGTCTAAGGCGGAATAGCCGTCCAGGCTTTGAGGTCGAGATACTCACCGGAGAAGATGCAAAGATACTCATCGACAAGGCCAAGCGCGAGCAAGCTTTCTCGACCTTCAAGGAAATATGGTGGCTTGTGCCGATCGGTATCGGGGTTGTGTGGTGGCTTCTCTAAGGTCGGCAATGTGCGGGCGAAGCTGCTTCAGCCTTCAAAAGTTCCAGGGATACAATACTCTATTGCCCCGTCGTCATGCCGGACTTGTTCCGGCATCCACCGGCCAGCTAGAGTCGAAGCCGATTTGCCTGCTGAACCGTGGGCCCCGGAACAAGTCCGGGGCGACGTTGGGGGTTAAGCTTGGGGCGGTGTGACCCCCACCCCCATCACTGAATTCGCGCCCGCCTCGACAATCTCCACCTCGACCAAATCCCCGATCGCCGCATCGCCCATCAGATGCACCGATTGCAGCCACGGGCTCTTGCCGATCAGCTGGCCCTCCAGCTTGCCTTTCCGCTCCAGCAGCACCGCGCACCGCCGCCCGACGGTCGCCGCGTTGAACGCCGCTTGATCGCGGTTGAGCGCGGCTTGGAGGCGTTGGAGGCGCTCGTCCATTACTTCGGGCGGCACTTGATCGGCCATCGTCGCGGCGGGGGTGCCGGGGCGGGGGCTGTATTTGAAGCTGTACGCCTGCGCATAGCCGACCGCGTCGACGAGGCTCAGCGTCTGCGCGAAATCATCCTCGGTCTCGCCGGGGAAGCCGACGATGAAGTCGCCCGACAGCGCGATGTCGGGGCGGGCGGCGCGGACGCGCTCCAGTAGGCGCAGATAGCTGTCGCGCGAATGGCTGCGGTTCATCGCTTTCAGCACGCGGTCGCTGCCGGCCTGCACCGGCAGATGGAGGAACGGCATCAGCTTCGCCACGTCGCGGTGCGCGGCGATCAGGCCGTCGGCCATGTCGTTGGGGTGGCTGGTCGTATAGCGGATGCGCGCGAGCCCCTCGATCCGGTCGAGCGCGGCGATCAGGTCGTGCAGGCCCTTACCCGCATCCTCCCAGGCATTTACATTCTGGCCGAGCAGGGTGATTTCCTTGGCGCCCGCATCGACCAGCGCCTTGGCCTCGTCGACGATCGCCGCAAAGGGGCGGCTGACTTCGGCGCCTCTTGTGTAGGGCACGACGCAATAGGTGCAGAATTTGTCGCACCCTTCCTGCACCGTCAGGAAAGCGCTCGGCGGCACGCGGCGGCGGGCGGGCAGATGGCCGAACTTCATGTCGACCGGCATGTCGGTGTCGAGTGCCGCCTCGCCCCGGCTCGCGCGCGCGACCAGATCGGGCAGGTTGTGATAGGCCTGCGGGCCGACGACGACATCGACTTTGGCGCGGCGGACGATTTCCTCGCCCTCGGCCTGAGCGACGCACCCGGCGACCGCGATCATCGGGTTGTCGCCGTGCTTCCTGAGGCGGCCAATGTCCGAATAGACTTTCTCGGTCGCTTTTTCGCGGATGTGGCAGGTGTTGAGGATGACGAGATCGGCGGCATATTGGTCGTCGGTCGCGGTCAGCCCTTGCGCGGCCATCAGCTCGGCCATCCGGTCGCCGTCATAGACGTTCATCTGGCAGCCGAAGGACTTGACGTGAAAGGTCTTGGGGCTTGGTTTGGCGGGGGCGTTCATCGGCGGGGCTATAGCGGGGTGGAGCGGCGAGGTAAAATCGACCGGCATCTTGGTTCACGCGGAGGCGCGGAGCGCGCGGAGGGGCTGCATTTGGTTCGCCTGCCTTGCGTCAAGGAGACCCGTGTCGAACGCGCTTGCTGTCGCGGGACAGTCGCAAGGCCTCCCACCCGCTCTGCGGGCTCCGCGCCTCCGCGTGAACCAATTCAGCCCTCGGCCGGCACCTCATAAGCCACCCCCGGCGGCACCGTCGCGAGCGCGTCGTGGCCCGGAAACGGGCGCAGCGGCTTGTCGAGGATGCGCTCCATCGCCTCCGCAATCCGCCGCCGCGCCTCCGCGCTGATCGCTTTGCGACCCGGGTAATCGCGCGGGTTGAAGGGTTCGAGGAAATGCACCGTCACCGGAAAGTTGCCCTTGCGGCTCAGGACGCGGAAGGCGTTGTCCTGGCCTTCCTCCACGCCGACCCAGGCGATTTCCTGCGCGGCCGCGCCATAATCGAGCGCGATCGGCTGGACGAGGATGCCCGGCGGCGGCGGATCGAGCACCGCGAGCAGGCTCGGCTTGAACGGCAGCAATGAAAGCCCGTCGGTGGTGGTGCCTTCGGGAAAAATCGTGATCGCCCAGACGTCGGCGAGGGCTTCACGCAGCTGGTTGATCTGCTCGGCAACCCCCATCCGGTCGGCGCGGCTGACGAAGACGGTGCGGTTCATCTTGGCCAGCCAGCCGACGATCGGCGCATCGGCCAGCTCGGCCTTGGCGATGAACGCGGTGCCATTGGCGCTGGCGATCACCGGGATGTCGAGCCAGCTCAAATGATTGGCGACGAAGAACACATCGCGCTTCAGCGGCACCCCGACCCACCGGCGCCGCACGCCGCAGATGCGCGTGGTCGCGATCATGAACCAGCGCGGCCACGGCGACGACAGGCGGAACAGGCGCCACAGCCCGTGCGGAAGCGCGCAGGCAATCACCAGCCCGGCCAGCAGGAGCGTGCGCAGGATAAAGCGAGCCCAGCCGGCGGCGTCAGCCCTTGCGGTCAAGCGCAACGCCGTAAAGTTCCATCCGGTGGTCGACGAGGCGAAAGCCGAGCCGCTCGGCGATTAGCTTCTGCAATTGTTCGAGTTCGGGATCGACGAATTCGATGACCTTGCCGGTCTCGACATCGATCAGATGATCGTGATGCGCTTCGGGCGCGGGTTCATAGCGCGAGCGGCCATCGCCGAAATCATGCCGGTCGAGAATGCCGGCCTCTTCGAACAGCCGGACGGTGCGATAGACGGTCGCGATCGAAATGCCGGGATCGATCGCCGAGGCGCGCTCATAGACTTTTTCGACGTCGGGATGGTCTTCGGCGTCGGACAGCACGCGCGCGATCACGCGGCGTTGATCGGTGATCCGCAGCCCCTTTTGGTTGCACAGCGCTTCCAGATCGATTTTTCGCGCCAAAGCCTTCGCCCGATTCCCTTGTCCGGCATCTTCTGCCCGGCATCTTCTAGCGGCGAAGCGCGGCGGCGCAAAGTGCTCCCGCCCGATCATCGCGATCAAGGGCGGGAGCGCATGTCGGCTTAGCGAACGACCTTGCGACGCTTGGTGCCGAGGCCGATCTTCTTGGCGAGCGTGCGACGCTGCTCAGCATAGTTGGGCGCGACCATCGGATAGTCGGCGGGCAGGTTCCACTTGGCGCGATATTGTTCCGGCGTCATCTGATAATGCGTCATCAGGTGGCGCTTCAGCATCTTCAGCTTCTTGCCGTCTTCAAGGCAGACGATGTAGTCGGGCTTGATCGACGCGCGCACCGAAACTGCGGGCTCCTGCTTGACTTCGGGTTCGACCACCGGATCGCCGAGATTGGCCAACGCAGCGTGAACATTGGCGATCAGAACCGGCAAGTCGGACACGGCAACGCTGTTGTTGCTGACATGGGCGGCGACAATATCGGCGGTGAGCGTAATCCAGGTTTCCTGCATGTCGTTGTGAGCGTCCATTTCATTTCCTTTTTGAATACGTAAGGCTATCTTTGGGCCTTGACACCGCGCCTATCGTACCAAGCGCGGCGTTACGCAAGCAAAAATCAGAGTGGATCGGGCGAAATTCAGACGATCACGCAACGAAAAGTATAGGCATCGTACAATTGACCGGCCTGACCGCGATAATATCCCCGTCGTTCACCGACCTTCGCAAACCCTAACAGCCGATAGAGCTCGATCGCATCGTTGTCGGCGCGTACTTCGAGAAACAGCGATTTGACGGTACGTTCGCGGACATCGTTGAGGACAGATCGCAAAAGAGCACCGCCTACCCCGTTTCTCCGCACGCGTGGGTCGGTCGCGAGCAGCAGCAATTCCGCCTCTTCGCCCATCGCGCGGGTGATCGCAAAGCCGACAGTTACACCATCTATACTTGCCAGCGTCAGCCAGACGCCCGGCATCGCCATGATCCCCAGGCACTGGCCGCGCGTCCACGCTTCACCATATTTGGGATCGAAGGCACGCCGCATGATCGCGTCGACGATGCCCAGGTCCGCCGCGCTGCCGCTGCGCAGCTCGATGAGATTGAGGGTCGCGCTCACGCCGCCGCCATCGGCTTGGCATCGGGGGCACGCCCATAGATCGGATGCGGGGTGAGCGCCTTGAATGCTGTCGGCAGCAGCCGCGCATCGGCAGCACGCGGCAGCCGGTCATGGCCCGCCAGCGTCGCGGTCAAGGGTGCCAGAAAACGCCGCCCGCTGCCGATCGCGGGCAGACTGCCGATGGCGGCGAGCGCGGCGGGCGGGAGCAGCGATTGCTGCGGCGCATGTTCGTCAAGGGGCGCGGTGAACGACTGCATGAAGACTTCGCCATGCCCGCCCTCGATCACGACCGCAAGCATCGGCAGCCCCGGCTCATCGGCAAAGGCCGCCGCTGCTATCAAGGGCAGCGACGAATAGCCGCTGAGCGTCGCCCCCCAACCGAAAGCGAGCGCGCGGGCGGCGGCCAGCCCGACGCGGATGCCGGTAAAGCTGCCGGGGCCGCAATCGACCAGAATATGCGATGCGCGCCCGCCGTCGGGCAGCTCGGCGATCATCGGCAGCAGCTGTTCGGCGTGGCCGCGTCCGACGATCGCATGGTTGTCGGCGATCAGCCTGTCGCCGTCGAGCAGCGCCACCGAACAAGCGGCGGTCGCCGTTTCGATCACGAGCGTGCGCATCGAACCGGCGTCGGCGAGGATCAGCGGCGCGGCCGCGGCTTGGCGCCGGGGGGCGTGGGCTTGGGCGTGGGTTTCGCGGGCGCGGTCGCGGGCTTCGGCGCGCTCGCGGTGGGCTTGGCAGGGGCGGCACCGGGCAGCACGACTTCGGGGCCAAGATCGGCGGGGGGCGCGATCGGCGCCACTGGGGCTGCGACATAGGCTGGCGGATTGTCGGCCGCGATCCAGGCGTGGAGAATGCGCGACGGGGTGATCGGCGGCTCGCCGCGCTCGATCGCATCGACATATTGCATGCCGTCGATCACGCGGCCGAACACGGTGTATTTATTGTCGAGCTTTAGCGTCGGTTCGAACACGATGAAGAACTGGCTGTTGGCGCCGTTTTCGGCGACGGCCACTTCTTCGGGTGGGGCGCCATCCCGCGCGCCGGGGCGCGCCGCCGAGACGGCACCACGTACATGCGGCAGATAATTGAACTCGGCCTTCACATTGGGCATGTCCGATCCGCCGGTGCCATTGCCCTTGGGGTCGCCGGTTTGGGCCATGAAGCCTTCGATCACGCGGTGGAACAGCAGCCCGTCGTAGAAATGCTTGCGGGTCAGCGTCTTGATGCGATCGACCATCAGCGGCGCGACATCGGGGCGCAGCAGGATCGTCACACGGCCACCGGTCGACAGGTCGAGATAGAGCAGGTTTTCCTTGTCGCTCACGTTGGGCGCGGGGTGGACGCTCGGCACATATTGCGCCGTCGCGGGGCTGGCGACGAACCAGCCGAATGCCGCCATCAAGCAGACAAGAAAACGCATCACATCCCCATAACCAAGACCCGGACAGGCTCGCGCTTAGAGCAAATCGCCAAGCGCGCCAACGCTAACATCGGCGCACTGACCCGATCGGCGCGATCAGCTGCCGAGGCGGCCGATCCGGTTGACGCGCGCCGCGACTTCGATCGCGACGCGTGGTGGCACGAATTTGGTGATCGGTCCGCCGTACATCGCGATTTCCTTGACCCAGCGGCTGGCGATGGGTTGGAGCGAGACATCAGCCATCAGGAAGACGGTCTCGATACCATCGTTGATCTGCTGGTTCATTCCCGTCATCTGGAACTCATATTCAAAGTCCGACACGGCACGCAGACCGCGAACGATGACCGTCGCCCCTTCGCGTTCGGCAAAGTCCATCAGCAGCGAATCAAAGCTGACGACGTGAATCTCGCCTTCGAGATCGGCCACTTCGCGCTGGATGATCTCCATCCGCTCGTCGAGTGAAAACATCGGCGATTTCGAAGGATTGGTCGCAACGCCGACAACCAGCCGGTCGACCAGCTTCGCGCCGCGCCGGATGATGTCCATATGGCCCAGCGTCACCGGATCGAAGGTGCCCGGGTAAACGCCGGTGCGAACGCTCAACGGTCGCGTTCCAGCGTGAAGCGCGCGATGTCGCGCAGCAGATCGGCTTCGGCGCCATAGCTGTGCAAATGCGTCAGCGCCTGATCGACGAGCATGCGCGCCTGTTCGCGTGCGCGGTCGACGCCGAGCAGCGACAGGAAGGTCTCCTTGCCCGCATCGGCATCCTTGTGGAGCTTCTTGCCCATCTTGGCTTCGTCGCCTTCGTGGTCGAGCAGATCATCCGCGATCTGGAAGGCGAGGCCAACGTCGCGGGCATAGCCGCGCAACCCCGTGCGTCCCTCGGGCGGCACCTTGCCGAGAATCGCGCCCGCCTCGACCGCGCTGGCGATCAGCGCGCCGGTCTTGAGCGCCTGAAGCCGCGTCACGGCGAGCAGATCGAAGTTCGACCGTTCGGCTTCAATGTCCATCATCTGGCCGCCGGCCATGCCCGACGGGCCAGCGGCGCGGGCGAGATCGAGCACCAGCTCGGCGCGCACGAACGGGTCGGCATGCGTCGCCGGGTCCGACAGCACTTCAAAGGCGAGCGCGTGCAGGCAATCGCCCGCCAGAATCGCGGTCGCTTCGTCGAAGGCCTTGTGCACGGTTGGTTTGCCGCGCCGCATGTCATCATTGTCCATCGCGGGCAGATCGTCGTGGATCAGCGAATAGACATGGATGCATTCGATCGCGAGCCCGGCCCGTCCCGAACAATCGCGGTCGACGCCGAACAGCCGCGCCGTGGCGTGGGTCAGCAGCGGGCGCAGCCGCTTGCCGCCGCCAATCGCCGCGTGGCGCATCGCCCGGTAGAGATCGGCGCGTGGATCGTCCGGCACTTCAAGCAACGCGTCGAACCGACGATCGACTTCATCCGATACGTCGGCAAGCGCCGCTTTCAACGACATCGAGGCCTCCCCCATCTTGCTATCAGCCCGCGGCAAAGGATGTGGTTCCGGTCGGGCGGCCGTCCGAATCGAGCCGGATCGCTTCGATGCGCGCCTGCGCCGCGTCGAGCCGTTCGGCGCAGCGTTGGCGCAACAAATTGCCGCGTTCGTAAAGAGCAATCGACGCGTCGAGCGGTTCATCGCCGCTTTCGAGCCGCGCTACGATGCGTTCGAGTTCGCGCAACGCGTCCTCAAACGCCATTTCTTCGATGGGCAGTGCCGGTTCCATCTTGCTGCTATGGGGCAGGCAGGCGAGGAGGGTCAAGAAGCAGCACGGACCCGCAAAGCATTGCGATGCGTTTGGCGTACGAAATCGGGAAGAGGAAGAGCATGTTTCAAAGCACTAACCCGGCCACTGGCGCCCCCGGCGACACGATTCGCGAACTGACCGCCGACGAGGTTGAGGAACGGATCGCGCGCGCGGCCAGTGCCTGGCTGGAGTGGCGCACGACCGATCTCGGGACGCGCGCCGCGCTGCTCGAAGCGATTGCCGAGCAGTTCGATGCCCACGCCCACGCCCTTGCCGAGATTGCGACGTGCGAGATGGGTAAGACCTTGAAATCGGCGCTTGCCGAGGTGCAGAAATGCGCTGGCGGCTTGCGCTATTACGCGCAGAATGGCCCGGCGATGCTGGCGGATATCGACGTGCCACTCGCCAGCGGTCGCGCGCGCCAGCAATGGCTGCCGATCGGCCCGGTGCTGGCGGTGATGCCGTGGAATTTCCCTTATTGGCAGGTCGTCCGCTTCCTCGCGCCGACGATCATGGCGGGCAATGTCGGCCTGTTGAAACATGCGTCGCTGACCCAAGGCTGTGCCGCCGCGATCGAGGACATGGTGATCGCTGGCGGCGCGCCGGCAGGACTCTTCCAGAATCTGGCGATTCGCAGCAGCGCGGTGCAGGCCGTGATCGAAGACCCGCGCATCGCCGCCGTCACGCTGACGGGGAGCGAGGAAGCGGGCGCGCGCGTTGCCGAGACGGCGGGGCGGGTGCTGAAGAAAGTCGTGCTCGAACTCGGCGGGTCGGACCCGTTCATCGTCATGCCTTCCGCCGATCTCGATAAGGCCGTCGCGGCAGCGGTGACCGCGCGTATCCAGAATGCCGGCCAATCGTGCATCTGCGGCAAGCGGATGATTGTCCACGCCGACATCCACGACGCTTTTCTTGAGCGCTTCACCACGGCAATGGCGGCGGTGAAGGTTGGCGATCCGATGGATGCCGCCAATGATATCGGCCCGCTGTCGAGCGACGAGCAGCGCGACACCGTGCTCGATCAGCTCGCGCAGTTTGAGGCGGCGGGTGCCAGGCTGGTCGGCGGTGATCCGCTGCCGGGCAAGGGCGCTTATATGACCCCTGGCGTCCTGACGCATGTCCCCGCCGATCATCCGATCGCGCAGGAGGAAGTATTCGGCCCCGTCGCGATGGTCTTTGCGGTCGCTGATATCGACGCGGCGATTGCGCTGGCGAATGACGTGCCGTTCGGGCTTGGGTCAAGCGTCTGGACCAATGATCCGGCCGAGCAGGACCGCTTTGCGCGCGACATTGAGGCGGGGATGACCGCGATCAATCAAGTGCTTGCGAGTTCGCCCGAAGTCGCGTTCGGCGGCATCAAGCGATCGGGCCACGGCCGCGAGCTTGGCCCCTGGGGACTGCACGAATTCATGAACCTGAAAACGGTGATGATCGCCTGAAACGGTGCGGTTTTTGGGAACGAGGCTATGGCACGCGCACCGGGCAGGCTAAGCTGGCATGACGGCGCGAGACTCAATGAGGAGACAAGGCATGCGGATCGCAATCACCGGGCTGATGATGGTCACACTGGGCGGGGCGGCAATGGCCGGGTTCGCGTCAAAGAAGCTGGGCGCGCCGCTGGCCGGGGGGCGGACTGCGGTGGCGCTGTTGAAGACGCCCGATGGCCGCGATGCGGGGCGCGCCACGGTGCGCGAAGTCGTCGGCGGCATGCGCGTGACGGTCGACGCACGCGGCTTTACGCCGGGTGATCACGGCGTCCATATCCACACCGTCGGGCGCTGCGACGGCCCTGATTTCATGACCTCGGGCGGGCATTGGAACCCGACCGGCACCAAGCATGGATCGATGAACGCGATGGGGCCGCATGAAGGCGATCTGCCCAATTTGGTGATCGGCACCGACGGGCGCGGCACCGTGGGTGTCGTGGTGCCCGGCGCGCTGTTCGATGGCCTGATCGACGCCGATGGCAGCGCGATGGTGGTGCATGCGAAGGCCGATGATCTGGTCACTGACCCTTCGGGCAATAGCGGCGCGCGCGTAGCGTGCGGGGTTTTCGCGAAGAGCTGACGCGCTGCCTTGAATTTGGCCGATACCCGATCCCGTTCGTGTCGAGCGAAGTCGAGACACGCTGCGCACTGCATGGGGCCTGTTTCTCCACTGCGCTCGAAACGAACGGAGGTTGGGTGAAGGTCTCCCTTTAGATCACTTCCCCCGCCGCCCTGGCCCGCGCTTCGCGATTGGCTTCGGCGGCGGGGACGAGGCGATAGGCGATGATCGCGGCGGCCAGGGTGACGGGCACCGTCACCAGCATCGACAACACCCCGACCGACAAGCTGCCCGACAGCGTCGAGACACGGCCCGCCAGATAGGGCCCGAGCGCAAGCCCGAGCAGCGTAGTGCCGATCAGGAAGGTGCCCGTCGCCGTGCCGCGCATCCGGGGCATCACCAGATCCTGCGTGGTGGCGGCCGCAGCGCCGAGCGCGCAGCTCGCGCAGGCCTGCGCCGGGAACAGCATCAGGTAGAAGAGCGTGATGTTGGTGGTGGTGAAGGCGCTCGCGATCGCCAGCGAGGGCACGACCGCGCCAAAGATCACCACCATCAGCCGCCCCGCCGGATTGCGCTGGCGGAGGCGATCAGCGACCAGCCCGCCGATCGTCACGCCCAGAAAGCCCGACATCGCGCCCATCCCGCCGATGATGAACCCCGCTTCGGCCGGTGTCGCGCCCAGCACGCGGATGGCATAGGGCGGCGCCCAGAAGGTGACCGTGTAGCTGAGGAACGCGTTCAAGCCATAGGCGACGACCGTAAACAGGAACGCCGGATTGGCGACGATGAGCGCGAACGTCGGCGCGTCGCGGCGCTTGAGCGAACTTGCCCAGGAAAAAACGGCATAGACGCCAATGCCGATCGCCACCCATTGCGGCACCGGCTCACCCAGCGCGACGAGCCCGCTCACAAGGCCCGCAATCAAGGCAAGTCCGGCGACGTTATTGATGAAGGCGCGCGCGCCGCCCTGCGCCGCGCCGATCAGCGTCAGCGGCGGCACGATCGTGACGAGTTCGTTCAAAAAGGCGCTGAAAGGTGCCGGGTGCGGCGGCGGCGCGGGCAGCCCTTCCGACTGGCCACGCGACGGTTCGCGCAAGGTGAAGATCACCAGCGCGAGCAGCAATCCTGGCAGGCCGACGATCAGGAACGCTGCCTGCCAGCCGACCAGCCCGAGCGGCCCGCCACCCGGATAGGCTTGGTTCCAACCCTTGACGATCAACCCGCCAATGCCGAGCGAAATGCCGCCGCCGACGTACAGCCCGGCCGAATAAATCGCGAGTGCGGTCGCGCGCAGCCGTTTCGGGAACCAGTCGGAAATCAGCGAATAGGCCGACGGGCTCGCGGTCGCTTCGCCAATACCGACGCCGATCCGCGCCCCCGCCAGCGCGGTGCCGCTGCGAGCGAACCCTGACAGGGCGGTCATCGTCGACCACAAAGCCAGACCCAGGGTCATCAGCCGCACGCGGTGCCAATTGTCGGCGAGCCGCCCGAGCGGAATGCCGAACAGTGCGTAAAACACGCCGAAGGCGGTGCCGTAGAGGAAGCCCAGATCCTCGTCGCGCAGGTGCAGGTCGCGTTTGATGTCCTCGGCCAGGATCGAGATAATCTGCCGGTCGACGAAATTCAGGACGTAGACAAAGAACAGGATGGCAAGGACATACCAGGCATAGGTCGGTGTCTTGGGGACATCGTCAGACGTTGTTCCCGTGGCTGGTTGGTCCATGTCGGCTCCCGATCGATTGCTCTGGCCTGCGGCTAGCAGAGCGATGCGCCGAAGCGGAAGCGCTTTTCTCAGCCCAATGGCCAGCGCGCGACGATGTCGTACGCCGATCCGCCGGTGCCGAGATGGCTTTCGTACAGGATCAGGTGTGGCATTGCGAAGGGCTCGCTCGACAGCGCGGTGTGCCGGGCGAGGAAAGCATCGATCGCCGGACCAGCGCCCTGACTGCGGGGCAGCCGCGCGAGCGTGATGTGGGGGACGAACGCGCGCCCTTCCGGCGGCAGGCCGATCGCCACCAGCGCGCGATCGACCTTCTTGTGGAGCGCGGCGAGCGGTTCGACCGGGCGCAGCCCCGCCCACAGCGTGTCGGTGCGTCCGTCGCGCTCGAATCGGCCGACCCCGGCGAGCGCCACATGCGCGACGGGCGCCTGCACGCGGCCCACCGCCAGCGCCAGATCATCGGCGACTCGCGCGTCGACCTCGCCGATATAGCGCAAGGTCAGGTGGAGCTGATCATCATGCTGCCACCGCGCGGCGGGCACATCGGCCATCACCGCGCGGAGCGCGATCCGGATCACGGCCGGGGGTTGCAAGCCAATGAAAAGTCGATGCATTATTGGCAAATCCCAAAGTTTGTGCCGGCCCTGGCCTTGGGCCCATCATTCACCCGGCGTTAAGCCGCGAGGAATAGGCGTATTTTCGTAACCCGCTTGGGAAAGGGCAATCGCGGGTTTCGCTTGAAAGACGCCGACGAAAGCCCGATATTCGTAACAACCGGCATTGGGCCGGTCAAAGGAGTTGGTTCGAAATGGCAAACTGGTCTGATCCCCGGCCGAACGCCGCTGCATATTCGGCAGGCGCCGACGCGCGCAGTGCCGCGTACGACGCGGGGCTGCGGTCCTACATGCTGTCGGTCTATAATTATATGGCGTCGGCAGTGCTGCTCACCGGCATCGTCGCGCTGGGCTTTGCGGCCAGCGGCATGGCCGAGCAAGTCTTTCGCACGGCGCCGCTGCTCGGCTTCGCGCTGAAGCTCGCGCCGCTCGGCTTCGTCTTCGCGCTGAGCTTTGGCCAGGCGCGGATGTCGCCTGCGACGCTGCAAGCGATGTTCTGGGGCTTTGCGGTCGCCATGGGTCTGTCGATGTCGACGATCTTCCTGCAGTATACGAGCACGTCGATCGCGGGCGCTTTCTTCGCGACGGCAGCGGGCTTTGCGGGGCTTAGCCTCTATGGCTACACCACCAAGCGCAACCTGACCGCGCTGGGCAGCTTCCTGATCGTCGGGCTGGTGGGCCTGATTGTCGCGAGCCTCGTCAATGTGTTCCTGCACTCGGGGCCGCTGTCGCTGGTGATCAGCGTGATCGGCGTGCTGATCTTCGCTGGCCTCACCGCCTATGACACGCAGCGGACCAAGGCGCTCTACGCCGAGGTTGCGGGCACCGAATGGGAAAGCCGCAGCATCATCATGTCGGCGCTCAACCTGTACCTCGACTTCATCAACATGTTCCTGTTCATCCTTCGCCTGTTCGGCAGCAGCCGCAACTAAGCGAACGGGCGATCAGCCTGACATCGAAGGCCCGGCGGGGAGACTCGCCGGGCCTTTTTCGTGGCAGTGCAGCAGGTGCGCAGCCCGGCAAATGGCTGGTTACAGATGTAACGATCGAAGCTTTTTGTGCAGCACAGCGTAATCTAATTGCATGGGACGTGCAGATATGATGTCTTTGCCAACGCGGGGCTGGTGATCGTCAACACGGCGTTAACCAACCGCAGGGCATGATGCCCGCGTCAATTGGAGCCGATTGGACGACGATATGAGCGCACGGATGAAGCCAGCCGCCGGGGCAATGACCCTCGCCGAAATGAAGGAATTCGCGGGGTTCGCCTCGGCCACGCAGCGCTATGTCCGCCGGTCGCTCGACATCGGGCTCGACCGGGAGGATGCGCTCCAGCGCTGGTCGCGCGATGTGGTCGAGGCCGCAAGCATTCGCGCGCAGTACCGCCTTTACGACCGGTTGCCCGATATCCGCGCGACCGTGCCGGCCGAAAGCGGCCTCGACCGGGTTGATGCCTTTCTCGGCCAATTGGTCACGCTCAGTGCGTTCGATCTCGGCCAGGGGCGGCTGACGAGCTTTTCCGCCTATCGCTTCCTTTATGAACGGCTGATCGGCGCGCAGGTCCGTCCATGGCTCCCGGCCGCTTTCTGCGCGGCGGCGGCGATGCCGCATCTGCAGCCCGACATGCGCCGCAAGCTGCTCCAGTCGATCAGCGAAGCCGCCGCGACCGCGCAGGGCTGGTCGACGCGCGAGCCCGCCTTCTTCCCTTATTGGGTCGAAAAGGTCGATTCGGCAGCGATGCACTAAGCCTTACGGGCGTTGGATTGGGATTTCCCTTGATCCGTTCGTGCTGAGCTTGTCGAAGCACCGTCCTTCTTCCCCGGACCGCCGGAAAAGAAGAACGGCCCTTCGACAAGCTCAGGGCGAACGGTGGAGCAGCGATGCTCTAAGCGCGTTTGGCGTCGCTCAGCCGCTCGGCAGTGATGGGGTAGCCCGCGTCGTCGGGAATGCAGAGACAATCGGCGCCATCGCGAGTCTCGGTCCACGGCGTGATCATCGGCGTGCCGTGGCACAGCGCATCGGTCACGGCATCGTCGAATCCGGCATATAGCGCCAACCGCTCAAGATTGCGGCGCGTCGGGAAGATGATCGTCACCCGCCCCGCATCGGCATCATCGAGCACGGCTTGCGCGCTTGCCCAGAAGACGCGGGTGTTCTCGGTCGCGTCGACCACGGGCGCAGGCGCTCCCTCGGGCAGGCGCGCGACGAAAAACATCGTGTCGAAAATGCGCATGTTCGCGTGGCGCGGGCACCAGCGCGCGAACGGCGTCAGCGCCGCCGGGTCGAGCCGCAGGCCATGCGCCACCAGCAATTCGCCAAAGGCGGCGCCGTGATGCAGCCCGCTACGGATTGCGGCGAGCTGAAGCGCGTCGGGCTGCGGCGTCAGGCCGACGGCAACTCCCGCTTCCTCGATCATTTCGCGGATCGCGGCGATGCGCGCGGCGCCGTGTTCGTCGCCCGACAAGTCACGGAGCGCAAGCGCCCGATCCTCGGCATCGACGCGTCCGCCGGGAAACACCAGCGCGCCCCCGGCAAAGGCCATCGCGGCGGCGCGCTCAACGATCAGCAGCTCAGGCGGGCCGTCGCCACGTGCGCGAAACAGCACCAGCGTGGCGGCCGGAATCGGATCGGCATAGACGGGATCGGTCATTCCCCCACCCTAGGGCAGGGGCGGCGTGGGTCCAGCGCCTTTCGCGTCAGGCGGCCAGTGCGAGCCGGTCGCGGCCGCCCGCCTTGGCGCGGTACAGCGCTTCGTCGGCGGCGCGCATCAGTTGCAAGCGCGATGAGGTGGGGGTGATTTCGGCCACGCCGGCACTGACGGTGACGGTCACTTCGGCCCCGTTCGGTGCGCGCGTGACATCGTCGCCAATCGCTTTGCGGACGCGCTCGCAGACCTGAACGGCCTCCTCCAGCGTCGCGCCATCGAGGATCAGGCCGAATTCCTCGCCGCCCAACCGAGCGACATGGTCGTTGCCGCGCACAGTGCGCGACGCGGCGGCGGCAAAGGTTTCGAGCACCAGATCGCCGACGGCGTGGCCATGCGCGTCGTTGACCCGCTTGAAGAAATCAATGTCGAACAGCGCGATACAGCCAAAGCTTTTGTTTTGGCGACGATCGTCGATCTTGCGGTCGAGTATTGTGTCGAACCGGCGGCGGTTGGACAGGCCGGTGAGCGGATCGGTCGACGCCGCATGCGCCAGCTTGAGCTCAAGCGCCTTGCGGACCGACACGTCGCGAATCGCGGTCACCCAACCCGACAACTGCCCGGCGTCGTCGAAGGTGCCCCGGGTATGCGCTTCATACCAGCGCGCCTCGCCCGATGCGGCGCGCGCGCAATATTCGACCGTGGTCGGGCTGCCGGCACGGGCATTCGCCTGATTGATGGCGGCGCCCATCGTCGCGCGGTCAGGGCCACAGGCCAGGTCGTGCGGCAGGTGGCCGATCATCTCGGCGCCGTCGAACCCGGTGACTTCGCGCGCCGAGGGCGAGACATAGGTGATGGCGCCGCTGCGATCGAGCGTGACGATCATGTCGGTCGAGCTTTCGGTGATCAGCTTGTAGCGCGCCTCGCTGTTGTGCAGCCGCCGGAAAATATCGCGGCGCTGGGTGAGTTCGGCGGCGACCGGCAGCACCGTCAGCACCGTGATCGCGAGATAGAATTGGAACAGCCGGACATGATCCGCCACCGATCCATCGACGAGATTGAGCGGGCCGTGGCCGCTCGCCGTCAGCGTGGCGCCGACGACGCCAAGAATGACGACCGCAAGCGCGCTGCCGACCTGTTCGAGCCGGAAAGTGATCACCATCAACGGCAGAATCGGCAGGAACAACAACGGGACGGTCGAGACGCTGAACACGCACCCGCTGAACCCTGCCATGATCGTCAACAGGATCGCCGCCTCGATGCGGTGAGCCGGAGTGGCTTCGTGCCACCAGCGCGCAATGTCGCCGCGCAGCAGCAGCACCAATACGGGGGTGAAGGTCAGTGTGCCGAGGCCATGGCCGAGCAGCCACGACCGGAATTCGACACCATAGGGCTGGCCGACCACCAGCGACGCAATCGCTGCGCCCGGCAAGCCCGCAATTGCGGGCGCCATCAGGCCCGCGACCAGCGCAAAGGCGATAATGCCTTCGAACGAGTAGAGGAAGGAATTCGCGCGCCGCAGCCGCCGCAGCACCAGCGTTGCGACCACCGCTTCGCCGACATTGATCAGCGCCAGCGGGACGGCGACGGCGATACCGAAGCCAAACAGGCTGGTCGCCAGAAAGCTCGCGACAAGGCAGGCCGTGATGGTGGCGCGCTGACGCTGGCGATCGGCATTGCTGAGTTCGGCCACGAGCAGCGAGGTCGCGATCCACAAATGCGCCAGCCCGCCGTCGAACCGGGTCATCAGCATCATCACCGATGCAGCGACAAAATAGCCGCTGCCGAGCCACGCCGCGCGCGCCCAGACCGATCGATCAGTGCCGTTCGCTTGTAAAATGCGCGCAATCATGACGCAGTCTATAGCGCGCGTTGGTTAAGCTATTCTTTGAGGCGGGCGAAGCGTTTAGGATCGTTTTGCTGCGGGGCGATCGGGCACGCAATCGGTAAGGAGTGCAACGGGTGATCTATATCCTGCTCAATCTGCTGCCGATTGTGGTGGCGACGATCATTGGCCTGGCGATTGGCTATGCGTGGCATGTGACGCTCGGCGGTGGCGGGCGGATTGGCGGTGGCACCGTCGCGCTGGCGGCGGCAGGCGAATTCTGGCTGGCGGCGATCCTCGCGGGGGCGCTGATCCTCGCCCCGCCCAAGGCCGATCCCTGGGTGATGGCGATCGCCAGCGCTGTCGTGATCTGGGCGGGGTTCGTGCTGCCCGCCGTCGCGATCAGCTTGGCGCATCGCCGCGTGGCTGTGGGCGGCGTGATTAGTGAAGCGCTGCACTGGCTGGTGGTGATGACTGTGCAGGCGGTGGCGATGAAAGCAATCGGCCTCGTGCCCCCGCCGGTGGGCAGCTAGCGCGCGTCCTCATCCACCCGCAGTGTGGCCAGCGCTGCTAGCACCATCACCACGGCGGCGAAGGCCATCGTCCAGATCGGCTCGCCGGGGAACCAGGCCTTCATCACCGACCCCATGACCGTCGACACGAGCAGCTGCGGGATGACGATGAAGACGTTGAACAGCCCCATATAAATGCCAAGCTTGGCCTGCGGCAGCGACGAGGCGAGAATCGCATAGGGCATCGCAATAATCGACGCCCAGGCGATGCCGATCCCGACTTCGCTGACGAGCAGCCATTCGGGCGAGCGGATGAAGAAGAAGCTGGCATAGCCCGCCGCACCGCACAGCAGGCCGATCATATGCGTGCGCACCTTGCCGAACCGGCGCGCGAGCAGCGGCAGCAATGTCAGCGCGGCGACGGCCGAGACGCCGTTATAGGTCGCGAACAGCACGTCAACCCAATTGCCCGCGCGCTGGAACGCCGCGCTCGTCGTGTCGCTCGTCCCATAGGAATATTGCGCGACGATCGCCGTCGTGTTGATCCACATGATGAACAGCGCCGACCAGCTGAAGAACTGGACCAGCGCGAGCCGCTTCATCAGCACCGGCATGCCCGAAAAATCGCCGACGATGTGCCCGAGCATCGACGCCCCGCGCCCCGCACGCGCGAGCCGGATCGCGATGATGCTCGCGATGCCATAGGCAATCAGCAAGCCACCGAGCAGGTACATTTCCTGCTGGAGTGCAAAGCGATAGACGATCGCCAGCACCACCGCGCCGCCCGTGATCCAGGCAAAGCTGCTCGTCAGCGTGCGCGCGGCGAGCAGGCGGATTGTCTCGCCCTGGTCATGCGCATGGCCGCCGTCGAACGCCGCCATTTCCTCGGGGCTATATTCGCGCGTCGACACCACGGTCCACACCACCGCGATCAGCAAAGCAGCGCCGCCGAACCAAAAGGCATAGCGCACGGTATCGGGAATCGCGCCTGCCGCCGCCGTATTGGCAACGCCCGCCCATTCGAGCAGCTTGGGGAAGATCGAGCCGACGACAGCGCCCGCGCCAATGAACGCGGTCTGGACCGCATAGCCTGTCGCATGCTGATCCTTGGGCAGCATATCGCCGACGAACGCGCGGAATGGCTCCATCGAGATGTTGAGCGAGGCGTCGAGCACCCACAGCATGAAGGCGGCAAACAGCAGCGCGGGCGCGAGCGGCATGATGAACAGCGACAGCGCGGCGAGGATCGCGCCGGTCAGGAAATAGGGCCGCCGCCGCCCGAGCGCGCCAAGCCAGGTGCGGTCGGACATGTGCCCGATGATCGGCTGGACCAGCAATCCGGTGAGCGGTGCAGCGACCCACAGTGCGGGCAGCTTGTTCAAAATGTCGGGATCGTCGGGCGACAGCGTCTGGAAAATCCGGCTCATATTCGCGTTTTGCAGCGCAAAGCCGATCTGGATGCCGAAGAACCCGAATGAGATGTTCCAAAGCCCCAAGGCTGACTGGCGTGGCCGCTCGCTCACCGTATCTCCCCGATTTTTTCTGTTTTGTTGCAGCAAGCGTGGCAGGGTGCGCGCCTAGCGGCAATCCCGGCACTGACTGAATTCGAATGCGCAGGCCCGGTCGCGCGTCGCGTCAGCGGCCGATCCTGACGCGCAGGGCGATCACCGTCGCATCGCCGATCGACGGCTGGCCGCCGGGGTTGACGACATATTGCAGGTCGGGCTGGACGCTCAGCCAGTCCGTCAGCGTGAGCTTGTAGGTTGCCTCGAAGATCACCTCACGGCGATCGGACGGGGTGCCCGCCAGCGCTTGAGCGCGGCGGTATCGCTCGCTGAAGTTGGCAACCGCAATCGAAACCCCGACCTGATCGTCGCGGCGTTTGCCGATGCCGCTCTGGACGATCCCGCCGCCCAAATAGCTGACCACCGGGTTGTAGCGCGGGTCGGCGATCCCGAAGCGGACCCAGCCCGACAGTCCCGCTAGGTCATCATCGATGCCGCCGTGCAGGCGGTGCTCGACCAGCGCATAGGCGCCGTGATTGCTGCGCCCTGATGGCGCCCCCGCGCCGGCGAGCACGTCATCGAAGCGCGATGTGTAAGCCCAGCCGCCGATCGCCGCCTTGGTGCCGCCGCGCCGGTAATCGACCTCGCCGACGATCAGCGCGCCATCGCTGCCCGACAGGCTGACCGCCGTGCGCGCAGGCCGCGCAGGGTCGCCTGACACGCCGTCGAGCACGGCGGCGCGCGCGCGCCAGCGTTGGCCGATCCGTAACTCGCCGCGCACGCCAAGCGATGTGACCGGAAAAATCGACGGGCCATTTTGGCCCGATTGCGAAAAATCAGGGCCGATGCCGTGCGAGGACAGCAGGAACAGCGCGCCGCTCTGGGTCGTGTCGAATTCCGAGTTGAGATTGTACAGCCCGGCCTTGATCGAGGCGGACGCGCCGATGTCCTGCTCGATCCACGCCTCGAACAGGCGCAGCGCGCGGGTGCCGGTCTCGATGTTCGACACCGTCTGATAGTCGCCGACCAGCGATGACGAGAAGGACGTACCGTTGTTGTAGAGCAAATAGACGAACGCGCGCGCACCGCGCCAGCCGATCAGCCGGTCGCCGTCGGCGGCGATCTGCAGGTCGAGATTGTCCAGATAGCGCACGCCGCGCGCGAGGCCACCGTCGACATTGCTGTCGATCTCGGCGGTGTAGACGGCCGACAGCACAATCGGCTTGGTTTTCTCCTCGACCATGCGTTCGTTCGCCGATTTGGGTCCGCCGCTTGGGCGTTGGTCCTGCGCGATGGCGGGTGCGGTGCACGCGAGCGCCACGACCGCGCAAAACAGGCGCCCCAATCGCGACGGGAAGCGGCGTCCGCGCATGTCCTTGCGCATAATCGTTGCGCCCGGATTCGACCAGCGGCGGCGGCGGTGCCTGCGTCCCCTTCAGGTGCCGCTGGAGCGCCGCACGACCAGCCGCCCGGGGAGGGTGACGCTGGCCACGGGTTCGTCGCGGATCAGGCCGAGCAACGTGTCGACCAGCACTTCGCCCGCCGCGAGATAATTTTGCGCGATCGTCGTCAGTGGCGGATGGGTGAGGCTCGCTGCCGGGATATCGTCAAAGCCGACCACAGCGACATCACCGGGGACGCTAAGCCCTGCCTCTTCCAGTGCTGCCAGCGCACCAATCGCGATTGTGTCCGATGCGGCGAAGACCGCGTCGAAGGGGGTTCCGCGCGCGATCAGGACACCGACCGCGTCATAGCCCGCCTGCTGGGTGTTGAGCGCGTCGACCACCAGCGCCGGATCGGGTTCGATCCCGGCGGCGCGCTGCGCGGTGCACGATCCGCGATGGCGATCGTCGAATTCGGGGTAATGGCTCGATGCCTGCCCGATGAAGGCCATCCGCCGCCGCCCGTTCGCGATCAGATGCGCCGCCGCGTCGCGCCCGCCCGAAAAATTGTCGCAGCCGATCACCGTGCCGGGCTCGCCCGCCTGCACCGATCCCCAGCGGACGAAATGCGTGCGCTGCGCGATCAGCATGTCGAGCCGCGCGCGATACTCCTCATAATCGCCGTAACCCAGCAGGATGATGCCATCGGCCTTGTGACTGTCTTCATAAGCAACGTGCCAGTCGCTCGACATCTGCTGGAACGAGGTGAGCAGGTCATAACCGCGCAACGCGCAGGTGCGCGTGATCATGCCGAGCATTGACAGGAAGAAGGGATTGATCAGCGACTGGTCGGGCGTCGGATCCTCGAAGAACAGCAGCGCGAGCGTGTTCGACTGGCCACGCCGCAGCGACGAAGCATTTTTGTCGACGGTGTAGTTGAGCTGGCGCGCGATCGCTTCGATCCGCTTGCGCGTGGCCTCGCTGACCGAAGGGCTACCAGACAGCGCGCGCGACACCGTCGGCTGGGACACACCGGCAAGCTGGGCGATATCGAACGAAGTCGGTTTCTCTTTCATGCGGCGGCGCTGCGCCTCTCCTGTGCCGCCAGTCTGCCTGGTCGTTGCGCCACGCTAACCACCCGCCTCCGCAGGGGGAAGGGGCTTATTGAATACGTATGTGATGTTGTTGGCTTTGTGGCCGCAGAGCCACATTCAGGTACCGACGAAACTTGGGGCGCTTATAGGCGCTTCGATCACCACGGACCGATCTACCGTTAAAAACGGAGACGGACCATTAGGAGGGGCAATAACACGATGATCCGCAGCAAATCCGCTTTCGCTGAAAAATCGATGCGCGTCGGTCTGCGCGCGCTAGCGATCGGCTTGATGGCAACGACTGCCTCAGCTGCCTTCGCTCAGGCCGCCCCCGCGCCCGCCGACGATGCGGCTGCTGCCAGCGAGGACGATGTTGTCGTCGTCGGCTTCAAAAAGTCGCTTGAGAGCGCGACCAACACCAAGAAGAAGAGCGACCAGATCCTTGAATCGGTCACGGCTGAAGACATCGGCAAGCTGCCCGACGCCTCGATCGCCGAATCGATTGCGCGCCTGCCGGGTCTCACGTCGCAGCGCCTGAATGGTCGCGCGAACGTCATTTCAATCCGCGGCCTCGGCCCCGATTTGTCGACGACGCTGCTCAACGGTCGCGAACAGACCTCGACGGGCGACGCGCGTGCGGTCGAATTCGATCAATATCCGTCGGAAGTCATCAATCAGGTGGTCGTCTACAAGACGCCGATCGCTTCGCTGATCGGTCAGGGTCTGGCCGGAACGGTCGACATCCGCACGATCCGCCCGCTCGATGTGAAGAACCGCGTGCTTGCGTTCGGTGCGCGCGGCATTGATGCCGATCTCGGCAAGCTCAACGCCGGGTCGCAGCAGTTCGGCTATCGGGTCAACGGCACCTATGTCGATCAGTTCTTCGACAATACGCTCGGCATTGCGCTCGCGGCTTCCTATGTCGACGAGCCCTATCAGACGCAGGAATTCAATTCGTGGGGCTATGCCGGCAACGGTTCGGCGGGCAGCCCCTATCTGATCGGCGGCAACCGGTCGTTTGTCCGTTCGACCCAGTTGAAGCGCTTCGGCTTCGTCGGCACGGTGCAGTGGCAGCCGCGCCCCGAACTGACGTTCACGGCCGATGGTTTCTATTCGGATTTCAAGGACAACCAGATCGGTCGCGGTATCGAACTGCCGCTCGGCTTCGGCGGCGGCTTCAACGTGCTGCCTGCCACCAACACGCGGGTCGTGAACGGTATCGTCACGTCGGGCCGGTTCGACAATGTGCGCGGTGTTGTTCGCAACGACCCCGCCGAGCGTAATGCTCAATTGTCGTCGGCAGGCTTCAACGCGGCCTGGAAGGGCAACGATGGCTGGAGCGCCTCCTTCGACTTCGGCTATTCGCATGTCAGCCGCAACGAACTGATTTTCGAGAGCTATTCAGGCACCGGCTTCAACGGCGACGACGCTCGGCCCGGCTTCCCGCTGGGCACCAGCCCGGCCGACTCGATCGGTTTCGAGCTGCGTACGACTGGCGCGTTCTACAGCAGTCAGTTGAACTACAGCGACCCGAACCTCGTCCGGCTTACCGACCCGCTGGGCTGGGGCGGTGGCACGGTCCCCCAGGCGGGATATTACAACAACCGCATCGTCGAGGACGATCTGCAGCAGTATCGTCTGCAGGTCGAACATGACTTTGGCAGCGACTTCTTCATCAAGTCCGTCCAGTTCGGTCTTGGCTATATTGATCGCGGCAAGTCGCTCGTGCCTGATGAGTTTCTGATCCGGCTGGCCAATGGCGCGACGTCGCTGGCGATTCCGAACCAGTTCCTGCTGGCACCGACGCAGCTCAGCTATTTGGGACTGGGGCCGGTCGTCAGCTATGATCCGCGCCGGTTGTTGGCGGCGGGCGTCCTTACGCTTGAACGCAACACCTCGAACGACATTCCGGCGAAGGCCTATCAGATTTCAGAAAAGCTGATGCAGGCCTATATTCAGGCCAATCTGCAAGGTCATCTGGGCTCGGCCGACATCAGCGGCAATTTCGGCTTGCAGGTTGTGACGACGAACCAGCGGTCGACGGGCCTTGTGTTCCCATCGGGTCAGCGCCAGCAGATCAGTCTGGGCGCGAACTACACCGACCTGTTGCCGAGCTTCAACATCACGGCGCGCTTCCCGCATGATTTCGTGGTTCGCTTTGCCGCCGCGCGCGAAATTCAGCGTCCTCGGCTGGATGATCTCCGCGTGGCGATCGCTTATGGGTATAACAACGCCTCGACGTTGATTGAGGGTGGCGGTGGTAACCCGCTGCTCCAGCCCTATCGCGCCAATGCGTTCGACTTGAACTTCGAAAAATACTTTGGCGGCAAGGGCTTCGTCGCTGTCCAGCTCTTCTACAAGCAGCTGGAGAATTACATCTTCGGTGGGCGGTTCCTGTTCGATTATTCGGGTTTCCCGACGCCGATCAACACCCCCGCCAATGCGTCAACAATCGGCATTCTAAACGCGCCGGTGAACACGCGCGGCGGCGAAATCTATGGCGCCGAATTGTCGACCACGGTGCCGTTCGAAGTCATCACCCCGGCGCTCACGGGCTTTGGTATCACCGGCGGCGCGGGCTACAGCATTTCGCGTATCCGCAACGACCAGGGACAGATCCAGTCGATCCCGGGCTATTCGAAGTGGACGGCGAGCGGCACCCTATTCTGGGAGCAGAAGGGCTTCTCGGTACGCGGCAGCGTGCGTTACCGCTCGGGCTATCTGGCCGAAGTGTCGGGCTTCGGCGCCAGCCGCGAGACGCGGACGGCCGTGCCTGAAACGATCGTCGACGCGCAGGTCGGTTATGACTTCGGCAAGGTCGGACCGCTCGCGGGCTTGTCGGTGTTCTTCCAGGCGCAAAATCTGACCGACGAACGCTTTGCGACGATCATCAACGGCCAGCCGCTGTTGGTCCGCGATTATCAGATTTATGGCCGTCGCTATTACGCCGGGGCCTCCTTCAAGTTCTGACGTTCCCGGTTTACGGTCCCCCTGCCGCGGTGCGGCAGGGGGCGTAACACGCAGAAAAAGAGTGTGGTGATGAGCGAGGCCAGCCGGCGCAATATCGTCATCATCGGTGGCGGCACGGCGGGCTGGATGGCGGCTGCCGCACTCGCGCGGTTCGTGGGCGCCATTGCCGATATCCGCCTGATCGAATCGGATGAGATCGGCACCGTCGGCGTCGGCGAAGCGACGATCCCGCAATTGAAGCTGTTCAATGCTGGGCTTGGCATCGACGAGCCTGACTTTGTGCGGGCGACACAAGGTACCTTCAAGCTTGGCATTGAATTTGCCGGGTGGAGTGGCGCCGATAGCCGCTACATCCACGCCTTTGGATCCGTCGGGCGGCCGCTTGGGCTGCTGCCCTTCCACCATTATTGGCTGCGGCACCGGGCGCAGGGCGGCGCGGCATCGCTGTGGGATTTTTCTTCCGCCGCGCAGGCAGCAGCGCGCAACCGCTTCGAACCACCCGCCGACCGGCCTGGGCAATTACCGAGCGGCTATGACTACGCCTTTCAGTTCGACGCCGGACTCTACGCCGCCTTCCTGCGCCGCTATGCCGAAGCGCGCGGGGTGGTGCGGACCGAAGGGCGGATCGGCGCAGTCCACCTGCGCAGCGAGGACGGTTTCGTTGAGGGCGTGACGCTTGTGAGCGGCACGCGCATCAACGGCGACCTGTTCATTGACTGCTCGGGCTTTCGCGGGCTGGTGATCGAGGAAGCGCTGAACGCGGGCTATGAGGATTGGTCGCACTGGCTGCCATGCAATCGTGCGCTTGCGGTGCCGTGCGCGCGCGTCGCCCCGCTGACTCCGTTCACCCGCGCCTCGGCGCGCGACGCGGGGTGGCAGTGGCGAATCCCGCTCCAGCACCGCACCGGCAATGGCTATGTCTATTGCAGCGATTTCGTCAGCGATGATGCGGCGGCGCAGACATTGCTGGCCAACCTCGACGGCGCGCCGCTCGCCGATCCGCGTCCGCTGAAGTTCGTGACCGGCAAGCGCAAGGCGGCGTGGGTCAAGAATTGCGTCGCGCTGGGCCTTGCGGCGGGGTTTATGGAGCCGCTCGAATCAACCTCAATCCATCTGGTGCAGGCCGGGATCGCCAGGCTGCTCCAGCTCTTCCCGACGCGCGGGTTCGACGCCGCCGATATCGCCGAATTCAATCGCCAGACCGACTTCGAATGGCGCGCGATCCGCGATTTCCTTGTGCTGCATTATCACGCCAATGGCCGCGACGGCGCTTTCTGGGCGGCGTGTCGCGACATGGCGCTGCCCGACAGTCTCGCCGCCAAGCTCGACCTGTTCCGCGCGAACGGGCGGCTGTTTCGCGAGCATGAGGAATTGTTCACCGAAGTCGGCTGGTTGCAGGTGCTGGTCGGCCAGGGTGTAACACCTGCCGGCTATCATCCACTCGCCGACCAGCTTTCCCCTCAGGAGCTTGCCGAATTTATGAGCCTCGCCAAACGCCATGTCGATCAAGTGGTGGGGCGCCTGCCCGACCACGCCGATTTCATCGCGCGTCACTGCGCCGCTGATCATCGGGTGGCGGCATGATCCGCCGGTTGTTGCTGAGCGCGCTGCTTGCGGCGACCATAGCGGTGCCTGCGATCGCGCAGGATTATCGCGCGCGCCTGCCCGAGGACGAGGTGATCTATTTCGTGCTGCCCGACCGGTTTGAAAATGGCGACCCGGCGAACGACAAGGGCGGGCTGAGCGGCGACCGGCTGAAGACGGGGTTCGATCCGGCGGCCAAGGGTTTCTACCACGGCGGCGACCTGAAGGGGTTGATCCAGCGGCTCGATTACATTCAAAATCTCGGTGCGACCGCGATCTGGGTTGGCCCGATTTTCAAGAACAAGCCGGTGCAAGGCGCGCCGGGGCAGGAATCCTCGGGCTATCACGGCTATTGGATCACCGATTTCACGCAGGTTGATCCGCATCTGGGCACCAACGCGGACTTCAAGGCACTGGTCGATGCGGCACATGTGCGCGGGATGAAGGTCTATATGGACATCATCGTCAATCACACCGCTGACGTGATCAAATACCGCGAATGCGTGCCCGACCGGAACTGCGCTTATCGATCAAAGGCCGACTATCCCTTTTCACGGCGCGGTGGCCTGAGCGGGGCGCCGATCAATTCGGGCTTTGCGGGCGATGCGGTGCAGACGCCCGACAATTTCGCGAAGCTCACCGACCCGAGCTACGCCTATTCGCCCTATCTCCCCAAGGGCGAGGAACATGCCAAGACGCCCGATTGGCTCAACGACATGACGCTCTATCACAATCGCGGCGATTCGGTCTGGACCGGCGAGAGCGTGACGTACGGCGATTTTTCGGGGCTTGACGATGTCGCCACCGAACATCCCAAGGTCGTCGCGGGGATGATCGACATTTTCGGTGACTGGATCGACCGCTTTGGCGTCGACGGCTTCCGCATCGACACCGCCAAGCATGTGAACCCCGAATTCTGGCAGGCGTTCGTCCCCGCAATGCAGGCGCGCGCGAAGGCCAAGGGCATCCCGAATTTCCACATCTTCGGCGAAGTCGCGACCGGCGAAGTCGACCCCGCGCTGCTCGCGCGCTTTACGCGGGTCGACAAGCTGCCCGCCGTGCTCGATTTTGCCTTTGCGGTCAGCGTGGCCAAGGCGGTCGCCGAGGGGAAGGGGACTGGCATCCTCGCCGAGCTGTTCGCCAATGACGCGCTCTACGAAGGTGGTACGGCTGCGGCGCGGACACTGCCGACCTTCCTCGGCAATCACGACGCGGGGCGGTTTTCGACCTTCGTGCGGCAGCTGAGCCCGAAGGCCGATGTCGCCGAGCAGCTGGCTCGCGTGAAACTGGCGCACGCGATGCTGCTGACCTTGCGCGGGGTGCCGACGATCTATTCGGGCGATGAACAAGGCTTTGTCGGCGACGGTGGCGATCAGGACGCGCGCGAGGACATGTTCGCGTCGAAGGTCGCGGTCTATAACGATAATGTCCTGCTCGGCACCAAATCGACCACTGCGCAGGCCAATTTCGACGAAGCGCATCCGCTGTACCGGTTGATTGCCGATCTCGCGAAACTGCGGGTAGCGCATCCGGCACTGACGCGCGGGCGCACGGTGGTGCGCGCGGCAGGCCAGGAAGCGGGCCTCTTTGCGGTATCGCGGATCGATGCGGCGAGCGGTGAAGAAGTGCTGCTTGTCTTCAACACGGCCACCAAGTCGATCAGCGCCAATGTCGCGATTGACCCCGCGACCACCCGGTTCAGTGCGTTGCGAGGGCGCTGCCCCGCCGCGCCGGCCGCACCCGGCAGCGTCGCGATCACGCTTGCCCCGCTCGACTTCATGATCTGCAAGGCAGAACGCCCCTGATGACCGACGCGCTTGCCCGACAGCCCCGACCGAGATTGACGCGCGAATGGTGGCGCGGGGCGACGATCTATCAGGTCTATCCGCGTTCATTCGCCGATTCGAATGGCGACGGGATTGGCGATCTGCCCGGGATTACCGCGCGGCTCGAGCATATTGCGTCGCTCGGCGTCGATGCGGTGTGGCTGTCGCCCTTCTTCCCCTCGCCGATGAATGATTTCGGTTACGACGTCAGCGATTATTGCGACGTCGATCCGATCTTCGGCACGCTCGCCGATTTCGATGCGCTGGTCGCGCGCGGGCACGAACTCGGGCTCAAGATCATCATTGATCAGGTCTATGCGCACACCTCGGACCAGCATGCCTGGTTTACCGAGAGCCGCAGCGACCAGAGCAATGCGAAGGCCGACTGGTATGTTTGGGCCGACGCCAAGCCCGATGGCTCGCCGCCGAGCAACTGGCAGTCGGTGTTCGGTGGCCCGGCCTGGACCTGGGACGCGCGCCGCCGCCAATATTATATGCACAATTTCCTGAGCAGCCAGCCGCAGCTCAACGTGCACAACCCCGATGTGCAGCAGGCATTGCTCGATACCGCTGCCTTCTGGCTCGATCGTGGGGTCGACGGATTCCGCGTCGATGCGATCAATTTTGCGATGCATGATCCGGCGCTGACCGACAATCCGCCCGCACCCGCCGGCAATGGTCTTCGCACGCGCTCGTTCGACTTCCAACTGCACATCCACAACCAGTCGCATCCCGACATCCCGGGCTTTATCGAGCGGTTGCGCAGCCTGCTCGATAGCTATGGCGAGCGCTTCACGGTGGCCGAAGTCGGCGGCAATGACAGCGACCGCGAGATGAAGGCGTTCACCGCCTATGGTCGGCGCTTCAATTCGGCCTATGGCTTCGACTTTCTCTATGCCGCGCAGTTGACGCCCGCGCTGGTGCGCGAAGCTGCCGAATGCTGGCCCGACGTGCCCGGCATGGGCTGGCCGAGCTGGGCCTTTTCGAACCACGACGCGCCGCGCGCCGTGTCGCGCTGGGCGCCGCCGCATGCGCGCGATGCCTATGCGCGGATGGCGATGCTGTTGCTGCTGTGCCTGCGCGGCGATGTCTTCATCTATCAGGGCGAGGAACTGGGGCTGCCGCAAGTCGCGATCGGCTTTGACGAGCTGCGCGACCCCGAAGCGATCGCCAACTGGCCGCTGACCTTGGGTCGCGACGGCGCGCGCACGCCGATGCCGTGGCGTGGGGGCAGTGCCGGGCTGGGCTTTAGCGAGGCCAAGCCGTGGCTGCCGATTGGCGAGGAACATGCGGCGCTGGCGGTCGCGGTGCAGGACGGCGATCCGGAATCGATGCTCGCGCTCACGCGTCGTTTGGTTGCGCTGCGCCAGTCGAGCGATGCCTTGCTGCTCGGCGAGATGCGCGTGGTGGCGGCGGCCGGCAACATCCTCGCGTTCGAACGTGCGGTCGCGGGCGAGCGGCTGCTGTGCATGTTCAATCTGGGCGAGGCGCCGGTCGACTGGCAGCCCGCGCAACCCGGTGCTTGGCGGGTGATCGAATCAGTGGGATTGGTGAACGACTGGCGGCTCGGTGGTTTTGCCGGTCTGGTCGCGCGCCATGTTGCGTAACAGGAGAATGACGATGTGGCGGCGGATGATGATGGCGCTCGCGGCGATGCTGCTGACCGGTGGCCCGGCGCTGGCGCAGGACAAGCCCGTCGCGGGAGCCGCGTCGCCCGGCGATGTCGTGTCGGTCGCGCTCTATACCGATGGCGATGGGCGGATCGATTACACCGTCAGCCGTCGCGGCAAACCGATTCTCAACCGATCACGGCTAGGCTTCCTGTTCACCGACCAGCCCAAGATCGAACGCAATCTGATGTTCGTCTCGGCGAGCACGCGTGACGCCGACGGCACCTGGGAACAGCCCTGGGGTGAATGGCGCGCGATCCGCAATCACTTCCGCGAACTCACGGTTCGTTTCAAGGACAAGGGTGCGCTTGGCCGCCAGTTCAACGTCGTCTTCCGCCTTTACGACGACGGCGTTGGCTTTCGCTATGATTTCCCCGAACAAGCCGCGCTCAAGACTGCCAATATCGCCGACGAGCTGACCGAATTCGCCTTTGCGAGCGGCGGCACCGCGTGGTGGAAGCCCGCCTTCCTGTGGAATCGCGAGGAATATCTCTACAACAAGACGCCGCTGTCGGCGGTCGGCACAGCGGACACGCCGGTGACGATCAAGCTCGACGACGGCACCTATGTGGCTTTGCACGAAGCCGCGCTGGTCGATTATTCGGGCATGGCGGTGGCGCGGACCGAGGGCAACACGCTGCGCGCGGCACTAACGGCTGGGGCAGGGCGCCCCAAGGTCACGCGTGTCGGTGCTTGGCATACGCCGTGGCGCACGCTGATCCTCGCCGATGATGCGCCGGGCATTTACATGAGCCATCTGATGCTCAACCTCAACGAGCCCAACAAGCTTGGCGACATGAGCTGGTTCAAGCCCGGCAAGTTCGTCGGCGTGTGGTGGAACATGATCAAGGGCGAATGGAGCTGGGCGCGCGGGCCCAAGCACGGCGCGACCACTGCCAACGTCAAACGCTATATCGATTTCGCCGCCGCCAATGGCATTCCCAATGTCCTCGTCGAGGGCTGGAACGTCGGCTGGGACGGCGACTGGTTCGGCAATGGCAATGACATGAACTTCGCCCAGCCAACGGCGGATTTCGATGCCGACGCGCTCGCGGCCTATGCCAAGGTCAAGGGTGTGCGGCTGATCGGCCACCACGAGACCGGTGGTTCGGCGAGCCATTATGAGAACCAGTTCGACGCGGCGTTCAAATTCGCCGCCGATCATGGCGAGATGGTCGTGAAAACGGGCTATGTCACCGACGCTGGCCAGATCGAGCGCGTCGATGCCGATGGCACGCCGTTGCGCGAATGGCACGAAGGCCAGTGGATGGCGAACCACCATATCCGCGTGCTCGAAGCCGCCGCCAAGTATAAGGTCGCGATCGACAGCCATGAGCCGATCAAGGGCACCGGGCTCCAGCGCACCTATCCCAATTGGGTCGCGCGCGAAGGCTCGCGCGGGATGGAATATAACGCCTGGGGCGGCAAGAACCCGCCTGAGCATGAAGCCAATCTGGTGTTCACGCGCATGCTCGAAGGGCCGATGGATTTCACCCCCGGCGTGCTGAGCCTGAAGGGCCAGGATAACAGCGATATTTTGTCGACCGAAGCCAAGCAGCTCGCACTTTACGTCGTGCTCTATTCGCCCGTGGTGATGGCCGCCGACACGCCCGAGAATTATGCGCAGCACATGGCCGCGTTTCAGTTCATCAAGGATGTCCCGACCGATTGGGACGACACGCGCGTGCTGGCGGGCGAACCCGGCGACTATGCGGTGATCGCGCGCAAGGTGCGCGGCGGCGCCGACTGGTTCCTGGGCGCGGTCGGCGATGAAGAGGCGCGGACGCTGACGGCGAAGCTCGACTTCCTCGATCCCGGCAAGACCTATATCGCGCAAATCTATCGCGATGCGCCCGATGCCGACTATCGCACCGACAAGCGGCATGCGATCGTGATCGAAAGCCGCAAAGTCACCGCCGCCGATACGCTGACGCTCGCGTTGGCACCCGGCGGCGGGCAAGCGATCCGCTTCGTGGCGTCAAAGGGGAAGAAATGATCCGTGCGCTGATCCTGCTGCTGGCGATGCTTTTCGCGGGTCCCGTGCTGGCGAAGAAGGCGCCGGTTGCCGCCACCGGCAGCTTCGTCGATCTGCCCAAATTCGGCTCCGTCAACATCGGCCCGTCGCACGTCACGATCTGGCTCCCGCCCGGCTATGCCCGCGGCAAGCAGCGCTACGGCGTGGTCTATATGCAGGATGCGGAGAATCTATTCTTTCTGAAGAAGTCGAATTTCAACAAGATATGGGCGGCAGACAAGTCGGTCATGCGGCTGGTGGCGGCGAAGCAGATCGATCCCGTGATCATCGTCGGCATCTACAGTCACGGCACCGACCGGGCGCGTACCTATATGCCGCAACGCGTGTATGAGGCGCTGTCGCCCGCCGTCCGCGCCTATGGCCAGCCGTTCGTGCAGGGGCCGATCCGTTCGGACGCCTATCTGAAGTTCCTGACCGGCGAACTGAAGCCGATGATCGACAGAAGGTACCGGACCAAGCCAGACCGCGACCATACCGCGATCGTGGGATCGAGCATGGGCGGGCTGATCTCGCTCTATGCGATTGCCGAATATCCGCAGGTTTTCGGCAAGGCGGGGTGCGTCTCCACCCATTGGCCGCTGATCGACCCGATCCGTGCCGACGAAAACCGGGCCGAGATCAACGGCGTATGGACCAAGTACCTGACCGAGCGGCTGGGTCCGGCCTCCGGGCGCTACCTATGGTTCGACCATGGCGACCAAACGCTCGACCAATATTATGGGCCGTGGCAAACGGCGGTGGACGCGACGCTGATCAGGGTCGGCTGGCGACCGCAGCAAGATTATGAGACGCGCAGCTACCCCGGCACCGCGCATGAGGAAAATGCCTGGAATGCGCGGCTCGACGAGATTTTCGGCTGGTTGCTCGGCCCGCATGTGAATGACTGAAGGCGCGCGTCGCATTGTCGTGCTGGGGGGCGGGACGGCCGGCTGGATGGCGGCCAATTTGTTCGCCCATGCCTGGCCGCGCGCGCGCGTCACCGTGATCGAAAGTCCCGACATCGGTATCATCGGCGTGGGTGAAGGATCGACGCCGCAGTTGAAGGCCTTCTTCGACCGGCTGGGCATCGCCGAGCGCGACTGGATGCCGGCGTGCAACGCGACTTACAAAAATGGCATTGCCTTTCACGGCTGGTCGGAGCGGGCGGGGTGCGAAAGCTATTTCCACCCATTCCCCGGCGCGCTCGATGTCCACACCGGCGAATCCTTCTTCAGCCATAGCACGGCGCGGCGACAGGGTATCGCCGCCGAGGCGCATCCCGATCGCTTCTATCTGCCCGCGCGCCTCGCCGCCGAGCAGCGCGGGCCGAAACCCGCCGACAATTTCCCTTTCGAGCCGAGCTATGGCTATCATTTCGATGCCTATCTGGTCGGCGCTTACCTTCGCGATCATGCCGCCGCGCGCGGGGTGGTCCATTTGCCGTTGCGGGTCACCGAGGTCCGCGTTGGCGCAGATGGCGGGGTGGCGGCGCTGGTGACCGAGGATGGGCAAGCGATCGAAGCCGACCTGTTCGTCGACGCCAGTGGCTTCAGGAGCGTGATCGCACAGGAAGCGCTCGGCGTGCGCTTCCGGTCGTTCGCCGACAATCTGTTCAACGATTCCGCCGTGGTGATGCCGACCCCGCGCATGGGCGAGGCGATCAACGCGCATACCAAGGCAACCGCGCTGTCGGCGGGCTGGTGCTGGGACATTCCGCTCACCAACCGCACCGGCAATGGCTATGTCTATGCGTCGCTCTATCTGACGCCCGAGCAGGCCGAAGCCGAGCTGCGCGCGCATCTGGGGCTGACCGATGACGCGCCGGCCGCGCGCCACCTGAAGATGAAGGTCGGTCGGGTCGAGGCGAGCTGGTCGGCCAACTGCCTGGCCGTCGGGCTCGCGCAGGGCTTCATTGAGCCGCTGGAGGCGACCGCGCTCCACATCGTCCAGGCGACGGTTGAGGGGTTCATCAATGCGTGGGCTGCGGGCGGCTTCACCCCGCGCCACCGCGACAAATTCAACGCATCAATTGCAGCGCGTTACGACGGGATCCGCGACTATATCGTCTGCCATTACCGCGTGAATCAGCGCACCGACACGCGCTATTGGCGCGACAATGCCGCCAATACGCATCTGTCGGATTCGCTCAAGGCGCTGCTCCACTGCTGGTTCAGCGGCGGCGATCTGGTCGCCGAAGTCGCGCGCCAGCGGATCGAGGGTTATTATTCGCCGATGAGCTGGTATTGCCTGTTGTCAGGCTATGGCAGCTACCCACCCGACGCGCAGCTCCGCGTGGTCGATGGCGGCGCCGACATGGAGAGAATCGACGATTTCATGGCGCGGTGCGCCAGCAATTTCGCCCCGCATCACCAACAACTTGCCGCGCTTGGCGCACCACATTCGTAAGGATTTTTGATGGCTCTTGCCCCGTCCGCGCCAACCCAATCCGACGCCGCCAGCGAAGGCGTCAACGCGCCTGACTTGCAGATTTTCGTGTTCGCGTTGTTCTTCATCTTCGGTGGCATCACCAGCCTGAACGATGTGATCATTCCGAAGCTGAAGGATCTGTTCACGCTCAATTATTTCCAGGCGTTGCTGGTGCAGTCGGCTTTTTTCGCGGCCTATTTCATCTTCTCAATCCCTGCCGCCGCGATCGTGCGCAAGGCGGGCTATATGCGATCGGCGTCGATCGGGCTGCTGATCATGACGGCGGGATGCTTGTTGTTCATTCCGGCGTCGCAATCGGGCACGTTTGCGGTGTTCCTGTTCGCGCTGTTCGTGCTCGCGGCAGGCATCACGACGGTGCAGGTAGTCGCCAATCCGCTGATCTCGCTGCTGGGAAAGCCCGCGACGACGTCAAGCCGCCTGACCTTTGCACAGGCGTTTAACTCGCTCGGCACCACCATCTTTCCGATCGTCGGCGGATGGCTGATCCTCGGCAGTCTCGCGCAGGTTGATGCCACGACGCTCTCGGGCGCGGCGCTCGACGCCTATCGCACGGCGGAGACGCAGGTCGTCGTCAACACCTATCTGGCGCTTGCGCTTGCACTAGTGATTGTCGCCGGGGTGGTTTGGACGCGGCGCAATCGCTTGCCCAATGTGGTGGAGGATAGCGGCAGCGTTTTGCGGGCGTTCAACCTGCTCGGACGACCACGCTTCGGCTTCGGCGCGGCCTGCATCTTTCTGTATGTCGGCGCGGAAGTCGCGATCGGATCGCTGATCGTCAATTATCTGATCCAGGAAGATGTTTTCGCTACCGCCGCGGCAGACGCGGTCACCTATGTCGGCTTTTACTGGGGCGGCGCCATGTTTGGCCGCTTCATCGGCGCGGCAGTGCTGCGCGTGGTGTCGCCGGGCAAGGTGCTGGCAGCGGTTGCGACAGGATCAATCATCCTGATCCTCATCACCGCCAACAGCACCGGTCAGCTTGCCGGCTGGTCGCTGCTGCTGATCGGCCTGATGAATTCGATCATGTTCCCGACGATCTTCAGCCTCGCGAGCGAAGGGCTGGGCAAGCGCGCGGCCGAAGGATCGGGCATCATCGCGATGGCGATCGTCGGCGGCGCCGTCATCCCGCCGCTGACCGGGCTGATTGCCGATGCGAGCACCCTGCGGTTCGCGTTGATCTTGCCGGCGGCCTGTTATGCGGTGATCGCGGCTTACGGGATTTACGCGCGGCGTCCGGCGGTTGGCTGATTGAGCTGCGCGGCGGTGGTGGAGCTGAGGGGAATCGAACCCCTGACCTCTGCAGTGCGATTGCAGCGCTCTCCCATCTGAGCTACAGCCCCGCCGCCGGAGCGGACGCCATTACCGGCACTTTTCCGTTGATGCAACATCGCGGCGGCACCCGCCCATATGCTCCCTTTTTTGCGTTGCATGCTGCAACGCTTCGCGCCTAGGCTCGGCAGCGAAATCATAAATTGAGGAGAGAGCGCATGGCACAGGCATGGACTTTGGCATCACGCCCGAACGGCACCCCGACGCACGATAACTTCGCGCTGATCGACGTCGCGTCGCCCGCGCTCGAGCCAGGTCAGATCCGCATCGCCAACCACTGGCTGTCGGTCGATCCCTATATGCGCGGGCGGATGAACGATGTGAAAAGCTATACGCCCCCCTTCGTGCTCGGCGAGCCGATGCAGGGCGGCGCGGTCGGCGAAATCACCGAGAGCGCGGCAGAGGGCTTTGCCGTGGGCGATCTGGTGCTGCACATGGCCGGTTGGCGCGACGAAGCGGTGATCCCGGCCAGCCAGGCCCAGCGCGTGCCCGCGCTCGGCGTCGATCCGCAGGCGTTTCTGGGCCAGCTCGGCATGCCCGGCATGACCGCCTATTTCGGCCTGCTCGAAGTCGCGAGCGCCAAGCCCGGCGATGTCGTGTTCGTGTCGGCCGCCGCCGGAGCGGTGGGTTCGACCGTGGTGCAGATCGCCAAGGCCAAAGGCATGACGGTGATCGGCTCGGCCGGCGGCGCCGACAAATGCGCGTGGGTGTCCTCGCTCGGTGCCGATGCGGTGATTGATTACAAGGACGGCACGCCGCTGATCAAGCAGCTCGCCGCCGTCGCGCCCAATGGCATCGACGTCTATTTTGACAATGTCGGCGGCGAGCATCTCGATGCCGCGCTTGGCCTCGCCAACGAACGCGCGCGTTTTGCGATCTGTGGGATGATCGAGATGTACAACACCGGCGCGCCGACCCAGTTGCGGTTCGCCGCCCGCATCATCGGCGCGCGCATCCGCATCCAGGGCTTCATCGTTAGCGATTACATGGCGCGCGCGGGTGAATTCTACACCGAGATGGGGGGCTGGCTCCAGAGCGGCCAGCTCGTGCGCGAAGAGACGATCCACGACGGGCTCGGGTCGATGCCTGACGCGTTCCTCGGCCTGTTCAGCGGCGGCAACAAGGGCAAGATGCTGGTGCGGGTGTGACCGGTCTTAGCTGACGAGTGCCGCAAGCTTTGGGTGGCGCGCGGGCGCGAGCGGGTTGACGATCGTCAACCCGCGCACGACAAAGCCATGCTGCATGTCCTCCGAAAACAGCAACGTGCATCCGGCCTCGATCGCGGCAGTCACGATCAGCGCATCCCAAAACTGGAATCGGTGGTCGACCATCAGGTCGGTCGCCGCGACCATGGTTTGACGCTCGCTCGCCGCCGTGCCGAAGCCATCAGCAGTTTCAAGCACGATGGCCCGTGCTTCTTCGGCACTTTTGCCCGCGCGCCGAAGCACGACGATCAATTCTCCGAGCGTTTGCGCCGGCGCAATGAGGGTCGTCTGACGGGCGAGTTCAGCAATCAGTCGCCGAATGGCAAGAATTTTGGCGTCATCTTCGGCAACCCGTCTGACCCCAACCAGATAGGCAAGGATGTTCGTATCGAGCGCAACCCGCTTCATTCGTACAAATCGTCGCGTGTCCACTCGCCTGCTGTGCACAAGGGCAGGGTCTCGACGAACGCGAGTAGCCGTTCGATTGCCCGCTTTTCGCTTTCGCGGTCCACGGGAAGCACACGAGCGACGGCCCGGCCCCGCGACATCACCGTGAAGCTTTCGCCTTCAGCTACCTCACGTAACACTTCTGAAAAGCGTTGGTTGGCATCACTTGCTGAGATCGCTCGGTCCATTCGAGTAATTTAGTGGTAAAGCCTAAAATATGCAACCCCTGCTGTTACGGCATGATCTGCGCCGTGGTCCAGGGGGCGCGTGCCTGCCAACCGATCGACTGGTAGAGCGCTCGCCCCATGTCGGTGGCGGCCAGGATGCCGTGCTGCGCCCCGCGTCGTGCGCCTTCGGCACCGAGCGACTGCATCGCTGCCCGACCAAGGCCAAGGCGGCGATAGCGCGCTTCGACGTGGATGCGGTCGTGGAGTGCCCAGCCGTCGATCACGGTCAGCAAGCCGCGCGCGGCGGGCGCGCCATCGGCGGCTGTAACCTCCACCGCGACTACGTCGCTCCGATCGTCCAGTTCGAGCGTGAAGCCATCGGCGAGCGGTGCGGCGCCCGTCGGAAGCGCGTCGAGCGTCATCATCGTCCCGGTCTGCTCGACATGCCAGCACGGCGGGAGCAGGGCTTGGACCACCTCCGGGTCGATCCACGTCTTCAGCAAAATGCCCGGTTGGTCGATCCGCGTGCCAACCTCGGCAATACCGGCGGGCGGGGCGGGGAACACGAAGCGGCGAATCTGGTCGGGCTGACCTACCTCGATCCGCAGCGCATGCCCGTCGACAATCGGCGGCGGCACGCCACGCGTTCGTGCCCAGCCGGTCGCAAAGTGCCGGATCAGCGTAGGCTCGATCAATTCGCCCCGCTGAAGGTATCGCACTGCGCGGGATCGCCGGTATCCAGCCCGCGCTTCAGCCATTTCATCCGGTCGGCGCTGCTGCCGTGGGTGAAGCTATCGGGCACCACGCGGCCTTGCGCTTCGCGTTGCAGCGTGTCGTCGCCGATCGCGTTGGCGGCGGTCAGGCCTTCTTCGATGTCGCCGGGATCGAGCCGATCCTTGTTCACCGCACCCCAGACCCCGGCATAGCAATCGGCCTGAAGTTCGAGCTGTACCGACAGCGCATTGCCCTCGCGCTCGCTTGCGCGCCGCTGCGCGCGCGACACCTTGTCCGATGTGCCGAGCAGGTTCTGGATGTGGTGGCCGAATTCATGCGCCATCACATAATTGGCGGCAAAATCGCCCTTCGCACCGAAGCGATTGGCAAGTTCATCGAAGAAGCTCGTGTCGAGGTAAATGCCCTGATCGCCAGGGCAATAAAATGGCCCCATCGCCGCCTGTGCGGCGCCGCAGCCCGAGCGGCCCGACCCGCCATAGAATTGCAGCATCGGCGGGTCATAGGCTTGGCCCGCTTGCTTGAACAGCGCGCGCCACGTGCGGTTGGCGGAGCTGAAGGCGTCGCAAGCGGCTTTGCTTGCAGCATCGACGCGGCAGGCTTCGGCAGCGCCGCCCTGACCAGTGCCAGCGGGCGGCGCGGAGGCGACCGGGCCGGAACTCGGCGTGCCGCCGGTCGACAGCAACGGCAGACCGCCGCCAACGAAGAACAGCACGGCGAGGAGCACCGCCACGCCGCCGCATCCGAACCGGCTGAACACCAACGGCAGCAGCCCAAGCAGCAGCCCGCCGCCCCCGCCGCCACCGAACCCGAATCCGCCGCCGCCCTGGCCGCGCTGATCGCCCACTTCGATATCATTGTCGAAATCGTCGAGCCGCATCATCGCCCCCTGTGGTTACGTGGCATGAATGCGCAACTCGGTGCGGTGTTGCAAGCGATCAGACGCGGCTGGGACGCCGGTCACCGAACGGGCGTTGATTGGCCCTGCGAATGGGGCCAAGGAAGCGGCCATGGCCACCCCCGACTCCCCCCGCCGTCAGCGCCGCGCCAAGGCAATGCCGCTCCCCGATTGCGTCGCGCTCGTGCTGCAAGGCGGCGGCGCGCTCGGCAGCTATCAGGCCGGCGTGATCGAGGGACTGGCGGCCAGCGAGATCGAGATTGATTGGGTCGCGGGCATTTCCATTGGGGCGATCAACGCGGCAATCGTCGCGGGCAATCCACCCGAACGCCGCGTCTCGCAATTGCGCAGCTTTTGGGACAGGCTGACCAGCGCGCTGCCGAGCTTTCCGATCTTTCCCAATGATCATCTCCGCGAATTTTTGCATGAATGGTCGGCGGGCATGGTGATGGCGGGCGGTGTGCCGGGGTTTTTCAGCCCAAGGTTGCTGCACCCAAGCTTCGCCACCCCCGGATCGATCGCGGCGCTAAGCTATTATGATTCGACGCCACTTAAAAAGACGCTCGATGATCTGATCGATTGGGATCTGGTAAATGATGGCCCAATGCGGCTTTCGGTGGGTGCGGTCGATGTCGAAAGCGGCAATTTCCGGTATTTCGACACCACCACCGACCGGATCGATGCACGCCATATCATGGCATCGGGCGCGCTGCCGCCGGGCCTGCCGCCGGTGGAGATTGACGGGCGCTGGTGGTGGGATGGCGGCCTGGTGTCGAACACCCCGCTCAGCCATGTGCTCGACAATCAACGAGAGCCGTTGCTGGCTTTCCAGGTCGACCTGTTTCCAGCGAACGCCGAGCAGCCACGAACGATCATGGACGTCGTCACGCGCCAGCAGGAAATCCGCTATTCAAGCCGCACGCGCCAGATTTCAGACCAGGTGATCAAGCTGCGCCGTGAGCGCGAGGCGATCAACAAGGTGCTGGCAAAGCTGCCGCCCGAATTATCCCAGGACCCCGATGTCGCTGCGCTGGCCGCGATGGCCGACGAACATCCGGTCAGCCTCGTCCAGCTCATCCATCGCCCCACTGAATGGGAAGGCGGATCGCGCGGTTTCGAATTTTCGGCGCGGACGATGCACGAACACTGGATGGCGGGCGTTATCGCGATCGAGCAGACAATGCTCGGCGCCGAACTCATCGCCCATAACATCGCCGATGGGACGACGGCGGCGTTTGATCTCTGCGCGCTGAATGGTGTGAAGCACAGCAATCCGTGCAAATCTCGACCTGTGGAGTCAGCAAATGTTCCTTAAAGGCAAAAGCGCAATCATTACCGGCTCGACGTCTGGCATCGGGCTTGAATACGCAAAGGCCTTCGCGGCCGAAGGCGCCAGCGTGATGATCAATGGCTTTGGCGACGCCGCCGCTATTGAGGCCGAGCGTGCCGCGCTCGAAGCGATAAGCGGGGCCAAGGCGCTCTATGACGCTGCCGATATGACCAATCCCGACGCGATCGCGGCGATGGTCGCGCGCTGCCATGCCGAACTCGGCGGCCCCGACATCATCGTCAACAATGCCGGCATCCAGCATGTCAGCCCGATTGAGGAATTTCCGGCCGACAAGTTCGAAGCGATCATCAAGATCAACATGACATCGGCCTGGTATCTGATGCGCGCGGCGGTGCCGCACATGAAGGCAGCCAAATGGGGCCGGATCATCTCGACCGCCTCGGCCCATTCGCTCGTCGCGAGCCCCAACAAGTCGGCCTATGTCATGGCCAAGCACGGCATCATCGGGCTGACCAAGACCGTTGCGCTCGAAGTTGCGACGTTCGGGATTACCGTCAATGCGATCAGCCCCGGCTATGTCTGGACCCCGCTCGTCGAAAAGCAGATCCCCGATACGATGGCGACGCGCGGGCTGACGCGCGAGCAGGTCATCAACGACGTCTTGCTCGACGCGCAGCCGACCAAGGAATTCGTGACATCGGAACAGGTCGCCGCGCTCGCGCTTTATCTGTGCCGCGATGAGGCAAAATCGATCACCGGTACCAATTTGTCGATCGATGGTGGCTGGACCGCCGCCTGACCGTTGAAACGCCTTGGCAATCCCGATTCCGCGTGATTGATTATGCGCGGGGTCCGGGGAGAAGAATGCGTAGGAACATTGTGGCGGCGATGTTGCTGGCGGGTGCCGCGTTGGTGCCCCCCGTACAAGCAGCGGACGCCGAGGAACTCGACTGGCGGCGCGTGGCGACGGCGAGCGACCGAACGCGGCTGCGGAACTGGCGGCAGGCGTGGATCGAAGCGCTTGATCATGCGCGCAAGGCGAATGTCGACAAGATTGTCGCAGGCGGCGCGCTGTTCGACCCCGACCGTGCCTATTCGGGCGCGGTGCCGCCCGCCGGCCGCTATCGTTGCCGCGTGTACAAGCTCGGCGCCAAGGGTACGGCGATGGCCGAATTCACCAGCTATCCCGATTTTGCCTGTCGGGTCGGTACCGATGGCAATCTGCCAACCTTCTACAAGCTTGAGGGCGCACAGCGTCCGGCGGGTGCATTCTTCCGCGATACCGCGTCGCGCGCGGTGTTTCTCGGCACGCTGGTGATCGGCGACGAGCGGCGCGCGATGCAATATGGCCGCGACGCCTCGCGCGATCTGGTTGGCTATGTCGAGCGCGTCGGCGACAAGCGCTGGCGGCTCGTGCTGCCCTATCCGCGCTTCGAATCGATCCTCGACGTGGTCGAACTGGTGCCCGAAGTCGCCAAGGTCGTGCCGCCGACCAGCCCCTCCGCGACAGTGATGCCGCGCTAGCTGACGGCTGCGCGATCGGTTGCGAACGGTAGGGCTTAATGTTATAACTTTTGTATGAACAAGCCACTCAAGCTCATCAAGATCGGGAATTCCACCGGCGTCATCCTGCCCAAGGACGTGTTGGCGCGCCTGCGTGTGTCACTGGGGGATGAGGTGTTTCTGTCCGAAACGGCGACGGGCGATTTCACGCTCGCCGCGCGCGATCCCGATTTTGCCGAGGCCATGGCCGCAGCCGAAAAGATCATGCGTGACGACCGCGACATTCTGGCGGTGCTCGCGCGATGATGCAGGAAGCGACTCCGCGCTTCCTGGGCGCGGACGTCGCCCGGGCGGTCCATGATCGCCAGCTTGCCGAACATGGCGGGCTGGCGGGGGTGAAGGACGATGGCCTGCTCGAATCGGCAATCGCGCGCGCGGTCAACCGGTTCAATTATGGCGAGACCGATTTGTGTGCGCTGGCAGCATGCTATGCGTTCGGCATCGCCCGCAACCATCCCTTCGCAGATGGTAACAAGCGGACGGCGTGGGTGATGGCGCGTCTGTTTCTCGATCTGAATGGCGTGGTGCTGGCGTTCGAAAAGCCGGACGCCATTCGCATCATGCTCGCGCTGGCGGCGGGTGAGATCGACGAAGGCGCTATCGCCGACTGGTTCCGCACGCACATCGTCCCCGCCTGAGCGCCCCACGAAAATGCCCGCCGGAGTCGTCCTCCGGCGGGCACCTTTCCTCCCCAGGAAAGCGGTACCGCGCGTTTTCGCGTCGGCCCGAAACTGAAAGGCTAGCGATCAGGCCGCTTCGGTCGTGAACTGCGCGGCCTCGGTCGACTCCGCCAGCGCGGTGGTCGAGCTTTCGCCGCCTGCCACTGCCTGTGCGACCAGATCGAAATAGCCGGTGCCGACTTCGCGCTGGTGGCGCGTTGCGGTGTAGCCATTCACTTCGGCGGCGAATTCGGCCTGTTGCAGCTCGCTATACGCTGCCATGCCGCGATCCTTATAACCGCGCGCCAGCTCGAACATGCCGTAGTTGAGCTGATGGAAGCCCGCGAGCGTCACGAACTGGAACTTATAGCCCATCGCGCCGATTTCGCGCTGGAATTTGGCGATCGTGTCCTTGTCGAGCTTGGCTTCCCAGTTGAAGCTCGGCGAGCAGTTATAGGCGAGCATCTTGTTGGGATAGACCTTCTTGATCGCCTCGGCGAAGCGGCGGGCGTCGTCGAGATTGGGGTAGCTGGTTTCCCACCACAGCAGATCGGCATGCTCGGCAAAGGCCAGGCCGCGCTTGATGCAATGATCGACGCCGGTGCCGTCCTTGAGGCGGAAGAAGCCCTCAGCCGTGCGTTCGCCGGTCAGGAATTCATGATCGCGCTCGTCGATGTCGCTGGTGATCAGCTTGGCGCTTTCGGCGTCGGTGCGCGCGCAGATGATCGTCGGCACGCCCGACACGTCCGCAGCAAGCCGCGCGGCGTCGAGGTTGCGGATATGCGCCTGCGTCGGGATCAGCACCTTGCCGCCCAAGTGACCGCACTTCTTCTCGCTCGCGAGCTGGTCTTCGTAATGAACGCCAGCCGCACCCGCCGCGATATAGGCCTTCATGATCTCGAAGCAGTTGAGCGGCCCGCCGAAACCGGCTTCGGCGTCGGCGACGATCGGCGCGAACCAGTCGCGGCTTGCCCCGCCTTCGCTATGCTCGATCTGGTCGGCGCGCTGGAGCGTGTTGTTGATTTTCCGCGCGAGTTCCGGTCCCGCATTGGCGGGGTAGAGCGACTGGTCGGGGTACATCGCCCCTGCGGTGTTGGCGTCGGCAGCAACCTGCCAGCCCGAGAGGTAGATCGCCTTGAGGCCAGCGCGCACCATCTGCATCGCCTGGTTGCCGCTGAGCGCGCCGAGCGAATTCACATAATCCTCGGTGTGGAGCAATTCCCACAGCTTGTTGGCCCCTTTACGCGCCAGCGTATGCTCGACCAGCACCGATCCGCGCAGCTTCGCCACGTCTTCGGGCGTGTAGGGGCGGGTGATGCCGTCGAAACGGCCGGTCGGGGCGGGAATCAGGTCTTCGAAGGTCATTGCAGGTCCTTTATGGCGGTCGATCCGTTTTCGGACCGTCGTCTTGCGACCGCTGTTGCGCCGCAGCAGAGGTGATTGCGAGCCAAAGTGCGGGCAATTGCGGTTGTGATGTCTGCAATTGGAGCGCTCGCGCCTGTCGTGTTGTCATATCTTTACAAAAAGTCGATCCCTCGGCATAAAGTATGCATGGCGGACCAGAAGCTATTCGCGGGCTATGCCGTGCGCCGTGTGCGGCGGCAGGCGGGACTCACACAAGCCGCCATGGCCGAAATGCTCGCGATCTCGCCGAGCTATCTCAATCTGCTTGAGCGCAATCAGCGGCCTTTGTCGGCGACCTTGCTCGTGCGGCTCGCCGAGCAGTTCGATTTCGACGCGCGCAGCCTTGCCGTCGGCGAGCCCGGCGGCGGCGAGGCGGCGCTGCGGCGGCGGCTTGCCGATCCGCTGTTCGCCGATCTGGAGGTCGATCGCGCCGAGCTGACCGAATGGCTCGCTGCGGCGCCGGGTGGTGCCGAAGCCTTTGCCCGCGCCTATGACCGGCTCGGTGGCGGCGCCCATAGCGCCAGTGACGCGCCCGACCCCGTCGCCGAAGTCCGCCGCGAGATTGAACGCTGGCGCAATCACTTCCCCGATCTTGACGCGGTTGCCGAGGCGCTGGCCGACGAACTCCGGCTCGGCGCGGGTGACCTCTATGGCGCGATCGCCGAGCGGCTTCGGGTCAAGCACCAGTTGGCGATCCGCGTGCTGCCGGTTGAAGTGATGCCCGACATGTTGCGTCGGCTCGATCTGCATGCGCGCCAGTTGCAGCTTTCGGAATTGCTCGACCCGGCGTCGCGCGCGTTCGCCGCGGCCTTTCAGCTCGGGCAAATCGAAGGGCGCGCCGAGATCGAGGCGCTGGTCAAGGGTGGCGCCTTTACCGACCGTGCGGCCGAGCGGCTCTATCGGCGGCATTTGCTCAGCTATTTCGCTGCGGCCGTCATGATGCCCTATGCGCGCTTCCTGCGCGCGTGCGAGGCGACGGGGTATGACATCGAACTGCTCCAGCGCCGCTTTGGCGCGGGGTTCGAACAAGTCGCGCACCGGCTGACCACGCTCCAGCGCGTTGGCGCGCGCGGGCTGCCCTTCTTCATGGTGCGGATCGACCGGGCGGGCCAAGCGTCGAAGCGCTTTTCGGGCGCGAGCGCGGCCCCGCTGGCCGAAGCGGAGGCGCGCTGTCCGCTCTGGCGGCTGCATATGGCGTTCGAACGACCGGGGGCGCTGACGGTCCATCTCGTCGCGCTTGAGGACGAGAGCCGCTGGTTCACGATGGCGCGCACAGTGACGCCGCAGGGGCGCCGCTATGGCACGACCGGCGCGGAATTCGCGGTCGGGCTGGGGGTTGCGGCCGATCTGGCGGGACCGCTTGCAGCGGCGCGCGGGATCGATCTTGCGGGCGACGCGACGCCCATTGGTCTGGGCTGTCGGCAATGCCTACGCGCCGATTGCCCGCAGCGATCGGCGCCGCCTGCTGGCCGCGCGCTGATCGTCGTCGAGCGCGAACGCGGGCTGTCGCCGATCCGCTTTGCCGCCGATTGAGCGGCGCGCTATGCTCGCGTCAGGGCACGGGAGAACAGCCATGGAAAAATCGGTCACGACCTTTCGTTCGAGCACGTGGCGCTGGCTGTTGGGGAGTCTGGCGGGCTGGGGGACGTTGCTGCTGTGCCTGATCGGCGTCGGACTGGTGATCGTCGTCTGGCGCTGGCTCACCAACATTGCGGTCGGCTATGAACTCACCGACCAGCGGCTGATCATCCGGCGCGGCATCCTCAACAAGACCACCGACGAGATCGAGCTCTACCGCATCAAGGACACGACGATCGCCTATTCCGTCATTAATCAACTCACCGATATCGGCACGATCACGATCCGGTCGAGCGATGCGACCACATCGGGTGGCGATCTGGTGCTGCAAGACATTCCCCAAGGACGCGCCATTCGCGAGGAAATCCGGCGCCTTACCGATGCCGCGCGGCAATTGCGGCGCGTCCGCGAGGTCGATGTCGACGTCGAAAACTGAGCGCGTCCGCGCCCCGTCGCAAGACGCTTGACGTGTTGTCATCAAAATGAAACATTGGCGTCACTGAAGTGAAACATTGGCGGTCTGCCGCTGTGCTTCAGGGAGACGCGAACAATGAAGTGGACCCATCTTGTCTTGATTGCCGCTGCCGCGCTCGGGGATGCTAGCCTCGCGCATGCGGCCAAAAGCAATTCGAACGGATCTGAAGAAATCATGCGCGGCGATTATGTCGCCGCCGAAGCGCTGATCGACCGACAGCGCAAGCTGTTTGCCTGGGACAGCGACCTGACGCTCAATCTGGCGATCGTTTATCGCCGCACCAATCGCGCCGACGCGGCGCGCGCGCTCTATCAGCGCATGTTGCAGCTGCCTGACGAAGAAATTGAAATCGGCAATACCGTCACGACCATGCATGCAATGGCGCGGCGCGAGCTTGCCAAAATGGCCCCGACGCCGCTCGCCAAACTGCGCTAGTCGCTCGCGCGCATCGCCAAGCGACCGAGCACTGCCGTGCCCTTGTGGGCGGCGACGCCCGGCGCGGCGGTGGCCTTCACTGCTGCGGCGTCAACGTCGGCGCCGCAGCCCTCGCACACCAAGCGCGCCTGCACCGCGCCACCGCAGTCGCGGTGTTCGGCCTAGGTCGGCGGGCGCTCGGCCAATGGCTGCCAGCGATCACCCCAATCCATCAGCGCGGCGAACGAAGTGCGGCCTCCCTAAACCCCCGCGACCGTCAGGCGCTCGAGCTGCTCGTGCGTCAGCTCGAGCGCCATTGCGCCGAGCAATTCCTCGACCTGCGGGGCGCTCGTCGCGCTCGCGATCGGCGCCGTCACGCCCGGTTGCGCCGCCAGCCACGCCAGCGCGATCTGCGCCAGCGTTGCGCCGGTCTCGGCGGCGACCGCATCCATTGCACCCAGCACGGCCTGGCCCTTGCCTTCGAGTAGCGGCGTCATCCGCCCGCCTCGCACGCTTTTGCCGAGATCGTCGGCGCTGCGGTACTTGCCGGTCAGAAAGCCCGAGGCGAGGCCGTAATAGGGCACCACGCCGATGTTATGGGTGACGCAATAATCCTGCAGCTCGCCTTCGAACTTGTGGCGGCTGACGAGATTATATTCGGGCTGGAGCACGTGATAGCTCGGCAGGCCATGCGCGATCGCCAAGTCGTGCGCCGACTTAAGCCGCGCGGCGTGGAAGTTCGACGCGCCGAGCGCACGCACCTTGCCCACCTCGATCAGCCGGGCAAAGGCGCCGAGCACGTCGGCTTGCGGCACATCCTCATCATCCTGATGCGCGAAATAGAGGTCGATCGTGTCGACACCCAGCCGCTTGAGCGACGCATCGCAGGCGGCGGCGATCCGTGCGGGCGCGAGCTTGGCCCCGCCTTCGCCCGGCAGCATCCCGACCTTGGTCGCAATCTGCACCGCGTCGCGCTTGCCGCTGCTGCGCAGCCAATCGCCGATCACGCTTTCGGATTCGCCGCCTTGATGGCCCGGCGCCCACGCCGAATAGACATCGGCGGTGTCGATCATCGTCCCACCCCCCGCGACAAAGGCATCGAGCACGGCAAAGCTCGCGGCCTTGTCGGCGGTCCAGCCAAAGACATTGCCGCCGAGCACCAGCGGTGCGATATCGAGATCGGTTGCGCCTAGCCGTCGTGTCATCACTTGGCCTCCCCGGCCTGATTGGCGCCGACGGCCTCTGCCGACACGCTGTTTGCGTCCATCATCGCTGCCGCATCGTTGAGCTGGCTCGCTTCGGTCGCGCTGACGCCGCTTGGGTCGGCGGCGGTCGATCCACAGCCGCCGAGCAGCGCTAGCAATACCAGGGCGGCTGCGGCCTTCATCGATCGATCACGTTGCTGGCGTCGCGCAGGCCCTGGCTGGCCTTTTCCTTGCCCTTCGCCGTCGCGTCGTCGATCGTGTTGCCGACCGTGTCGACCGCATTGTCCATGCCACCCAGCGCGCGGTCGCCAGCGGCGTCGACGTCTTTGGTCGCTTCGGACATCGTCGCATTGGCGTCGGCGGTGATCGCATCGGCGGCTTCGGCGGTCTCGTTCTGCGCCTTGGGGCTGCACGCGGCGAGCCCGATCGCCAGAGGGAGTGCCAGCAGGGCGGCAAGCTTTTTCATCAACCAAATCCTTGTCGCGTTTATCGGTGAGGCGGTAACGCGCGGACGCTAATCCGGGGTCCGGACGCGCGCAATGGCCGTCCGCCATCATGTTGGACGGCGCGTTCGTCGTTGCATTCATATAAAGATATCTTTATATCGTGATCCGATGATGCTGGCTCTCGAAATCTTCCGCGCGCTCGCCGACGCGACGCGGCTGCGCATCATGGCGCTGATCCAGACGATGGAGCTGTCGGTGGGTGAGCTCGCGCAGGTGCTGGGCCAAAGCCAGCCGCGCGTATCGCGCCACGTCAAGATTCTGTGCGATGCCGGGCTCGCCGAACGCCGCAAGGAGGGCAGCTGGGTGTTTGTGGCGTTGGGGGAGCGCGCGCTGGTCGCGCCCGCGATGGCCGCGATCGATAGCTGGCGTTCGCGCGAGAGCGATCACTGGGCAGTCGCCGATGCGGCTCGATTGGCGGCGGTGCGGGCCGATCGCGCGGCGGCGGCCAATGCCTGGTTCGAAGCCAATGCCGGGCAATGGGACGCGATCCGGTCGCTGCACATTGCCGAAAGCGACGTCGAATCGGTGATGCGCCAGATTTTGGGCGACGCGCCAATTGCGACCTTGATCGACATCGGCACGGGCACGGGCCGAATGCTCGAACTCTTCGCCCCGCTCGCCACGAGCGCGCTCGGGATCGATCGTTCATCCGAAATGCTGCGGCTGGCGCGCGCCAAGCTCGCCGAACGTGGCCTCGCCAATGCCGAGCTGCGGCAGGCCGATCTCTACGCGCTGCCGATGGCGGACGGCGGCGCCGACGCCGCGATCATCCACCACGTCCTCCATTTCGCGCAGCAGCCCGGCGCCGCGATTGCCGAGGCCGCGCGCGTGCTGGCGCCGAGCGGCCGGCTGCTGATCGCCGATTTCGCGCCGCATGAGCGCGAGGAATTCCGCGCGAGCGAAGGGCATACCCGGCTGGGCTTTTCGGACGAGCAGATCCTCGGCTGGTTCGCCGCCGCAGGGCTTGCGCCGGTGCGTACCGAAACGCTCGGCGGCGGCGAACTCACGGTCAAACTCTGGCTCGGCCGCAAAGCCGGCAGCCCGCTCAAAGAGGCAATTGCAGCATGAACATGTCGGTTCCCCAGCTTGAGGAAGCGCGCCGCGCGCTCGATGCGCCTTTGTTCGCCGATCTGGCGGGCGATGCGGAGGTAAGCTTCGAATTCTTCCCGCCCAAGACGGAGAAGATGGAAGAGGCTTTGTGGGAAACGGTCAAGACGCTCGAGCCGTTCGGCCCGCGCTTCGTGTCGGTCACTTATGGCGCAGGCGGGACGACGCGCGAGCGCACCCACGCGACCGTCGCCCGCATCCAGCGCGAAACGCCGATGGCGGCCGCCGCGCATCTGACCTGCGTCGAAGCATCGAAGGAAGAGATTGCCGAGATCGCGCACGCCTATTGGGAAGCAGGCGTTCGGCACATCGTGGCGTTGCGCGGTGATGCCCCTGGCGCCGATGCCTTTGTGCCGCACCCCGACGGCTACACCAATGCCGCCGATCTGACGGCGGGGCTCAAGCAGCTCCACCCTTTCGAGATTTCGACGGCCGCCTATCCTGAACGCCACCCCAATTCGCGCGACGATGCCGATGATCTAGACAATCTGAAGCGCAAGCTCGATGCGGGCGCGACGCGCGGGATCACGCAATTTTTCTTCGAACCCGAAACCTTCTTCCGCTTCCGTGATCGCGCGGCGGCCGCCGGAATCGATGCCGAAATGGTGCCGGGGATCATGCCCGTCACCAATTTCGCCAGCATCAAGCGGATGTCGGCGATGTGCGGCACCGATGTGCCGCCGTGGCTCGGGCGGTTGTTCGACGGGCTCGACGATCATCCGACGAGCCGCCAGCTGATCGCCGCAACGCTCGCCGCCGAATTGTGCCGCAAGCTTTATGCAGGCGGCGTGCGGCAATTCCACTTCTACACGCTCAACCGCGCCGAGCTGAGCTTTGCGATCTGCCATTTGCTCGGGTTGCGGGCGACGGCGGCGGTAGTGTCCGAGGTGGTAGCCTAAACAATCAAGCCCCTCCCCTTCAGGGGAGGGGTTGGGGTGGGGACCTCTCCGCAGGCGCTATGCTCGGTGAGACATCCCCCCACCCCCTGCCCCTCCCCTGAAGGGGAGGGGTTTCAAGAGGAAGAAAACATGACCCCACGTGAAACCCTGCTCGCGCAAGCCGCCCAGCGCATCCTGATCACCGACGGCGCGTTCGGCACCGAAATCCAGAACTGGAAGCTCGCCGAGGCCGATTATGCGGGCGACCTCAAGCTCGGCCACGACCAGAAGGGCAACAACGACATCCTCGCGCTCACCAAGCCCGAAGTGCCCGAAGCGATCCACCGTGCCTATTTTGCCGCCGGGGCCGATATTGCCGAAACCAACACTTTCTCCGCCAACCGGATCAGCCAGGCCGATTATGGTGCCGAGCATCTGGTGCGCGAAATCAATCTGGAAAGCGCCAAGCTCGCGCGTCGCGTCGCTGACGAATTCGCCGCGCAGGACGGGCGCCCGCGCTTCGTCGCAGGCGCGATCGGGCCGACCAACAAGACGCTGTCGCTGTCGCCCGATGTCAACGACCCGGGGTATCGCGAGATCGATTTCGACGGGCTGAAGGACGTCTATCTCGAACAGGTGATGGCGCTGCTCGAAGGCGGGGTCGACTTCATCCTGATCGAAACGATATTCGACACGCTGAACGCCAAGGCCGGGATCATGGCGGTGATCGAGGCAGGCGAAGTGCTGGGGCGCGACGTGCCGATCATGTTGTCGATGACGCTGACCGATTTGTCGGGGCGGAACCTGTCGGGGCATACGGTCGAGGCGTTCTGGCACGCGGTGCGCCATGCGCGGCCGCTGACGATCGGGCTCAATTGCTCGTTCGGCGCGCAGCAGCTGCGCCCCCACGTCAAGGCGCTGAGCGCGATCGCTGACACGCTGATCATGGTCTATCCCAATGCGGGCCTGCCCAATGAACTCGGCGCCTATGACGAGCTGCCCGAGGAAACCGCCGCGCTGGTCCATGAATGGGCCGAAGCGGGGCAGGTTAATATCCTGGGCGGTTGCTGCGGCTCGACGCCCGCGCATATCGCCGCAATTGCCAAGTCGGTCACGGGGCTTCCCGTCCGCGCGATGCCTGCCCAGCCGGTCGCGACGCGGCTGGCGGGGCTGGAACCGATGACGATGGCGGCCTGAGCGAACGAACCAAATAACAGCGTTCGTCCCGAGCAAAGTCGAGGGGCGGGCGCCTAGCGATGCGCGTGGTGTCTCGACTGCGCTCGACACGAACGGACAGAAAATTGTGAACCAGATTTCGACCGCCCAATTCGTCAACATCGGTGAACGCACCAACGTCACCGGTTCGGCCAAGTTCAAGAAGCTGATCATGGCGGGCGACTATCCCGCTGCGGTCGAAGTCGCGCGCCAGCAGGTCGAGAGCGGCGCGCAGGTGCTCGACGTCAACATGGACGAGGGGCTGCTCGACGCGCACCACGCGATGACGACGTTCCTGAAGTTGATCGCCGCCGAACCCGATATCGCGCGCATCCCCTTCATGATCGACTCATCGAAATGGAGCGTGATCGAGGCGGGTCTGAAGTGCGTCAGCGGCAAGCCGATCGTCAATTCGATCAGCATGAAGGAAGGCGAAGCGCAGTTCCTCGACCAGGCGCGCAAGGTGATGAACTATGGCGCCGCCGTCGTCGTGATGGCGTTCGACGAAGTCGGCCAGGCCGATACCAAGGAGCGCAAAGTCGAGATTTGCGAGCGCGCGTACAAGCTGCTCACCGGGATCGGCTTCCCGGCTGAGGACATCATCTTCGACCCCAACGTCTTCGCGGTCGCGACCGGGATCGAGGAGCATAACAATTACGCCGTCGACTTCATCGAGGCGTGCCGCGAAATCAAGGCGCGCTGCCCGCATGTCCATATCTCGGGCGGGCTGTCGAACCTGTCATTCAGCTTCCGCGGCAACGAGCCCGTGCGCCGGGCGATGCACAGCGTGTTCCTCTATCACGCGATCCCCGCCGGCATGGACATGGCGATCGTCAACGCCGGGCAGCTCGACGTGTACGACACGATCGACCCCGAACTGCGCACCGCGTGCGAGGACGTCATCCTCAACCGCGACGCCGATGCGGGCGAGCGGCTGGTCGCGCTCGCCGAGCGTTATCGTGGCACCGATGCGGTTGCCGAAAAAGCCGCCGAGGAATGGCGCGGCTGGGCCGTCGGCAAGCGGCTCGAACATGCGCTGGTGAAGGGCATCGACGCCTTTGTCGTCGATGATACCGAGGAAGCACGGCTGCTGTTCGCCAAGCCGATCGAAGTGATCGAAGGTCCGCTGATGGACGGCATGAATGTCGTCGGCGACTTGTTCGGATCGGGCAAGATGTTCCTGCCGCAGGTCGTGAAATCGGCGCGGGTGATGAAAAAGGCCGTCGCCCATTTGCTCCCCTATATCGAGGCATCGAAAGAGCCGGGCGCCAAGGGCAAGGGCAAGATCATCATGGCGACCGTCAAGGGCGACGTGCATGATATCGGCAAGAACATCGTCGGCGTCGTGCTCCAGTGCAATGGCTTCGACGTCGTCGATCTGGGCGTGATGGTGCCGTGGACGAAGATTCTCGAGTCCGCTGTCGAGAATGACGCCGATATGATCGGGCTGTCGGGGCTGATCACCCCCTCGCTCGACGAGATGGTGACGGTCGCCGAGGAAATGACCCGCGCGGGCATGACGATGCCGCTGCTGATCGGGGGTGCTACCACCTCGAAAGTCCACACCGCGCTGCGGATTGCGCCCGCGTACAAGGGGCCGGTGGTGCATGTGCTCGACGCGAGCCGCGCGGTGGGCGTCGCGACGACGCTCGTCAGCGACACGATCCGCGACGATTTCGTGGTCAAGACCGATGCCGAATATGCCGCCGTCCGCGCCGCGCGCGAGGGCAAGGGGCAGAACGAGCTGTTCCCGATCGAGCGCGCGCGCGACAATGGCTTTGACGCCGATATGAGCCTAAAGGCGCCCGCGCCCAAACAGCCCGGCGTGCATGTGTTCCGCGACTGGGACCTTGCCGATCTGGCGCAATATATCGACTGGACGCCGTTCTTCCGCGCGTGGGAGCTGGCGGGGAACTATCCGGCGATCCTCGACGACAAGATCGTCGGCGAAAGCGCGCGCTCGCTGTTTGCCGACGCGCAGGCGATGCTGGCGAAGATCATCGACCAGAAATGGCTCACCGCGCGCGGCGTCTGCGGCTTCTGGCCGTGCGCGCGCGACGGCGACGATGTGATGCTCCACCTCGACAATGAGGATCACGTCCGGCTCCCCTTCCTGCGCCAGCAGATCGCCAAGCGCGAGGGGCGCGCCAACATGTGCCTCGCCGATTTCATCGACCACGACGGCGACTGGATCGGCGGCTTTGCCGTCTCGATCCACGGCATCGAGCCGCACCTGGCGAAGTTCAAGGCGGCGATCGACGATTATTCGGACATCCTGCTCAAGGCGCTCGCGGATCGCTTTGCCGAGGCCTTCGCCGAGCGGCTCCACGCGCATGTCCGGACTGATTTATGGGGCTATGCGGTGGGCGAGCAACTGACGCCCGACGCGCTGATCAAGGAGCAGTATCGCGGCATCCGCCCGGCACCGGGCTATCCGGCGTGCCCCGATCACAGCACCAAGCCGATCCTGTTCAAGCTGCTCGACGCGCACCACGCGACCGGCGTGTCGCTGACCGAAAGCTTCGCGATGCTGCCGACGGCGGCGGTGTCGGGCTATTATTTCGCGCACCCGCAGAGCGAATATTTCGGCGTCGCGCGGATCGGGCCGGATCAGGTCGCGGACTATGCCGCGCGGCGCGGGGTGGACCTGAAGACGGCGGAACGCTGGCTGCGGCCCAATCTCGACTAGGCTGCGGCGACGATCGCGCCGATCAGGCGAGCTCGGCCTCGCCGGTGGCCACCTCACGCCGTCCGACGACTTCCTCGAACCGCTCGTGATATTTCGGATGCTCGGTGCCCATCATCCGGTCCCACCAGGTGAAATAGAGCCCAAAATTATACCGCCCCTCGGTATGGTGCAGGTCGTGGTGCGTCGTCGTCGTCAGCCACCCCGTCAACGGCGACCGGCTGAAGCCCGGCCAAGCCAGCTCGAACCCCGAATGGCCAAATACGTTGCGCGCGATCTGGTGGCCGAGGAAGATGAACACCGACCAGGGCTGAATCGGCGCGACCCAGCTAATCGCGACGAACATGACCGGGATGTAGATGCTTTCGAACACCGCCTCGATCGGTGCGAAGCTATACGCGGCCCAACTGGTCGGCGTGCGGCTCAGGTGGTGCGCGGCATGGCCCCGCCGGAACAGCAGCTTCAGGTGCAGCGTGCGGTGCATCCAATAGAACCAGCTGTCGTGCAGCAGCACCATCGCGATGATCTGCGGAATCAGGATCACCAGCTCGGGCGCGCCGCGATTGACCGGGATCCAGCCGGCGCGAAACATCGCGAAGGTCAACAGGTTGACGACGGAGAAGACCGCGATCGTTTCCACCGACTGGCGAAATTCGCGCAACCGCTCCGCCCGCGTCGCCACGCGGTTCTGGATACGGCGGTGCGCAATCGCGCGCTGGATCAGCCAATAGAGGATGGCAATCCCCGCCGCCCCGATGATGTAGCGGATGAATTCGATTTCGAAGCTGTGCACCAGCCGTTCGCCGATCAGAAGAAGCGTTTCGATCACGTCCAATACTCCGTGGGATTACCCGAATCGCTCTATCGTCGACCGATGCTGCGGTCGCGACGTTCTCGCAATAGCCGGATCGATTTCGAAATCGATCAGCTTTTTTCAGCAAAGGCGCGGCGGCGATAGTCGCTCGGCGCCTGTCCGACATCCTCACGAAACGCGCGGTTGAACGGCGCGAGGCTACCATAGCCCAGGTCCATCGCGATCGTCAGGATCGGCAGATCGACGTGCGCGGGATCGGCGAGCATCGCCTTCGCTTCGGCAATCCGGTGGTGGTTGAGGAAGGCAGAGAAATTGCGGTAGCCGAGCCGCTGGTTGATCAGCGCGCGCAGCCGATGCTCGGGTACGCTGAGCCGCTGCGCGAGCAAACCGATCGTGAGGCCCGTCTCGCGGTGGATGCCACCCGCCATCACCGCGTCGAGCTTTTGCTTCAGCACCTGCTCCGACGGGCTCAGCGTCGGCGCGGGTGGGGTTTCGGCAGGCGCGGCGGGATCGAACAGCAGGTCGGGGTCGCTCTGCAGCAAGGCGGCCCCCATCGCCATCGTCGCCATCAGGATCGCGATCGCCTGCGGCAAGGTGACGACCGCGCCGGTATGGCGGAAGCCGAAGATCATCTCGATCACCAGTACCATCACCGCCAGAATGCCGACGACGATCACAAAGCCGACCCGCAGCCGCCGCCGCTTCTCGATCAGATCGTCGCCGCGCTCCTGAAACGCGATCCGCATCGCATGGGCGGTCAGGATCAGCGAGGTGCCGCGCTGGAGGACGCCGAGCCACAGCCCCAGGCCATTCTCGTTCGGTCCGGCAAGGCCAAAGCCGATCCAGCAACTGACCAGGATGACGACGCTGATCGCCATGACACGGCGGTCGATCCGCCGCTCGAACAGCATATGGGCGAACACCCATAGCATCGTCGGCGTGGCTTGCGCTGCCAACTGGACGATCGCCCAAAACGGCCCGCGCTCGGGCAAGCGAACCGGTGTGGCGAGCAGCAAATAGGCGCAGATGCAGACCAGCAACGCGGCCGTCGCCATCCGGATCGCGCGCGGCGCCTTGCCTCGGCCGATCACCAGCGCCATCAGCAGCAACTGGCCGATCGCCAGCAGCCGAATCGCACTGTCGATGATGATCAGCCGCTCCATGGCGGTGCCTTATGCCGGGGACACACCGGGGCGTCCACGGGGGCTGGGAATCGATCGGCGAGAGCGGTAGAGGCTGCACTTATGACCCAGTTCGACCTTACCGATGATCAGCGCGAGATTCAGGATCTGGCGCGCAAATTCACCGCCGACCGGATCACCCCGCACGCGGGCGAATGGGACGAAAAGCATATTTTTCCGCGCGATACGATCAAGGCGGCGGCTGAGCTTGGTTTTGCGGCGATTTATGTGTCGGAGGAAAGCGGGGGCATCAATCTCGGTCGGCTCGAAGCCGCGCTGATCATGGAAGCGATGGCCTATGGCTGCCCCTCGACCAGTGCGTTTATCTCCATTCACAACATGGCCGCGTGGATGATCGATCGCTTCGGCAGCCAGACGGTGAAGGACAAATATCTGCCCTCGCTCGTCACGATGGACACGATCGCGAGCTATTGCCTGACCGAGCCGGGATCGGGCTCGGATGCTGCGGCGCTCAAGACCAAGGCGGTGTTGGACGGCGGCCACTATGTCGTCACCGGCACCAAGCAATTCATCTCGGGCGCGGGCGAAAACGACGTCTATGTCACGATGGTCCGCACGGGCGAGGAGGGGCCAAAGGGCATTTCGTGCCTCGTCATCGAAAAGGACATGCCCGGCGTGTCGTTCGGCGCCAATGAGCGCAAGCTGGGCTGGCATTCGCAGCCGACCCGGCAAGTCATCCTCGAAGAAGTGCGCGTACCGGTCGAAAACCGCGTCGGCGGCGAGGGCGAGGGCTTCCGCATCGCGATGATGGGGCTCGACGGCGGGCGGCTCAACATCGGCGCCTGCTCGCTCGGCGGGGCACAGCGGTGTCTCGACGAAGCGATCAACTACACCAGGGATCGCAAGCAGTTCGGCACCGCGATCAGCGATTTCCAAAACACCCAATTCATGCTCGCCGACATGGCGACAGAATTGGAAGCGGCGCGCGCGCTGCTTTACATGGCCGCTGCCAAGGTGACCGCCAACGCGCCCGACAAGACGCGCTTCGCGGCAATGGCCAAGCGGCTGGCGACCGATACCGGCAGCGCGGTGGTCGACCGCGCGTTGCAACTCCACGGCGGCTATGGCTATCTGATGGATTATCCGATCGAGCGCTTCTGGCGTGATCTGCGGGTGCATTCGATCCTGGAAGGCACCAATCAGGTGATGCGCATGATCGTTGGGCGCGAGCTGACGCGGCAGTGATTTTGAAGAAGGTTGTTTCACGCGAAGAACGCGAAGGACGCAAAGAGTTCGGTATCTGTTGAAGCGCGCAGCGCAATCATTTGGTTCGCGCCTACGGCGGATCGATAGTCACTAACGCCTTTGTGTTCTTTGCGGTCTTTGCGTGAAATATCTTCTTCCTAGGGACCGGGCCTGACGCACATGACCACCGACGCCATCATCGACAAACAGGGCAAGCTCGGCCGCATCCGGCTCAACCGGTCGAAGGCGATCCATGCGCTCAACCACGCGATGTGCGTGGCGATCCTCGACGCGCTCGCCGAGTTCGCGGGCGACGATGATATTGCCGCGGTGGTGTTCGACCATGCCGAGGGCAGGGGCTTCTGCGCCGGCGGCGACATTCGTATGCTCGCGGAAAGCGGGCAGGGGGGTGGCAGCGAAGCGCGCGCCTTCTTCCACGCAGAATACCGGATGAACCACGCGCTGTTCACTTACGCCAAGCCGACGATGGCGATCATGGACGGGATCACGATGGGTGGCGGCGTCGGCATTTCGCTGCCGTGCCGCTACCGCGTCGCGACCGAGAATACGCGGTTCGCGATGCCTGAGACCGGGATCGGGCTGTTCCCCGATGTCGGCGGTGGCTGGTATCTGTCGCGGCTTGGCGGCCATGTCGGCATGTATCTCGCGCTCACCGGCGCGCGGCTCGACGGAGCGGAGTGTTTGGCGCTGGGCCTCGCCACCCATTATCTCGCGGCGGAGGCCGTTCCGGGAGCGATCGCGGCGCTGCACGACAGCTTTGACCTGTTCGAAACGCTGAAGTCGCACGGTACCGGCGCGCCGATTGCGCGGATCGTCGAGGAGCGCACGCATATCGAGCGTTTGTTCGGCGGCGAAAGCGTCGCCGCGATCATCGCCGCGCTCGATGCCGACGGCAGCGACTGGGCCGCCAAGCAGGCTGCGACGCTCCGCACCAAATCGCCGATCTCGATGGCCGTCGCCTTCCGCCAACTCCGCGAAGGCGGCACGATGCCCGACTTCGCCACCGAGATGGCCCAGGAATATGCCATCGGCGCGCGCATGGTCCACACCCACGACTTCATCGAAGGCGTTCGCGCGCTGATCGTCGACAAGGACAATGCGCCCGTCTGGGACCCGGCGACGCCCGAGGGGGTTAGCGACGCGATGCTGGATGCAATCTTCGCGCCGTTGCCCGAGGGCGAGGGCTGGACGCCCCACTGATCCTATCGGTCACCCTAGCGAGAGGTGCGCATGACTTACGAAAGCCCGATCGAGTTCTATCACGCGGTCAAACATGCGTGGAGCGCGGAGACGATTACCGATCCGTTCGATCCCGCCAATCCGTGTCGAAACCAGTGCGCGGTCACTGCGCTTGCAGTGCAACACCACTTCGGCGGCGATATCGTCAAAAGCGAGACCAAGGGCGGCACGCACTTCTACAACCACATCGATGGCCGCTATTGGGACCTCGCGACCGACCAGTTCGATGAGCCGGTCCCCTATGACAACACGCCAAGCTCGATCGACGAAGCCCATCAGCATGCGTCGCCCGAGCGACTCGCCAAACTGCTCGCCAATGTCGCGGCACAACAGGGAAATGTGATCGCATGACCTACCAAACCATCCTCGTTGACCACCATGATGCCGTCACCTTGGTCACGCTCAATCGCCCGCAAGCGCTCAACGCGCTCAACAGCCAGGTGCTTGCCGATCTGATCGCGGCGTTTGCCGTCTATGATGCCGATCCCGGCCAGCGCTGCCTTGTGCTCACCGGCTCGGAAAAGGCGTTCGCAGCGGGTGCGGACATCAAGGAAATGTCGGGGCAGGGCTTTGCCGACATGTTCGCCAGCAATTTCTTCGCCGGGTGGGAGCGGGTGACGGCCACGCGCAAACCCTGGATCGCGGCGGTGGCGGGCTATGCGCTCGGCGGCGGGTGCGAAGTCGCGATGATGGCTGATTTCATCATCGCGGGCGACAATGCGAAGTTCGGCCAGCCCGAAATCAAGCTCGGTGTCTCGCCCGGCATGGGCGGGTCGCAGCGGCTGACGCGCGCGATCGGCAAGGCCAAGGCGATGGAAATGTGCCTGACCGGGCGGATGATGGACGCCGCCGAAGCCGAGCGATCGGGGCTAGTCGCGCGCGTTGTCCCCGCCGCTGATCTGGTGGCCGAAGCGCTCAAGACCGCCACCGCGATTGCCGCGATGCCGCCGCTGGCGACGATCGCCAACAAGGAAATGGTCAACGCCGCCTTCGAGACTGGCCTGGCGCAGGGGATCCTGTTCGAACGCCGCCTGTTCCACGGCCTGTTCGGCACCGAGGATCAGAAGGAAGGCATGGCCGCGTTCGTCGACAAGCGGCCGGGGAATTGGACGGGACGTTGAACCCCCAATCCTCTCCCCCAGAGGGGTGAGGAATATTCTGGAGAGTGACATGGCGCGTATCGGTTTTATCGGGCTCGGCAATATGGGCGGCGGGATGGCGGCGAACCTTGCCAAGGCGGGGCATGACGTGCGCGCGTTCGATCTTTCCGCCGATGCGCTTGCGAAGGCCACGAGCGCCGGTTGCCTGCCGATGGACTCCGCCGCTGCCGCTGCCGAAGGCGCCGAAGCAATCGTGACGATGCTGCCGGCAGGGGCGCATGTCGAAGCCACCTATGAAGACGCGCTGTTCGGTACGGCCACCCCCGGCGCGCTGCTGATCGATTGCTCGACGATCGATGTCGCGACGGCCAAGCGTGTGGCCGAAGCTGCTACCGCCAAGGGGCTGATCGCGGTCGACGCGCCGGTCTCGGGTGGGATTGCCGCCGCCAATGCCGGTACCCTGACCTTCATGGTCGGCGGCACCGACGAAGCTTACGCGCGCGCTGCGACGATCCTCGGGGATATGGGCAAGGCCGTCATCCACGCGGGCGCTAACGGCGCGGGGCAGGCGGCGAAGATCTGTAACAACATGCTGCTCGGCGCGTCCATGGTCGCGACGTGTGAAGCCTTCCTCCTCGCGGACAAGCTCGGGCTGGAGGCGCAGCGCTTCTACGACATCGCCAGCGTCTCGTCTGGGCAGAGCTGGTCGATGACAAGCTATTGCCCGGTTCCCGGCGTCGGGCCGGAAACCCCCGCCGACCGCGATTATCAGGGCGGTTTCGCGGTCGCGCTGATGCTCAAGGACCTGAAGCTCGCCGCCCAAGCCGCCGCTGACACGGGCGCACAAACGCCGATGGGCGCGCGCGCGGCTGAACTCTATCAGGCGTTCGCCGACGCGGGACAGGGCGGGCTCGACTTTTCGGGCATCATCAAGATGCTGGGCGATACCCCGTCCGCCTAGGCGACGCTTGCCCCAGCCCGCAAAGCCGGTAATCGTGGTCGCCAAAGGGAGACGGGGATGGCGACGGTTGCGGCGAATGACGATCTGAACGCGCCGAGCGCGCACGACATCCGACTCATCATCACCGCATCGTCGCTGGGGACGATCTTCGAATGGTATGATTTCTTCATCTACGGCACGCTGGCGGCGAGTGGCATCATCGGTCGCACCTTCTTTCCGGCGGGCAATGAAGTCGTCCAGACGTTGCTCGCCTGGGCGGGCTTTGCTGTGGGCTTCGGGTTCCGGCCACTCGGCGCGGTGGTGTTCGGCTATCTGGGCGACCGGCTCGGGCGCAAATACACCTTTCTCGTCACTATCACCTTGATGGGGGTCGCAACCGCGGGGGTCGGCTTCGTGCCCTCGGCAGCGTCAATCGGGCTCGCCGCGCCCGCGATCATCCTGCTGCTGCGCATCCTGCAAGGGCTGGCGCTCGGCGGCGAATATGGGGGAGCCGCGATCTATGTCGCCGAACATGCCCCACCCGGCAAAAGCGGTTTCTACACCAGCTTCATCCAGGCAAGTGTCGCGGGCGGCTTCATCTTGTCGCTGATCGTCGTGCTGCTGGTGAAGGGCGTGCTGCCCGATGCGATCTGGCTGGACTGGGGCTGGCGCATCCCCTTCATTTTCAGCATCGTCCTGCTCGCGGTGTCGCTGTGGATGCGCTTCAAACTGTCCGAAAGCCCGGTGTTCAAGGCGATGAAATCGAGCGGGGAGACCGCGCGCAATCCGTTTGTCGAAAGCTTCACCTATCCCGGCAACCTCAAGCGGCTGTTCGTCGCGTTGTTCGGGATCGCCGCCGGGCTGACGGTGATCTGGTATACATCGATGTTCACCGTGCTTGCCTTCTTGCAAGGGCCGATGCGGGTCGATGACACCGCTGCGCAGCTGATCGTCGGCGTCGGCGCGGCGGCGGGACTCGGCTGGTTCATCCTGTTCGGCTGGCTGTCCGATCGCGTTGGCCGCAAGCTGCCGATTGTCGTCGGCTATGCATTAACGCTGGTGATGCTCTTCCCGTTGTTCTGGGTGATCGGTGCGGCGGCCAATCCTGACCTCGCCCGCGCGGCGCGCGACATGCCGGTGATCGTGTCGGGGCCGCATTGCCAGTATAGCCCGTTCGCGCAGAAGCAGACTGATACCTGCGCCAAGCTGCTCGACCTGCTCTCCAAAAAGGGCGTCGCCTATACCACCTCGCTCGCGCCGGCGACGGCGGTGAGCATCGGCGGGCAGGCGGTGCACGGCGACACGCCCGAAGCGCTCGAGGCGGCGCTGGTCGCGAGCGGCTATAATCTGGGCAAGGTGGTGCCGTCCCCGGGCAATATCGCGCTGATCCTGTTGTGCATCATCCTGCTGACCGGGCTCGCGGGCCTCACCTATGGACCGGTCGCGGCCTTGCTCAGCGAACTCTTCCCGCCGCGCATCCGCTACAGCTCGATGTCGATCCCCTATCACATCGGCACCGGCTATTTCGGCGGCTTCCTGCCGTTCATCAGCCAATATATCGTCGCGCGCACGGGCAATCCCTATGGTGGGCTGTGGTATACGCTGGGGGTGGTGCTGATGGCGCTGGTGGTGACAATGGTGATGCTGCCGGGCGGCAAGCGGCACGAGCATCGCGGCTAGCATCGACGCGGCGCGCGCGGTAGGCGCTTGGCCGATGATCAGCCCGCTTCGCCTGCGCCTCGACGCCGCCGCCCTGACCCGCAACTGGCAGACGCTGGCGGCGATGAGCGGTCGCGCCGCGTGCGGGGCGGCGGTGAAGGCCAATGGCTATGGGCTGGGCGCGAGCGACGTTGTCGCGCGGCTGGCGGCCGCGGGGTGTCGGGACTTTTTCGTCGCCACCTGGGCCGAGGCGGCAGCGATTGCCCCGCTCGGGGTCACCGTATCGGTGCTCCACGGGGTGCGCGCGGAGGATATGGACGCAGCGCGATCACTCGCAGGGGTGCGACCGGTGCTCAGCAGCGCGGCGCAAGTTGCGCGCTGGCGGGCGGCGGGCGGGGGGCTGTGCGACGTGATGGTCGACACCGGCATGAACCGGCTCGGCGTGTCGGCGGACGAGATTCGCGCCGGGCTGCTCGATGGCCTTGCGGTCGATACGCTGATGAGCCACCTCGCCTGCGCCGATGAGGATGTCGCGATGAACGCCGCGCAGCGCGATGCGCTGGTGGGCATCGCCGGTCGCGTGCCCGCGCGGCGGTTGAGCCTCGCCAATTCGGCGGGCATTGCGCTCGGGCCGGACTATGCGTTCGATCTGACCCGGCCGGGGCTCGCGCTTTACGGTGGCGTGCCGCGCGGCGAATTTGCCGGGCAGATCGCGCAGGTCGCGACGCCCGAAGCGCAGATCCTCCAGTGCCGTAGACTAAGAGCTGGCGACACGATCGGTTATAATGCGACCTTCACCGCGCCGAACGACATGCCGGTCGCGATCCTCAATATCGGCTACGCTGATGGCTATTGGCGCGGTTTTTCGAACAGCGGTACCGCGCGGGCAGGACAAGCGATCCTCCCCGTGATCGGGCGTGTGTCGATGGACCTCGTTGCGATCGACATCAGCGCTGCGCTCACGCTCGGCGAGGGCGACTGGGTCGCGCTCGACTTCGACCTGTCGGTGGCGGCAGCGCGATCGGGCATGTCGCAATATGAGCTGCTGACGGGGCTGGGCCAGCGTTTCGACCGCGTCTGGCGCTGACGGCTACCCCGACCTCAAGCGCATAAAAAAAGGGCCGCTCCGGGAAGGAGCGGCCCAATTTTCTGGCGTAAACGGCGCTTACTTGCCGTTCGACCCCAGCGTGATCTTGAAGCCGCTGTAGAAAAAGCGACCGAAGTTCTGGAAGATCGCGTCGCCGCCGCCGACGCCCAGCGCGCCGAGCGGCGGGAGCTGGTTCAGGGCATTGTCGACACCGACGTAGAATTCGAACTTCTTGTTGATCGCCTGCGACAGCCGGATGTTGTGATAAGTCACATCCGGATAGTTGACGATCGGCAGCACGTCGGCGTTCTGGGGCGGGCGGCCCTGGAACGTGTGCTGGTTTTCGAAAGCCGAGATCGACTGAACGCCGATATACTGCAGCTGATAGCGGATGCCGAAGCCCGACGCCGTCTGGAAGTTCGCCGTGAACTGCCCTTCGAGACGCGGATCACCGACGTTGCCGAGCTGGGCCGAGCCGAAGCGCGGATCAGTCGGGCTGATGAAGTTGGTGCGTTCGAACAGATAGGTCACGAGCGTGCGCAGCTGTAACGTGGTGCCGTTATCCCACTTCTTGCGATACTGCAGATCGACGTCGATGCCCGAGGTGCGCTGCTTAGCAAAGTTCACGCCGGCCGAGGTGCCGACATTGGCGTTGTTGAAGAAGCCCGTGGTCGGGTTGCGCGGCGTTAGCAGCTGACAGAACTGGTTGTTCAGCGAGCCAAGGTCATAGCACTGGTTCAGGATCGTCTGCAGACCCAGCGCCGAGATCAGGTTGGTGACTTCGATGTTGTAATAATCGATCGTCAACGAGAAGCCGCGCGCGAAGCGCGGTTCGGCGACGAAGCCGACCGTGAAGCTCTTCCCGGTTTCAGCCAGCAGGTTGATGTTGCCCGACTGGTTGAAGCCCTGGCTCTGCGTGCGGAACGGCGTGTTGACAAAGGTGCTGCCCGCCGCCGTCACGCCCGGCACGCCTGCCGCAACGCAGTTGGCAAGACGGTTGGCGGTGCCGTTGTTTACGTTAAGCAGATCGCAAGGATCGGCGACGAACGCGAAGTTCTGCGTCGGGGCCAGGTAAAGGTCGCTCTGCGTCGGCGCGCGGACGGCGACGGCGTAGCTGCCGCGAACGCGGAAGTCACGGATCGGTGCCCAGATCAGACCAGCGTTATACGACCACACGCCGCCGGTCGCGCTGTTATAGCTCGAATAGCGGCCTGCACCGGTGACCGTCAGTTCCTCAAAGAACGGCACGTTCTTCAGGATCGGCAGCTCGACTTCGCCATAGCCTTCGACAGTCTTCTGCGCCGGCGGCGTGAAGTCGGCGATGGCGTTCAGGAAGGTGCCGCCCGACTTGGTCAACGGATCCCACTGCGCAAAGGCTGCCTCGGCGCGATATTCTGCGCCGACGTTGAAGCGCACGGGGCCGCCCGGCAAGTTGAAGAACTTGCTGGAGTCGCCGCTGATGTTCAACGTGACGTTGAATTCAGTGGCACGCTGGAAGCGCGTTGCCGTGGTGTTGACGAAGTTGAGTGCTGCCTGCGACGGCGCCCCGAAGCCGAACTGGTTGATCGGGATACAGTCAGGACGTGCGTTGGTCGTCACGTTCACCGCGCAGATCACGCGCTGACCGAGCGAGTTGGTCGCAAAGTTGGTGCCCGTGAAGTTGGCAGGCGCCAGCACGGCGTTCTGTGCGAGCGCGATGCCGTCGGGATTGCCGTTCACATCGGCAATAACCAGGTTATTCAGCGACCGCAGATTGGCAGTGTAGCGGCCATAGTTGACGGCCAGTTCATAGTGCCAGTTGTCGTTGAAATCGCCCTGGATACCGCCGACAACGCGCCACAATTCGCGCGTCTGCAATTCGCCGCGACCGCCGAAGTCGACGTTGAAGCGGTTGATCGGGAAGGTGCCGGCGGGCGTTGGCGCCGGCGTCGCCGTGCAATAGCCGATCGACTGCAGGGTCGTGACCGCCTGTTGCGTCAGGAACGCGTTGTTGCAGCTCAAATTGTTGGTGGCCGCACCAAAGCCGGTCGAGAAGCTCGGCTGGCCTTCCTGATTGACGTTGTACCGAACATACTTGCCTTCAGCGAACACCTTGAACAGGTCCGAAAAGTCGTAATGGGCGATGATGTTGCCCGAATAACGCTCGTTCAGCGGGTTGAGCTGGCCGGTGTTGCGCAGCGTCGAACCCTGACCGCCGACGGTGTTGGCGCTGCCGCCGTTGGTGATGTCGCGGAAGTCGAGCGACGGGGTTTGCAGCAGGAGGCGACCGTCAGGCGTGAAATAATAACGCTGACCACGGTTCGTCGTGAAGCGGGTCGCAACCGCGAGCGCCGTGGTGGCGTTCGTCGATGCTGATGCACCATTCTGACGGCAGCGTGCAACGTTCAACACATCGGCGTCGCCGCAGACGGCGTTCAGACCGCCGCCGTCGAAAATGGTGCCGTTGCGCACATTGGTGAAAAACTGGTTGTCGGCCACGCCGTTACCCGCAGCCGACTCACCAGCGGTGTTTTCCGCCAGGTTGAACTGCGAACGGCCATCGAACGCGCCCGTAATGTCCGGACGGTCGACGAAATTCAGCGGATTGAGCCGCGAATATTCGCCCGAAATCGCGATGTTGCCGCGGCCTTCGGCGAAATTCTTACCATAGGTGATGGCGCCGAAATATGCGCCGCGATCGCCCAGATACGAAGCGCCGCCCTGACCCGAGATGCGCAGGCCGTCGAAATTCTTCTTCAGCACGAAGTTGACGACGCCCGCGATAGCGTCCGACCCGTAAACGGCCGAGTTGCCGCCGGTCACCACGTCGACGCGCTCGAGCAGTTCGGGCGGGATCGTGTTGACGTCGACCTGATAGGTACCGGGCACTGAGGTGACGTGACGGCGACCGTTGACCAGCACCAGCGTGCGGGCGGTGCCGAGACCGCGAAGATCGAGGATGCTGAGGCCCGAGGTGCCGATGAAGCGCGTCGAGTTCGCCTGGCTGAAGGTCGAACGGAGCTGCGGCAGGTCGTTCAGCGCGTCGCCGACGTTGATCTGGCCGCGATCGAACAGATTGTCAGCAGTGATCGACGTGATCGGCGCCGGCGAATCGAGCGCGGCGCGACCGATGCGCGATCCGGTAACGGTAACGGTCGGCTCTTCTTCCTTATCCGCCGCAGCCGGTGTCGGCGCGGGTGTCGGCGTCGTCTGTGCCGACGCAACAGCAGGAAGGCTGACCAGAACACCTGCGAGCGCCGTGGCGCTCAAAAGCTCCCTCATCTTCATTAATTTTGCCCCAGTTAGCGAGCTGAAATGCCCTAAGACCTGTCATCAAATCGACATTAGGGCCGTGACGCAAGGCGCGAGTGGGAGATTTCCGACCTTTTCGTTAAGTTTCTGTACGGGCTGTTGCATGATTGTCACGGTCGTAAATCGAGCGATTCACGCCACAAAGTTGCTTCGCCCGCTGACTTGCGCGACTAAAGCACAGCAAATTTATATCGTTTCGATATTAGAATATTACGAACACATGACAGTTTCAAACTGTGATGACCGACGACTCATCACAAGGTTGCGGATTGTCAATTTTTCGGCGCGTCGGCCAGCGACGCGACTGCGTCGCACGCGCGCTCTGTTCTACGCATTCCTATGCGTGGGCGGGACCGGCCCGCCAACGCACGCGACCGGACGGCGCCTAGCCCGGCGACCGCCCGGGCGACTCGATTCGCTCGCGTCGCGGCGTGATCAGCGCTCGACGCAGACGGCGATGCCCATGCCACCGCCGATGCACAAGGTCGCGAGCCCCTTCTTCGCGTCGCGGCGCGCCATTTCGTAAAGCAGGGTCGTCAGCAGCCGCGCGCCCGATGCGCCGATCGGATGGCCAATCGCGATCGCCCCGCCGTTGACGTTAATCTTGCTCGTGTCCCAGCCGAGTTCCTTGTTCACCGACATCGCCTGCGCGGCAAAGGCTTCGTTCGATTCGATCAGGTCGAGGTCGCCGATCGCCCAGCCGGCTTTCTCCAGCGCGCGCTTGACGGCGGGGACGGGGCCAATGCCCATGATCGACGGGTCGACGCCCGCCGACGCCCAGCTCGCGATCCGCGCGAGGATAGGCATGCCGCGCTTCTCGGCTTCCTCGCGGCTGGTAATGACGAGCGCGGCGGCGCCGTCGTTGAGGCCGCTCGCATTGGCAGCAGTGACGGTGCCGTCCTTCTTGAACGCGGGCTTCAGGCCCGACACGCCGTCGATTGTCACGCCGTCGCGGATATATTCGTCGGTATCGACGATCGTATCGCCCTTGCGCCCCTTGATGGTGACGGCGGCGATCTCATCCTTGAACCGCCCTTCGGCGCGGGCGGCGGAGGCCTTGTTCTGCGACGCGACCGCGAAGTCGTCCTGATCGCCGCGCGTCACCTGATATTGCTCGGCGAGATTTTCCGCCGTGATGCCCATGTGATAGCCGTTGAATACGTCGATCAGACCGTCCTTGATCATCGTGTCGACGAGGCTGAGATCGCCCATCTTGGTGCCGCCGCGCAGGAATTGGGCGTGCGGGGAAAGGCTCATCGATTCCTGCCCGCCTGCAACGACGATCGTCGCGTCGCCGCTCGCAATCGCCTGATAGGCGAGCGCCACTGCGCGCAGACCCGATCCGCAGACCTGATTGACGCCCCAGGCGGGGATTTCCTTCGGCACGCCTGCTGCCATCGATGCTTGCCGCGCCGGGTTCTGCCCCTGGGCGGCGGTGAGCACTTGGCCCAGGATGACTTCGGACACATCGGCACCGGTGATGCCAGCCTGCGCCATCGCCGCTTCGATCGCGACGCGGCCGAGTTCATGCGCGGGCGTCGACGCGAAGGCGCCGAGGAAGCTGCCGACCGGGGTGCGCTTGGCGGCGGTGATGACGATATCGGTCATGAGGAATCTCCTGCGGGCGGGTTTTGTTTGGGTCCTATCTAGACGCGGCAATCCCGCTAATCCAGTCGGCAAGCGGTGCCCATAGCTGGCTGTGTGCGCCGCTGCCGACGACCATCCCGACATGGCCGCTGCGCAGTTCGTGCCGATCGGCAAAACCCGCCGCGCTCGCGCTGGGGACGATTCGGTCGGTGATCGAGACGAAATCGATCGTCGGGCACGCCAGCGCGCGCGGATCGATCGTCCGGCCTGCTATCCGCCAGCCGCCCGCGCCCGGCAGGTCGCGCCCGAAAAAGTCGAACATCTGCGCGCCCGCTGCATAGCTGAGCGGCGCGCCACCATTGGCCCAATCCTCGAGCGCGACAAAGCTGCGCGCGGCGTCGCTGTCGGGCGGCATCGTGGCGAACGCTTCATATTTGGCGATCGTCCGCGCCGGGTCGAGCGACCAGAACGCGCTTTGCAGCACTTCCATCGGCACCAGCCCCATGCTGCGGGACGTCGGCTCGGCAGCGGCCCAGAGCGCGGCAATCCGCGCGCGCGCTGCCTCGCCAAAGCCGGTGAAGCGCCACGGCGCGGCGATCATCGCAAGACCGCGCACCGGCATCAGGCTGGCGGCGGCCACCGCCATCGTCCCGCCGAGGCAATAGCCCACCAGTACCGGCGGCGCGTCGAGCTGCTGCGCGAGTGGCACCAGCAGCTCGACGACATGGCGGCTGATGTCGAGGTCGCGTTCACCCGGCAACGGGCTCCCCCAATCGAGCAGCAGCACCCGGTGCCCTTGGGTCGCCAGCCAGCGCAGCAACGAGCGTTCGGGCGCGAGATCGAGAATGAAGGGCGGGTTGATCAGCGAAGGCACGAACAGCACCGGCGCCCCCGATCCGCCATAGTCGCGCAGGCTCGCGCGGCCGACTTGGTGCAGGACGTGCGGCATGTCGCGCGGCGCGCCACGGTCGGCGGCTTGATAGGCCGCAAGCCCCGCCAGTGCTGCGGCGCGGCGTGATGGCGCGCTATCGGTTTCCCGCGTCAAGATTTCCAGAAACAACGGCAATGGCCGGGGCCCGTGTTGCGGCGCCGCACGAAATGGTGATAGAGCCGCTTCATTCACGTGTGAGGGCCTCCCCCATGAAAAAAACGTCCCCCGATGGCGTTGTCATCATCAAGAAATATGCGAATCGTCGCCTCTATAATACCGAGACGTCGTCCTACATTACACTCGAACATCTCGCGGCGATGACGCGGGAGGGTCGCGACTTCAAGGTCGTCGATGCCAAGACCGATGACGACATCACGCATAATGTGCTGACGCAGATCATCATGGAAGAGGAATCGCGCGGGCAGACGATGCTGCCGGTCAATTTCCTGCGCCAGTTGATCTCGATGTACGGCGATTCGATGCAGGCGATGGTGCCGGGCTATCTCGAAGCATCGATGGAGGGCTTTCGCCGCAACCAGGCGCAGTTCAAATCGGCGGTCGAAGGGGCGTTCGCGCATTCACCCTTCGCCGAAATCGCCAAGCGCAACATGGAAATGTTCGAAGCCGCCACCGCCGCCTTCAAGCCGCCCGTCCCCGGTGCACCGCCCAGCAAGGACGACGAAATCGCGGCGTTGAAGGCCGAACTCGCCAAGCTCCACGAAAAGGTCGAGAAGCTCGGCGAGTAAGATTGGCCTGAAAACCTGCAAATCGCTGCCCGTTTGTTTCGAGCCCCGTTTGTTTCGAGCGAAGTCGAGAAACAAGCCGCAAGCGACGCCAGCCGTGTCTCGACTTCGCTCGACACTAACGGGCAGGGGTGGGGGTCGACCAAAGTCGTCCCACCCCAGACGCCCTCAGCGCTTCGGCTTCACGAACTTCAGCGTCATCCGGTCGCTTTCGCCGATCGAGGCATAGCGCGCGCGGTCCTTGTCGGCTTCGGCATAGTTGGGCGGCAGCGTCCACACGCCCTTGGGATAGTCATGCGTATCCTTGGGGTTGGCGTTGATCGCGCTTTCGCTGACCAGCTTGAACCCCGCCTTGGTGGCAAAGGCGATGACCGACGATCGCTTCATGTAACCGCTCTTGGCTTCGGTGATGCCCTTGGCATCTTCGGGCAAGTGATGCTCGACCACGCCAAGCGTGCCGCCGGGCTTCAGCATCGCGAACATCTGGTCGAAAGCGGCTTGCGTCTGGTCGGTGGCGCCAAAGCTCCAGTTGTGGACGTTGCGAAACGTCAGCACGACATCGGCGCTGCCGGCCGGGACGGGGTCGGCGGCGGTCCCCACAGGGAAAGTCGCGAACTTGATCTTGCCATAGACGCCCGGATTGGCCGCCATCAGCTTTTGCACCCCGGCGCGTGCCCGTTCGCCGGGGGCGGCGGCGACATAGCTGCCCTTGGCTAGATAGGGCGCGAGAATTTCGGTGTACCAGCCGCCTGCGGGCCAGATCTCGACGACGGTGTCGGTGGGCTTCACGCCGAAAAACGCCAGCGTTTGCGCAGGGTGGCGATATTTGTCGCGCAGCACATTGGCGGGCGTGCGGGAAGGGGCGGCAATCGCTGCGCGCAGGGCGGGGGAGGGCTGCGGCGTCTCGGCGACCAGCGCGGAGGCGCCTGCCAGTGCGACGATAGCGAGCGGAGCGATCAGATAGCGGCGCATTGGCATCTCCTAATGAGTCAGGGCTGCGCGCGTTTTGGCTGGCCCCGCGCGGCGATGCAAGCGGGGCTTTGGCCTCAACGGCGCAGCGGCAAGTCGCGGCGCAGATAGACCAGCGTGCGGTAATTTTCGCGGGGGGTCGAAAACACGACGCGATAGTCGCTCGCAAGCATGGGGCGGAGTTCGGCGAGACTCGCCTGGTTCCAGATCGCGAGCTTTCGCGTCGACGACAGGATCACCGGCGGGCGTCGGCGGAGGATGCGGCGTACTTCGGCGGCTTCGTCGATGCCCGTCGCGCCTTGCTCGGTGGTGTAGGCGAGCAAATTGGGAAAGGCATAGGCGGTCGGCAGGCAGCTCTCCGCCAGCCGATAGGTGATCGTGTCGCCGATGAAGACATAGGGGCACGCACCCCGGCTGTTGAGCGCGACCAGCCGCGCGACGGCGCGCGCGCCGGGGGCATCGTTCGGGCGGATCGCGCCGCGCACCAGCAGGATCGCGAGCCCGATCGCGAGCACGCTCGCCGCGATGCGCCAGCCGCGCCCCAGCGTGGGAGCGGCGAGCATCGCAAAGGGCGCAACCAGCGGCAGCGCATAATGGTCGAAAAACGTGCCGATCGCGGCAAAGCCCGTCAGCGCCGATACGATCCACAATGTCGCCAGCCATGTCTCGCGCGCCGACGCCCCCTGCGCTCGCGCCCGCCATCCAAATAGCCCCGCGACGATCAGCGGCAGGAGCTGCGCGAAAATGCCGAGCAAGCGCATCAGCAATTGCTCGATCGGATAGCCCGGCCGCAGGAAAATCGAGGTGACATTGGCGAACCAGAAGGCGTCGAACGCCCGCTGGCCCAGCCCTTGATAGAAACCGATCACGACCAGGCTCGGCGCGGCGCCGGTCGCCATCCACAGCAACGCCACCGATGCCGTCAGCGTCAGCGAGGCCCCGGCACGCCGCAAATACCAGAGATGCGCCAGACCGAAGAATGCCCCCTCAAACACCGGGGTGTATTTGATTTGGATCGCCAGCCCGGCGAGCAGGCACGCCACCGCGCCGCTGCCAATGATGGCCGCCACCGCGCGCCGATCCGATAGACGCGGCAAGCGTAGCACGAGCAGCATCGCGGCCGTCATCAGCAAATTGTAGAACACCGGCGATTGCCCGCCGCGCCCGCCGAGCAGCGACACCCAGATCAGATACGCCACGCCCGCCGCCAGCGCCCCCAACGGCGCCGCGCCGATCATCCTTGCCCCGTGCCACACGCACCACGCGGCCGCCGCCGCAAAGCCGGTCGCGACCAGCTGATAGGCAAGAATGCCGTCCCCCGGCAGCAGGCGGATGGCAGCGAAGATCAGGAACAGCCCGATCGGCTTGCGGTCCCAAAGGTCGACATAGGGCAGCGCGCCATGGAGCATGCGGTCACCGACGAGCAGATAATATTGCTCGTCGACATGGATCACCGGATTGCCGAAATCCCAGCACCGCAGCGCGAGCGCCGCAAGCGCCAGCGACAGCGCGGCAATCATGGGCCGCGATGAGACGTTGGTCATTGCGCTCAGTAAAATCGCTTGAGCGTCAGCTGCCGCGTCGCGCCGTCGCACAAGCCAAACGCCACCACCCGCCCCGGCGCGCCGATCGACCAGCCGGCCAGGCGACTGCGCGCATAATCGGCGCCGATCGGCGCGCCGTCGATCGCGCAAATCTGGTCGCCGTCGCGCCAGCCGCTTGCCTCGGCGGGGCTGCTGCGCATCACATGGAGCACCCGCAGCCGGTTGCCCTCGGCGCGGGTCAGCAGCCCGCTGGTCGAGCGCAGCGGCGGCACGTCCGCCGCCGGACCGGGACTCAGCACCATTCGCCCCGCGCCGGGATCGAGCAGCACATGATAGCGTTCGAGCAGCCCCGATCCGATCCGCCCGGCCGCGCCGATCGTCTGCGAAAAGCCGCCGGCGGGCTCGATCCGCAGTTCGACTTCGCGCGCATCGACACGGCCGATCGCGATCTGCGGGACGATCGCCATCGTGCTCACCTGCGGGCCGCCCAGCCCATAGGCGATCGTGCTGGTGGTCGGCAGCGCGCTTGGCCGCGTCGCCTGCCACGCCGATTGCGACAGCGTCACCGCGCTGCCGTCGCCGGTGTCGACCACAATCGGCCGCAGCCGCTGGCCGCTGAGCGTCAGCTCGGTGACATAGACCTGCGCTTCGGGCGAGACGCGCAAGGGGGCGATCTCACCGCGAAACGGCAGCCGCCCCGACGGCAGCAAGCGAAATCGCCGCGCGGCATAATCAATCTCAAGCGCATAGGCGGCGAGCAAATCCTGCCCAACGAGCAGGTCGGGGCCCTGCGCTTCGCCGATCGCGCTCGCCGGGAGCGCGGTGACGGTAATACCGCCGCCGCGCCGGTCGAGCGCGCCAAACGCGATGCTCCGTGTTGTCGCCCAACCGAACGGCACTTGCCCGCCGATCGCGCGCGCCATCCCGCGCGACTGGACTTTCAACTTCGCGAGCGCGGCGAAACGCGGCGAGGCCACCGACGCGGTCACGCCGGTGTCGAGCACCGCGACGGCCGCGACGCCGTTGACATAGGCGGTGAAACGGATCTGGTTCCCCGGCGTGACATCGAACGCCACCCAGCGCGCTTCGGCATCATCGGCCAGCGTCGCGATTCCCGTGCCGGGCATCAGCGCCGCGGCAGGGCCGAACATCAGGGCAAGAGCAAGCAGGAAAGCGCGCATCGCCCGTACAGCGATACCGCGATCGTCAGGGTAAAGAAATGCTTAGCGAGCGTTGTTAGCGTGCCGGGACGGGAAGGGGTGTTAGTTCGAACCCACTCCCACCGTTAGTGTCGAGCGAAGTCGAGACACGGGAAGCGGGCGTGTCGCTTGTGGCCGGCCCCTCGACTGCGCTCGAAACCAACGGAGGGAGGGGAGGTGCCTTACAAACACGCCTCAAGATACGCTTGATCAAACCCGTACTGCCGCGCTTTTTCCAGCGTATAGGGGCGCAGGCCCATCGCGCGATATTCGCCGATGATCTTGCCGTCGGCGCTCTCGTCGAGATATTCGAACTTGAACAGCTCCTGCGTGACGATCACCGGGCCTTCCATGCCGATCACTTCGGTGATGTTGGTCACGCGGCGGGACCCGTCGCGCAGACGCTTCACCTGCACGATCAGATCGACCGAATCGGCGATCTGGCGGCTAATGGCTTCCTTGGGCATTTTGATGTCGCCCATCATCACCATGTTTTCCATACGCCCCAGGCATTCGCGCGGGGAGTTGGCGTGGAGCGTACACATCGATCCGTCGTGGCCGGTGTTCATCGCCGCGAGCAGATCGAAACACTCCGAGCCGCGAATTTCGCCCAGGATGATCCGGTCAGGCCGCATACGCAGCGCGTTCTTGACGAGATCGCGGATGGTGATCTCGCCTTGGCCTTCAAGGTTCGGCGGGCGCGTTTCGAGCGGCAGCCAGTGCGGTTGCTGCAAGCGAAGTTCGGCGGCGTCCTCGATCGTCAGCACGCGCTCGCCGGGGTCGATCATCTTCGACAGCGCGTTGAGCATCGTCGTCTTGCCCGAGCCGGTACCGCCCGAGATGACAACGTTGAAGCGGCACGCGCCCGCGATCTTCAGCGCGGTCGCCATCTTCGGACTCATCGATCCGAAGCCACACATCATGTCGAGCGTGATCGGCTTGGCCGAGAATTTACGAATCGAGATCGCGGTACCGCGCAGCGACAGTGGCGGGACGATCACGTTGACGCGGCTGCCGTCCTTCAGGCGGGCGTCGGCGAGTGGCGTGGTCTGGTCGACGCGGCGACCGACCGAGTTACAGATGCGCTGGGCGATCTGGAACAGATGTTCCTCATCGCGGAACTGGATGTTGGCGAGCGTCAGCTTGCCTTTTTGCTCAATGTAGGTCTGGTCGGGACCGTTGACCATGATGTCCGAAATCGTCGGATCGCTCAGCAGCTCTTCCAATGGCCCGAGCCCGAGCAGTTCGTCGACCAGCACTTTTTCGAGCGCGAACTGCTCGCGGCGGTTGAGCGTCAGCTTCAGCTCGGCGAGCACTTCGCCGATGATCGGGCGGAATTCCTCGGCCAGCTCATCCTTGTTGAGCGTGGCGGCGGCTTCGGGATCGACGCGTTCGAGCAGGCGCGGCAGCACCTGTTCCTTGATCTTGTGGATCGAGGTTTCGAAGCCTTCCATCTTCGACTGGCCAGCATCGCCCGACGAGGCCTGACGCTCGGCGAGGCGCGCCATCGCGTCGAGCGTGCTGTCGGGCATTGTACTGTCGCCGCCAATTTCGGGCAGCATGTTGGGGATCGGCGGGAATTGTTCGCCGCCTTCGGTGTCGGGGCGTGCGGGGCCGCTACCCTGCATCGGCTTGGCAACGCCAAATGCCGGACGCGGGGAACCCGCTCCACTGCCTGCGCCACTACGTCGCCCGAATGCGCTCATGCCCAAACCACCCTCATATTCGGGAAGGTGGATAGCGCGGGAAGCTTTTATAATTTCCTAACCACAGGCGGACGTTGTCGCGGGCCGCAGGGAAGGGGGCTCAGCCGACCTGTTCGGCCAGGATCGTCAGCCCGCGCGCGTTGACTTCGGCAAAGCCGCCCTTGATCGCGACGACTTCGGGCGTGGCCTTGTCGGTCGCGTAGATCTGGATCGTGCCATCGCGCACGGTCGACATGACGGGGGCATGGCCCTGCAGAACGCCGAAATCGCCCTCGGTCCCGGGGACGACGACCATATAGACGTCCTCGTTGCGGACGAGCTTTTCGGGTGTCACGAGCTCGAAGTGCAGCATTTTTACTCTTTCGAAAAAAATAACGAAAACGACATCAACGGCGAGGGTGATTTCAAGCTCTCGATCAGCACGACATATACATTGAAGTCTTCCGTCGCCTTTGCCTTGAAGACTTCCTGCGAAACTTCAGGGCTCAATGCCTTAGATTTCTCGTCAACACGCTCCAACTTCACACTATATCCGTCGACGCTTTTCCGAAATACAGGCAAAGAAGGTGCAGCCAGGTCGCCGACGACCGTGATAGTGCACATTTTGTCTGCCACACCCCCAAACGCGATTTCGCTAGCCCCGAATTTCGCGGTAACAAGATCGATCGGTCCTACTTTCGAATCTCGCTTCGTAACTGTCGCACCAAAGCCGCGTTCTTTCAGCGCCGGATTAGCAGCCAACTTCAATTCACCTGTAAGGAAATCCCCGCATGCCTCCGTTGCAAGCCATTCGACAACTGCGAGGCCTGTTGGTGGAACTTGTGCCGAGGCTGCGCCGTGCAGTCCCAACGCAAGCACCGCAACGAGGCGCGCCGCAATGCCGAAGGCTAGCTTCACGCCTCCAGCGCCATCTTCTCGGCCTTGGCGATGGCTTCGTCGATGCCGCCGACCATGTAGAAAGCGCTTTCAGGCAGGCTGTCGTGCTTGCCTTCGACGACTTCCTTGAACGACTTCACCGTGTCTTCGAGCTGGACGAACTTGCCCGGGATGCCGGTGAAGACTTCGGCGACGTGGAATGGCTGCGACAGGAAGCGCTGGATTTTGCGCGCGCGGCTGACGGTGAGCTTATCCTCTTCCGACAGCTCGTCCATGCCGAGAATGGCGATGATGTCCTGCAGCGACTTGTACTTCTGGAGCGTCGACTGCACCGCGCGCGCGGTGTCGTAATGCTCTTGCCCGACAACGCGGGGTTCGAGCACGCGGCTGGTCGAGTCGAGCGGATCGACCGCCGGATAGATGCCGAGCTCCGAAATCGCGCGGTTGAGCACCGTCGTCGCGTCCAAGTGGGCGAACGAGGTGGCAGGCGCCGGATCGGTCAAATCGTCGGCGGGGACGTAGATCGCCTGCACCGAAGTGATCGAGCCCTTGTTGGTCGAGGTGATGCGCTCCTGCAGCGCGCCCATGTCGGTCGACAGGGTCGGCTGATAGCCCACGGCCGACGGGATGCGGCCGAGCAGCGCCGACACTTCCGAACCGGCTTGCGTGAAGCGGAAGATGTTGTCGACGAAGAACAGCACGTCCTGGCCTTCGACATCGCGGAAATATTCAGCGATCGTCAGGCCCGAGAGTGCCACGCGGGCACGCGCGCCGGGGGGCTCGTTCATCTGGCCATAAACGAGCGCGACCTTCGATCCCTCGCTCACCGGATTGCCATCGGCATCCGAGGCGATCACGCCCGCGTCGAGGAACTCGTGGTAGAGATCATTGCCCTCGCGCGTGCGCTCGCCGACGCCTGCGAACACGCTGGTGCCGCCGTGGCCCTTGGCGATGTTGTTGATCAGTTCCTGAATCAACACGGTCTTGCCGACGCCGGCGCCGCCGAAC
>CAYUYZ010000013.1:0-68708 GCA_964449575.1 uncultured Stakelama sp.
GCGGACGAGGATCGCGATATGATCGAGCGATTTGCCCCCCTCTTGTTTCCAGGCGCGCTGCGTGCTTTCGATCTCCTCGCCGACGCGCCGTGCTTCCTCCGGGCCGTCCCACACGCCGAGCACTTTGACCTTTTCGCCCTCGGCTTCGTCGGTCCACAAGGTCTTGCCGAGCCGCCCCGCGTTATTGGCGATGACGCCGCTGGCAGCGGCCAGGATATGCGGTGTGCTGCGGTAATTCTGCTCGAGCTTGATCACTTTGGCGCCCGGAAAATCCTTTTCGAATTTCAGGATGTTTTCCACCTGCGCGCCGCGCCAGGAATAGATGGACTGGTCGTCATCACCGACGCAGCAGATGTTCTTGCGCTCCTGCGCAAGGAGCCGCAGCCAGAGATACTGGACGCTGTTGGTGTCCTGATATTCGTCGACCATGATGTAACGGAAGCGTTGCTGATACTGGCTCAGCACCTCGCGGTCGCGCTTCAGGATCGTCAGCATGTGGAGCAGCAGATCGCCGAAATCGCAGGCATTCAGCGCGATCAGCCTTGCCTGATAAGCGGCGTACATCTCCTTGCCGCGGCCATTGGCATAGGCCTCGCGTTCGCCGGCATCGATATCAGCAGGGGTCAGCCCCTTGTTCTTCCAGCCATCGATGATCCCGCCGAGCTGCCGCGCGGGCCAGCGCTTTTCATCGATATCGGCAGCCAGAATCAGCTGTTTCAGCAGCCGAAGCTGATCATCGGTATCCAGAATCGTGAAGTTCGATTGCAGCCCGACCAGTTCGGCATGGCGGCGCAGCATTTTTGCGCCGATCGCGTGGAAGGTGCCGAGCCACGGCATCCCCTCCACCACATCGCCGACGATGTTGCGCACCCGGTGGCGCATTTCGCGCGCGGCCTTGTTGGTGAAGGTGACCGACAGGATTTCCGACGGATAGGCTTTGCGGGTGTAGAGCAGATGCGCCAGCCGCGCCGTCAGTGCCGCCGTCTTGCCGGTGCCGGCGCCTGCCAGCACCAGAACCGGGCCCTCGGTGGTCAGCACCGCATCGCGCTGCGGCGGGTTCAGGCCGCGGATATAGGGCGGCTCGGGAGAGGCGGGGGCAGGAAGACTCATCGGTGAACAGGTAGGGAACGACGGCACGCGACGCAACCTATTGTGTACCCGCGCAGACCCGTACTTTCTTCGTCGCATTTTTCATACCAATGAACAGACTAAAATATTGTTATTCATTACATTGTTTCGGTTTTGTTTAAGGTTGTAGGGGTTGCAATTGTGCAACGATGTGGAAAGGAAATTCAGATGAAATACTCTTTCAAACCTGTTTCCGTTGTTAAGCGTCGTTTACTCACGGCGGGTGCAGCCTTGTTCTTGGCAGCTGGCGGCGTTGCGGCACCACTGATGGCAAATGATCCAGACGATCCGTTCGGTTGTGCCAGTGTCGCACGGTCGCAATGCGGAGACGCGAATGGCAACATCAGCTACGAGTGTTTCGAGGCCGTATACGCCGATTGCATCGAGTTCTATTCGCAGTTTGGATGATACCCAAATCTGGTCGGCTGCATTTGGGAGTAGCCGACCAGAAAGGCATTGGCCGCAATATGAAAATCTCGCCTATCGCGACAACTCATCATTGCCTACTGATAGGACTGACGCTCGGATTCAGGGGTGAAGACGATGGCAGCAGCGATTGATCATTGGCACGCCTTGATGGATGCCCGCGACCCATCCGGGCTTCGCGATCTGATCGCCGATGACTGCGTGTTTCAGTCGCCGGCGGTGCACACGCCGCAAGTCGGCAAGGCGATCACGATCAAGTATCTGACGGCGGCGCAGGAGGTGCTTGGCGTGCCAAGCTTTCGCTATGTCGAGGAATGGGTTGGAGATACGTCGGCTGTGCTCGAATTTCAGCTCGACCTCGATGGCATTCAGGTCAACGGCGTCGACATCATTCATTGGAACGACGCTGACAAGATCACCAGCTTTCGGGTGATGATCCGCCCGGTAAAGGGACTGCAAGCGGTGATGCCGGCAATGGCGGCGGTGCTGGCGCGCTGACGTAGCGCCTGCCGTAATAATCGCTGCATTTGTCCAGCGCTGTCATCCAACTGACACAGACTAGCGTCACTGGGAATTATGGCTACGACCCTCGCCGACAGCGCGCCTTTGGGTGACGCCGATCCCGATCGCCCCGCGCTCGATACGCCTGCCAATCCGATCGCGCGCATCATCTTCGCGCTGACGATATTGGGCGGTCTGATTTATGCCGGGGTCAGCATCGCGACCGAGACCGCAGCGGTTGGCGAAACGTTGGCGATCACCACGATCATTCTACTGGCGCTGGCCTTGCTGATCGCGCTCGGTTTTGAATTCGTGAACGGCTTTCACGATACCGCAAATGCGGTCGCCACGGTGATCTACACCAATTCGATGCCCGCGCAGGTCGCGGTCGTATGGTCGGGCTTTTTCAATTTGCTTGGGGTGCTGCTGTCGAGTGGCGCGGTGGCCTATTCGATCGTCGCGCTGCTGCCGGTCGAGCTGATCCTGAACGTCGGTAGCGATGCGGGCTTTGCGATGATCTTCGCGCTGCTGCTCGCCGCGATCCTGTGGAATCTCGCCACCTGGTATGTCGGCCTGCCTAATTCGTCGAGCCATGCGCTGATCGGGTCCATCCTGGGGGTCGGTTTTGCCAACCAGCTGCTGTCGTCAGGGACGGGCGGTACGTCTGGCGTTGATTGGAGCCAGGCGCAAAAGGTGCTGACCGGGCTGGCGATCGCGCCAGTGATCGGATTCTTCGGGGCGATGGCACTGCTGCTCATCATGAAGCAGATCCTCCGCAATCCAAAGCTCTACGCCAAGCCGGCTGCCAATGAGCCACCACCGCCGGGCATTCGCGGGCTGCTGATCTTTACCTGCACTGCCGTTTCCTTCGCGCATGGCGGCAATGACGGGCAAAAGGGCATGGGCCTGATCATGCTGATCCTGATCGGTTGCGCGCCAACCGCTTATGCCCTCAACCGGGGCTTGCCGACCGAGTCCGCCCCCGCCTTTGTCCAGCAGGCCAACGATGCGGCCACTGTGTTCACCGCCAAGGCCGGCACCGCAACGGTCAACGCGGCCACTGCGCGCGACGTGCTCGCCAGCGCGCTCAAGACCAAATCGGCGAGTGATCCGGTGGTCTATGCCGCGATCGGTGAGGTCGCCCGCGACGTTGGCGCAAAAGTGGCGACCTATGGTTCGCTCGCCAATGTGCCACAGGCGGCCACCTCGGCGCTGCGCAACGATATGTATTTCGCGCTCGATGCCTCCAAGCTCGCCCTGAAGTCCAAAACCGCCGTTACCACGTTCGACGAGACTGATCGCAAGACCGTCTCCGATTTCCAGCATGGCCTGGAAGACAGCACCCGCTTCATCCCGACCTGGGTGAAGGTGGCGGTGGCGATCGCGCTTGGGCTCGGCACGATGGTTGGGTGGAAGCGGATCGTGGTGACGGTGGGGGAGAAGATCGGCAAGACGCATATGACCTATGGCATGGGCGGCGCGGCTGAGTTGATGGCGGCGATCACCATTTTGCTCGCCGATCGCTTCGGGCTGCCGGTGTCGACCACGCATATTTTGTCGAGCGGCGTTGCCGGGGCGACCGTGGCAAGCGGTGCCGGTCTGCAGGCAACCACCATTCGCAACATGGCACTGGCGTGGATTTTGACGCTGCCCGCGGTGATGACGCTGGCGGGCGGGCTTTACTGGTTCTTCCTTTCGGTGCTGCGCGCCGCGGGGACGGCCTGATCCGGGGATCGGACGCGTCGACAAGACGAGCATGCGGGCTATGAAGGGCGGATGACCGTTACGCCCCCGATCAACCCGCTCGTCGCGCATCGCCGCGTGCTGACCGCCAGCCTGGTTGGCACCTCGATCGAGTTCTACGATTTTTACATCTACGCCACCGCAGCCGCGTTGGTGTTCGGGCCGCTATTCTTTCCGGCGGAGGATGCCGCCGCGCAGTTGCTCCTGTCTTATGCCAGTTTCGGTCTCGCCTTCATCGCTCGCCCGGTCGGGGCGGCGATATTCGGCCATTTCGGCGACCGGGTCGGGCGTAAATCGACGCTCGTCGCCTCGTTGCTTCTGATGGGCGGATCGACCGTGCTGATCGCGTTCCTGCCGACCTATGCGCAGATCGGCTGGGCGGCACCGCTGATCCTGTGCCTGTTACGCTTCGGCCAGGGCCTGGGGCTTGGCGGCGAATGGGGCGGCGCGTCGCTGCTGGCGGTCGAGAATGCGCCGCCGGGCTGGGCAGGGCGGTTCGGCATGTTCCCGCCGCTTGGCGCGCCGATCGGCTTCATCGCCGCCAACGGTTTTTTCCTTATCCTTGGTTTGACGATGAGCGACGAGAGTTTCCGCGCCTGGGGCTGGCGGTTGCCGTTTCTGGCGAGCGCCGCGTTGGTGTTCGTCGGGCTCTGGGTTCGGCTGAAGCTTTCCGAGACGCCAGCGTTCGCGGCTGCATCGGCGCACGGTAAGCTACCAAAGGTACCGATCGCCGAGCTGTTTCGCCACGATCTGCGCAGCATCCTTGCCGGCACGTTCTGCGTTGTCGCCGGTTTTGCGCTGTTCTACATCGCCACCGCGTTTGCGCTTGGTTATGGCACGACGACCCTTGGCCATTCGCGTCAGTCGTTCCTGATTGCCGAGCTGCTGGCCATCCCCTTTCTGGCGGCCGGCATCATCCTGTCCTGCACCCTCTCCGACCGGCATGGCACATCGGCGATGCTGCGTTGGGGGTTTGCAGGCGCAGTGGTGGCGGGGCTGATGATGGGACCGATGCTCGGCGCTGAATCGCTGGTCATCGTGTGGCTGTGGCTGTCGTTTTCGCTATTTGCGATGGGCTTCACCTATGGGCCGCTGGGCGCATGGCTGCCCTCGCTGTTCGGGGCGGGGGTGCGCTATACCGGCGTGTCGCTGACCTTCAATCTCGGCGGCATCATTGGCGGTGCGCTCGCACCGATCATCGCGCAGGCGCTTGCGGCGCGCGGCGGATTGGCGCTGGTCGGCGCGTATCTGGTGGTTGCAGCAGCGCTCAGCCTCGGCGGGCTGATACTGGTGCGGCGTCAGCCAGCCGCCTGACGGAGTAGGGTGATCCGCGCCTTGCCGTAGTTACGCTCGGCATCGATCTCGAACCCGGCCACCTCAACCGGCTCATTGAATGCCGTCTCGACGCTCACCCATGTCGCCGGGCCGATCCAACCTAGCCGCGCCAGCTTGTCGAGCGCCACTGACCCCGCGCCCGATCCGTAAGGCGGGTCCATCATCACGACGTCAAGCGGAGCGCTAGCCTGCCCGAGCGATAGCACCGACAATGCCCGCACATCCGCGGTCGCCCCGAGCTTGGCGAGGTTGCCACGCAGCGCATCAATAGCTGCACGATCATTCTCGACGAACAAACATGACGCCGCCCCGCGAGACAGCGCTTCCAGTCCCAGCGCGCCCGACCCCGCAAACAGATCGGCGACCGCCAGCCCTTCGAAACTGCCAATCCGGCTGATCAGCATGGAGAACAGCCCTTCGCGAGTGCGATCGGCGGTGGGGCGGGTTGCATCACCCTTTGGCGCCACGATCGGCCGCCCGCGCCATTGCCCGGCAATGATCCGCATCGTTTAACGCCTCGTCCGGGGTGGGCGGGGTTTGCCGCTGCCACTGGGCTTGGAAGGGCGCGTAGGCCGTGCACCGGGTGTGGTGGCGCGCGGCTTATCGATGAAGCCGCCGTCGCGGGCGGCATCCTTGCGGCGAGGGTCGGTCGCGGTGCGGCGGGCACGGGCGCTGGTTTCGCTGCGAGGCGTGGCGCGCGCGGGCTTTACAGGCGTTACGCCGCCCTTTTCCTTTGCGTCATAAAAGCGCTTGGGTTTGACCGCCGCGACGACGCGCGGCGCCTTTCGCGGTTCGGCAGCATCGGGCCCAGGCTTTGGCGCGCGGAATGGTCGGTCGGCGCGTGCGGGGGCAGCGGTGCGATCCCCCCGGCTGCGGGGTGGCGGCGCCTTGGCGTGTTCGGGCGGCGGGTTGCGGGTGGGATCGCGGCGGAACGCGACGACATCATGCTGGCGCACCTCGCCGAATTCACCGGGGGCCAGATCGCCGAGTAGGAATGGGCCATAGCGGGTGCGGATAAGGCGCGAGACCTTTAGCCCCAGAAATTCGAGCACCCGGCGCACTTCGCGGTTCTTGCCTTCGGTCAGGATCATCTCGATCCACACATTGGCACCCGTACGGCGTTCGAGATTGGCGTTGATCGCGCCGTAGCGAACGCCCTCTATCTCTACCCCGTGGATCAGATCCTCAAGTTGCGCCTGGCTGACGGTGCCGTAGGCGCGGGCGCGGTACGCACGCTCGACCCCGGTTGAGGGCAGTTCGAGCTGGCGCTTCAACTCGCCGTCGGTGGTGAGCAGCAACAGCCCCTCGGTATTCAGATCGAGCCGCCCGACGGGGACCAGCCGCGGCAAGTCGCTCGGCAGCTTATCATAAATCGTCGGTCGACCTGCGGGGTCGCGCTCGGTGACGAGCAGACCGCTCGGCTTGTGATACAGGAACAGCCGGGCAGGGGCGGGCGCCTGTACCGGGTTGCCGTCCACCGTCACCCCGCGGAGCGACTGGAGGATCGTGGCCGGCGTATCGATCACCTTGCCGTCGATCGCGATGCGGCCATCGGCGATCATGCGTTCAATTTCGCGCCGCGAGGCGATACCCGCCCGGGCGAGCAATTTGGCAATGCGATTGCCGTCACGCGGGCTCTCGGCAGGGGGTGTCACGGGCTTGTTCGGGGGCATGACGCTGCTGATACAGGCTATTTCGCGCCATGCTGCAAAAAAATGCGGACATAAGCGTTGTCCATTGCGTAGGGGGCGGCCACGGGGTGCTTTGCCACCGAAAGGGAATGTCGTGGCTTTGTTCGAACGAAAGAAACGTCGGTTCAATCGATTGCTGGTGGTTGAAGACGAGCCGCTGGTGGCTTTCGATACCGAATATTTCCTGCGTGATGAGGGTTTTGATGTCGTCGCAACGCTCGACCGCGTCGCCGATGCGGTTGCTCTGATCGAAAGCGGCACGCAAATCGATCTTGTGCTCGCTGATATCAGCCTGGCGGATGGTAGCGGTCTGGACGTCGCCAAGGCTGCGCTGAGTGCAGGGATTGCCGTGCTTTTCGTGACCGGGGAGTGCCCGTTCGAGGCACAGACCCTGGCGGATGGCTGCCTCGGCAAGCCCTATGCCCAGCGTGATCTGGCACTGGCGATTGCCGCAATCGAAGCCGTTCGCGACGGTGTTGTGCCGAAACGCTTGCCCGCTGGGCTAAGCCTGTTCAAGACGGTGATCTGACTGAAACAGCACCTGATCTGACTGCAGAAGGACATGACCGATGCCAGGAAGAAAATCCGCCCTGATTGCCACCGGAACGATATTGCTTGCGGTGTTGGTATTGCTTGCCGGACCGCTGGTGAAAAGTGGCATACTGCCATGGTTCTTCGGCCTTGGCCTGTTTGCCATCGGATCACTCGTGGCAGCGATTGGCGGGTTGATTTGCCTGGTGATCGTCATCCGCAATCGCGGCGGGATGCTGGCAACAGCGGGCATGATCGCCGGGTTGGGCGCGGCGGTTATCCTGATTCGCATCGTAACCGGATCCAGCGGTGTGCCGCCGATTCACGATATCACTACCGACACCGCCAATCCCCCGCAGTTCGTTTCGGTAACGCCGGCGCTTCGCGGCGAGGGTGCCAATTCGATCGCTTATGATCCCGCACTCGCGCCGCAACAGACGGCCGCCTATCCCGCGATCAAATCACGCCTGATTGCCAAGCCGCCCGCCGAGGTGTTCGATATCGTGACCAAGGCGATTGTCGCGCGCGGCTGGACCGTGGTGGGAGCAGACAGTGCGACCGGCCGGATTGAGGCAACCGATACGTCGGGCTGGTGGGGCTTCAAGGACGATGTCGTCGTCCGCCTGCGCCCCGAAGGTACAGGCACCCGGATCGATGTTCGGTCGGTCTCCCGTGTGGGCCAAAGCGATTTGGGGGCGAATGCGGCGCGGATCGAAAAGCTGCTCGAGTCAGTTTCGGGTTGATCGGGTTCGGCTAGCCCCGGCACCGCGCTGGCGCACCAGTTCCCGTTGAAAGGCTGTTTCGGCATCATCGATCTGTCGCCGCAATTCGCCCGGATCGACAAAGGCGTCTGCCTTGCCAGCACGCTGGGCGGCGCGCCTTTCCGCCATATTGAAAAAGTCCGGGTGAAAATTCAGGAAGATGTCGACGCGTTCACGCCGTAGTTTTGCAAATGTCGCACCGAAATCGGCCGCCGCCTGTGGATAGGCAGGATCGTTGATCAGGTTTTGTCCGGCCACGGTCAGGCTGGTCGTGAACAGCACGCGCTTGCCTTCGGTCGTGATCGCCCATGATACCCCGCCACGCGTATGGCCGGGGCTGTGGATGGCCCGCAGCACAATCGGCCCGAGCATGAGCCGATCGCCGTCCTTGACATAGCGATCGATCCGCACTGGCGGGAAACCAGCCAATTCAGGCCTGCCAAGGGTCTTGCCATTGACTAGATCAGCGCGCTGCTGGGCTGTGCCGACCAGCTGCGCGCCAGTCAGCCGCTTCAGTTCGGAAAGCCCACCGGCATGATCGAAATGGGTGTGGTTGATCAGCAGATATTTGACGTCGCGTAGGCTGAACCCCAGCGCCTTGATATTGTCGGCAATGATAGGCGCGCTTTCGGGCAGGCCGCCATCGATCAGCACATGGCCGCGCGGTCCAGTGATGAGGAATGCCGACAGGCCTTCGGTGCCGACATAATAGACGTTGCCGATGATGCTGAACGGCGCAAACGGGCGGTTCCACTCGATCCGCTGCTGTGCGTCCTGTGCTCGCGCAGGAGTCGGAATGGCGAGCGCCGCCAGCATGGCTAATACCAGCAGTCTCATCAGGCCAACCGCGCCTCGACCTGATCGTGGAAATGCCGGATGCCGGTTTCGAGCGTCCCCAGCGTCACCCGGTCGATCGCGCCCGATGCCAGCCCCTGTTGGCCCAGTTCGGCCGCGCGGAAATCCTCGCCCGCAAAAACCTGGCCGTCGAGCAATGCCCAGCTACGTTCCCAATGATCACGCGCCTTGTCTGTGGCGGGTGCTTCGGGGATCAGCATGAAGTCCTCGACCAGCACTTCGCCTTCGGATTGCGGCATCATCACCATCAGGTTCATATAATCGGGGCTGACGATCAGCACGGTGCCGGGGAAAATCTGATAGGTATAGGTAATCGCCGCGCGCAATTGCGGCCAATCGCTGCCTGCCGCCGCCACCAGATCAGCCTCGCGCCCCACGGCGGAGCGCTGATGCGGGCCGATCTGGTCGCCTGTTGTCACCCCGTCTTTGAAGAAGGGGCCGATCGTGCCCGAATGCAGCCGCTGGACGTGATAGCTTTCCAGAAACGCATCCATGATGAGCTTCCAGTTCGCGGCTACGCGGTGCGTCTTGCGACGGAACAGATACTGGCCGGGTAGATCGAACGCTTCGAAATCAGCACCGAGCGCGCGGGCTTCGCTGAAATCGGCGCCCTCGTCGAACGCGAACCAGATCAGCCCGCCTGCCTCCACGGTGGGCAGTCGTTTCAGTCCGAAATCGGCCTTGTCCAGACCGGGGAATGTTTCCGGGCGTGGCATACCGGTGAGCGCACCGTCCAACGCATAGCTCCACGCATGATAGGGGCAGATCAGGCGCGGCGCGCAGACGGGCGCATCGCCCTCCACCAGACGCGTACCCCGGTGGCGGCAGACGTTCATAAAGACATGCGCGGTGCCGCTTTTGTCGCGCGTAACGAGCAACGGCTTGCCGAAGCCGTCATGCGGCACGGCCATGTTGGGTTCCGGCAGCAAGGCAGACGGCGCGATGACCAGCGGGTGCTTCGAGAAAATCTGCGCCTGTTCGGCGGCATGGCGTTCGGACGCGGTATAGGCGGCCGCATCGACATGAGTGATCTCCGCGCTCGCTCGTGTACCCCCGTTCGCCAGGATTGCCGCGAGCGCCAGCTGCCCCTCGGTCGGTCGCAAGCCGTGCGGTGCATGCACGTTCATGGCTGTCCTTCTCCTGTTTTCCGGTTAGTGTCGTCTCGAATTGCGTGGGGAGCAAGGGGTCGATGACGGTGGAGGTTGAAACGGGTGCCCAAGGTGATTGGCTGTCCGGCATCAAACCTTATGTCGAAAAGGAACCGCTGGCCGCGTTCTTCCTGGGCGTATCGTCCGGTTTTCCCTATGCAATGATTGGCGCAACGCTGACCAGCCGGTTGGCGCAGGACGGCATCGACAAGAAAACCGTCACTGCGTTCTCGCTCGTTTTCCTTGCCTACAACTTCAAGTTCCTCTGGGCCTGGATCATCGACGGCGTGAAGCTGCCATTGATCGGTCAGCTTGGGCAGCGCGTGTCTTGGATGCTGGTGACGGGTACGCTGGTGATTGCCGCGGTCGCGAACCTCGCGCTGGTCGACCCCGCTGCAGATATCGGCTGGGTTGTGACGTCGGCCATTCTGGTGGGGATCACGGGTGCCACGTTTGACATCGTGATTGACGCCTATCGCATCGAAACGCTCGAACCGCGCCAATTAGGGGTCGGCTCTGGGATGACCCAATATGGCTGGCGGATCGGCTCCGCGGCTGCGGCGGCATTGGCGTTGGTGCTTGCCGCACGCGTTGGCTGGGAATTGGCCTATCTTGCGTGCGCGATGTTCGCATTGCCGGCAATGATCACGGCACTGGTGCTCGGCGAACCGGCGCGGCGGCATGTCGCCGCAGCGACCAAGGGCATCGGTGAAGCAGTGAGGGCGGTATACGGTCCATTTGTCGAGTTCTTCACCCGTAAGGGCGCGCTGCTCGTGCTGCTGTTCATTCTGCTTCACAAGATCGGCGACACGCTTGCGACGCTGACGGTCCGGCTGTTGCTCGACGATAAGGGCTATTCCAATGACGAGATCGCTATTTACGATGTCGGCGTTGGGTTCTGGGCGTTCCTGATCGGCATTTTTGTTGGCGGCGTGCTGTATTCCCGGCTGGGGATGAAGCGGTCAGTGTTGATCAGTCTGGCCTTGATGGGCGTATCGAATTTGAGCTTCGCGCTGCTCGCTGCGGTCGACAAGACCAATCTCGGCCTGGCCGCGACGTTCACGTTCGAAAATTTCGCGAGCGGAATCGGTGGCGTGACGGTGGTTGCCTATTTCGCGGCGCTCACCGATTTGCGCTTCACCGCCTCGCAATATGCGCTGATTTCGGCCGCGGCGAGCATTGTCGGGCGGGTCCTAACGGGAACGACCGCAGGCGCGATGGTCGAATCGTTCGGCTATGTGAATTTCTACCTGTTCACGACAGCCGCGGCGCTGCCCGGAATCATCCTTTTTTGGTTGATGATGCGATCAGGCTTGATCGACAGTTCGATCGGAACGGCCGGGACGGAAACCAGTGAGGCAATGGATTAGCCCGTGATCCCGTCGATCGGGTGACCAAGATCAGCAAAGGACGACGTCACCAGCGCCATCGTCGCCAGCACGCCATCGACCCGGCTGATCCCGAGCAAATCGGCCAACAGGATATGGGCGGTGCGCGGGTGATCGCCGAGTCGGCTGATGATGTCGATCAACGCTGCTTCTGCGCCGGTCATTCGGGCGCAACAGCATGGGGCAATCGTGATCGGTGCGCTCGAAGTCGCGGCGAGTTCGTTCATCATCACCCGCATCGCCATGAGCGGGCGGCGGAAGGCCGCGCCGAAGGTTGTCATGAATGCGCCAGCGACATGGGCGTCATCGAGGCCATGCGCGCCCATCCGGCGTACGGCCAGCAGGAACAGTCGGGCAGCATCGCCTTCAGGGAGCGCGCGGGGCAGTGGGTGGACAAGGGCGGTGGCAGACAACATGAACATCCTCCGATCAGTCCGATGGAGCATTTCATTTACGCTATTGCAAGTCAATCGCAATAACTAGCTTGGGACCTGTCCATTTGCCGAAAGCACGCCCCCGGCGAGATAAAGCGATCCCAGGATCAGCACGACCGGCGGATTGGCGGGGTCAGCGCGACGGGCGATTGCGTCCAGCGCAGAAGTGACATCGTCGGCCACATCCGCTCGTAGCCCGATCGACGAAGCCGCCGAAGCAAGCGTTGCGGGGGAATGGTGCGCGTGATCGGGTACGGGCACCGCCTGCAGCGACCGGACATAGCGGGCAAAGGGCAACATCAGGCCCGATGCGTCCTTGTTCGCCAGCATCCCGAGCACGAGATGCACCGGACGCGCACCCGCCCGAGACTCAAGCGCCGCGCTGACGGCGGTGGCCGCCGCCGGATTGTGTCCGCCATCGAGCCATAGCTCGCTGCCTGCCGGTAACCGATCGACCAGCGGCCCTGGCGACAGCCGCTGCATCCGCGCGGGCCATTCCGCCCATTCGGCGGCGGCGCGATACGCGCTTGGGGGAATGGCGAGCGCTGACTGATGCTGGAGCATTGCGATTGCCAGCCCCAGATTTTCGGGTTGGTGCGGCCCGGCCATGCGCGGCAGCCCGGTCTCGATCGTGCTTCGATCGTCGCCATACTGCACGATATCGCCGATCTTCAGCTGCCACCCCGTACCGAGCATGCTGATCCGGGCACCTGCGCGGACCGCCGCACTGTTCACGACCTGCGCAACCGATGCCGGATAGCGCATCGTCACGAGCGGCACGCCGGGCTTGGTGATTCCGGCTTTTTCCCCAGCGATCGCCTCGATCGTATTGCCGAGGAAGCTCTGGTGATCGATCCCGAGCTGGGCAATGCCGGTGACGATCGGGCGCTCGATCACATTGGTCGCATCGAGCCTGCCGCCAAGCCCGACCTCGATGATGCACGCATCGGCGGGGTTCCGCGAAAAAGCCAGAAAGGCGGCAGCGGTGGTGACCTCAAAGAAACTTGCACCGATATCACCCGCCGCGTCGAGCACCTCGGCCAGCAATGCTGCCAGCGCCTCATCATCAATCAGCCGGCCGGCCAGCCGGATCCGTTCGTTGAAGCGCACCAGATGGGGGCTGGTATAAACATGGCAGGTCAGCCCAGATGCTTCGATTGCGGCGCGCAGAAAGGCGCAGGTCGAACCCTTGCCGTTGGTGCCGGCGACATGAAGCACGGGGGGCAGCGCGCGGTGCGGATTGCCGATCCGGTCGAGCAGCGCGGTAATCCGCTCCAGCCCCAGGACATCGGCACCGGGCGATAGCGCCCACAGCCGATCGAGCTGCGCTTGCACCGCTAGCGAGGATGACGTCGCGTTATCGGCCATGATCGGCCTTCAAAGCAGAAATAACGGGGTTAGGCCGCCGCCTTCGCACACAGGAAATCGATCAGCTGACCAAGCGTTTCGGGCAATTCCTTGCGTGGTTTGACCATGTCGATCATGCCGTGGGCGAGCAGATATTCCGACGTCTGGAAATCATCGGGCAGCTTCTCGCGGATCGTATTCTCGATCACCCGGCGACCGGTAAAGGCGAGTGTCGCCTTGGGCTCGGCGATCTGCACATCGCCCAACATGGCATAGGCCGCCATCACCCCGCCTGACGTGGGATCGGTCAGCACGACGATAAATGGCAGCCCGGCGTCGTGGAGCATCTGGATCGCGACGGTGCTGCGCGGCATCTGCATCAGCGAGAGGATACCCTCCTGCATCCGCGCGCCGCCGCTGGCGGTGAAGATGATGTAGGGGCACTGATCGGCAATCGCGGCCTCGACGCCCGCGACAAACGCTTCACCCACGGCGAGGCCCATCGATCCGCCCATGAAGGCGAAATCCTGCACGCCGACCACCGCCTTGCGACCGCTGATCAGTCCGCGCGCATTGGTGAGGGCATCACCCTCGCCAGTCGCGGTCCGCGCCGCTTTGATCCGGTCGGCATAGCGTTTGGTGTCGCGGAACTTCAGCGGATCTTCCTGCACGCGCGGCGGCGGCAAAACCGTGTAGCTTTCGGCATCGAAGGTGTAATCGAACCGCGTCCGCGCGCCGATCCGCTCGTGATGATCGCAGCTTGGGCAGACATGGAGGTTATCCTCCAGCTCCTTCACGAAGATCAGCTGCCCGCAGCCCTTGCACTTGTGCCAGAGATTGTCGGGCGTTTCCTTTTTCGCGACGACGAATGACAGCGCGTTGCGGACATTGCTGAGCCAGGTCATGCGGGGATCTTTCTTGCGGAGCGGATCGCGGTGGCGAGCGTGGCGATATAGAGCGTTACGTGGGCGGGCGCATCTGCGCCGTGCTCGGCGATGATTTCGACGATCGCCGAGCCGACCACGACCCCGTCGGCGACGCGGGCGATGGCCTCGGCCTGTTCGGGGGTGCGGACGCCGAAACCGACCGCGATCGGGATGTCGGTCGCCGCCTTCAGTCGCGCGACTGCATCCTCGATCGATGTCTGCGCAGCCTGTTGCAGCCCGGTGATCCCTGCGACCGACACATAATAGAGGAACCCGCTCGCGCCATCGAGCACCGCAGGCAGCCGCGCGGCATCAGTGGTGGGGGTGGCAAGGCGAATGAAGTCGACGCCCGCAGCGCGAAGTTCGGGGCCGAGGCCATCATCTTCCTCGGGCGGCAGATCGACGCAAATGACGCCGTCGACGCCCGCTGTGGCGCACGCGCTGGCAAACCAGTCAGCCCCGCGTCGGAGCATTGGGTTGGCATAGCCCATCAGGACGAGCGGGACGCTGGGGTGTCGCACGCGGAAGTCGGTGGCGATTTTGAAGATGTCAGCCGTGGTGGTGCCTGCGGCGAGACTGCGCAGGTTCGCTGCCTGAATCGCGGGGCCATCGGCCATCGGATCAGTGAACGGCATGCCGAGCTCGATCACATCCGCGCCGCCTTCGACGAGTGCGTCGAGGATGGCAGGCGTGGGGCCGTCACCCGCCGTCACGAAGGTGACGAGCGCGGCGCGATCAGCGGGGAAGGCGGCGGAAAGGCGGCTCATTCGGAGTCCTTGCGTTCTACGACTAGAATGCGAGCGGAACCGACTGGATGCGCGACATGTTCGTCACCATCGTCGACCGAAACACCGTCACCGGGGTTCAGTCGGATGACATGTTCAGTGCCATCTTGGCGGTAATGCATGTCTACCACCCCCTCCAAGACGGCGAATACCTCGCTGCCGGTGTTGCGGTGCCAGCGATAGGGTTGATCGGTCCAGTGCAGGCGCACCGTCACGTCGCCGAAATCGCTCAGCAAGGTGCTGCCCCAAGCCCGATCGGCCGTGAATTCTTTGGCCGAAAAAACCTTCATATCGCCGTCCCCAACGCCTCTGCGACGGTGAAGATGTCCTTGTCGCCGCGCCCGCACAGGTTCGCGAGGATGATCTGGTCCTGCCGCATCGTCGGCGCGAGTTTGGCAACGGCAGCAATCGCGTGTGAAGGTTCGAGCGCGGGAATGATGCCTTCGGTGCGGCAGAGCAGCTGAAAGGCGTCGAGCGCCTCGTTATCGGTCGCGCTGGTATAATCCACGCGGCCAATGTCGCGCAGCCAGGCGTGCTCGGGCCCGATACCCGGATAGTCCAGACCGGCCGAAATCGAGTGCGCCTCGGTGATCTGGCCGTCTTCGTCCTGCAGCAGATAGGTCTTGTTGCCGTGCAGCACGCCGGGCGATCCGCCCGCGAGCGATGCTGCATGTTCCTTGTCGAGGCCGTGGCCAGCCGCTTCGACGCCGAGCATTTTCACCTCTGCATCGTCGAGGAAGGGGTGGAACAAGCCGATTGCGTTCGATCCGCCACCGATCGCCGCGACGAGCACATCCGGCAGGCGACCGACCCGCGACAGCATCTGCGCGCGGGCTTCCTTGCCGATCACGCTCTGAAAATCGCGGACCAGCTCCGGGTAAGGATGCGGCCCAGCCGCCGTGCCGATGATGTAGAAGGTGTCGTGGACGTTCGCGACCCAGTCGCGCAGGCCTTCGTTCATCGCGTCCTTCAGCGTCGCCGCACCGCTCGTCACCGGGCGAACTTCGGCGCCGAGCAGCTTCATGCGGAACACATTGGGCTGCTGCCGCTCGATATCGCGTGCGCCCATGTAAATCACGCACGGCAGGCCGAAGCGTGCGCAGACGGTCGCCGTCGCGACGCCATGCTGGCCCGCGCCCGTCTCCGCGATGATCCGCGTCTTGCCCATGCGGATCGCGAGCAGGATTTGCCCGATGCAATTGTTGATCTTGTGCGCGCCAGTGTGGTTGAGCTCATCGCGCTTGAACCAGACCTGCGCACCCATCGCGTCGGCGGCGCCCTTACGGAGCTCCTCGGTCAGTCGTTCGGCATAGTAGAGCGGGCTGGGGCGACCGACATAATGTTCGAGCAAATCGTCGAACTGCGCGTGAAAGGCAGGATCGGCCTTGGCGCGTTTATATTCGGCCTCAAGCTCGAGCACGAGCGGCATGAGCGTCTCGGCAACATAGCGGCCACCGAACTGACCGAAATGGCCGCGGTCATCAGGCTGGGCCCGGAAGGAGTTTGGTGCGTTCATAAGTACGACAAGGCTTTAAGGAACGCGGCGATCTTGTCCACATTCTTGATGCCCGGCGCGGTTTCGAGACCTGACGACGCATCGACCAACTCGGCACCGGTGACGCGCACCGCCTCGGCGACGTTGTCGGCGGTCAGCCCGCCCGACAAGGCCCAGGGCAGGGGATGGCGATGATCGCGCAGCAGCGTCCAGTCGAACCGCACCCCCATGCCGCCGGGCAGCAGCGCACCCTCGGGCGTCTTGGCGTCGTAGAGGATGCGATCGGCAGCGCCTGCATAGCTTGCGGCGGCGCTCAGGTCCGCGCGCTCGCGGGTCGCAACCGCACTCCAGATGTCAAGGCCGGTCCGCGCCTTCAGCCGTGCGGTGCGATCGGGCGCGGTCTTGTGGAGTTGCAGCGTGGTGAGGGCACCCGCTGTAATCGCCTGGTCGACGAGGTCGTCATCAGGATCGACGAACACGCCAACCTTGCCGACCTGATCGGGGACCATCGCGGCGAGCTGGGCTGCTTGCGCGAAACTCAGATGGCGCGGCGAGGGCGCGAAGAACATGAAGCCGATGTGGCTCGCCCCGCCCTTGACGGCGGCATGGAGCGTTTCGGGCGTGGACAGGCCACAAATCTTGGCGCGAACGGGCATCGCTGCGATGTAGTCGCGGCGGTCGGTTCCGTCACCTGCTAGATGATGCCGGGAATGAAGCGCGCGACGCGGGCGGCGTAAGCATCAAAAGCGGCACCGAATTGCGCGCGCAGCACCTTTTCCTCGCTCGCGACGCGCATCCAGGTCGCGAAGGCATAGACCGGGAAAGCGACCACCAGATTGGCCGCGCGGCCATAGGCAACCGCCATCGCGATCATCAACAAAGCCAGCGCGACGTAAATCGGGTTGCGCACGAAGGCGAACGGCCCGGCGGTAACCAGCGTCGCGTCGTCGCGGGTGCGCGCGACCAGCGCCCAATTCTTGCCCATCGCCCGCGACGACCAGTCGAACAACGCGGCGGCGCTCAGCATCAGCGCGAACACGATCACGGCCTGCGTCAGCGCGAACGGGGCGTCGGGCGCAATGTCGACCTTGATGCGCCCGGCCCCCGCGATGCCGATCCCGACGCCTTGCAGCGCAATCCAGAGGATCGACCGCCGATCGCGTTGGCCGTCGGCTGCTTTGGGCGCTTGCTTGCCGCGCAACCACGCCGCCGACAGCGCGCCGAAGAACAACAGGCCGCCAATTCCGAAGGCTATAAGGCCGGGCAGGCCGACCGGATAATGCGCGAACAGAGCAATCACTTCCATGTGTATTGGTTATATAATACACAACGGGGCGTCGCCGCAATCACTATCGCGATGGCTGGCGCTGCCAAGCTTGCAGCGCCTCGACCGCGAGCGAGCGTTTCAGAACGCGGGCAAAAGGGTCGAGCACGATGTGCGCGCCTTCGGGCACGGGCACCTCACCATTCCCTCCCGTCATTTCGACGCGCACGATCCGGTCGTCGACCTGGACCTCGACCGGCATCGGGAAGGCGCCTGGATTCTTCCACGCGAGCATGAGCTTGCCGTCGCGCTGGACCGGAACCAGCTCAGGCAATGCTGCCTGCCGCAGATAGGTGTCGAAGAACCAGCGCAGGTCGCGCCCGCTTTCCTCAGCCACAATCCGTTCGAATTCGGCGGTCGAGCCGAAGCGCGGCGTGAAATTGCCCGGCTTCGGATCGGGCCGACCATAAACCATCCGCCGCACGCTATCGAAAAACGCCTTGTCGCCGATCAGCCAGCGGAGCGTGTGGAGCGTCCAGGCGCCCTTATAGTATATGTCGCTCGCAGGCCCGCCCTTGGCAGTCTCATAGACCTCCTCTTCGGTCAGCACCTTGCCCGACACGAGCGGCGCGCGATTCTCGATGCGATTGCGCTGCCCGTCGAGCATCGTGGCATAGCGTGCCTCGCCCTCGCGCCAACGGCCATAGAGCGGCTGCATATATTGGCCAAAGCCTTCGTGGAGCCAGTAATCGTCCCAGTTCGCCGCTGTCAGCTGGTTGCCGAACCATTCATGCGCGAATTCGTGCTGGAACAGCCAGTCGAATCCTTCCGCCGCCTTGGCATAGTGATTGCCATAGGCATTGATCGTCTGATGCTCCATGCCGAGGTGCGGCGTTTCGACCACGCCGACTTTCTCGTCGCCAAAGGGGTAGGGACCAATCACGCTTTCGAAGAAATCGAGCGTCGGCGCGAATTCGGCGAACAGCCCCTCAGCCTGCGTCTTTTCACCCGGCAGATACCAGTAATACATCGGGATCGTGTTGCCGAAGCGGCTTTTGTAATTGCCCGAAATCACCTGATAGGGGCCGATATTGAGCGCGATGGCGTAGGTATTGGGGTGCTTGATCCGCCAATGCCAGGTCGATCGCCCGCCCGACAGCCGATCGGTGCCGAGCAAAACGCCGTTTGACGGCGCCGACAGCCCCTTGGGCACGGTGATGTGCAGGTCAACGCGGCCCGGCTCGCCGGTCGGGAAGTCGAGGCACGGCCAGAACAGATCGCAGCCATAGCCTTCGGCGGTTGAGGCGATCCATGGCTTGCCGTCTTTGGTCTTGGCCCAGACGAACCCGTCGTCCCACGGCGCATTGACCGCGACATGCGGGGCGCCGGCGTAGCGGATTTCGGCGGTGATGCGATCCCCCGTGGCGACAGCGCGAGGGAGGGTGATCGCCAGCTTGCCTTCGGGATTGCGCCACGCGCTGGGGGACAGCGTGGCGCCGTCGATCCGAATGCGGCTGACGGGCAGGTTACGGTCGAGATCGACCACCAATCGCGTCAGCGGCGCGCGCGCGGTGAATACGAGCGTCGCGGTGCCGACGATATTCTGGCGTTCGGGAAGCACTTCAATCGCCAGATCGGCGCTTTCGAAGCTAAGCGCGGCTTGCTCGGGATCGATCGGCCCGCCTGATCGCTGGGTTTGCGCGGTGAGGGGTGGTTGGCCCTTTTCGGGCGCGGGGGCGGCGGCGAGCAGCATCGGGATCGCCGCTGCGCCGATCCATCGTGCGGCAGAAAAGCGGCCAAGACCGAAACAGCAATTGATGGCGCGACCAGCCTTCCCATATAGTGAAGAATTGGCGTCCCGATCGGGCGCCGTCGGAGATCGCATGACCACCACTTTCCCAGTATTGCCGCTGCGCGACATCGTTGTTTTCCCGCATATGATCGTGCCGCTGTTCGTCGGGCGCGACAAGTCGGTTGCCGCTCTGGAAGCGGCGATGGGCGAAACCAAGGAGATTTTTCTCGTCGCACAGCTCGATCCCGGTGAGGATGACCCTGATCGCGACGATTTGTACGATATTGGCGTCACTGCCACCGTGCTGCAACTGCTGAAGCTGCCCGACGGCACGGTCCGCGTGCTGGTTGAGGGCAAGCAACGCGCGCGGCTGACCGATCTGCAGTCGACCGACGGGCATCTCGTGGCCGAGATCGAATTGCTGGAGGGAAGCGCGGGCGCCGAGGACCTTGCCGACCAGAGCCGCGAAGTGACCGCGCTGGTGCGATCGGTGATCGACCAGTTCGAAAGCTATGCCAAGCTCAACCGGAAGCTGCCCGCCGAAACCGCTGTCCAGTTGAGCGAGATCGAGGATCCGTCGCGCCTCGCCGACTCGGTCGCCGCCAATATTCAGGTCAAGGTTGCTGACAAGCAGGCGCTGCTGATGGAGCAGGACCCGCGCAAGCGGCTCGAAATGGTGCTCGCGTTCATGGAAGGCGAGCTCGGCGTGCTGCAGGTCGAAAAGAAGATCCGTAGCCGCGTGAAGCGCCAGATGGAGAAGACCCAGCGCGAATATTATCTCAACGAGCAATTGAAGGCGATCCAGCGCGAGCTGGGCAATGAGGGCGAAGAAGGCGAGGGCGACGAAATCGCCGAGCTGACGCAGAAGATCGCGACGCTCAAGCTGTCGAAGGAAGCACGCAGCAAGGCGACCGCTGAGCTCAAGAAGCTCAAGACGATGGCGCCGATGTCGGCTGAGGCAACGGTGGTGCGCAATTATCTCGACGTGCTGCTTGGCCTGCCCTGGGGCAAGAAGTCGAAGCTCAAGAAGGATATTGCCGCCGCGCAAGCCGTGCTCGACGAGGATCATTATGCGCTCGAAAAGGTCAAGGACCGGATCGTCGAATATTTGGCGGTCCAGGCGCGCACCAACAAGCTGAAGGGGCCGATCCTGTGCCTCGTCGGCCCGCCGGGCGTCGGCAAGACCTCGCTGGGCAAGAGCATCGCCAAGGCGTGCGGGCGCGAATTCGTGCGCCAATCGCTGGGCGGCGTGCGCGACGAGGCCGAAATTCGCGGCCATCGGCGGACCTATATCGGCTCGCTGCCGGGCAAGATCGTTACCAATTTGCGGAAAGCAGGGACCAGCAACCCGCTGTTCCTGCTCGACGAGATCGACAAGCTCGGCCAGGATTTCCGCGGCGATCCGGCGTCGGCGCTGCTCGAAGTGCTCGACCCCGAACAGAATAACAAGTTCCAGGACCATTATCTCGAGATCGACATCGATCTGTCGGACGTGATGTTCGTGACCACCGCGAACACGCTCAACCTGCCACAGCCGTTGCTCGACCGGATGGAGATCATCCGCCTCGAAGGCTATACCGAGGATGAGAAGGTCGAAATTGCCAAGAAGCATCTGCTGCCCAAGCAGATCGAAGCGCATGGCCTGAAGGATGAGGAATTCGTCTTCACTGACGAGGCGCTGCGTGACCTGATCCGCTATTACACGCGCGAAGCCGGGGTGCGCACGCTCGAACGCGAAATTGCCAAGGTTGCGCGAAAGGCGCTGCGGCGGATTCTTGAGGGCAAGGACACGCGCGTCGTGGTCGCGCCCGACAATCTCGCCGAATTCTCGGGCGTGCAGAAGTATCGCTTCGGCATGAGCGAAGAGGAGCATCAGATTGGCGCGGTCACCGGGCTGGCCTGGACCGAGGTCGGCGGCGAGCTGCTGACGATTGAATCGGTTACGGTGTCTGGCAAGGGCGGCGTCAAGACGACCGGCACGCTCGGCGATGTGATGAAGGAATCGATCGAAGCGGCGATGAGCTTCGTCAAGGCGCGCGCGCCTTCCTATGGCATCAAGCCGAGCCTGTTCGCCCGCAAGGACATCCATATCCACTTGCCCGAAGGCGCGGTGCCCAAGGATGGACCGTCGGCAGGCATCGGTCTGGTCACCTCGATCGTCTCGACACTGACGGGCGTGCCCGTCCGCCGTGACGTTGCGATGACCGGCGAAGTCACGCTGCGCGGTCGGGTGCTGCCGATTGGGGGCTTGAAGGAGAAGCTGCTCGCGGCGCTGCGTGGCGGCATCACGACCGTGCTGATCCCCGAGGATAATCGCAAGGATCTCGCCGAAATTCCGGCCAATATCCGCGAGGGACTCGAGATCATTCCGATCCGCCACGTCGATGAAGCATTGCGGCTCGCGCTCACCGAACCGCTCACCGCGATCGACTGGAGCGAGGCCGACGAGCTTGCAGCGCTGCCCCCGACGGGGGTGCCGCCGGTGAGCGCCGAGGTCCATCACTAGGTTTTTGGCGGATTTTTTGCCTTACTGAGGACAAATGTGACGAATTTGTTTTGACAGCCGAAGCCGGAATCGCGTTACTACGCTTTCGGCATTGGTCGCGACTCAGGCGCATACCGGTCGTAAGAAACGTTAAGGGGGTCCTCAGGGATGAATAAGCAGGAATTGATCGGGGAAGTCGCAGACGCGTCTGGCCTCAGCAAGGGTGACGCAAGCAAGGCCGTTGAGGCGGTTTTTGGCGCGATTTCGGCCGCCCTTACCAAGGGCGACGAAGTCCGCCTGGTGGGCTTCGGTACCTTTTCGGTGAGCAAGCGCAAGGCGTCGACCGGTCGCAACCCGCGCACCGGCGAACCAATGACCATCAAGGCATCGTCGCAGCCCAAGTTCAAGGCGGGCAAGGTGCTGAAGGATTCGGTCAACTAAGGTTCGCGCCGCGCGGGGCTGGACAAGCCAAGCGCGGCTGTTAAAGGAATCGCAATCGGGCGGCGGGTAACCGTCGCCCGATTTGTTTCCCGAAACAAATTTCGGGCGCGTAGCTCAGTGGTAGAGCACTGTGTTCACACCGCAGGGGTCGCAAGTTCAATCCTTGCCGCGCCCACCATTAAATAGGCCCCGGGCATCGCGCACCGGGGCCTTTTTGATTGGGGCGGTTTTCGCGGTCGTTGGCCACGGGATGGGCGGTTGATCGCACGCTCTTGCTGGGGCAAGGGACGCGCGAGAACTTAGCGAACGGGGCTGTTTGTGCGCGTAACAATTGTCTTATCCGCCGTTCTGGCTGCCGCAACGCTTGCTGGCTGCACGCAGCAGCGCGAGTCCGGCAATGCCGCTCCGCCCGCGCCGACGAACAGCGCTGCGCCCGAAGCTGGCATGCGCGGTGACGAGCCGGCCGATTCAGCAAGCGCCAAGGCGGCACGCGAGCTTGTCGAGCGCTATTTCGCGATGATCGACAAGCGCGACTATGCCGGCGCGTATCGGCTGTGGGGCAATGGCGGCAAGGACGCCGGCGGCACGGTGGCGCAATTTGCCGAAACCTTCGCAATCTATTCGAAATACGAACCACAAGCCGGCGTCGCGTCCGAAATCCATGCGCGCGAAGGCATGCAATATGTGCTGGTCACGGCGAAAGCGCATGTCGAGAACAAGAAAACCCGCAAGACCGCCGACCGCGAGGGAACGGTGATGCTGCGGCGATCGACCAACCCCGATGATCCCGTCGCCGAGAAGCGAGAGTGGCGCATCTGGGGCGTAGATTTGCGCGTCCCGAGCTGATCCGCAAAGGCCGCGACGGTTGATTGACCGCGCGGCTTGGCTTCATGCTACCCTCCGAAACGGTGCGGCGCGTTGAGGCCGCGCCAAGACGGAGAACGGGGCCATGAACCGACGCGATTTCCTGGCTTTGGCGCCGTTCGGCATGGCGGCGGCCGCGATCCCGGTGGCAGCGCGCAGTCAAGCCGTGCCGCGACCGATCTTGCTCATGCCTGAAGCCGTGTTCGACGGTCGCGACGGGCAGCGCCACGCCGGATGGCACGTACTGGTGCGTGGCGAGGTGATTGTCGCGGTCGGCCCCGACATTTCGACGCCCGCCGATGCCGAGACGGTCACGCTGCCCGGCACGACGTTGATGCCCGGCTTGATCGACGCGCATGTGCATCTGTTTCTGCACCCGTACAACGAGACGTCGTGGAACGATCAGGTGCTGAAGGAGCCGCTCGCGCTCCGTACGGTGCGGGCCGCTGCCAATGCGCGCGCGACTTTGATGGCCGGCTTCACGACGGTGCGTGATCTCGGCACCGAGGGCGCGGGCTATGCCGATGTCGGGCTCAAAGCGGCGATTGCCCAAGGCATCGTACCAGGCCCGCGCATGTTGGTGGCAACGCGGGCGCTGGTGGCAACCGGCAGCTATGGCCCCAAGGGCTTCGATCCGGGTTTCGATGTGCCGCAGGGTGCCGAAGAAGCTGATGGCCCCGCGCTGGTTGCCGCAGCGCGCCGTCAGATCGGGCGCGGTGCCGATGTCGTCAAGCTTTACGCCGATTATCGCTGGGGGCCAGGCGAGCCGAGCCGGCCGACCTTTTCCGCCGATGAAATTCGTGCCGTTGTCGACGCCGCGCATGCCGCTGGGCGCAAGGTGGCGGCGCATGCGAGCAGTGTCGAGGGCATGCGCAGGGCCACGCTGGCCGGGGTCGACACGATCGAGCATGGCGATGACGGGACTCCAGAGATTTTCGCGCTGATGAAAGCGCGTGGAGTCGCGCTATGCCCGACGCTGGCGGCAGGCGACGCGATCGAGCGCTATCGTGGTTGGAATGGGCTCGCGCCCGAGCCTGCATCGATCAGCGCGAAACGCGCAAGCTTTGCTGCGGCCAGGGCAGCGGGCGTTACGATGTGCGTCGGTGGAGATACCGGCGTGTTCGCGCACGGCAGCAATGCGCGCGAACTTGAGCTGATGGTGGCGGGGGGGATGGCGCCCGCCGACGTGCTGGTGGCGGCGACGCGGGGCAATGCGGCGGTGCTTGGTGTGGGCGACCGGGTCGGGGCGATCACGCCCGGGCTGCTGGCCGATCTGGTCGCGGTAGGTGGCAATCCGCTGCGCGATATCGGCGCAGTGCGGTCGGTTACGATGGTGATGAAGGGCGGCGCGGTCGTTCTGCGGCGTTAAGCGAGGCGTGTCACCGGGCGCGCAGTGATGCGCGCCCGGTGACGTGACTCGGTCAGAAGTTGACGCTCAACCCGAACGTGGCCGTCGTGCCAAGATTGTAGCGATTGTAGAAAATCCGGTTCGGTCCGTTTTCTTGAAATTCCTGAAAACGGGTGCCGGTGATGTTGCGCACCTCGAGCTTCATCTCGGTGTTGACCCCACCGATCTTTACGCCCTGACGCGCCACGAAATCGAGGCGGAAGCCTGGATATTCGTAAATGTCGGGCTGGCCCGAGCCGCCACGGATCGTGGCCCGACGGCTCGCGTAATTGAGCAGCAAGGTTTGCTGCGACAGGCGGTCCTGATCTTCGAAGCCGAGCTCAAGATTGGCGAGATGGTCCGACTGACCCGTCAGCGGCACGCCGTTGCGGAACAGCTGGTTGGCGCGCGTAATGCCTGACAGGCCGAACACCCGGGCGGGATCGTTCGGGCCCACCGAGATCGACGATTGCGAGAAGGTGTAGTTGGCAATCACAACGGCACGGCGCGATGCCCAGAACTTGCCGTCGCCGAAAATCCGGTCGAGCTTGAAGTATTTCTGGGCTTCGATTTCCGCACCGTAAAGCGTTGCCGTGGGTGCGTTGGCGAAGCTCGTGGTGACCGTGTTGTCGCTGAAGCTGGCGAAGGTTTCGATCGGATTATCGATCCGCTTGTAGAAGCCCGCCGCCGTCAGCCGCTGATCGCGCGCAAAATACCATTCCCAGCGCGCTTCGGCGTTATACAGCTGGGTATCGACCAGGAACGGGTTGCCGCGATACTGGCGGTTATCGTCCGGATCGAAATAGTTCTGGAAAATCAGTTCGCGGAACTGCGGCCGCGCAATGGTCTTTGCGCCGCTGATCCGGAATTGCATTTCGGGGTTGAGCTTGAAGGTCAAGGTGACCGCCGGCAGGAAGTAATCGCGATTAAGACCGGTCTGCGCCAGCGAAACCGTTGGCGTGGTGAACACCTGAATGGCGTTCACGCGCTGCTGCGCTGATTCGAAGCGGACACCGGTATCGAGGCTCAGCCGATCGTTGATGTCCCACTGAAGCCGCGCATAGCCACCGTGAACGACAAGGCTGGCGCCGAATACCGGATTGCCTTCGTTGGTATCGATCAGGTTGATGCCAAAAGCGCGGATGATGGCCGGCTGGAGTAGCAGGTCAGGCCGGAAGACGCCCACACCCGCCGGGAAGTTGCCGCCTGCCGTGAACAGGAATTCTCGGCGCTCGGTGCGGCGGAAAGTGTCCTGATAAGCATAGCCCAATGTTGCGGTGATCTCCGGCGTGAACTTGTACGAAAGGTCGACGCCGCCCGAATAAAGCGTTTCGCGCAGGTTCGAAAAACTCGTCGTCGCGGTGCCGCGGGTACCGTTGTTGAGCTGGTTCACGAACACCGCGCCGAAGGGATCGGCCGCTGAATTGCTGCGGAAATATTCAAAGCTCAATTCGTTCGGCGCTTCGCGCCGCGAGTTGGCATAAGCCGCGCGCACGTCGAGCCGGAGCTGATCGGTCAGACGAAACTCGCCGACCAGCTGTGTGTCGATCAGCTGACGCTCGTACCAGGCGGTGTCCTGCTGCTGGAGCGTTGCTGTCGTCGAGGTGGTGGCACGCGTCCCCACGCCAAGCCGTGCCTGCTTGATGGTGTCGCGGATGTACAGCGTGGTCCAGCGGATCTTGTTAGGCCCGAAATCATAGGTCGCACCGATCAACCCGTCGACGACGAGGCGGTTGTCAGTGATGACACGCTGGAAATCGAGTTCGCGCAGCGACAGATCGAGCGATGCGGCTGTTTGCTGCGTCGTGCTGCGCGTGCGCCACTTGTTGCTGTACCCGAAGGTGGCGATGACCCCGAGCGTATTGTCGCCGATATCCCAGGATTTGCCGGCTTCGAGCGACAGCGACCAGTTTGGTGGCAGTGCCCGGTTGCGCTGGACGATGGCATTGCTGCCAGTCACGAGCTGCGATGCGATTGCCTGCGTGTTGACATTGCCCTGGCTGATCCGCTGGCCGCTGTTCAGGAAATTGGCGAGCGCTGGCGGGATGTCGCGCGCGCCATTGTCAAAGCCGGTCCAGTCGCTGGAGCTGCCGAAATAGGTATAGCCGAGTTGGCCCGTGGTCACGCTGTCAGCACCAATGCTGCTGCTGATCGTCAGGAATGCCTGTTTCGGGGCAGTCTTGGTGGTCAGGTTGATCACGCCGCCGCCATATTCACCCGGGAAGTTGACCGAGTAGCTCTTCTGAACGAGCGTCGAGCCAATGATGCTGGTCGGGAAAATGTCGAGCGGCACGACGCGGCGCAGCGGTTCAGGGCTGGGGAGCGGCGACCCGTTGAGCAAGGCGAGCGAGTAACGGTCGCCGAGACCACGCACATAGACAAAGCCGTTGCCGACGACGCTGAGGCCCGTAACGCGTGCCAGGGCGCCCGCGATGTCGCCTTCACCGGTACGCGCGATGTCGGCGCTCGACAGGATCGACAGCGACTGTGTGCTGCTCTTGGCGATGTTCGACGACCCGCGACGCGCGGTAACGACGACTTCGGTGCCACCGGGAACCGAAACTTCAGGTTCTGCTTCCTGAGGCGCCTCGGCCGCTGCGGGATCCGCCTGCGCGGCCGGATCGGCAGGTGCCGTCTGGTCGGCAGGGGCCGGAGCCGGCATCGTAGGCGCCGGGGGCGGCGCCGTCTGGGCGCGGGCAACCGAAGGGGCCACCAGTGCGGATGAAATTAGCAACAGGCTCGCAAGCTCGAACGGCCTCGACATCGTCTACCCCCTTGTTCAAATCCGAATGGGGCGGGGCGTTGCCCATAGGCGACGCCCCGCCCCCAAGTCTTCAGTCCCGCGATCAGAACGTCGGGAGCGAGGTGCAGAGGCCGGTATTGCCGGTGCCGAGGTTCAGCGTCGTGCTGTTGCACGTCCACTGGGTATACCAGGTGTCGGCTGCGTTGCGGACGGCACCGGCGTAGTTCACCGTGTCGAAGAACTGCGGCTGGCCGCCACGGTTCAGCGTCGTGGTCGGGATGCCCGAAGCCGCATGGACGTTGGTCGGATCGAAGGCGACGACCGCCATTTCGGTCGGGCCGTTGATGAAGGTGTTGGTGAAGCTCGGCGTGTAGGTTGCGCTGTTGCTGAACGTACCAGCGCCAAAGATGGTGGAGACATCGGCGGCGGTCACGCCGTTGATGCCCGTGAACGGCGTTGCGCCGCACTGCATCTGCACCGAACGGAAGATCGGCTGTCCGAGCTCATCAATCGCCGGGTTGGAGACGTTCGTAGCGGTCTGCGGCCGGCTGATGCGCAGGCACGACGGCGACTGCGTGGCGACCACGAAGCCGTTGAGCAGCGAATAGTCCGTACCGCCGCGCAGCAGGATCGCGGCGCTGGCCGAGGCGTTGTTGACGCGGTGCAGGAAGGTGAAGTTCGACACGATCACATTCTGACGCGGCGTGTTGCCGTCGACGGCGTTGTCCGAGTCGGCTTCGATGATCGAGTCGGTGCCGCGGCTTTCCGAACCGGCGCGCTGGGCGACGAGCACATATTGGAAGTTGCCCTTCAGGCCCGTGTCGGTATCGAGATTGTCGTCTTCGGCGCCAACCGAGATGAAGAAGCGCATGTTGACGCGACCGCCGAAGAATTCGGCGCCGTCATCCGAGCTGTTGAACGACATGATGTTGTTGAGGATCGTGCCGCTGCCGGTGCCCGAAGTGGTGAGCGACTGGAGTTCGCTGTTCGCCGACAGGACGAAGCCCGAGTAGCGGATCTGGACGAAGCTCATCCGGCCGCTGCTTTCGGTGTTGTTCGCGCCGCCATAAACAGCCGGATCGATCGCGCCTTCGGTCTGGCGTTCGCACGCCGTCGTACCGGGGACTGCTGCTGCTGCCGCGCAATCGGTGATCTGCGCGCGGCCGAGTAGCACGACGCCGCCCCACTGGCCGGTCGATGCGTCGGTGTTCAGCCCCTGAACATTGTCGCGGCTGGTGAAGATGATCGGCTGGGTTGCGGTACCGACAGCCTGGATCGAGTTACCGCGGTTGACGGCGAGCCACGACGTGCCGGTGCCGGCATAAAGGATGACGCCGGGTTCGATCGTGAGCACCACGTTGGTGGTGCCGGTGGTCGTCGCACCCTGATCGGTGCCGACGTCAACGCGACCGTTCATCTGATACAGCACGCCCGCGAGGCGCGGCAACGTCACGTTTGCGGTGATGCGCGCAGGAAGCGTGCAGACGCGGTAGGCGCCCGTCGGGCCGCTGATCGTGCCGCCGTCCGACAGCAGCGTGCCAGGGCTCGCGGTGTTCGAGATCGTGGGGCAACCGGCGGCCGGGGTCACCAGCGCAACGGTCGGCGTCGGGGTCGGCGTGGGAGTAGGGGTGGGCGACGGTGCGGGCGTCGTGGTGTTGTTGGTGGTGTTGTTGTTGATCGTCACGTTGCCACCGGTGCCGGGCGACGCAATGTCGTTGGCGCCACAGCCGCTCAGCGCAACAAGCGAGGTTGTCGCAATGAGCATGCGACGCAAGTTGGAATTCATCATTTCCCTGTCTCCAGCGTGTTTTCTGACCGACTTATGGTCGTTGCCGCGACGATGCCGCCGCGAGTCGGATTGCCCCCCTCGCGCCTTCGTCCGGCGCTGCTGTAGAAACGCTAGGTTACACGAAGATTGGGATTTGATGACATTTTGACGACGCATGTATGACGTATATAAGTCGTTGCCATTGGGTGCCGGCTGGGAGCGTCGGCGACCAGCAGCCCGTTGGCGTCATGGGGCGGCATGGCCACGCTTGCCCGGTCCTGCCGCCGATTGGCTAAGCCCAGGGCCGCATGCGAAACCATTTTGTCAGCACATATTTGGTACCCGCGCGCACTTTCATCCCGTGGTGAATGGTTGATGGATTGCCGCTGCCATCGGGCCGCAGATTGTTCCACATCAGCAGCTTGCCCGTTTCGGGGGGAACGAGCTTGTCGATCGCCTTGAATCGAGTCGCACCGCCCGCGTCGGGCTCGTTCAGATAGATCATCGCGGTCCAGGTGCGCTGCCCTGCGACGCTGCAGAATCGCTCATAGTCGACGCCTTGCGGGTCAAAATAATCGGTATGCGCCTTAAATTCCTGGCCGACGGCATAGCGCTGCCCCTGCAACGGCTCGCCATGCGCCTGATCAAGGTGCATGAAACGGGCGATGCGCGCGTTGATCACCTGCGACAGCGGCTCTTCGAAGCGAAAGTCACAGGTTTCGCTCGTACGAAAGGCAGCGTCGCCATTGGCATCGGAGACGGTCGACGGGCGCCGCTCGGCGTCGATTCGGGCGATCAGTTCGGCACAGAGTCCGGCGTCGATGAAGTCGCGCTTCAGAAACAGCGTCAACTTCGGGCTTGGTACTTTCTGCACCCCGGGCTGGGCCGCGATATGGGCGACGACGTTCTCGGCTGGGAATCCCGATCCCGGTGCCGACAGGAGAGGCGATGACGCGGTGCTGGCCATGCGCGGCATCGTGCCAAAGCTGCGCGGCAATCTCCAGCCCTGCCGAATGAGGATGTCGTGACTTTAATCGTTCACATAAACGACATCTATACGTAACACGGCGTCCCTAGCAGTGCGCTCGGCGGGAGTTTTTCGGGATGCAGCTAGAGATTGATGCGCGTGCGCGCCGCCTGCTGCGGCTGGTGCCGCTGACGCGCGTTTACACGGTGGTCGAGCTGTTGCTGCTGGCATTGCTGGCATGGCAAGGCGCGCGGCTGGTGTGGACGCTGGTGACGCCGGTCGATCCGGTTGGGGCGTGGCGCTTGCCAGCGCCCGGCGCCGGGACGGGCGCTGGCGACATGCTGCACGGCTTCGATCCCTTCTTCCGGCTCGACGCGACCGCGCCCGCGCAGGCGCAGGCCGATGTCGTGACGGCGCTGCAGCTCACCTTGTTCGGTACGCGGCTCGACGAAGCAACCGGGCGCGGCGGCGCGATCATCGCGGGGCCTGACGGTGAGCAGAAGAGCTATGCGGTGGGCGACGAAGTCCAGCCCGGGGTGACGCTGAAGCAGGTGTCGTTCGACCATGTCACGCTGGCGCGGAATGGGAGCGAGGAGACGCTCTACCTCGATCAGTCGGCGCGGCCCGGTGACGCGGCGGTGGCTCCACCGGGTGCGGCGCCGCCGCCGGGGGTAGCGCGGCCAGGCGGCACGCCGCCGAACGATGCTGGCGCCGCCGGGGTGACGCTTGGGCAGGTGCGATCAGATGTTGGCTTTATTCCGCGCATCGACGGCGGTCGGGTAACCGGACTCGTCGTCCGACCGCAGGGGTCGGGCGCAACATTTAGAAAAATTGGCTTGAAAGAGGGGGATATCGTGACTCAAATCGGGGGGCGTCCGGTGACCGGACCGGGCGACATCGAGGCGCTGTCGGGCCAGTTCGCCAAGGGCGGCAGTATCTCGCTCACCGTTGAGCGCGGCGCCGAAGTGCTGCCGCTCGTGATCACGGTCAGCGGCCAGTGAAGCCGTTTCCCCCCCGGTTCGCGGCGCTGGTCGCGCTCGCGCTCGCCTCACCGCTGGTCGCGCAAACCACACTCAACGTGCGGGACGCCGATATCCGCGCTTTCATTGGTGATGCTGCCAAGGTGACCGGCCGCACCTTCATCATCGACAGCCGCGTGCAGGGTAAGGTGACGGTCGTCACCGATCGCGCGCTGTCGCGGTCCGAATATTTCGAGATTTTCCTGTCGACCTTGCGCGCCAACGGGCTGATCGCGGTGCCGACCGCCAATGGCGCCTTCCGCATCCAGCCGATCGACGGTGCCGCCGCCCAGCCCAACCGCGTTGGCGGTAGTGCGACCGCCAATCGCAACGCCTATGTCACCGAAATCATTCGGCTGCGCGCGATTGATGCCACGAGTGCGCTCGACACAATTCGCCCGCTGATCAGCCCGCAAGGATCGGTCAGCGCCAATCGCGGCGGTAATTCGATCGTCATCGTCGATTTTGCCGACAATGTGCGGCGGATTCGCGAAGTGCTGTCGCGGATCGACACCGACAGTGCCTCGACGCGCATCGTCGCGCTCAAGAACGCTGGCGCGCGTGAAATTGCAACCGCACTGACGGCGCTGGCTGGAAGCGGGCAGGCTCCGGGTGGTGCGCAGGGCGTGTCGATCGTTGCGGTCACGAGCTCGAATGCGGTCGCGCTGCGCGGCGATGCCTCGACCGTGGCACGGCTGGCTGAGGTTGCAGCCGATCTTGATCGGCGTGCGTCGGCGGGGACAGAAATCAAGGTCGTGTTCCTGCAAAACGCCGATGCCGAGCAATTGCTGCCGGTGTTGCAGGAACTGGTCGGCCAACAGCCGACTCAGGCGCCGCAGCAGACGCAGTTGTCGCAGCAGACTTCAGCCTTTGGCGGCGGCAATCAGGGAGGCGCCAACGCGCGCAACATCGTGCCGCCGCAAAATGCGCAAGCGCCGAGCAGTTCGGGCAGCGGCGTCAATCCCAATGCCCAGCCCGCGATCGTCGCGGAGGGCGGGCGCACTGCCGCTGTCGTGACGCGCTTTTCGGGCGCCAACGCGATCGTGATCGCTGGGCCGACCGAAGTGCAGCGGCAGCTCGCTGATGTGATCCGCCAGCTCGACACAAGGCGCGAACAGGTGCTGGTCGAAGCGATTGTCGCCGAAGTGTCTGACGCGACCGCCAATCGGCTCGGCGTCCAGTTGTTGCTCGGCAGCCTCAGCGGCAATTTGCCGATCGTCTCGTCGAGCTTTTCGAACACCGCGCCTAATTTGCTGACCGTCGCAGGGGCGGTGGCGGCGCGGCGCCTGAACACGGCGACAACGACGATCAACGGCAACACGACCACGACCGCCACCAACAGCGCGGTCAGCGACCAGCTCGCCCAGTCGGCGATCAGCTCGATCTTGGGGACAACTGGCGGACTCGGCGGATTCGGTACGACGATCGGCAGGGACGGCGTGTTCGGCGGCATCATCAATGCCGTGAAGAGCGATTCGACGTCGAACCTGCTGCAGGCACCGAACGTCACGACGCTCGACAACCAGCCCGCCCGCATTCTGGTCGGGCAGGAAATTCCGATAACGACGGGGCAGGCGCTCAGCCAGAATTTCGACAATGCGTTCCGTACGGTCCAGCGCGAGAATGTCGGCATCCAGCTTGAAGTGCGGCCACAGGTGAATTCGAGCGGCACGATCAAGCTGTTCCTGCGCCAGCAGGTCAGCTCGATCTCGGGGCCGGTGTCGAACGACAACAGCGACCTGATCCTCAACAAGCGCGAAGTCGAAACGACGATGACGGTTGATGACGGCCAGATCGCAGTGATCGGTGGGCTGCTGTCGGACGAAGAGCGCAACACGATCGAGAAAATCCCACTGCTCGGCGATATCCCCGCGCTCGGCCAGTTGTTCCGATCGAAGGCGAAGCAGCGCACCAAGACCAATTTGATGATCTTCATCCGCCCGACGATTTTACGCAGTGCCGAGGATTCGCGCCGGGTGACCGAACAGCGCTATGGCTATTTGCGCCTCCAGCAGGGCTTGCAGAATCCCAACGCCGAACCGAGCATCGACCAGCTCGTGCGCGATTATCTCGGCGCCGAACCGCCGCTCCCCGCCGCGCCCAAGCCCGGCAGCATCGAGGACCCGCGCATTGCAGTGCCGGTAATGCCGAGCGCGAGTGATCCGCTGGCCCGCAAGGCCGGAGCGCCGAAATGACGCTCCGCCCCGGAACACCGACCGACGACCATAGCCCCACCATTGCGCTCGCGGACGCTGCCGCGATGACCGAGCCGATGGTTGGCATTCCCTATGCCTTTGCGCGCAAATTCGGGGTGGTGCTCGAACCCGGCGCGGCGGGGCATTTCTCGGTCGCGCTGCGGGAGGGCGCCGATCCGAAAGTGCTGCTCGAACTGCGTCGCCATCTCGCGCGCCCGTTCGACGTGACCTTCGCCAAGCCCGAGGATTTCGACCGGATGCTGTCGGATCGCTATGCGATGGACGGGCAGGCGGCAGCCGCAGCGGCGGGCTCGCTCGGGCTGGGCGACGAACTCGATCTGCTCGCGGGCAATCTGCCGACGGCGGAGGATTTGCTCGATACCGCCGACGATGCCCCGGCGATTCGCCTGATCAACGGCATCATCGCTGACGCGGCGCGCAACGGCGTGTCGGACATCCATATCGAACCCTATGAGACCGGCCTTGTCGTGCGCATGCGCATCGACGGCGTGCTGCGCGAAACTTTGCGCATGCCGCCGCACGTTGCGCCCGTCGTCGTCAGCCGCATCAAGGTGATGGCGCGGCTCGACATTGCCGAGCGGCGGGTGCCGCAGGACGGGCGCATGGGGCTGTCGCTCGGCGGCAAGTTGCTCGACGTGCGCGTTTCGACGTTGCCGAGCCGCGCGGGCGAACGTGTGGTGCTGCGTATTCTCGACAAGGAGAATGCCGGGATCAATCTCGACGTGCTCGGGATGAGCCCGGCGATCAACACCATGCTGCGGTCGGCGATTTCGGAGCCCAACGGCATTGTGCTGGTCACCGGCCCGACCGGCAGCGGCAAGACGACAACGCTCTACGCCGCTTTGCGCCTGCTCAACGACGGCACCCGCAATATCCTCACGGTCGAAGACCCGGTCGAATATGCCGTTGATGGCGTCGGCCAGACACAGGTTAATCCCAAGGTCGGGCTGACCTTTGCTGCGGGACTGCGCGCGATCCTGCGGCAGGACCCCGATGTGGTGATGGTCGGCGAAATCCGCGACCGCGAGACGGCGGAGATCGCGGTGCAAGCGTCGCTGACGGGCCATCTCGTGCTGTCGACGGTTCACACCAACGACGCGATCGGCGCAATCACCCGGATGCGCGACATGAAGGTCGAGCCGTTCCTGCTGGCGTCCACCTTGCGCGGGGTCATCGCGCAGCGGCTGGTGCGGCGCCTGTGCCAGACCTGCCGTCGGCCGGTGCAGGCGCAAGGATCGGTCTCGTCGCTGCTCGGCTTTGATCCCGGCGCGATCGTCTATGAACCCGTCGGCTGCGATGACTGCGGCGGCACCGGCTTCAAAGGGCGGATCGGCGTGTTCGAGGCGATCCGCATTGATGAGACGATTCGCCGCCTGATCAACGACGGTGGCGACGAAGCGATTATTGCGCGCCACGCCTTCATCAACGCGCCCAATCTCGGTTCAGCCGCGCGCCAGATGGTACGCGACGGGCTGACCACGCCTGAGGAAGCCGTGCGCGTCTCACGCAGCGACATGGCCGAGGTCTGAGCCGCACGATGGCCGATTTCGATTATATTGCGATCGATACCGGCGGGCGCGAGAAGCGCGGCGCGGTGAAGGCCGATACAATCGAACGCGCGCAGGCGGCACTCGACGCGCGCAAGCTCTATGTCGTGCGCATCGATCCGGCGAGCACCGCGGACAAGCCGGCGGCGGCGCCGTCGATCATGGCGCAGCTCGGCCGCGTGCCGCGCATGTCGACCAAGCATCTGACGCTGTTCACGCGCCAGCTTGCGACGCTCAACCGCGTGAGCCCGCTCGAAGAATCGCTGCGCACGATCGTGCGCCAGACCGAGCAGCCGCATGTCCGCGAGATTGTGAGTCGCGTGCATCTGGGCGTGGTCGAAGGGCGGCGCCTCGCCGAATCGATGGCGCGCGAACCCAAGAGCTTCCCCGCGCTCTATTGCGCAATGGTCTCCGCCGGCGAGAGTTCGGGGGCGCTGCCAACGATTCTTGAGCGGCTGTCGGTCCTGCTCGAACGTCAGGCCGAGATTCGTGGCAAGATGATCACGACACTCGCCTATCCCGCCGTGCTCGCGGTGGTGGCGATGGCCGTTGTGGCCGCGCTGATGATTTTCGTGGTGCCGCAAGTCGTCGAGCAATTCGATACCGTCGGCCAGCAACTGCCGCTGCTCACACGCATCGTGATTGCGCTGTCGGCGTTTCTGGCGGGCTATTGGTGGGCGGTGATCCTGGGCGCACTGTTGTTGGGCGCCGGGTTTCGCCTTGCGCTGCGCGAACCGCCGATCAAGCTCGCGTTCGATAGCTGGCTGCTGCGGGTGCCGCTGATCGGGCGGCTGCTGCGCGATCTTCACGCCGCGCGGATGGCACGCACGCTGTCGACGATGGTCGCGAGCCGCTTGCCGCTTCTCGAAGGGCTCGCGCTGACCTCGGGCACGATTCACAATGCGCGGCTGAAGCAGGCGTCGGACGAGATCACCGATTCGATCCGGCAAGGCGGGTCGCTGTCGGCGGCGATGCGGCGGGCAGGGGTGTTCCCGCCGCTGCTGACTTATCTCGCCGCATCGGGTGAGGCGGCGGGGCGGCTCGACGAAATGCTCGAACGCGCAGCCGATTATCTCGAGCGCGAATTCGATCGCTTCACCGCAACCGCTTTGTCGCTGCTCGAACCCGCGATCATCGTGATCATGGGCGGCATCGTCGCGACGATTGTGCTATCGATCCTGCTGCCGATTTTGCAGCTCAACACACTCGCAGGGCAATGAGGAGTATCATGGTACAGCGCCCCCATCCCAACCGCCGTCGTCGAAACGACGAGTCAGGCTTCACGCTTGTGGAACTGATGGTCGTGATCGTCATTCTCGGCCTGCTGGCGACCATCGTCGCGCTCAATGTCATCCCGCTGGGCGATCAGGGCAAGGTCCAGAAGGCCAAGTCGGATATCGCCACGATCGAGCAGGCGCTCGAAGTCTATAAGCTCCAGCAGTTCACCTATCCGACCACGGCGGATGGGTTGCAGGCACTGGTCGCGCCGCCCGCATCGCTCACCGATCCGTCGCGCTATCAAAAGGGCGGCTATATCAAGAAACTACCTAAGGATCCGTGGGGCCGCGACTATCTCTATTCCTCGCCGGGCACGCATGGCCAGATCGATATCTGGAGCTATGGCGCCGATGGCCGTGAAGGGGGCGAGGGAGTCGATGCCGATATCGGCAGCTGGCAATAACCCGAGCCGACATCACAGCGAGGGTTTTACACTCGTTGAGCTGATGATCGTGATCACGCTGATCGGGCTCGCGTCGGCGGTGGTGGTGCTGTCGTTGCCCGATCCGCGCGGGCGGCTGCGCGACGATGCCGAGCGCTTTGCCGCGCGCGTGCGGGCCGCCCATGACATGGCAATCATCGAAGGGCGATCGGTCAGCATCTGGGTGAGCGACGGCGGCTATGGCTTTGACAAGCGTGAAGCCGGCGCCTGGGCGCCGGTGAGCGAGAAGCCGCTGCTGGTCACGCGCTGGGGCACTGATGTCCGCCCGCAGATATCGAGCCCCTCGGGCCGCGACCGTGTGATCTTCGATTCGACCGGGCTTGGCAGCACGCCGATGACGATCCGCCTGCAGCGCGGCGGCGACGCGACCACGACGGTCAAGATCGGGATCGACGGCGCGGTGGCGATCGATGGCTGACCGCCGCGCCGCATCCGGCTTTACGCTCATCGAAATGATGGTCGCGCTGGCGGTGTTCAGCCTTGCGGGCCTGGCCTTGATCCGACTGGAAGGCGCGACGATCCGCAGCGCCGGAATCCTCGACAACACGTTGATGGCGCAGATCGTCGCGCGCAATGTCGCCGTCGAGGCGCTCACCGACCCGCGCCCGCCGACGGCAGGCTCGATCGGTGGCAGCGAAGCCAATGGCGGGCGCAACTGGCGCTGGCAGCGGCTCGCGGCGCGGATCGGCGATCAGGGCGCGATGCGGATCGATGTGACGGTGACGGATCCCGAAGGGGCGACGATCGGGCGTCTGACGGTCATTCGCCCGCCCGCGACGGCGCCGCGCAAGCCACGCCTGCCGCCCGGCCAGCAGCCACCTCCCGGAGGCCGGACATGACCCGCCGAGTGTCAGCGAGCGGTTTCAAACCTTTGAGACGTTCCGCCGAAAACGGTTTCACGCTCATAGAAGTGATGATCTCGCTGCTGATCTTCGGGCTGCTTGCCGCTGCGGGAGTCGCGGTGCTGTCGTTCAGCGTGCGCGCGCAAGGCGTCACACAGGCCAAGTTCGACGACATTGCCGCGCTCAGCCGCCTCAACGCGATCCTCAGCGCCGATCTGGCGCAAGCGGTGCCGCGCGCGACTCGCAATGCGCAGGGCGCGCCGCAATTGGCGTTTGAAGGCACGTCAGGCGACCCGATGCTTGCGCTGGTGCGGGGAGGTTGGACCAATCTCGACGAAGCGCCGCGATCTGACGCGCAGAAGGTCGAGTATCGACTCCGCAATGGCGCGATCGAGCGCATTGCCTATGCGCTGCTCGACGGCGCCGATCCGCTCCCGCCCGCGGTGATGTTGAGCGGTGTGGATCAGGTTGCGCTGCGATACCGTATCAACGGGGCGTGGAGCGATCGTTGGCTGTCGACGCCCGAAGCGCCACTACCCGAAGCACTCGAAATGCAGATCGCACGCCGGGACGGGCGCCGCTATCGGCTCGTGCTGCTCGTCGGCACCGGTTATGTGCCACCGCCGCCTGAAGGGCAGAGCCTTGGCCAATAAGGGGCGCGATAATGAGCGCGGTGCAGCGCTGCTAACCGTATTGCTGCTTGTCGCGGTGATCGCGGTGCTGGCGGGGCATGCGCTCGAACGGATGCGGCTCGCGACGCGGCTGGGCGCCAACGCCATTGCAATCGATCAGGCCCGCGCCTTTGCGATGGCCGCCGAGACGGCGGCGATGGTCCGCATCAACACGGTGCTCGCGCGCGATGCGGCGCGCGTGACGTTGCAAGGTGATTGGGCAGGCAAGCCCTATCCGCTGCCCGTCCCTGGCGGCATCGCCACCGCGACCGTTACCGATGGCGGCAATTGCTTCAATCTCAATGGGCTGGTGCAGCAGCGCGATATCGAGACGTTGGTCGTTCGGCCCGCGTCGATCGACCAGTTCGCGCGGCTGATGCGCGTGATCGGTATTCCCGATCAGCAGGCACGCAGTATCGCCGCTGCGAGCGCCGACTGGATCGACACCGATAATGTCCCCCAACCCGATGGCGCCGAGGATTCGGACTATGCGAGCATTAGCCCGCGCTATCTGCCCGCCAATACCATGATGACCGATCCGAGCGAGCTGCGGGCGGTCTTGGGCGTCACGCCCGCGATATACGCCAAGCTGCGGCCCTGGATTTGCGCGCTGCCGGTCGCCAAGCCGACGCGGATCAACATCAACACCTTGCTCCCCGAACAAGCGCCGTTGCTCGCGATGCTGCTGCCCGATACGCTCGACATCAGCCGGGCGCGCGCGGTTTTGCTTGAACGGCCCGCGCAGGGCTTTACCAGCACGGTTGCATTCTGGCAGGGGGCGGCACTGAAGGGGGTTACGGCAGGCCCCGAGGTGCAGCAGCAGACGGCGGTGACCACCCAGTGGTTCGGCCTGAAGATCGACGTAGCATTGGGGGGCACGCAGTTGACGCAAACCGCGCTCATCGACGCGACCGAGCCGCCTGTGCGGCTGGTTTCGCGCGCCTGGAGCGATCCGTCGTGATGGCGCGCGCCCTGTTCCTCCCCAGCTCGGCTGAAGCGTCACACCGCTGGATCGCGATCGACGGCGACGCGATTGTCGCGCGCGGTGAAGGCGTGCCCGACGCTGATGATGTACCGCTCACGGTCATTGTCCCGGCCGAGGATGTGACGCTGCATTGGGCCGACGTGCCCGCGCGGTCGACAGCACAGGCGGTGGCCGCCGCGCGGTTACTCGTGACCGACGCCAGCGCTGCGCCCATCACCGACCTGCATGTCGCGGTCGGCGATGAAGGTGCTGAGGATCGTCCGATTGGCGTCGTCGCAATGGCGCGGATGCGCGGCTGGCTGGCGGCACTCGCCGAGCAAGGGCTCGACCCGCAGGCGATGATCCCTGCGCCGATGTTGCTGCCCCGACCGGTTGAGGGCTTCGTCCGCGCCGATTTCGGGGGCGACAGCGTGATACGCGGCACCGCGAGCGGCTTTGCCGACGAGCCGGGGCTCACCAACCTCGTTACGGGCGGTGTCGCGCCGACGGTGATCGACCGCGACGCCCTTGAAGCTGCTGTCGTCGCGGCGATTGCACGCCCGACGCTCGATCTCCGGCAGGGAGCCTTTGCCCGTCGCGACGCAATAGCGTTCGATTGGGGCGTGGCGCGGCGCGCCGGCTGGCTGGTCGCCGCGATCCTGCTGGTAGTGCTGGCGATCACGCTCGTCGAGATCGCGCGCTACAGCTTTGCCGCCGACGCCCTGACGCGCAAGAGCGATCTGATCGCGCGCGGGGGACTGCCGCGCGGTGAAACCGTCAATGATGCCGGACGCCAGCTCGACGCGCGACTGGTGCGGCTGCGTGGCGCGGGGATCGGCTTCAGCGCGACCGCTGCTGTACTGTTTGATGCGATCCGCGCCGTGCCGGGCAGCGAATTGCGCGCGCTATCGTTCGACGCGACGGGCAAGCTGCGCGCGTCGCTGGTGACGCAGAATGAGGGGCAGGTGACCGATCTGATCAACCGTATCCGCGCGCGCGGCCTGGTCGCGACGCCGAGTACTTTTTCGGGCGGCAGCGGGCGCGTTTCGGGCGACCTGACGGTGACGCCGCGATGACCGCCAGTCTGCGTCAATGGTTCGCGGCGCTCAGCCCGCGTGAGAAATGGGCCGTGCTGACCGCAGCAGTGCTCGCGGTCGTGACTTTCGTCTGGTTCGCGGTGATTCGACCCGTGAACGACGGCCTTGCCGACGCCAAGTCGCGCCACACCACCGCAGTGCTGCGGCTGGCGGCGACCGAAAGCCAGATGGCGGCGCTCCAACCTTTGCTCAAGGCCGGGGCACCCGCGATGACGGGGACGCTCGAAACTTCGGTGCGTGACCGCGCCACTCAGGCCGGCTTTGTGCTGACGACGGTCTCGCCACAGACGAACAACGCGCTGCTGATCGGCATCGCCTCGGCCAAGCCGATCGCGCTATTCGGTTGGATTGCGGATATGGAGCGCGATGGCTTTCTCGTCGACTCGCTATCGACGACCGATAATGGCGACAAGACGATCTCGGCCCAGATCACCTGGAAGCTGCGGGGCATTTGATGCGCATTCGTTTGACCACGCGGCCCTTGGTGCTGTTCGGGGCGATGTTGGTCATCGCGCTGATCGCGACTTTTCCGATGCGGCTGGCCTTGGCGCTGACCGGTCTGGGCGAGGCGGGGCTGTCGGCACGGTCGTCGGTCGGGCCAGTGTGGTTCGCGACGCTGCGTGAAGTCCATTTCGGCGATGTCGAGCTGGGCGATGTCCATGCTTTCCTCTCGCCGTGGCAATTGCTGGTCGGCCGAGCGCGGGTCGATCTGGCCGGGCCACCTGTCGTCACGGGGGAAGCGCTGCGCGGTGGCATCAGCGTCTCACGCCACAGCATGGGCGTCGATGATGTCACCGCCAATGTCGCCCCGGGCGATGTGTTCGCGCCACTGCCGGTGACCAAGCTCGACCTTGGCGGCCTAAGCGTGCGGTTCGAAAATGGCAGCTGTCAGCAGGCGGGCGGGCGCGTGAAAGCCGAGCTCGGCGGTGGGCTAGCGGGACTGTCGCTGGCGCAGGGCATGACCGGCAATGCCCGGTGCGAGGGCGGGGCGCTGCTGATCCCGCTGGCGAGCGCGTCGGGCAATGAGCGCATCCGGCTGCTGGTGCGCGGCGATGGCCGCTACCGCGCCGAACTGCTCGTCGCGCCAACCGATGCCGCGGTGACGCAGCAACTGGTCGCGAACGGCTTTCAGTCGGACAATGACGGCTACCGGCTTTCGGTCGAAGGGCGTTTTTGATAGGGTTGACGCCGCCCCGTCGGCCCCGCTAGTGGCGCGGCCTTCATGGCGACCGTAGTTCAATTGGTTAGAGCGCCGGCTTGTGATGCCGGAAGTTGCGGGTTCAAGTCCCGTCGGTCGCCCCATTTTCTGCACCCTCGGGGGATCACGCGTGCCTAACCGCTGGGGTTTCCCCGATTTTGACGCGCATGAAGGCGTACATCTGTTTACCGATCCGGCGTCGGGTTTACAGGCGGTGATCGCGATCCATTCGACCAAACTCGGTCCTGCCGGCGGCGGCGTGCGCTTCTGGCACTATGCCGACAGCAATGAAGCCATCACCGATGCGCTGCGGCTGTCGCGTGGCATGAGCTTCAAAAATGCGATGGCGGGGCTGCCTATGGGTGGTGGCAAGGCTGTGGTGCTCGCCGACGCCAATCGCACCAAAACCGATGCGCTGCTGAAGGCCTTTGGTCGCGCGATCGATTCGCTCGGCGGGCGTTACGTGACCGCCGAAGACGTCGGCATGTCCGACAAGGACATGGTCACGATTTCGAGCGAGACCAAGTACGTCACCGGCCTGCCCGTCGCATCGGGCCGCGCGGGTGGCAATCCTGGGCCATCGACGGCGCTCGGCGTCTATCTCGGCGTCAGGGCAGCGGCGCAGCGTGGGCTTGGCGCGGATCGGATGCAGGACGTGCATGTCGCGATTCAGGGCGTCGGCTCGGTCGGTGGCGGGCTTGCCGAACTGCTGGCCAAGGATGGCGCACGATTGACGCTGGCGGATGTCGATGCTGATCGCGCACAGGCGCTGGCGGCGCGACTGGGGGCCGCCGTGGTGCCCGCCGAAGAAGTTCTGGCGATCGAAGCCGATATCGTCAGCCCCAATGCGCTCGGTGCGATCCTGACCGAGACCTCGATCGCAGCGCTGCAAACCAAGGTCATCGCAGGCGGCGCCAACAACCAGCTCGCGACGCGCGAGGACGGCTGGCGGCTGCACGCGCGCGGCATCACCTATGCCCCCGATTATGTCATCAACGCGGGCGGCATCATCAACGTCTGCCTTGAATATATGGGGCACGGCGACCGCGCCGAAGTCGAAGCGCGCATTCACAAAATCCCCGATCGCCTCAACGAAGTTTGGGACGAAAGCGACCGCAGCGGCGAACCCGCTGCGGCCGTAGCGGATATGATCGCCAAGCGGCTGATCGGGCGCGGCTGAGGCACGCGCGGCGTGGAACTGCCATCGTCGCTGGCGGAAATCGTTGCGGGCTATCGTGCGACTCCCAATGTGGTCGGCGAATCGGGCGGCGCGATCCACCAGCTCGATGCTGTCGGACGTCCGGCGCTCTTCCTGAAGCAAGGCAGGGGCCGAGTCGCCACCGACATCGCTGACGAATATGCCCGGCTGCGCTGGCTGCAGGGCCGCTGTCACGTGCCGAAAGTCGTCAGCTATGCCGAGACCGACGCAGGCGCCTGGCTGCTGACGACCGCGCTGGCGGGCCGTGCGGCTTATGGCTGGCTCGAAGACCATCCCGAGCGGCGCGATGCCGCGATGCGCTCAATCGCCGCGTTTCTTCGCCAGATGCACGCCGAGCCGATTACGACTTGCCCGTTCAACGCTAGCCTCGACCTGCGCAGCGCCGATGCGGCCGCGAATCTCGCGGCGGGACGGGTCGATCTCGATGAGCTCGATCCCGAGCGCGAAGGCTGGTCCACCGACCAGCTATGGACGCATTTTCAGCGCCTGTTGCCGATCGAAGCCGATCGCGTCGTCACCCACGGCGATTTCTCGCTCGACAATATCTTCCTCGACGATGACGGCGCCGTCACGGGATGCCTCGATGTGGGTCGCGTCGGGGTGGCCGACCGCTATCAGGACCTGGCGATCCTGTGGAACAGTCTGCGCGAGTTCGATCCCGGCCTCGCCGAGGCGATGTTCGAGGCTTATGGCGTGGCGCCCGATCGCGCGAAGATCGAGCTCCACCTGCTGTTCGACGAATTCTTCTAGTGGATCGGTAAATCAAGCGCGTCTGCGACGTACTGGGGCCGGATCTTGCGGCCCGACACATTCGACCCGCTCGCCAGATCCGGATCGGCCGCAGCTAGGCCGAGGCGGAGCCGGTCGCGGCCTCCATCCAATCGACCGCAAAGCGAACCAGCAGCGGCGCGTCCATCAACAGCGACGGCGCCGCGCCAATGGTCCCGCGTGAGCCGTTACCGCGCTCGACAAAGGCCGAGACAATCGCGTGAATGTGATTCGCGGGCAACGCATCACTCACCGGATCATCGGTCTCAAACTCCTCGATGATGCGCCACTGCGTCCCAGCGGGTGTGGCGAGCGGGACTTCAAAACGCACCACTATCTTGTCGGGCAGGCGGGCGATGTGTTCAGCATAGTGAATCACCGTGCATTTGCTCCACGGTGCGCCGACCATCAGGATGCGTCCGCCGGCCTCAACCAGCTTGGCAAGTGGCGATCCGGGACCGTAGCCATAGTCCATCGGGTGATCCGCTGTCAGCCAGTCGGCCCGCGCGCCGATTGCCGCCATCGAGGCGCTCGGGTTGGAACTGCGGCAAGCGCCTGGGGTTGTCCTGAGGCATTCGGCGATCGCGCCATTGATTCGGATGGCCCGCGCGGTTGCCGGATCAAAGGGCGGGACATGATCGCGCCATTCGGGCAGCACGCATCCCTTCTCGTCGAGCAGATACTCATGGCGGCTCTCCCAACTGGTATAGACCATGATCGTGCCGGTGGGACCGACGGCGTCCAGCATGGCGTGTGTCAGGGTATCTGGCCCATTGAGGATCGGCCCCACCCGGCGCATCGCCGCATGGACCAGCACGGTATCGCCCCCGCGCAGGCCGATACGGTGCAAATCCTCGCCCAGCGACGCACGTGTGCAATAATCGGGAAGCTCATCCACCCCGGCTCGCCCCGCCTCAGTTCATCGGCAGGTCGAGCGCATCGGCCACGGCCTGGTGCCGAATCTTGCCGCCTGACACATTCAGGCCGTTCGCCAGATGCGGATCGGCTGCCATCGCTGCCTCGGCGCCCAGATTGGCGAGCTTGAGCGCAAAGGGCAGGGTCGCATTGTTGAGCGCAAAGGCCGAAGTGCGCGCGACCGCGCCCGGCATATTGGCGACACAGTAATGGATTACGCCATCGACCTCGAACACCGGGTCCTCATGCGTTGTCGGGTGCGAGGTTTCGAAGCAGCCGCCCTGATCGATTGCAATATCGACCAGCACCGATCCGCGCTTCATCGTCTTGATCATCTCGCGTGTCACCAGCTTCGGGGCCGCCGCACCCGGCACCAGCACCGCGCCGATCACCAGATGCGCGTTCTTGACCGCCGCCGCGATCGCCGCCGATGAGGCGTAGGCGGTCTTGATCTGGCTCGAAAAGAACATGTCGAGCTCGGCGAGCCGTGCGTTGTTGATGTCGTAGATCGTCACATCGGCGCGCATGCCGACCGCCATTTGGGCGGCATTGACGCCCGATACGCCGCCGCCAAGGATCGCCACGCGGGCAGGCGCCACGCCGGGCACACCGCCGAGCAGCACGCCACGGCCGCCTTGTTCCTTCTCCAAATAGTGCGCGCCGACCTGCACCGACATACGCCCCGCCACTTCGCTCATCGGCTTCAGCAGGGGCAGCGAACGATCGGGCGCGGTCACGGTTTCATAAGCGATGCAGGTCGCGCCCGATTTCATCAGCCCCAGCGCCTGCGGCTTATCGGCGGCGAGATGAAGATAGGTGAACAAGGTGTGCCGCGCTTCCAGCATCGCAATCTCGACCGGCTGCGGTTCCTTCACCTTCACGATCATGTCCGACTCGGCGAACACCTGCGCTGCGGTCGCGACGATCCGCGCGCCCGCCTCGACATAGTCGGCATCCTCGAAATCGATGCCCATACCGGCCTGCGTTTCGACCACCACCTCGTGCCCGGCGCGTACCAGCTCGGCGACCGACGGCGGGGTAAGCCCCACGCGATATTCGTGATTCTTGATTTCCTTGGGGACACCGACTCGCATTGTCATCCACTCCGCCTTCAGACTCGCGCACGGTCCAGCGCCGCGCCTGGCCCCAATGTCCCGTTGCGGGGGGCAAGCGCAAGTGCTAGGCGCGCCGCCAGTGACCCTGGGGCTCTCATCGCACCGTCAATGACCGATTTCGACCACGCTCCAGCCGGACCGTTCCGCTGGTGACCACACCCCCCGATAGCGCGACGGTGGCCCCGCCCAAGGCCGGCCGCAAGCGCGGTGCGGCTGGGCTTGCGATCAGCGCAATGGGTGTCGTGTTCGGCGACATCGGCACCAGCCCGCTTTACGCGCTGCGCGAAACCTTTGCCGGGCACCACCCGCTGACCCCCGATGTGTTCCACATCATGGGTGTCGTCAGCCTGATCTTCTGGTCAATGATGATCGTGGTGACATTCAAATATGTCGGCGTGATCATGCGGGTCGACAATCGCGGGGCAGGCGGCAGTCTCGCGCTGCTCGCGCTCGTGTCGGGGCGCACCAAGACCAAGCGCTGGTCGACCGGGATCGTGCTGCTCGGCGTGCTGGCCACCGCGCTTTTCTATGGCGATGCGATGATTACGCCCGCCGTGTCGGTGTTGAGCGCGGTTGAGGGCATCACCGTGGCCGCGCCGGGCTTTTCGGGCTGGGTCCTGCCGCTGGCAGTCGCAATCCTTGTGCTGCTGTTCTCGATTCAGCGCGGCGGCAGCGCGCGGGTCGGGATGTTCTTCGGCCCCGTGATGCTCGTCTATTTCGTCGTGATCGCCGCGCTCGGCGTGATGAGTATCGTCCAGACGCCGTATATGCTGTGGGCGTTGTCACCACATTATGCGCTGGGTTTCTTCGCGAGCGAGCCGCTGCGGGCATTCCTTGCGCTGGGGTCGGTGGTGCTCGCGGTGACGGGGGCCGAGGCGCTTTATGCCGATATGGGGCATTTTGGCCGCAACCCGATCAAGGTGTCGTGGCTGTTCTTCGTGCTGCCGGCGCTGTTGCTCAACTATATGGGGCAGGGCGCGCTGCTGATGCGCGACGGTGTACCCGCGCTGCATAATCCGTTCTTTCTGCTCGCGCCTGACTGGCTTCAGTTGCCGCTCGTCGTGCTCGCGGTCATGGCAGCGACGATCGCGAGCCAGGCGGTGATTTCGGGCACTTTCTCGGTCACCCAGCAGGCGATCCAGCTCGGCTTCATGCCGCGGCTGCGGATCGATCACACCAATGCGGACACTTTCGGGCAAATCTATGTACCGCTGATCAATTGGGCGATGCTGACGATGGTGATCGTCCTCGTGTTGCTCTTCCGCAGCGTGTCGCAGCTCACCTCGGCCTATGGCGTCGCGGTTACCGGTGCGATGCTGATCGATACCTGCCTGCTCGCTGTGGTGATCATCCGGCTGTGGGGCTGGTCGCTGGTGCGCGCGGTGCCGCTGCTCGGCCTGTTCTTCATCGTCGACGGCGCCTATTTTGCGGCCAATCTGACCAAAATCCCGGCAGGGGGCTGGTTCCCGCTGGCGGTCAGCCTCGCGATTTTCGTCGTGCTGACGACCTGGTCGAAGGGGCGCAAGCTGATGGTCGATCGCATGCGCGAAACCGCGATGCCGATGAGCGTGTTCATCCGCTCGGCCGCGACCGCGGCGACGCGTGTACCCGGTACCGCCGTGTTCATGACGTCAAGCGCGGTGGGGGTGCCGCACGCGCTGCTCCACAATCTGAAGCATAACCGCGTGCTACACGACCGCATCATCCTGCTGACAGTCAAGATCGCCGATGTGCCGACCGTGCCCGACGATGAGCGATGCAGCCTTGAAGACCTCGGGCACGGCTTCCACCGGATGATCCTGCAATATGGCTTTGTCGAAGAGCCCGATGTTCCGGCGGCACTCGCCAATGTTCACCGCTGTGGCGCCGATTTCCGGATGATGGACACCAGCTTCTTCCTGGCGCGCCAGACGTTGCTGCCCTCGGCCAAGCCCGGCATGAGCATCTGGCGCGAGAAGCTGTTTGCGTGGATGCTGCGCAATGCCGAAAGCGCGATGGAATTCTTCCGCTTGCCGACCAATCGCGTGATTGAACTCGGCAGCCAGGTCGAAATTTGAGTCCAGATTTGAACGGGCCGCGCGCGCCGATTATCGTTTCGGCGCTGTTCGGGGCGAGCGACTTCGCCTTTTTCGACGGGCTGCGGCGCGAGCATTTCCCGCCCGACCGCAATGTGATCGCCGCGCATTTGACGATGTTCCATCACCTTGCGCCCGATCTCGCGGCGGAATTGAAGCAGCGGTTGGTCGCCGAAACACGCGGGATCGCCCCGCCGCGTGCGCGGATCGGCGGGCTGATCAATCTGGGGCAGGGCGTTGCCTTCCGCATCGAGTCGCCCGAGCTGGAGGATATTCGCGCGCGGCTCGCCGAAGCATTCGGGCCGATGCTGACCCCGCAGGACCGCGCTGGCTGGCGTCCGCATGTGACCATCCAGAACAAGGTGTTGCCCGCCGAAGCCAAAGCATTGCTCGCCGCGATGTCGGCGGGGTTCGCGCCGCGCCCCATCTCGATCGCAGGCCTCGCGAGCTGGTGGTATCGCGGCGGCCCCTGGGACCCGCTATCGCGCCACATGTTCGCCGCTTGACCCGCCGCGCGCCAGCCCTTATGCGGCCCGCTCGCCATCGCGGCGATCCCTTTGGGGCGAAGTAGCTCAGCTGGTTAGAGCACGGGAATCATAATCCTGGGGTCGGGGGTTCAAGTCCCTCCTTCGCTACCACTCCGTCAAAGACGATCGGGGATTTGCCCAGCAAGCGCGCGGCGTTCCTTGCGGGTCATGCGACGCCACGCGGCAGCATCCTTGATCATCGGCGTCCCGCATCCCTCACAGGCCGTGACATAGCAACTCCGCCAATCGCCGCCGAGCAGACGCGCGCGACGGTGGCTGCGGTGGTGGCGGCCGACCAAGCATGCCAGTCGCTGAAGGGAAGGCGTCGTCATGATGCTGGTTTCCTTTGATCGCGACGCCCTAAGCCGTCTGGGCCGAAGCGGTTAGTGAATTGCGCCCAACCGTACGGTCGTGCGCGGGGGCGGGGGTTGCGAGGTGACGTCATCCAAGCCCATCGAACGCCTGTGCTGCGCATTCTCTACCTGCGCCGCGCCTTGGAATTGACTTTGTGGCGGCGCAGCGACCGCCAAAGGCAGACGATCGCGCAGGCACGCATAACTGTACGATCGTAACGATTGCGTGCGCCGCGGCGAACACCATGTTGCCAGCGGCCCCCCGGCTTCCCTAGAGCCATGGGCGACGCTTAGACAGGATCACGACAATGCCGACCACCCATCACACCCGCATGCTCATCATCGGTTCCGGCCCGGCGGGACTTTCCGCTGCCATTTACGGCGCGCGCGCGGGGATGAAGCCGATCCTCGTGCAGGGTATCCAGCCCGGGGGGCAGTTGATGACCACGACCGATGTCGAGAATTACCCCGGTTTCCGCGAGGTGATTCAGGGGCCATGGCTGATGGACGAAATGTCGGCGCAGGCCGAACATGTCGGCACGCGGCTGATGTACGACATGATCGTCGAAGTTGACCTGTCGCGCCGCCCGTTCCGGCTGATCGGTGACGGCGGCGATGTCTATGAGGGCGATGTTCTCATCATTGCGACGGGTGCGCAGGCCAAATGGCTGGGGCTCGACAGCGAAGAGCTGATGAAGGGCAAGGGCGTCAGCGCCTGTGCGACCTGCGACGGCTTCTTCTATCGCGGCAAGAAGGTCGCGGTGATCGGCGGTGGCAATACCGCGGTCGAGGAAGCGCTGTATCTCACCAACCACAGCGATGACGTGACGCTGATCCACCGACGCGACTCGCTGCGCGCCGAAAAAATCCTGCAGGACCGCTTGTTCGCCAATCCGAAAATCAGCGTTCTGTGGAATAAGGAAGTGCGCAGCTTCGTCGGCGGCGGGACGCCCGAGGGACTGGTCGGGATTGATCTGCTCGACCGCGTGTCGGGCGAGGCTTCGCGGCTCGACGTCGAGGGCGGTTTCGTCGCGATCGGCCATCATCCCGCAACCGAGTTGTTTCGCGGGCACGTCCGGCTCGACGATGACGGCTATATCGAGGTCGAGAAGGGCACGACGCGGACCAGCGTGCCCGGCGTCTTTGCCTGCGGCGATGTGATGGACAAAATCTACCGTCAGGCGATTACGGCGGCGGGCACCGGGTGCATGGCGGCGCTTGATGCCGAGCGCTTCCTCGCCGAGGCGGAGTTTGAGGCGCTGGCGGCCGCCTCTGAATAGTTAGCGCAAAGCGGCGCGGATTGCTTCGTAGAGCGCGGTCTTGTCGTCAGTCCGGGCAAAGCTGTGGGACGCTGTATCGATCGTGACGACGGTGCCAGCGTAGCGCCGTCGCCGCGCCGCCGCGCGAAACGCGATGGCGGTTGCGTCACGCTCGGCGAGGATGATCGCCGCGTTTGGGGCGGCCAGCGCCGCGAAGACCGACTGCTCGAGCGTGTTGGCGTCTTTAGACGGAGATTCAAAAATCTTGCCCAAGCCACTTGCGAGTTTGGAAAAATCGACGCCGCCGCGCACCAGCCGCAGCCAGGCGCGGGGGTCGCGCAAACGGTCAGCATAGCGCGCGCGGATCGCGGCGGCGGGGGGCAAATCGTCGGTTGCTTCGATCACCCACGGGTTGGCGAGGATCAGCGCGTCGAACCCTGCATCGCGCCCGAACAGCGCCAGCGCACTCGCGGCGTCGCAATTGCCGAAGCCGACGAGCCGGGTGATCTGAGGGCATTGCGCGCGGAAGGTAGCTCCTGCCGCCTTGACGTCGTCCGCCGATGACTCGAACCCGCCGTTCTCGCCCGTCGAGTCGCCGATGCCGCGCCGGTCAAAGCGAAACACGGGCACGCCATCGGCGGCGAGCCTACTCGCCAGTGCCGCCATGCCGCGATGCGCGCCGCAGCGGATTTCGTTGCCGCCCGACACGATCAGCAATCCCGTCGTGCCAGCCGCCGCGTCGAGCGATCCGACGAGTGTCTCGCCCGCACAAGGAAAGGTGATCAGCCGTCGCACTGGCGCACCCAATCGGCGAGATCATGCGCGAGCCGAAGCGCGAGCGCGGCGTCATGGCCTGGCTCGGCGCGACGCCATAACGGTGGCCCCGGCAGCTTGAGATCGGCGACGGCGGGATCACTGTCGAGCCTCACCGTGCGCAGTGGCACATCGCGAGCCTCAAGCGCCGTGTGCGCCTCAAGCGCGGCGTAGAGCGGCCACCCCAGTTCGTTACCGACCAGACTGGCCGGCGGGCTGTCGAGGCCGAATGCCGACCAGTCCTTGCGGCCGCTCACGGCCTCGGCGCGGCGGAGATCGTTGAGTACCGCCCGACCGGGGATCGGTGCCAGCCGCCAGACGCTTTTAACGCCCGTGACGCTGTCCAGCAGTGCCGCGCCGCGCATCACAGCCAGATGCAGCGGACGGACAGCAGCGTGCGCCGCTATGACCGCCTCCAGCGCCTGTTGCCAGGCTTCGACTGTGGCGCGCTCGGTTGGCACGTCGCTTTCCCCTTGGCCGGGCAGATCGGGCAGCACGCTGGCGACGCCCAAATCGGCAAGCACGCGCGCGATCGCCATGCCAAAGGTGCGCGTGCGATTATGTTCGTCAAACAGCGGCAGCAGCAGGATGACGACCGGACTGGTGTCGGGACCGAAGCGATGCATCGCCTCGCGTCCGCCGCTCCAGTCGTAATGGTCGATCAACGGCGCTGCTTGGCAGCGGCGAAGGCAGTAAGCGCGCCGAAAGTCCCGAGCACGTCGCCGTCGACCTCGTCTTCCTCAATCAGGATGCCGAGCCGGTCTTCAAGTTCGGTGAGCACCGTCATAACGGCCATCGAATCAAATTCGGGGAGCGCACCGAAAAGGCCGGTGTCGGGACCAAAGGCGGCCGCGCGCGCGGCGCTGATGCCCAGCACGTCGCTCAGCACGCTGCGCAGCACCGTTTCCACTTCGACCACCGTGACCAAAACCTGTCCTCGCACCCTGATGACGGGTGCGTGACCTAATACCTCGTTGCCCCGCTGCCAAGCCGCCGTGCGTGCGCCGCGCGGTGCGGCTTGTGCCAAGCCCCTTTCTTTGAGGGGCAAGGCGGCTATCAAGGCGTCATGGTTTTGCTCGATCCCGTGCCGCGCCCGATCGATACGCTGACGGGGCGTGGTGCGCCCGGCGCGATTGCGCTGGAGGACCGTGACGGCACGCTCGATTATGTCGGGCTGGAAGCGGCGGTGGGACAGGCGGCGTCATGGCTCGCGGCGGCGGGCTTGCCGGCAGGCAGCCGGGTCGCGAGCTGGCTCCCCAAGACGCGCACGGCCTGCATCCTGCCGCTCGCGGTGCCGCGCGCCGGGCTGGTGCATGTGCCGGTCAATCCGCTGCTCAAGCGGGCGCAGGTGGGGCATATCCTGGCCGATAGCGGTGCATCGCTCCTGCTAACACAGGCGGCGCGGGCAGCGACGTTGGAGCAGGGCGATGTTCCCGCCGACTGTCGGTTGACGGTCGAAGACGAGATCATCGGCAGTGACGTCATGGCTCCGTCGCAAGCCGATCCCGACACACTTGCGGCGATCCTTTACACCTCGGGCTCGACGGGGCGGCCCAAAGGGGTAATGCTGAGCCACGCCAATCTCTGGCTCGGCGCGATCAGCGTCGCGCATTATCTCGCGCTGACGCCAGAGGACCGGACGCTGTGCGTGCTGCCGCTGAGCTTCGATTATGGGCAGAACCAGCTTTTTTCGACCTGGGCAGCGGGCGGACGGATCGTGCCGCTCGACTATCTGACCGCGCGTGACGTCATCAAGGCGGTCGCGCGACATGACGTCACGACATTGGCGGGCGTGCCGCCGCTTTGGGTCCAGTTGTTGGAAGCTGCATGGCCCGATGAGGTCGCGGCGCGGCTGAAGCGATTGACCAACTCGGGCGGCGCACTGACGCCAAGCTTGATCAAGGACTTGCGTCAGCAGTTCGCGGCAGCTGATCTTTATCCGATGTACGGCCTGACCGAAGCGTTTCGCTCGACCTATCTGCCGCCGACATTGGTCGATGCCCATCCTGAATCGATCGGGCGCGCGATTCCCTTTGCCGAAGTCATGGCGGTGCGCGCTGACGGGTCGAAGGCGCCGCCGGGTGAGCCGGGTGAACTCGTGCATGCGGGGCCGCTGGTGGCGCAGGGCTATTGGCGTGACCCGGTCCGGAGCGCCGATCGCTTTCGGCCCGCGCCAAGTTGGAGCGCGTCGGGCGGCATGGCGGTATGGTCCGGCGATACGGTGGTCGCCGACGCCGACGGGCTGTTCCGCTTCGTTGGGCGCGATGACGAAATGATCAAAAGCGCGGGCAATCGCATCAGCCCGACCGAGATCGAAGAAGCCGTGCTCCGCGGCGGCGAAGCGGCCGAGGCGGTCGCGATTGGCGTCCCCGATGCGCGGCTGGGGCAATCGATCATCGTAGTCGCGCGGGCGAATGGCGATACGGCGGCGGCCGAAGCGGCGATCCGGGCGCGGCTGCGCACCGAATTGCCAAGCTTCATGCAGCCAGGCCGTTATGACTGGCGCGCGGCCTTGCCGCATAACGCCAATGGCAAGCTCGACCGCGCGGCGATCCGGCAGGAGATGGTGCCATGAAACCGATGGGGCCAATCCCGCCCGAATTTGCTGGACAAAGCGGTAACTTGATTATTGCTGGGAGGACAGCGGCGGAGTGGATTGATATTGCAGGCGATACACCGCTGTTCGTTTACGATACCGACATCGTCGCCAATCGCGTTAAGCGGCTGCGGGCGGCGCTGCCGACAGCGGTGGCGATCCATTATGCGGTCAAGGCCAACCCTGCGCTGATTGCCGCAGTGGCGCCGCTGGTCGACGGGCTTGATATTGCTTCGGCGGGTGAACTCGCGATGGTGCAGGCGGTGGCACCCGATACGCCGGTCAGCTTTGCCGGCCCCGGCAAGCGCGGCGACGAGCTGAGCGCGGCGATCAAGGCTGGCGTCACGATCAATCTCGAATCGGCGGGCGAGGCTGCCCGTGCGCTGGCGATCGGCGAGCGGCTTGGCATCCGGCCCCGGCTTGCCGTGCGGGTAAACCCGGACCTTGAGCTGCGCGGGTCGGGTATGAAAATGGGCGGGCGCGCCTCGCCCTTTGGCGTCGAGGTCGACGACGTGGCCGATGTCGCCCGCATGATCATCGGCGGCGGTGCGGATTGGCGCGGCTTCCACATCTTTGCCGGATCGCAGGCGCTCGACACCGGCGCGCTGATCGAGGCGCAGGCCGCGACGCTCGCACTCGCCGCTCGCCTCGCCGAGGCGATCGGTCACCTACCCCCGCTCGTGAACATCGGCGGCGGCTTTGGCGTTCCCTATTTCCCCGGCGACCGCCCCGTCGATGTCGAAGCAATCGGTGCCGCACTCGCCGATGCCATGACGTCATTGCCACCCAGCCTGACCGGCGCGCGCTTCGCGATCGAGCTTGGCCGCTGGCTGGTTGCCGAGGCCGGGGTCTATCTGACCCGGATCGTTGATCGCAAAACCAGCCGTGGCGAGACATTCCTGATCGTCGACGGCGGCCTGCATCACCAGCTCGCGGCGAGCGGCAATTTCGGCACCGTGGTGCGCCGAAACTATCCGATCGCGCTGGTGCACCGAATGGGTGATGCCCCGACGGAGACAGTCACCGTCGTCGGTTGCCTGTGCACGCCGCTCGACCGACTGGGCGACCAGATTGCGCTGCCGGAGGCTGAGGTTGGCGACGTTATCGCGATCTTCATGGCGGGCGCCTATGGCCGTTCCGCCAGCCCCACGGCGTTCCTTGGCCACCCCGCACCGCGCGAGATCGTGGCCGGTTCTTCAGACAATCCTAACGCTATCTTCACCTCTTGATCGCATAGCCGAGCCTGTAGCTGCACGCCCGATCGGATGACGTCACCGGTCGCGCGCGCAGACAGGAGGTTTTGCAGTGATGCAGATGCGTTTACTTGCCAAATACGGTGCTGGTCCGGCGCTTTCCCTGATGCTGCTTTCGAGCTGCGTCGGTGGTGGCGGGCGCCCGGAACTGCCGCCGGCATCCTATGTCGCGACACAGGAAGCGCCGGGTGAGGAGTATATCATCGGGCCGCTCGACCAGCTCAACATCTTCGTGTGGCGCAATCCTGAACTGTCGGCCAAGGTGCAGGTGCGCCCCGATGGCCGCATCACCACCCCGTTGATCAACGACATGCCCGCCGTCGGCAAGACGCCGGCGATGCTCGCCGATGATCTGAAGATTGCGCTGGGCGAATATATCAAGGACCCGATCGTTTCGGTGATCGTCGAGAATTTCTCGGGCACGTTCAGCCAGCAAGTCCGCATTGTCGGCGCGACCGGCAAGCCGGCGTCGATCCCGTATCGCGCCAACATGACCGTGCTCGACGCGATGATCGCGGTCGGTGGCCTGAGCGAATTCGCCGCAGGCAACCGCGCCAAGCTGATCCGCTACGACCGCACCACGGGCAAACAGAAAGAGTATGCGCTGCGGCTGTCGAGCCTGCTCAAGAATGGCGATTCGCGCGCCAATGTGAAGCTGCAACCCGGGGACGTGATCATCATCCCGGAAAGCATGTTCTGAGCGAGGCCTGATTAGATGAACGGCCTTTACGACGAAATTCGCATCGTCCTCCACGGCATCTGGCTGCGGCGCTGGCTGGCGCTCGCGGTCGCGTGGGGCGTCTGCGTGCTCGGCTGGTTCGCGGTCGCGCAGATACCGGCGACATACACCGCCAAGGCGCGCGTTTCGATCCAGGTCCAGTCGCTGTTGCCCGGCAAGATCGGGATTTCGCCCGACGAGCAGGCGAAGGACCTCGACCGGGTTCGCCAGACGCTGACATCGGCGATCAACCTCGCCAAGGTCGTGCGCGGCACCGATATGGCCAACAGCATCGCCAACGACCGCGACGTCGCTGACCGCGTGGCGACGCTGCAAGCCGCGATCAAGGTCGTCGCGCAACAGGACAACCTCATCGAGATTTCGGCGACCGCGCCAAGCCCGAAGCTGGCCAAGCAGATCGTCCAGAAGCTGATCGACATTTTCGTCGAGGAGAATCTGACCGGCGACCGCGACGAGACGAGCTCGACGCTTCAGTTCCTCGACGGCCAATTGGCGCAGCGCCAGAAGCAATTGCAGGATTCAGAAGCCAAGCGCGCCGATTTCCAGAATCGCTATATGGGCTCGCTGCCGGGCACGGGGTCGCTCAACGACCGCATTGGCGCCGCGCGCAGCCAGATGGCGCAGGTCGAGACCGATCTCGCCTCCGCGCAGGGGAGCCTTGCGGCGCTCAACAGCCAGATGGCGGGGCAACCGGCGAGCACGCCGGGCACCGGTGGTGGTGCCGCCGGACCGGCACGGGCACGGGTCAATGCGATCCTTGGCCAGATTGCCGAAGCGCGCGGGCGCGGTTGGACCGATTCGCATCCCGATGTCGTCGCCCTCAAGAGCCAGCTCGCCGCTGCCCAGGCCGCCGCGCGCAACGAGCCGCTCAGCGCGGGTGGGGCAGGGACGCCCAATCCGATCTATGCCTCGCTGCGGTCGCTTCAGGCCGACAAGCAGGCGCAGGTCGCGGCGCTCAGCGCGCGCAAGGCGCAGATCCAGAACGACCTCAACCAGCTTCAGGCGCGGCTGACCGACAATCCGGCGGTCGCCGCCGAGCAGGCGCAGCTCGAGCGCGACTATCAAGTGCTCAAGGATCAATATGACAAGCTGCTCGCCGACCGCGAAGAGATCAAACTGCGCGGGCAGGTCCAGAACCAGACCAATTCGGTGAAGTTCAGCGTCATCGATCCGCCGGCCGCACCACGTGCGCCCTCTGCGCCAAATCGCCCACTGCTGCTCAGCGGCGTGCTGATCGCCGGCATTGGTGCTGGCATTGGCGCGGCGTTCGCGCTGGGTCAGCTCAAGACGACTTTCGCCACCGCGACACGACTTGAGCGTGCCACCGGGCTGCCGGTGATCGGCGCGATCGGCGAGCTGGTGACCACGGCCGAGCGCACGTTGCGGCGCCAGCGGCTGATGTATTTCGCGGGTGGTACGGCGGCGCTGGTGGTCGCCTTTGTCGCGCTGATCGGCGTCGAGTTTATTCAGCGGGGATTGACGGCATGAGTGATCCCACCCCGCTGCGCCGTCCCTCGCTGCTCGAACGCGCGGCGACTGTCTATGATTTTGACGCGGCGTTCCGCGCGCGCGGCGCTGATGCGCGACCGATTCCCGCCGATGCGGTGACGGAGCCACTGCCGTTGGTGACTGCGCCTAACGTGGTCACACCGGTTCCTGAGGCAACCCCGAAACCGCGCGTGCAAAATCGGGCGCAAAGCGTTGTCACGATCGACCCCGCGCGCTTTGCCGATCAGGGACTGCTGACCCCCGGCGCGCCGGTCAACGCGCTTGCCGAGGAATTCCGGCTGATCAAGCGGCAGTTGCTGCTGACTGCGCGCACCGTCGCCGCGTCACACGGCCCGCGTGCCCGCGCGATCCTCGTCGGGTCGGCCAACGCGCATGAGGGCAAGACCTACTGCGCGATCAATCTCGCGCTGAGCCTTGCCGCCGAGCGCGAAATCGAAGTCGTGCTGGTCGATGCCGATGTCGCCAAACCCGATGTGCTGGTGCGGCTCGGGCTCGACGACCGGCGCGGTCTGCTCGACGTGCTCGCTGATCCCAGCGCACAGATTGAGGACTATATTGTGCGCACCAACGTGCCGCAGCTGAGCCTGCTGCCAGCGGGCACACGGTCGAATCAGGATACCGAGCTGCTCGCGAGCGCACGCACGCCCGAATTGCTCGACGCGCTACTCGCCGCCGATCCGCGCCGCATCATCGTGTTCGATTCGCCACCCGCGCTGGCTGCGTCGCCCGCCGCGACGCTCGCGCTGCATGTCGGGCAGATCATGCTCGTCGTCCGCGCCGACGGCACCAGCGAGAGCGATTTGCGCGAAGCCGTCGCGCTGCTCGACGGGTGCGAACAGATTCAACTGGTGCTCAACGCCGTTGCTCATGCGCCGAACGGGCGCCGCTTTGGCAGCTATTACGGGATGGAGGACGCATGATGCGCAAGCTCATGATCGGGGCCGCAGTCGGGTCGGCAATTCTCGCCGCGCCTGCGTCGGCGCGCGAAAAGCAGATCACGCCGTACATCGAGGCAGCACAGATTGTGACGGCCGATCTGACCAACGACGATGTGCTCACCTACACCACGATCGCGGCCGGCATCGACGCGACCGTGCAGAGTCGGCGCGTGCAGGTGCAGGCGAGCTATCGCTATGAGCACCGCTTTGCCTATGACAATCGCCTTGCCGATACTGACATCCATAGCGGCCTCGTCCGTGCCGCCGTGCGCGTTGCCAACCCGCTGACGATCGAGGCTGGCGGGCTTGCCACGCGCACCCGCTCCGACATCCGCGGTGCGGCGCCGGGCATCTTGCAAGGCAATGTCGCCAATATCAGCCAGCTTTACGCGGTCTATGCCGGGCCGACCTTTGGCACGCACATCGGCGATCTCGGCATCAGCGGGGGCTATCGCTTTGGCTATACCAAGGTGCAGGCGCCCAGCATCGTCAGCCCGGTCAATGGCCAGCGGCTCGACGTGTTCGACGACTCGCGCAGCCAGCAGGCCCAGGCGAGCCTCAACCTGAAGTCGGGCAGTGTGCTGCCGGTCGGGGTCACACTCAGCGGGGCGTGGTCGCGCGACGACGCGAGCCAGCTCAACCAAGTCTATGAAGGCAAATTTGGTCGCCTCGACGTGCTTTACCCCGTCAGCCCGACGCTCGCGCTAACGGCAGGGGTCGGTTACGAGAATATCCAGATCAGCCACCGCGATGCGCTGTTCGACGCGGCCGGCCAGCCCGTCGTCAATAATCGCGGTCGCTTTCAGATCGATCCCAACGGCCAGCGCCGGATCGATTACGACTTCGACGGACTCTATTATGACGCTGGCGTGGTGTGGCGGCCCAATCAGCGCACCCAGCTCGAAGTCCATGCGGGCGAGCGCTATGGCAGCTTCAGTGCCGTCGGTAGCTTGACTTATCAGGCGTCGAAGACGGTCGCGGTGCGCGTGTCAGGCTATGACGGCATCCAGACCTTTGGTCGGCAGCTCCAGAACAATCTCAACGAGATCCCGACGAGCTTCAATCCGGGCAGCAACACGCTCGGCCAAGGCTTTAACGGCTGCGTGTTCGGCGCGCAGGGCGGGGCGGCGGGGAATTGCCTGAACAGCGCGCTGCAATCGGTGTCGACTTCGGCGTTCCGCTCGCGCGGTGTCGATGCGGTGATCGCCGTCACGCGCGGGCGTACCAATTTCGGGGTCGGTGCTGGCTATGCGAACCGCGATTATCTGGCGTCCAACGGCGGGCCGGGCTTCACGATCAACGGTTTCGAAGACGAAAGCTACTACGTTCAGGCCTATATCAACCACCAGCTCGATAGGCGCACGTCGATCGACGCCAATGTCTTCGCCAACTACTACAAGAGTGGCATTGGCACACAGATTGGCGTGTATAATGTCGGCGCGACCGGATCGATCAATCGGCGCTTCGGGCGGTTCAATGCCTTTGGCTCGATCGGCATCTATAATTTCGGGCAGGATCAGGCGCCGTCGATTACCTCGCTTCAGGCGCTGCTGGGTGGCCGCTATTCTTTCTGACGATCCGGCGTCAACCGGACAGGACGGTAACGATGTACGATGAGCATTATGGATTGAGCGGTCGGCCGTTCCAGCTGACCCCCGATCCCAAATTCTGGTTCGAATCGGCCACGCACAAGAAGGCGATGGCCTATCTTGGCTATGGGCTGAGCCAGGGCGAGGGCTTCATCGTCGTGACCGGCGACATTGGCGCGGGCAAGACGACGCTTGTCGGCCATCTGATGGCGACGATCGACCGCGAGCGGCTGCACGCAATCAAAATCGTGTCGACGCAGATCGAAGCCGACGACCTGCTCCGCATGGTCGCTACGGGGCTCGACATTGATCCGACCGCGATGGTCAAGGCGCAGTTGCTGAGCGCGATCGAACGCGGGTTGCATGCGGTCGCGCGCAGCGGCCGGCGTACGCTGCTGATCGTCGACGAAGCACAGGCGCTGCACACGAGCGCGCTCGAAGAATTGCGGATGCTGTCGAACTTCCAGGCGGGCGGGCACGCGCTGCTCCAGATCTTCCTGCTCGGCCAGCCCGAATTCCGCGAGCGGCTGCAAGGGTCAGAGCGGCTCGAACAGCTTCGCCAGCGCGTGATTGCGACGCATCATCTCGACCCGATGGGGCCGGGCGAAGTCGCGGCCTATATCCGCCACCGGTTGAACATCGTTGGATGGCAGGGTCGCCCGGGCTTTACCGACGACGCCTTCGCCGCGCTCTATGCCGGATCGGACGGCGTGCCGCGTCGGCTGAACCAGCTCGCGGGTCGGGTGATGCTCTATGGCGCGATCGAACAGCTCGATCTGATCGATGGGGCCACGGTCGCCACCGTGATCGCCGACATGAATGGCGATGCAGCGATCAGGGCATCGGAACCCGTGGTATCGGCGGAGATGATTTCCACGCCGGTAGCTGAGACTGAAGTCCTTCATGTGCCCGAGGTAGCGGAGGCGCCGGCGCCATTGCCGATTGTCGGCCCTGCTGCGATCGAATCCGCTTTCGTACCGGAGGCTCCCTCGCTCACGACGCCCGTCGCGACGCCGACGTTTGCCGACAGCGACTTCGCGCGGCTAGCCGACCAAGTTGCGAATCTCGATGAAATGGTGGCGTTGCAGGGTCACCGCATCAGCGCGGTCACTGAGGATTTGCGCGACGATCGATCAACGCATGCCGCAACCGATGCCCGTATCGCCGCGCTTGAAGACCGGATCGAGGAGCAGGAAGCCGCTCTGCGGCGCATCCTGACGTTGCTGATCGATTGGATCGAAAGCGACAGTCACCGGCCCGATCTCGCTGCCTATCGCGGCCTGGCTGGCTAAGGGGACAGATCATGCTCAACGGGCTGTCGGTCGATGTCGAGGACTGGTTTCAGGTCGGCGCCTTTGAAAAGGTGATCGACAAGCGCGACTGGGAATCGCTGACGCCGCGCGTCGAGCGCAACACCGATGCCGTGTTGGCGCTGTTTGCCGAAAGCGGCGTCCGTGCGACTTTCTTCACCCTTGGTTGGGTAGCCGAGCGGTATCCCGCGCTGATCCGCCGCATCGTCGATGGTGGGCATGAGATTGCGAGCCACGGCTGGGACCACGACCGCGTTTTCACGATGACCCCCGAGCAGTTCCGCGCCGATCTGGCGCGCGCGCGGGCGACGATTGAGGACGCCGCCGGGACCGCCGTCACCGGCTATCGCGCGCCGAGCTTTTCGATCGACCAGCGCACGCCCTGGGCGCATGCGATCCTCGCCGAGGCGGGCTATCGCTATTCGTCGAGCGTCGCGCCGTTGGTGCACGACCATTATGGCTGGCGCGACGCCCCGCGCTTCGCCTTTCGCCCGCTCGATGACAGCGACCTGATCGAACTGCCGGTGACCGTTGCCGAGGTTGGCAACAAGCGACTGGCGACGGGCGGTGGTTTCTTTCGGTTGTTCCCGGGGGCGTTTTCGAGCTGGGCGGTGCGTCAGGTCAATGCGGCCGCGCGACCGGCAGTTTTCTACTTTCATCCGTGGGAAATCGACCCCGGCCAGCCGCGCGTCGCCGATGCACCGCTCAAATCGAAACTGCGTCATTATAGTCGGCTGGGGGCGATGGCAGGCAAGCTGCGCACCTTGATCAAGCGGCATGACTGGGGCCGTGTCGATCAGGTCGTTGCGGTCGAAGCCGCCCGCGCGTGACCTTACCCCTGCTTGCGATGCCGCTCGGCCTGCGCACGGCCGATCTGGGCGATGCCCGCGAGCGCGCGCGGATCGACGCCTTCGTCGCCGCGCATCCCGACGCCACGCCGTTTCATCTGACAGCATGGCAGCGCGCCGTCGCGCTTGGCTGCGGCCAGCGCGCGCACTGCCTGATTGCTGAACGGGGGAGCGGCCTGATCGCGGGGATCCTCCCGCTCACCGAGATTCGGTCGGTCCTGTTTGGGCGTGCGTTGGTATCATCGGGGTTCGGTGTGGGTGGTGGCATTTTGGCGGATGTGCCCGAAGCCGTTGAGACGCTGGCCGAAGCGGGCTGGGCGCTCGCCGGTCGGCTCGGCTGCCCGACGATGGAAGTGCGCGGTGGGCCGCTGCCCGGCGCCGACTGGCAGATCGACGACACCAGCTATCTCAACTTCGCGCGCCCGCTCGCGGCTGACGACGAGGCCGAGCTCGCCGCGATTCCACGCAAGCACCGCGCCGAGGTCCGCAAGGGCCTTGCCGCCGATCTTGACGTCGTTTTCGCGCGCGACGCGGTCGCCCAACGCCAGCATTTCGCAGTTTACGCTGAATCGGTCCGCAACCTCGGCACCCCCGTTTTCCCCGCCAAAATGTTTCGCGAAGTTATCACCCACTTTGATGAAGATGCTGATATAACGGTGGTGCTGCAGCAGGGGGTGCCGGTGGCCAGCGTGTTGACGCTCTATTTCGGGGGGACTGCCTTTCCCTATTGGGGCGGCGGTACTTTTGCCGCGCGCAGCCTGCGCGCGAATGAGCGGCTGTATTTCGCGCTGATGAGCCATGCCCGCGCGCGCGGCTGCACGCGGTTCGATTTTGGCCGGTCGAAGGTCGGCACAGGGCCTGCCGCCTATAAGCATCACTGGGGTTTTGAGGGCGTGCCGCTGCGCTATTTCAAACGCAGCGCCGACGGCCAGACGGTGCGTGACGTCAATCCGCTCAACCCGCGTTATCAGGCCAAGATCGCGCGCTGGAAGAAGCTGCCGCTCTGGGTTGCCAACCGCGCAGGGCCGCTGATCGCACGCGGCCTCGGCTGACATGGGCGACATCTTGTTCCTGGCCCACCGCATGCCTTTTCCGCCCGATCGTGGCGACAAGATCCGTGGCTTTCACATGCTCAAGCACCTCGCCCGGGGCAGTCGCGTCCATATCGTCGCCTTTGCCGATGATTCGAACGATCTGAAGCGCAAGAGCGGGCTGGTGCCCTTTACCGCCAGCCGGTCGATCATTTTCCGCTCGAAGCCGCAGTGGCTCGCTGCGCTGCAAGCCTTGTTGTGGCGGCGCCCGGTGTCGCTGACCGCGTTCGAAAGCCGTGCCTTCGCCGAAGCCGTGCAAAGCGTGATGTCGCGCCATGCGATCGATACCGTTTTCGTGTTTTCGAGCCAGATGGCACAATATCTGCCGCCTGCGGGTCGATTTCGGGTGATCATGGACTTTTGCGACATGGATTCGGCGAAGTTCGCCGCTTATGCCCAAAGCGCGCGGGGTCCGATGCGCTGGATGATGCAGCGCGAAGCCAATCTCCTGCTTCAGCATGATCGGGGTATCGCCGCGCGTGCCGCCGCCAGCCTGTTCGTCAGCGAAGCCGAAGCTGACCTGTTCCGCAACCGCGCCCGCGCCGAACGCGTCCATGTCGTCGAAAATGGCATCGATACCACGTTTTTCGATCCCGGCGCGCAGTTCAAGCGGATCGAATCGATTGCGGGGTCGCTGATCGTCTTCACGGGTCAGATGGATTATCGCCCCAATATCGAAGCCGTGCGCTGGTTCGCCGAAACGGTGTTCCCGCACATCCGCGTCAAACACCCCGCCGCGCGCTTCGCCATCGTCGGGCGCAACCCCAGCGATGCCGTTCGCGCGCTGACCAAGATCCCGGGCGTCATCGTGACGGGCGAAGTGCCCGATGTGCGCGGTTGGCTCGCCGCCGCGCAGGTCGTAGTCGCCCCGCTGCAACTCGCGCGCGGGGTGCAGAACAAGGTGCTCGAGGCGATGGCGATGGCGCGGCCGCTGGTGGCGTCGGCAGCAGCGGCCGAGGGGATTGACCACGGCGACACGATCCGCGTCGGCACGACCGTGGGCGAGATTGCCGACCACATCACGGCGCTGATCGAGGATCCGGCAGCGGCGCTTGCGCTGGGGCTGGCCGCGCGCGCGCAAGTGCTCAAGCGCTATGGATGGTCAGCCCGGCTGGCAGCGCTCGATCCGGTTCTAGGGCGTTCGTTTGGATCGGCCCGAAGCGTATCGACGGCGACATGACGATCGCCCTGGCTGCTAGGGAATTTGCGACTTCGCCGCAGGCGTGGCGTCGGCAGGGTGGCATCCTGTTGGGTGCAACCATGTTTCTGCTTGTGATTTTCGGACACGATGCCGCTGATCTGGCGCGGTTATGGTGGACCAGCACGACCTTTGGACATTGCCTGTTTATTGGCCCGGTGGTGGGATGGCTGGTGTGGCAACGGCGGCACGAGCTGGCCGGGCTGACGCCGGTCGGCTGGGCACCGGGGCTGGCGATCGTCGCGGTCGGCGGGTTGAGTTGGCTGATTGGCGATGCTGCCGGGGTCGCGCTGGCGCGGCATCTGGGGCTTGTAACGATGGTCCAGGGCGCGGTGGTGACTTTGCTCGGGCCGCAGGTGGCGCGCGGGCTGCTGTTTCCGTTGCTCTACGCCTATTTTCTGGTGCCGTTCGGTGAGGGTCTTGAAGCGCCGCTCCAGCAAGTGACGGTTGCGATGACAATCCCGCTGCTACATCTGGCGGGTGTCCCGGCGCAGGTCGACGGCGTGCTGATCACCATCCCCAACGGCTATTTCGAGGTTGCCGAGGCCTGCTCGGGCGCGAAATTCGTGATCGCGATGTTTGCTTATGGCGTACTGGTCGCCAATGTTTGTTACGTGAGCTGGGCACGGCGCGCGGCGTTTCTGGCGATGGCACTGGTGGTGCCGGTGATCGCCAATGGCCTGCGGGCGTTCGGTACGATCTATGCCGCGCATCTGACCTCGGTCGAGGCGGCGACGGGGTTCGACCATATCGTTTATGGCTGGGTGTTTTTCGGGGTGGTGATGGCGGCGGTGCTGGCGATTGGCTGGCGCTGGTTCGATCGCGATCCCGATGCGGCCTGGATCGACGTCACGCGCTTGCCGATGCCGCGTCAGACGATCGAAGCGTGGCTTGCGGCGGCGTTGGTCCTGACCACCGCCGCTGCCTTCCCGGCGTGGAGCAGCGTCTCGGCGGCGCGCGCGGATGCGCTGCCATCGCGTATCGCCTTGCCGGAAGTGCCAGGCTGGCATCAGGTGCCGGCAAGCACGCGCGCGGCATGGGCGCCCAACTATCCCGGCGCGGATCATTTCCTGATCGGGCGTTATGCCGATGCACAAGGCCATCAAGTTGATCTCGCAATCGCGGTCTACGCCAGCCAGCGCGAGGGGCACGAAGTGGTTGCCTTTGGTGTCGGGCCGTTGCGTGAGGATGATCGCTGGGTCCGCGTCAGCGGCCTGCCGTCTGTGGCAGGCGGCGCGGCGATGCGGATCACCGCGCCGGGGCCGGTCGAGCGCGTCGTGGTGAGCTGGTACCGGATCGGTGAGACGCTGACGGCAAGTCCGGTCGCGGTGAAGCTTGCGACGCTGCGTGCGCGGCTGCTCGGCGGGCGTCAGGCTGCGGTTGCGGTGCATGTGTCGGCGGAGGAGCCGGACGGGGAGGCCGCCATCGCCCGTTTCCTCGCCGCGCTCGGCCCGGTCGACCGCATCGCCGATCATAGCGCGGGCATTCGCTGATGTGCGGCATTGCGGGGCTGTTCTACCCCGGGACCCCCAAGCCGATCGACCCTGCGCGTATCGTCGCGATGACTGATGCGCAGGCGCATCGCGGGCCAGACGGGGCAGGGGTTTGGACTGCGCCGGGGATCGGACTAGGGCATCGGCGTCTCGCCATCATCGATCTTGGTGGTGGCGCCCAACCAATGCACAGCGCTGATGGTGCGCTGACCGTCAGCTATAACGGTGAGATTTATAACTTCGCCGAAGTCCGCGCCGAACTTGAGGGCAAAGGCGCGCATTTCCGCACCGATAGCGATACCGAAGTGCTGCTCCACGGCTGGGCTGCCTGGGGTCCGGCAATGCTCGACCGGCTCAACGGCATGTTCGCGCTCGCGCTCTATGATGATCGCCGCAAAGCGCTGTTCCTCGCGCGCGACCGGATGGGGGTGAAGCCGCTCCATTATGTGGTGCTCTCCGACGGCGCAGTGGCATTCGCGTCGGAATTGAAAGGGCTGCTCGCGCACCCGCTCGTCCGCCGCGCGCCCGATATCCGCGCGGTCGAGGATTTTATGGCGTTCGGCTATGTCCCCGACGACGCCTGTCTCGTCGCTGGCGTGCAAAAGCTTGCGGCCGGGCACTTCCTGCTGATCGAACGCGGCAAGACGGTACCCGCGCCGCAGCAATGGTGGGACCTCGACTTCAGCAACCGCACGCGGGCCTCGGCGAGCGCGATCGAGGAAGAGCTGGTCGACCGAATGCGCGCCGCCGTGCGCCTGCGGATGATCGCCGATGTGCCGCTTGGCGCGTTTCTGTCGGGCGGCGTCGACAGCTCGGCGGTGGTCGCGCTGATGGCCGAGACGTCGCGGCGGGCAGTCAAGACCTGCACGATCGGCTTCGATGCCGCTGATCATGACGAGCGCTCCTATGCCAACCAGATCGCGGCGCGTTTCTCGACCGATCACCGCGAGCGGATCGTGGCGGCGGATGATTTCGCGTTGATCGACACGTTGGTCGCCGCCTTCGACGAGCCCTTTGCCGATGCCTCAGCGCTCGCGACCTACCGGGTGTGCGAACTCGCGCGTGAAACCGTGACCGTCGCGCTATCGGGCGACGGCGCCGACGAAGCCTTCGCCGGCTATCGCCGCTATCGTTTTCAGGCGGCCGAAGAGCGGCTGCGCGGCCTTATCCCCGCGAGCCTTCGCACGCGGCTGTTCGGCGCGCTTGGCCGCTATTATCCCAAGGCCGATTGGGCGCCGCAGCGGTTTCGCGCCAAGACCACCTTTCTCGGCCTCGCCGATGATGGCGCGACGGCTTACGCGCGCGCGGTCGGCGTCACGCCGCCGGTGCTCCGCAATCTGCTGTTCACCGATGCCGCGCGCGCGGCGCTAGGCGGGCACCGTGCCGAGGATCGCTATCTCACGACGATGCAGAATGCCCCGGGCCGCGAGCCGCTCGATGCCGCGCAATATGCCGATTTCAAGCATTGGCTGCCGGGCGATATCCTGACCAAAGTCGATCGCACGAGCATGGCCGTCAGCCTGGAAGCGCGCGAGCCGCTGCTCGACTACAAGCTGATCGAATTCGCTGCGACCTTGCCCGTGTCGATGCGGATCAAGCGCGGGCAGGGCAAATGGGTGATGAAGCACGCGCTCGAACGCTATCTGCCTCAGGACATCCTCTACCGCCCGAAGATGGGGTTCGTCACGCCGATCAGCGCGTGGCTCCGGGGGCCGTTGGCCGACGAAGCTGCCGCTCTTGCACGGTCACCGATTCTGGGCGGGACCGGTTGGTTCGCGATGCCGGCGATCGAGCGGCTGGCCGCAGATCACCGCGCCGGACGCGCCGATCATGGCCGCACGCTTTGGCAGCTCGTGATGCTCGAACGATCGATGGCGCGGTTGTTCGGTTAGCCGTGCATGTGCCAGCCGAAATAGGCCATTGCCGCGTGCAGGGTCAGCGCGAACAGGCATAGGCTGGCCAGCACGAACACCGAAAAGCGCACGAGCACGCGGTTGAAGGTGTTCTGAACGATGCTGTGGACGATCCGCAGCGCGACATAGGCCCAGGCGATCTGCGCGTTGAATCCGTCGCCGGTGCCAATCAACGCATGGACGAAACAGATCGCATAGAAAATCGTCGGCTGTTCGAGCAGGTGGTTGTAATTGTCGGCCACCCATGACGCTTTGAGTTCGCCGCCCGCGACGAGATCGGCGCGGAGTGCTGGCCCGGTCGTGCCGACGATCTTGGTGCCGTCGATCCCCGCGCGCGACATCGCAGGCAAGCGCGTCGCATACATCCAGATCCAGACGACGAGCGTCCAGGCGATAAGCGCGATGACGGGCGCGATGATTGGGCTTTGCATGAACTTCTCCCCCGGAAGTGTTGATCCCCCGGGGGAGGGGTGACTCAGTCTGGCCTCGATTGCAATTGATCAGGCCAACATCCGTCGCTCCGTGATGCTTATTCGTAGCTCATGACGCGGTCGGCCCGACGGTAGAAACCAAAGCCGATCGCGAACAGGCCGGCAACGGCGGCAACGATGGCCAAGACGTATCCGCCCTCATTTGGCTTCAGCCCGGCTTGGCGACCGTTGACGAAAGTGTCGATGATAATGGGATTCGCAGGCAATTTGACGCGCCCAGCCAGCGCTTTGGTGACGGCCTCGGTGGTGCTGAAGTCGTCCGTCACAATGCCGTCGAGCTTCATCACGGGACCCAGCGCGCCCCGGCCCACCATCAGGCTCACAAGCTGGCTATCATCGACCTTGCCGTCATGCACCATCGCGCCGATTGCCGGAGCGGCGGGGTCGCTGGCGTTGGTCGGGTAGATGGGAGCAACCGTCCAATGATGCCGCTCGACGCCGCGCCTGGATTCGGTCATTTCCATCGCGTGCTCCAGATCGACTTGCGCAAGGGCAACGACTTCTTTCACCCCGGCAATAGACCGCTTTGGATCGATGGATTCGATGGGCACAGGCGCCGGGGGAGCGCGCTTTGCAGCAGCGGTTTTCGCGGCGACTTCCTGGCTGTAATCAAAATAAGCATAGCCACCGCCGATCAGCAGCAACGGCCCCAGTATAAAATACGCCCACCAGGGCATCCGAAACAACAATCCCCACATGCTTTAGTCCCCCTTATGCCCATGGGGGCGCATCGCCGGCATCGGCGACTGCCGAAGAAAAACGCCCCGGCAGCAACATATTGCGGCGGATTGTGACAGAAGCGTGACGATGGCTCGCGTTGTTGCTGAAGCTTGCGAACCGGCAATCACCGCGCAAGGCTTGTCCCGTTACGACTGGCGCATAACTAACGCAGCTTAGCGATTGTCAGCCCGTCCGCCTTGGCCCGGTCGCGCACCGATTCCTCGCTGCGCTTGAGCGCCTTGGCAATTGCCTTCAGCGCCATCTCCTTCTTGGCAAACTGGTGCAGTTTCTGCACCTCGTCCGTCGTCCAAGGCTGGCGATGGCGCTCGAAGCGTTCATTGTCCTTCGCCATCAGGCGAAGAGCTTGCCCCAGGCGCGCTTCGCGCGGGTCTTCCAATGGCCACGGTGATAGGCGTCCGACGCGAGCAGCGGCATCACCGAACCGGCTTCGGCGAACACCATCTGCTCGATGCCGGTGTTGACCTTGCCCCAGCTCG
>CAYUYZ010000014.1:0-64439 GCA_964449575.1 uncultured Stakelama sp.
ACCTGATCGACGATTTCCATGTACATCGGCAGGCGGCGGCCAAAGCTGCCACCGATCAGCATCGGGTGGAACGTCACCTTGTCGGGTGCAAGCCCGGCGGCAGTGGCGGCGGCCATTTTCGACGCGAGCGGATCCTGCATCCCGCCCCAGATGTCGAGCTTGCCGTCCTTGTGATGCGCGGTGAGCGCAAACGGCTCCATCATCGCGTGGTGGAGGAATGGCAGGCGATATTCGGCCTCGACCAGCTTGGCGCCCGCCGTCTTCAGCCCCGCCTCGGCATCGCCGCTGCCCTTGGTCGCATCGGGCTTGTTGGCGGCGCGCAGCTTGGCCTGTTCGGCGAAAATCGATTCGGTCGAAATCGCGCCATTGCCGCCGTCGCTGAACTTCGGCGACAGCGCGCGCGCGCCCTTCAGCGCTTGCCAATAGCCCTTGGCGACCACCACGACGGCACCGTCGAGCTTGATCACCTTTTCCACGCCCGGCACCGCCATTGCAGGCGCAGGGTCGACCGAGGTGAGCTTGCCGCCCCGGATCGGCGCGGCGATGACCGTGGCGACCCGCATGTCGGGCTTGATCACGTCCATGCCATATTGCGCGGTCCCATCGACCTTGGCCGGAATGTCGAAGCGCGGCACCGACTTGCCGATATAGCGAAAGCTCTTCGTATCTTTCAGCGGCACGCCACTGTCGAACGAATAGCTGGCGGCTTCCTTGGCGAGCTCGCCATAGCGCAGCGAGCGGCCAGACTTGGCGTGAGTGACCTTGCTGTCGGCGGTCGTCAGTTCCTCGACCGGCACGCCAAGCCGATCGGCGGCAGTCTTCACCAGCGCGCGGCGAGTCGACGCGCCGATCACTCGCACGCTCTTCTGACCGGTAAACCGCAGCGCCGATGATCCGCCGGTGATCTGCAGGTTCATCGACCGCGCGATCATCGACAAGAGCGAGGTCGGCAGCGACGCCACCACGCCCGGATAGCCCGTCATCTCGGCGAGGAAGCCGCGCCCGAGCGCGACATTGGCGAAGGCCGACTCCGCCGGCGCCGATGCCACCTCGATCTTCGCCCAATCAGCGTCGAGCTCGTCGGCGAGCATCTGCGCGAGGCCGGTGTTCGATCCCTGACCTATATCGGTGTGCGGCGAGAACAGCGTGATCTTGTCGTCCTCGCCAATGCGCAGCCATGTCGCGAAATTATACCCGTCCTTGCCGTTGGTCAGCTCGGCGGCATGCGAGCGCGCCGAGCCATCGGCCCATTTCATCGCGAAAATGCCGCCGCCGACCACAGCCGCGCCACCGATTAGGAAACTTCTGCGGATGATGCCCATCGTCGCGCTCCTCAAGCTTGGCCAGCGACGGCGTGGATCGCCGCGCGGATACGGGGATAGGTGCCGCAGCGGCAGATATTGGTCATCGCTTCGTCGATCTGCGCGTCGGTCGGCTTGGGGCTCGCGGCGAGCAGCGCGGCGGCGGCCATCAACTGGCCCGACTGGCAATAGCCGCATTGCGGCACTTGATGCGCGATCCACGCCGCCTGCAGCGCGTGGAGCGTGCCGTCGGGCTGCGCCAATCCCTCGATCGTGGTGATCGACTTGCCCGCGACGTCGCTGATCGGCACGCTGCACGACCGTGTCACCTGACCGTCGATATGGACGCTGCACGCCCCACACGCCGCGATGCCGCAGCCGAATTTGGTGCCGGTCATCCCCAATTCCTCGCGGATCGCCCACAGCAAAGGTGTGTCGGGTTCGGCCGCGAAAGTAACGGGTTTACCGTTGACCTTGGCTTCGATGGGCATGCGGCATCCTCTTCGTTTCGCGCTCGATTGAGTTGCGTATAGCAACTGGCAACACCGCTTGTCATGCGCTGATCGCGAACACGAAAAACCCCCGGCGCCATGGGCACCGGGGGCTTCGCGGACGAAAACGGGTTGATTTAGAAGCGGAACGCCGCCGTCAAACGCAGCGAGTGCCAGTTGAACTTGGTGTCGCTGCGCGCGAACGTCGTCGTGATGCCGCCGAGCACGAACGGATTGGTGGCAGGCGCCGTGCCCTGCGACACCAGCACGCGCGCGTCGGGCGTGTTATAGTCGTGATAGAGATATTCGAGGCCGATCGAGAAGTGGCGCCCGATCTTCTGCTCGATGCCGCCGCCGTACTGGATGCCCCATTTGTTGCGCGTACCGGTGACAGCAAAGGCATTGGCGGTGTTCGTGGTCGAAAAGTCGCTCTTGATCCGGGCATAGCCCGCGCCGCCGGTGCCATAGAACAGCGTGTTGCGCGCGGCGAAACCGACGCGGCCACGCAGGCCGCCTTCCCAATTGACCGAGCGCGTGAGCGTATAGCTCGCCGGTGTGGTGCTGAACGCGGTGACGCTGTCGCTGATGCGGCTGTCGCCGAATTCAGCAAGCGCGCCAATCACGAACGGCCCCTTTTGCAGATCGAAGCCGATGCGGCCGCCATAGGTGAACTGGTCGCGATCGTTGCGGCAACCATTGTCCGGCCCGGTGCCATTGGCGGCACCATTACAAAAGCCCGGCGAAAAAGCATCGGCGCCCGCAGCGGTGGTGACGGTCGCACTGCCGCCACGATTGAAGACAATGCTTTCGCCGGGATCGTTCGGCTGCACGTCATAGCCGACGAACCCGCCGACGTAGAAACCCTGGAACGGGCGATCCTCGACCGGCGGAGGCGGCGGCACGGCTTCGGTGGTCGGTGCCGGGGCCGGATCGCTCATCTGCGCGAACGCCGGGGTGGCAGTGAGAGCGACAGCAGTCGCACCAATCAAGGAAGTCATCAACATCTTACGCATGGCGTACTCCAACACATGTTTCATGAACCCGCACAACGCCTGTCCACCACGCATGGGTTCCGCACTGCGGCGAAGAATTTTTATCGTTGCCTTCTAGCAACACTATTCGGCGATTAGATCATTATTGATTGCTTGATCGGGGATATGTTGCACATAATGTCGAAGCAGCGCAGCCAGTAAAGATGATAAGCTACAGGTCGTCTTTCGGATGCGAAACGATATCGCTGCGCGTGGCACCTTGAACGCTCGGTGCAGCGCAGCAGCCAAACGAAGCATCGGCGTTTTGGATGCAGGGTCGTGCCGCAAGTCCGCCAGCGCACCGTTGCGAGCATGCTTGCGTGGGCGACTCCCGCCCTCCTATAGCTCGCGCCATGTCCGACGATCTGTTCGCTGCCCCCAATGCCGTTCCCGGCGCTTATGATGCCTCTTCGATCGAAGTCCTCGAAGGACTGGAGCCGGTGCGGCGGCGGCCCGGCATGTATGTTGGCGGCACGGATGAGCGCGCGCTGCACCATCTCGCCGCCGAAGTGCTCGACAATGCGATGGACGAGGCGGTCGCGGGCCATGCGAACCGGATCGAAGTGACGCTGGAACCCGGCAACCGGCTGACGATCACTGACAATGGCCGCGGCATCCCGGTCGATCCGCACCCCAAATTTCCGGGCAAGTCGGCGCTCGAAGTGATCCTCTCGACGCTCCATTCGGGCGGCAAGTTCGAGGGCAAGGCCTATGCGACCAGCGGCGGCTTGCACGGCGTTGGCGTGAGCGTCGTCAATGCGCTGTCATCGGACACGGTGGTCGAAGTCGCACGGAACAAGCAGCTTTACCGCCAGCGCTTTTCGCGCGGGATCACGCAAGGGAAGCTCGAGGAGCTAGGCCCGGTGCAGAACCGGCGCGGGACGTCGGTCGCCTTCACGCCCGACACGCAGATCTTCGGCCCCGAACTGCATTTCAAGCCGCAGCGGCTGTACAAGCTCGCGCGGTCAAAGGCCTATCTGTTCGCGGGCGTCGAGATCCGCTGGCATTGCGCGCCCGAGCTAGTCGCCGACAGCGATGTGCCACCCGAAGCGGTGTTCCAGTTCCCCGGCGGCCTCGCCGATCACCTGCGCGAGCAGATCGCGGGGCGCGAATGCGCGACCGCCGATTTCTTCGCCGGCACGCAGGACTTCCCTGCTGGACCGAATGGCGAACAATCGGGCCGCGTCGAATGGGCGGTCAGCTGGCCGCTGTGGAGCGACGGCAGCTATAGCTGGTATTGCAACACCATCCCCACCCCCGACGGCGGCACGCACGAGGCGGGGCTGCGGGCGGCGCTGGTCAAGGGCATCCGCGCGTTCGGTGACCTGACGGGCCAGAAAAAAGCCAAGGACATCACCGCCGAAGACGTGATGACCGGCAGCGAATTGATGCTGAGCGTGTTCATCCGCGAGCCGCAATTCCAGAGCCAGACCAAGGACCGCCTCACCAGCCCCGAAGCCGCCACCCTCGTCGAGCGCGCGGTGCGCGATCACTTCGACCATTTCCTCAGCCACAATATGGAGCGCGGCAAGGCGCTGCTCGGCTATGTTCTCGAACGGATGGACGAGCGGCTCGCGCGCAAAGCCGAGCGCGAGGTCAAGCGCAAGACTGCGACCAGCGCGCGCAAGCTGCGCCTCCCCGGCAAGCTCACCGATTGTTCGGCCGACAGCCCCGAAGGCACCGAAATCTTCATCGTCGAAGGCGACAGCGCGGGCGGCTCCGCCAAGCAAGCGCGCGACCGCAAGACGCAGGCGATCCTGCCCATTCGCGGCAAGATCCTGAACGTCGCGAGCGCGACGGCCGCCAAGATCGGCGCCAATTCGGAAATCGCCGATCTGATCCAGGCGCTCGGCTGCGGCACGCGCAAGGACTGCCGCCCCGATAATTTGCGCTACGAGCGCGTCGTCATCATGACCGACGCCGATGTCGACGGCGCGCATATCGCGACCTTGCTGATGACTTTCTTCTTCCAGGAAATGCCTGAGATTGTGCGGCGCGGGCATCTCTATCTCGCCCAGCCACCGCTCTACCGGCTGACGGCGGGGACCAAGAGCCTCTACGCAATGGACGATGCCGACCGCGCGCGGATCGAGGCGACCGAGTTCAAGGGCCGCAGCGTCGATGTCGCGCGCTTCAAGGGTCTCGGCGAGATGAACCCGATGCAGCTGCGCGAAACGACGATGGACCCGAAATCACGCTCGCTGCTGCGCATCACTCTGCCGCAGGAATATGAAGAGCGCGCATTGGTGAAGGACCTGGTCGACCGGCTGATGGGCACCAACCCCGCGCACCGCTTCACCTTCATCCAGGAAAATGCGGCGCGGGTCGAGGAAGACGCGATCGACGCGTGAGCGTCAGCCGCGCGCGAAACCCGCCTTGCGCGCCGAGAATACGGCAATCGCGTAGCAGCCCGCGAGCAGTCCGGCATCCTTGAACAGGAATTGCGCGAGCGATCCGATAAAGGGGAAGCCATAGCCTTCCTCCCACAGCGGCACGCCAAGCGTGAAGCTGAGCGTGATCAGGAACGTCGCCATGCCCATGAGCCCACCAAGCACGCTGATGCGCGGCGAGAACGCGCCGAGCGCGAGCGCGGCGGCGGTCGCGAGTTCGATCGTGCCGATCACGTTGCTCGCCACGCGCGGCCCCCACAGCGGGTACATCCACGCGAACAGCGGATATTGGCTGGCGATCCGCGCAACGCCCTCGGCCTCGTACTGCGCGAATTTCGCGATACCGAAGAACAGGAAAATGAAAACGAGCGCCCAGCGCAGCGCGGCGATGGCGCTGTCGGTGGACGGCACCGGATAACGATTGGTCATGGCAAGCCCCCAGAAGTCGAAACGATTGCCCGGGCTTTCGCGACGGCGGCGGCAAAGGTTACATCGGCCGAGAGGGCACGCGCAGTCGTCGGTTGCGCACGCTCACCAGATTGACGTTGCCGTGGCGCGTTTATAACACACCTTCCGTGCCTGGAGGAGAAGGTCGTGATCCAACTGAATCGTCGTGACGTGATGACCGCTGGCGCGGCGCTCGCTGCTGTGCCCTTGATCGGCGCCGGCATCGCCGAACCAGGCTGGGAAAAGCTCCCGACCGAGGCCTATCCCGGCAAGCGCGACGATATCAGCTTCGCCGATCCGCTGCATGGCTGGTACGGCACCGGCAAGGGCGACCTGTTCCGCACCACCGACGGCGGCGCGAGCTGGGCCAAGGTCGCGAGCAAACCCGGTACCTTCATCCGCGCGCTCGGCTTCGTTGATGCGAATACCGGTTTCATCGGCAATGTCGGGACAGACTATTATCCCGGCGTCACCGACACCACGCCGCTCTATCGCACCGACGACGGCGGCGTCACCTGGACCCCGGCCGATCTCGGCGGCAAGACCATTGTCGGCGTCTGCGCGATCGACGTGCTGAAGACGCAGCGCATCTATCAGGGCAAGCTCGAACCCCGCGTCGTCGTCCATGCGGCGGGCCGCGTCGGCGGACCGACCGGGCTGCTGCGCTCGACCGACGGCGGCAAGAGCTGGTCGGTCAGCGACCTGACCGCGCAGGCCGGGATGATCCTCGACATCAAATTCTTTGACGAACAAACCGGGCTGATCTTCGCCTCGACCAGCCGCGACGCCGCGAGCACCGAAGGGCTGATCCTGCGCACCACCGACGGCGGCAAGAGCTGGGCGCAGGTGTACAAATCAGGCCGCGCCGCCGAGCTGATCTGGAAGGCGTCATTCGTGAGCGCGAAGGTCGGCTATGCAACCGTCCAGAGCTATGATCCGGCGCGCGCGCAGCAGTTGATCGTCAAGACCATCGACGGCGGCAAGAGCTGGACCGAGCTGCCGATGGTCGTCGAGACCAAGGCGCGCCAGTTCGGAATCGGCTTTATCGACGAACAACGCGGCTGGGTCGGCACGATGGTGGGCGGGTTCGAGACCAAGGACGGCGGCAAGACCTTCGCGCCCGCCCCTGTCGCCCGCGCCGCCAACAAATTCCGCGTGGTCGCCGATGGCAAGAAGCGGCACGTCTATGCGATCGGCAGCGAAGTGCAACGGCTCACAATCGGCTGAAAATGAGACCAAATTTGTAGTTTCCTTATATTGCGAAGTGCGATAGCTATCGAGTTGACAGGGATTGCCTTGTTCCAGGGGGCTGGAGCGGGGGCATTACGACGAGGGAGACGTCGCATGCGAGTCCCTGTTTATCTGCTGCTCGCCGCCGCTATTCCAGTCGCCGCGCCTGCGCAGACGGCGCCGCGCGAAAACAGCGACGTCGTCGTCACCGGGTTGCGGCTCAGCGAGACCGAGCGCGCGTTGCAGGAGTGCATCGCGCGCAAATGCCCGGTTGATCAGGACATCGCCGCGACGCTGCGCCATGCGGAAAATCTTTTCGTCGCAGGCAATTATGAGGACGCACGCAGCGTCTTGCGCGCGAGCCGCGGGCGAAACCAGCGCTATGCTGCTCAATTTCCGTTGCAAGTCGCGACGTTGCAGCGCGCCAATTCGCGCGTGGCGGTGCATCTGGGCAACAATGACGAGTTTCGGCTGAGCGCGATCGATAGCCTCGACGCGCTCAAGGCCGGATTACCCGCGAACGACTGGCGCCTGCTGGGCGGTCGGCTCGAAATCGCCGACAGCTTTGCGCATCTCGGGCGCTTTCAGGCCGCCGAGGATTATTATCGCGACATCGCCAGCGCGGCGCGCCGTCAGCATTTGCCCGCGATCGAAGGATTTGCCCGGTTGCGCATCGTCGCGCTGTACGAAAATTATGCACAGGGCGACCCCGGCGGTTTTGCCGGCGCGGTGAAGCTCGCGGCAAAGGAGCTGATCGGCAACACCGATCCGGCAATCAAGCCTTTCGCCCGAGCCGCCGAATTGATCCTCGCGCGCCAGCAGGCCCGGTTCGGCGATCTTCGCCCCGTCGACCAGTTGATCGCGCGTTATGGCGACGAACTGCGCACAACGCGGCCCGTACTGATCTTTTCGCCATCGCTGACATTTCTGAACGAAATTCTGCCACGTGCCGAGGGCGGCGATTCGCTGCGGGGCCTGTCGCAAGCGGTTACCGGCCAGTGGATCGATGTGAGCTTTTACGTGCTCCCGAACGGCCAGCCGAGCGATGTGACCCTGCTGCGCGGCAGCCCGCAGCTCAAACGACAGGATTGGTCGCAGCTGGTGATGTCGGGGATCAAACGTCGGCGGTACTTGCCGCTGAAGCGCGATCCCAATGATCCCGGCGTACGCCGGGTCGAACGCTACACGCTCACCGCATCGATCAGCGATGGTAGTGCCGAGCTGAATGACAACGAAACTAAGTTCCGTGTGAAGGGCCGGTCGCGCAAGTTGAGTGATACCCCGCACATCGAATATCTCGATTTGTCGATCGACCCCGCGGGCACGACCGCCGCGAGCGACAAGCCCGATGGCGGGTCGACCTGACGCGCGCTTTAGCCAGATAACCTTTTCAGTTGGAGGACCGAAGATGCGTGCCTTTCCCCTTGCCCTGATCATCGCAGCGGCGTTCGCCCCGCCAGCCTTGGCGGCGCCCGATGCCAAGAATGACTCAACCGTCGTTGTCACCGGCCTACGCCTCAGCGAGAGCGAACGTGCACTGAAGGAATGTATTGCCCGCAAATGTCCGGTCGAGGAGGATGTGGCCGCCACGCTGCGCCATGCCGAAAATCTCTTCGTCGCCGGACGCTACGGCGAATCGCGCAACACGCTCTATGCCGGTCGCGGCCGGACGCGGCGCTTCGCCAATACCAATCCGGTAGCAGTATCGACCGTCACCCGCGCGATCGCGACCGTTTCGGCGCATTTGGGCGACCCGGAACCTTATCAGCTATCGACGATCGACACGCTCGACGTGCTGAAGGCCGGGCTGCCCCGCGACGATGCGCGGGTGCTGAGCGCGCGGCTGGAAGTCGCCGTCATGTTTGCCGCGCTTGGTCGCTTCGAAGCAGCGGACGAAGTTTTTGTCCGCGTGGCCAATCAAGCGCGCGAACGTGATCTCGTGCAAATACGCGGTATCGCTGAATTGCGCCGCGCGGCGCTGTACAGTGCCGCCGCCGTCATCGATCCTGGCACCTATGCGCAGGGTGAAGCCCAGGCGATCAACGCTGTCCTGCGCAACACCGACCCGCGCTATCGCGTGTTCGTCCAAGCCGCCCGGGTGCTACAGGCCCGCAAAAGCGCCCGTGCCGGTGATCCCAAACCACTTGATGCCGTCCTTGCCGAATTGCGGCGTGACGGCGCGAGCGAACGACCCGTTCTTGTGTATGCGCCACCAATCGCCTCGATCCGCGACTCAGCGCGCGGCGCCATTTGGGACGCAGGATTGGTCGATGGCGTACCTACGACGAATGCCTTGTCGCGCTTGCCTTTGCGGCTCTTTGACGATCAATGGGTCGATGTAAGCTTCTACGTCGCGCCCGACGGCCATGTGACCGATGTTGGCATCTTGCGCGGCAGCCCCAAGCTGGAAAGCGACGATTGGGTCAAGCCGGTCCTGGGGTCGATCGCGCTGCGGCGGTACTTGCCGCTCAAGCGTGACGCGAATGATCCGGGCGTGCTGCGGGTCGAGCGCTATACGCTGACGTCATTGTTGGAAGTGCGGACCGGATCGCGCATTCGGCAACGCGCGCCCGAGCCACGGATCGAAGTGCTCGACCTATCGATCGACCCGGCCCCGCCAGAGCCCAAGCGCGGATCGATCTGACCGATATCGTGACGCGTGCGGGCGAAGCCGTTGGCGCGCGTGCAGCGCTGAGTGTGTTTTCTTGGGAGATTTTGTTGTGCGAATCCTATGCCTGACTCTGGCGCTCGCGCTTCCCGCTGCCGCCGCTGCCGCCGCTGCCGCCGCTGCGCAACAGACGCCCAAAGTGCGGGGTGCAAACGAAGTCACGGTCACTGGACTGCGGTTGAGCGACTCTGAACGCGCACTGCAAGAATGCATCGCGCGTAAATGCCCCGTCGATCAGGATGTTGCCGCAACGTTACGACATGCCGAAAACCAGTTCGTTGCCGGAAAATATACTGAGGCGCGCCGGACGCTGGGGTCGGGTCGCGGTCGGACCCGCCGCTTCGCAAAGGATTATCCGGTACCGGTGAGCAATCTGTTACGCGCCATGGCAGTGGTCGCGTCACACCTTGGTGAAGGCGAAGCCTATGAGTTCGCGTCAGTTGACTCGCTGGTCGCGCTCAAGGCTGGATTGCCTGCCGACGACCCTCAGGTCTTGACCGCGCGGATTGAGGTTGCCGATGCCTATAACCGGCTTGGCCGCTTCAACGCGGCGGAGGAAATCTATCGCAGCGTTGCCAAACGTGCACACGAGCTGGACCTGCCGAATGTCGCCGGACTTGCCGAATTCCATCTGGCCTCGATGTTTAATGCCTATGCCAAGACGGAACCCGCCATCTATGCGGCTGGCGCCGGCAAGGCGATCGATGCCCTCTTGGCCTACACCGACCCGCGCTACGAACAGTTCGTCGCCGCGGCACGCGTACTTAAGGCACGCCAGCAGCTGCGAGGCGGTGACCCCAAGGCAGTCGACGCCGTGATCGCCGAGCTGCGTGCTGCGCCGCCGACCGATCGACCCGTGCTTGTCTATGCACCGCTGATCGAATCGATTCGATCATCGTCGCGCGGCGCGTACCAGACGACCAATAACGACATTGGGGGCGCCTCGCGCACGCAACTCGGCAGTCTGGCGCTACGCAATTACGATGACCAGTGGGTGGATATCGGCTTTTACGTCACACCCGACGGCGCCATCGCCGATGCGGGGATTCTGCGCCAGAGCCCGAAGCTCGAAAGCGGCGATTGGGTCAAGCCGATCCTCGCCTCGATCAACGCGCGTCGTTATCTGCCGCTCAATCGCCCCCGAACCGATCCCGGCATCCTGCGCGTCGAACGCTATACCCTGACTGCGCTGATCGAAGACAAGCCCGGCACGCGTATCCGTGGCCATGCGCCTGCGCCGAGGATCGAAGTGCTCGACCTATCGGTCGACCCGGTCCCGCCTGAGCCCAAGCGCGGATCGATCTGACGCGGTGATTGCCGCGCGTCCCTGGCCACGCTAGGGACGCGCGTGCCTACAAGCGCTTACTTGTCGGGAGATTACGTCGTGCGGACTCTATGCCTGGCGCTGGCGCTCGCGCTGCCGGTCGCTGCCGATGCGCAGCAGACCCCGGAAACCCCGCCGGCAGCCGATGTGACCGTCACCGCGAACCGGCTGCGCGACACGGAAAAGGCACTGCAGGACTGCATCGCGCGCAAATGCCCCGTCGATCAGGATGTCGCGGCGACGCTGAACCATGCCGAGAATCAGTTCATCGCGGGCAAATATGCCGAGGCTCGCCGCACGTTGCTTGCCGGTCGTGGCCGCAACAAGCGTTTCGCCAAAGACTATCCGCTGCCAGTGTCGCAATTGCTGCGCGCCAATGCGCGGATTGCGGCGCATTTGGGCGAAGGCGAGGCCTATCAGGTCAGCACTTATGATACGCTGAGCGCGCTCAAGTCGGGGCTCCCCGCCGATGATCCGCGAATCTTGGGCGCCCGGATCGAAGTCGGCGACATGCTCGCGCGCTTCGGTCGCTTTGAACCTGCCGAGGAAGCCTATCGCAGCGTCGCCCGCCGCGCGCATGAGCTCAACCTGCCGACGGTCGAAGGCTTTGCGCTGCTGCGGGTCGGCGCGCTCTACAGCAGCTATGCCATCGGCGATCCGTCGAGCTATGCCAGCGGCGCCCGCCGCACGCTCGACGAGCTGATCGCCAATCCCGATCCCCGGCTGAAGCCGTTCGTCCGCGCGGCCCGGCTGTACAAGGCGCGCAACGCCGCCCGAGGCGGCAAAACGCAGGAGCTCGACGCGCTGCTTGCGGAGTTCAAGGACGAAGGCGCGGGCGACCGTCCGGTACTGCTCTTCGCGCCGCCGATCCCCGAGCTGCGATCATCGACGCGCGAATCGAGCGGGGGTGGCGCGCTCAGCCGCATTGCGCTGCGCAATTATGACGAGCAGTGGGTCGATATCAGCTTCTATGTCGCCCCCGACGGGCATGTCTCGGATGCGGGCGTGCTGCGGGCCAGTCCCAAGCTCGATGGCGACGACTGGGTCAAGCCAATCATCGCGACAATCAACGCGCGCCGCTATGCGCCGCTGAAGCGCGATCCAAGCGATCCGGGCATTTTACGGATTGAGCGTTATACACTGACCTCGCGCTGGGAAGAGCAGCTCGGCACGCGCATCCGCCAGCGCGCGGCCGCGCCGCAGATCGAAATGCTCGACCTGTCGAATGATCCGCTTCCGGCGAAGGCCAAACCCGCGAGCTAGGGATCATTGAGGCCATTCCTCGCGCAGCAGCCCCCAGATAAAGCTGTCGCGCACGCCGATATGCGTTTCCCATTCGCCGCGCAGCCGCCCTTCGAGCGTGAAGCCGAGCGTGCGGAGCAGGTTGTTCGACGCTTCGTTGTCGGGATCGGTATCGGCGCAGGCGCGGCGCCAGCCTTCCTCGATGAAGAGCAGATCGAGCATGCGCGTGACGCCTTCGCGCGCCAGCCCCTGCCCCCAGTATCGCCGCGCAAGCAGATAGCCGATCTCGGCAACACCGGGCCGGACTTCGCCCGCCGCAATCGTGCCGATGGCGCGGTCGTCGCCCTTCAGCGTCATCGTCCAGCCGCGCCATTTGGGAAAATCGACGCGGTCGCTCAGATACACCCGCGTCTCTTCGATGCTGGTGTGCGGCGCGCTCGACCAATAGCGCATCAGCTCGACGTCGGCGTAAGCCTCGAACAATGCCTCAGCGTCGTCGACGATTTGCGGACGCATCTGAAGGCGCGCACTCGCGAAGCGATCGTTCACGCGCAGAGCGCCTCCACCAACGCCTTGACTTTCTTCTGCCGCCATTGTGGCAGCGGCGCGACGAGCCAATAGCCGAGCCGATAGGGTTTGGGGTCGCCGATCACCGTGACGCGGCCCGACACGATGTCGGCGCGCGCCAGCAGCTCGGGCACCGTCGCGCGGCCAATCCCCGCCGCTGCGGCATCGAGCGCCAGCCCGGCGTCACCGACCCGCACCAGCGACACTTCGGGATCATTGAGGCACCCCGGCCATGAAATGCGCGTATCGGCGCCGCCACCCGGCCGCTCGACCGTCACCATGCCTTCGGATTCGAGCGATTCGCCTTCATGCTCGCCCGGCCCCTCGCCCCAGCGAATCGCGAGGTCGAGATTGGCTTCGGTGAAATCGATCGCTTCGTCGGCATTCACCAGCGCGAACCGCAGCTCGCGGTCCTCGTGGGCGATTTCGGCGAGGCGCGGCAGCAACCACTTCTCGGTCAGGTCGCGCGGCGCTGCAATCGTCAGCGACTTGCTCGATTGACCCGCCTGCATCGCGCGCACCGATTCCTCGAACTGGAGCAGCCCGTGCCGCAACGCGCCGAGCCCCGCCTCGGCCTCGGGCGTCAGTTCTAGGCCCTTGGTCGTGCGGCGGAACAGCACGACGCCGAGCGTATCCTCAAGCGCGCGAATCTGCTGACCGACGGCGGCAGGGGTCACCGCGAGTTCGTCCGCAGCGCGCGTAAAGCTAAGGTGGCGCGCGGCGGCGTCGAGCACGCGCAGACCATTGAGCGGGAGATGCGTGCGCTTCATCGGGCGTCAGCTCGCGACGGCAGGCGCAATCAGCGCGAATTTGGGGATGTCGACGTCGAACGCCGATCCATCGGCGCCGATCATGTGATAGCTGCCCTGCATCGACCCGGTTGGTGTCTGCAAGGGGCAGCCCGAGACATAATCGAAGCTCGCGCCGGGAGCGATCTGCGGCTGTTCGCCGACCACGCCTTCGCCCTCGACCGAATGGCGGAGACCCCGACCGTCGGTGATCACCCAATGCCGGGTCAGCAGTTGCACCGCGACTGGGCCTTCATTCTCGATGCGCACATGATAGGCCCAGAACCAGCGGCCGCGACGTGGCTCGCTCTGCTCGGGCAGATAGCTCACCGACACGCGCACGATCACGCCCTGCGTCTCGGCGACATTGGGAAACAAGGATTTCATCGCGCCGATCATAGCCCGACTTTGCCGAGCGCGCGATCCAGATCGTCAATCAGATCGGCGGGGTCTTCAAGGCCGACGTTGATCCGCAGCATGCCTTCGTCGATCCCCATTTCGAGCCGCTTTTCCTCGGCGACCCCCGAATGAGTGGTCGACGCCGGATGCGTCATCAGCGAGCGCGAATCGCCGATGTTGTTCGAAATATCGATCAGTTCGAGCGCATCGAGCAGCCCATGCGCCTGCGCGCGGTCGGCCACTTCGAAGGCGAAGATCGGCCCGCACGCGCTCATCTGGCTCATCGCCAGATTATGCTGCGGGTGGCTCGGCAGGCCGGGGTGCAGCATGCGTGGCACACGCGGTTCGAGGAAGCGACCGACCTTGACCGCATTCTCGCTCTGGCGCTGGATGCGCAGATCGAGCGTTTCGAGGCCCTTCAATACCACCCAGGCATTGAACGGCGACAAGGTCGGCCCGGTATTGCGGTGAAAGGGCAGCAGCACATCGTTGATGAACGCCGCTGTCCCGCACACCGCGCCCGCGAGGACGCGCCCCTGCCCGTCCATCATCTTGGTCGCGCTATAGGCGGTGACGTCGGCACCAAATTCCATCGGCCGCTGGAGCGCGGGCGTGGCGAAGGCATTGTCGACGACGGTGGTGATGCCCCGCGCCCGCGCGATGTCGCACACCGTTTTCAGGTCGACGATATCCATTGTCGGGTTGGCGGGCGTTTCGAAAAAGAAGACTTTGGTGTTGGGCCGCGCCGCATCGATGAACGCTTGCGGATCGCGTGCGTCGACCGTGGTCGTTTGAATCCCGAATTTGGGCAGCAGCGTATCGACCAGCCAGCGGCACGACCCGAATGCCGCGCGCCCGGCGACGACATGGTCGCCGGTCTGGAGCTGGCACAGCAGCGCCGCTGTCATCGCCGCCATGCCCGTCGCCATTGTCCGGCACGCCTCGGCGCCTTCGAGCAACGCGATCCGGTGCTCGAGCATCTCGACCGTCGGATTTTGCAGCCGCGAATAGGTCATGCCGACCTGATCGCCCGCAAAGCGCGCGGCGGCGTCGCCCGCGCAGTCATAGGCATAGCCCGAGGTCAGGAACAAAGCCTCGCTCGTTTCGCCCCATTCGCTGCGCGCGGTGCCGCCGCGCACGGCTTGCGTGGCGGGGCGCCAGTGGCGGGCGGCTTCGGACTGACCAGTACGACGTTTCATCCCCGCCCGTTTGCCGGGACCGCGCCCCTCCCGTCAATGGCCAGCGGGTGCTTGAACCGCGCGCACCGAAATGAGAGAGGCGCGGGCGATGACGACCGATTCGCCGCGCCCCCGTCCGTTCCTGATTGCCTTGGCGCTCGGCATCGCTGCCGAATTGCTGTTCTTGGTCAATCTGGCGATCCCGGCCAAGCCGGTGTTCGACGAAGTCTATTACGCCGAAGCCGCGCGCACGATCGCCAGCCTCCACGGCCCGTACAACATCGAACACCCGCTGCTTGCCAAAACGATCATGGCGGGCGGCATCGCGCTGTTCGGCGACAACAGCTTTGGCTGGCGCTTTTTCTCGGGCGTCGCAGGCTCCGTGGTGATCATGGGCGTGTTCGCGATCGGGTGGCAGTTGTTCGGGCGAGTGCGCCCGGCGCTCTATGCCGCAATTTTCGTGCTGCTCAATTTCGTCGTCTATATCCACGCGCGGATCGCGATGCTCGACGGCTATATGGCCGCGTTCGTGGTCATCGCGATTGCCGCGATGATTGCCGCCGCCCGCGCGCCTGCCGCGACTACCCGCCGCTGGCTGCTGATTGCCAGTGTGCTGCTGGGGCTGGCTGTCGGGGCGAAATGGACCGCGATTCCGTTCGTGGCCTTTGCCGGAATCGCGATAATCTGGCTCAAGACACGCCGCGACCGCGCCTATTTCGCGGGCGTGGGCCTCGTGCCGGGGCTGGCAATTCTGGGGCTGGTCAGCATCGCCACATATGCGCTCACCTTCGCGCCCGCTTTCTTCTACCGCTACGAACCGCTGACGCTTGCGACCTTCATTCCGCACCAGTTCCGCATCCTCGCGCAGCAGACCGCGCCGCTGCCCGCGCACCCCTATCAGTCGCCGTGGTGGAGCTGGGCGCTCGATCTGCGGCCGATGTGGTATCTCTATGAACCCGTCGACGGCGTGCAGCGCGGCATATTGATGCTCGGCAATCCGGCGGTGATGTGGGGCGGGCTGATCGCGGTCGCGGCGTGCCTTTACGCCGGCATCCGCGAGCGGGCGACGCCGATGCTGGCGATCGGGCTGCTGTGGCTCGGGTCGTACGGGATGTGGGCGCTGATCCCCAAGAAGATCGGCTTTTTCTATTATTATTACCTGCCGAGCGTGTTTCTCGGCCTTGCGCTGGCCGCCGCGCTCGAACGCTATGCCGAACCGCGCTTCAAATATGCGAGCGAGGCCGCGCTGGTGCTGACCTTCGCGCTGTTCGCGTGGTTCTTCCCGATTATCTCGGCGGCTCCCCTCGACAGCGATCAGGCCTTCCTGCGCTGGATGTGGTTCGCCAGCTGGCGGTAGGGGATTACCGCGTCAAATGACGTCCTGGCGATCTTTTTTTGCCGCTGCCTATCTCGCTGCCGCTGTTAGCGATGTAAAATATACTTTCCTTTAACGTGTCGCGTATACTTTCCATGCAGAGACATGGAGGTGTGAGATGTATGAATTTACACATGGCGGCGCGTGGTTTCGTTGGAGCAGTTTCGACCGCGCATCCAGGATGCTCGCCATCGCCTCCACAGTGAGCAGCGGCGTCGCTGGGACGCTCTTCGGCATGGTCGCGAAGCCGGTTAACACGCGCTTCGGCTTCGACGTCACGCCCCACACAACGCTTCTCGCCCTTCTCGGCATCATCGCGTCAGTGTTGGCAGCATGGCTTTGGTATTGCTTCAGCATTCGTCAGGACGAGCTGTTCAACCGCGTTCAGAACTGGACGTTGGGCATGTCGGGGGTTGCGGCGTGCGCGGCATCGACGATCTGGAGCGTGCTGGGGGCCGCTTCTTTGGTCATGCCGATGCCCACGGGCGCTCCAGCCATCCTATTTGCCGGCGCGAGCATTGTCTTCTGGTTTAGCGCGACACGCAAATGGGTATATTGACGACCCTACCGGCGATCCGGGCGGAACGCGGCCTTACGCAACAAGGCCTTGCTGACCTGCTCAACGTGTCGCGCCAGACGATCAATTCGATCGAACGCGGCCGGTTCGAGCCCAGCCTGTCCCTCGCGTTGAAGGTTGCGCAGTTGCTTCAACTTCCGGTGGAGGAATTGTTTCGCTTGGATGAGTGCGAATGAGGCGGGCGGGGCGATCGGGTGAAGCTGCAATCCTTGCCCGCCCGTCCGCATCGGCGCGGCTCGCGCTAGTACCGCCCCCAGACAAAGCGCGACGACAGCGCGTAGTTCCATACCGCGCCGACCAGCACCCCGACCAGTGCCGATACTGCCCAGCCGCCCTCGCGCGCGTCGTGCAGGAAACCCGCGACGCCGATATTGGCGACCAGCCCGACCGAGCACACCACGCAGAACGATACCCAGCCGTCGAGCAACGCCTTCGCGCCCTTCAGCCGCCGGTCTCGATAGGTGAGCGCGTTGTTGAGGAAGAAATTGGCGGTCATTGCCGTTACCGCCGCCAGAATCTGCCCAGCCAGGAAGGCGCCCTCGCCCCACAGTCGCACGACCGGGAACAACACCGCCATGTGCACGCCAACGCCGATCAGCCCGATGGCCGAGAACATCGCAAAGCGCACGGGCACGATCCGCCCGAACATCCGATCATAAAGCGCGATCAGGAACTCCATCGCGACGACGTGATCGAGCTTGCTCTCGCCGAGTTCGCGCGTGCGGAATGTATAGGGCAGCTCGACGAACTTCAGCGGTTGCGGGCTCGCGGTCATGATGTCGAGCAGGATCTTGAAGCCAATCGCATTCAGCCCCGGCACGATCCGGCGCACGACATCGCTGCGGATCATGAAAAAGCCGCTCATCGGATCGGTGAGATCTGCCTTGAGCACGCGCCGCGAAAGGCGGGTGGCGAACGCCGATTTGGCGACCCGGTCGCGGTCCCAATCGCCGGTGCCGCCGCCCGCGACAAAGCGTGAGCCGATGGCGACGTCGAGGCTCGGGTCGCCCCGAAACGCCGCCAGCATCTGCGGCAGCAACGTCTCGTCATGCTGCAAGTCGCCGTCGATCACCGCGACGAGCGGCGCCGCCGTCGCGCACATCCCCTCAATGCACGCCGAGGACAGCCCGCGCCGCCCGATCCGCTGAATCACGCGCACCCGGCGGTCGGCGCGACCCAGCGCGCGCGCGGCATCGGCGGTACCATCGGGGCTGTCGTCATCGACGAAGATCGCTTCCCACGCCAGACCCGCGAGTGCCGCGTCGAGTTTGGCGACGAGCTTGGGCACATTGGCGGCTTCGTTGAAGGTCGGGATCACGATCGCCACGTCGAGCAATGCGGCGGCCTGATCGTTGTTGGTCATCGTCTGGAGCATCGCGCTTCCCTTGCCGAGCCGCCCGCCGTCACGCAACCGCTCTGTTGAGCCGGTCGACCAGCCGCACCCGCGCCGCGAGCGCATCGGCGGGCCGCCCGGTCAACAGATCGCGCGCGATGAAATGGCCGGTCAGCCGCAGCCCGTCGAGAATCTGCGGCCAGTCACCCACCCCGCCTTGATGCAGGAACGCCGGCAAGCGGAGCAGCCGGTCGCGATACGCCTCGCCTGCCGCCGCGCTCACCGCCGCGCCGCTGTTGGGGCTGACCCAGGCGAGATCATCGGTGACGCCAGTCGCGGCGCACTGGCCGAGATCGAGGCCGAAACCCAGTTCGGCGAGCAACAGCAGTTCGTAGCGTACCAGTGCCGCCGCCCAATCGCGCGCGGCGGGGGCCGCTTCAACGGCGTCGAGAATCGCCCCCAATGTCGCGTAGACGGTCGGATAGGGCTGCGCCTCGGGCACGGCCGCTGCGGTGAGCACGGTCACCCAGTCGATTGCGGCGGCAGGCAATGGCCGCTCGAACAGCGGCGCGCGGCTGTGCACCAACTCCACCGTCAGCGCAGCAAGTTGGCTGTCGGTGCGCGCGCGCCAGTCGCCGACGACCAGATTGCCCGGCTGGAGCACTGGCCGCAGCCGGGTCGACCGCCCACCGCGCACATAACCGGGCTGGAGCCCATGATCGGCGGTCAGCGCGCGGACGACCGCGCCATGCTCGCCATGCGCGCGCACCGCGAGGATCAGAGCTTCGGCGCGAATGTGCATAGGCCGACTATAGCGCGCGCGGGCGCGGGGCGGAAATCAGCGGCGAATGCGTTTGGCGATTGCTTGCAGCCCCAGCCGATTCACGAGCTGCTTGGCCTGCGCCATGCCGCCGTCAAAGGCGCTGAGCGCCGCCACCGTCGCGCGATTGCCGAGCGTCGGGCGCAACAGCAGCAGGTCGGCGCATGCGACGCCATCGGTCGCGAACTGGCGCTTGTGCTGGCCTTCGCCCTCGGTGAAGTCGAAACGGCGGTGGCAACCCTCGGCGAACAGATCGCGCATTGCTTCCATCTGCAGCACGCTGCCCGGCGACACATCGGCAAAATCGGGATCATGGCCAACATGGTCGTAGCGCACCGTGCCATGCTCGATTGGGCAATAGAGATAGGCGACTGGTTGCTCCTCGAGATAGAGCAACCATGCGCGCGCCGCATCGGCTGCGGCGAGCGTGAGCATCGCCTGCACGAACCGCGCGTCGTCGGGCAGGCCGCCGCCGAGCAGCTTGGCCTGATAGGTCTTGCGCGACAGATCGCGCGCGACGGCGTGAAAGGCTTCGACCTCCCCCGGGCTGCGGAACCGCCGCACGTCGAGCGCCCCGCCCGATGCCTGCGCGAGCCGCTTCGCCTTGCGCTTGATGCCCGAACGCGTGTTGGCGCTGAGCGCGGCCAGATAGGCGTCGTACCCTGTGGTCAGGTCGATGAAATAGCGCGTGTAGCGCTGGCGCACGAAGGCGATCAGTCCACCCGCCGCGACGGCCCCCAATTGCACGATCGGCAGCGAGGTGATCGCATAACCATCGGCGTCGCGGTCGAGCGCGGGCAGTGTCGGCACCCGCGCCGCCAGCGCATCGTCGAGCGACAGCGCCACGCGCACCAGCCGCCGCTCGACCGCGAACAGGGTGCGGGCGCCGACTTGAAACCGCAGCGGCAGTCTGGTCGCGCTCACGCTGCGCGCTCGGCCACCAGATTTGACCAGAGCTGTTCGGCCTGACGCCAGCGTCGCCGCATCGCGCTGGCAGCGAGCGGCACATCGCTGCGGCCCAGCTCAAGCGGAATGCCCGGAATGTCCCTGAAATGCGTCGTCGGCAGCCGGTCGCGATGCGCGTCCAGGAACGCGCAGAGCGCATCGAAGCGGCGGACATGGACAGCGTTAGGGGCCGTCCCGGATCGATTGGCCAGTTCGAAGCCATGGTTGACGATCGTCACTGCCTGATGCCCGTGCGCCGCCGCATGATCGAGCGCGGCGCGCATTTCGGTGATCGACAGCGCGCAGATCTGGACTGTGCGCAATTTGCCGGGGCTGTCCTCAATCACCGTCACCGGTATTTCGGTGAGGCCCAGCCGCTCGACCGGGGCAATCTGGCGCGGCGGCAGGCCGATATTGCTTGGCCAGGGATGGTTCGATCCATCGTGGCTCGAATCATAGTTGAAACCCAGCTCGGCCAGCGCCGCGAGCGTATCATCATTGGCGGCATAGCTGCCCGCGCGGAACGCGAGCGGCGCCGGTGCTCCGGCGGCGATGAGCAGGTCGCGCGCCTGCGCAATCAGGTTGCGTTGCGCGTCACGCGGAAATTCGCCCAGCTGGAATCCGGCATGGCTGCTGCCCCGGTCACCCGCCGCCGCGCCGGTCCAGTTAGGATGCAGATGGAGCTGAACGCCCTGCCCCGCACTCAACACCGTGTCGACGATCCGCTTGATCGGATCGAGCCCGAAAATCACCGCCGGCATTGGATCGATGAAGAAGCAGGCCTTCAGCCCGTGCCGCGCCAGCGTTGCCAGTTGATAGGATACGCCGACGCCCGCCGGCTCGAACGACCGCTCGTACAGCGTCGCCAGATCATGCCCTGCGACGTGGTGACGCCAGACGATCTCGGTATCGACGGTGAGGAAAACGGGCGTCGGCATGGGCTTGGCTTAGCCACAGAGAATGAAAATTCCCCAAACTTGCTACAAGCGATGACAAGGCACCCGTTTCAGCGCGTGTGGAAGAAGTCGTAGAGCTGCTGCGCGACCGCCGCCGACACGCCGGGCGCCTTTTGCAGATCTTCGAGACTCGCGCCCCGCACTGCCCGCGCGGTGCCAAAATGCATCAGCAACGCCTTCTTGCGCGCAGGACCGATGCCGGGGACATCGTCAAGCGGGCTTGCGCCGATCGCCTTGGCCCGCTTCGCCCGGTGCGCGCCAATCGCGAAGCGGTGAACTTCGTCGCGGAGGCGCTGGAGGTAGAACAGCACCGGCGCATTGACCGGCAGCTGGAACTCGCGCCCGTCCATCAGATGGAAGACCTCCCGCCCGTCGCGGCCATGGTGCGGCCCCTTGGCGATGCCGACTAGGCAGACGTCCTCGATCCCGAGTTCCTCGAGCGCAGTCTTTACGGCGTTGAGCTGCCCGCGCCCGCCATCGATCAGGACAAGATCGGGCCAGTCACCGGAATCGCGATCGGGGTCCTCGTCCTGCGCGCGGGCAAAGCGGCGCCGGAACACTTCGCGCATCATGCCGAAATCGTCGCCCGCCACGGTTTCGGGGCGCTTGATGTTGAACTTGCGATACTGGCTTTTGCGAAACCCCTCCGGCCCCGCAACGACCATCGCGCCGAGTGCATTAGTGCCTTGGATATGGCTGTTGTCGTAGATTTCGATGCGATCGGGCGGCTCGGCAAGGTCGAACAGCTCGGCGACTTCGCGCAGCAGCTTGGCCTGCGTCGTGCTTTCCGCCAGCCGCCGGTCGAGCGCTTCCTCGGCATTGCGCTTGGCCTGATCGATCAGCTTGCGGCGCACCCCGCGCATCGGCACCGAAAAGCTCACCTTATGGCCGACATGCTCGCCGAGCGCCTCGCCGAGCAGCGCGCCCTCGGCGAGGTCGCGATCGAGCAGCACGGTGCGCGGCGGTGGCACTTCTTCGTAAAATTGGCCGAGAAAGCTGGTGAGCACTTCATCCTCGGGCACATCGGCGGTGTGCGCCGGGAAGAAGCTGCGGTGCCCCCAATTCTGGCCGCCGCGGATGAAGAACGCCTGGATGCCGATCACGCCGTTGCGGTTCGCCATCGCGAAGATATCGGCATCGCCGACGCCGTCGGCGTTGATTGCCTGCGACCCCTGAATGAAGGTCAGCGCGCGTAGCCGATCGCGCAGGATCGCCGCCAGCTCGAAATCCATATTCTCGGCCGCTGCCTGCATCTGCGCGCCAAGCTTGGCCTGCACTTCGGTCGATTTGCCCGCGAGGAACGCCTTCGCATCGGCGACGAGTTCGGCATAATCGTCGGGCGAAATCCGCCCGACACACGGCGCCGAGCAGCGCTTGATCTGATAGAGCAAGCACGGGCGGTCGCGGCGTTTCATGAAGCCGTCGGTGCAACTCCGCAGCAGGAACAGTTTCTGGAGCGCGTTGAGCGTGGTGTTGACCGAGCCCGCGCTCGCAAAAGGGCCGTAGTAATTGCCCTTGGCCCGCCGCGCCCCGCGATGCTTCTGGATGCGCGGAAAATCGTGATCGGCGCGCAGCAGGATGAAGGGGAAGCTTTTGTCGTCGCGCAGCAGCACGTTGTACGCGGGCCGATAGCGCTTGATCAGCTGTGCTTCGAGCAGCAGCGCCTCGGCTTCGTTATTGGTCGTCACGATCGTCATCGACCGGGTGAGCGCGACCATCCGCTGAAGCCGTTTGGGCAGGCGATCGACCTGCGTGTAATTGGTCACGCGGTTCTTGAGCGCACGCGCCTTGCCGACGTAGAGGACGTCCCCTCGCGCGTCATGCATGCGGTACACGCCGGGCCGCGCGGGCAAGGTCGCCAGCACATTGCGAATGGCCGCGACGCCGCCCGCAAGATCGGGCGCATCAGCGCCGCGCACGGCATAGGTTGCTTTTTCTTCGTTGAAACGTTCGGGCGAATTGGGGTCCTGCACGCCGACGATCTAAGCGCGCAGGACCGGCGCGGCAATATTGCGCGCTGGCGTCGAATCGGCCTGCGCTGTATTATCGGTGCATAACGCCAAGAGAGGATTCGCCGCATGAGACACTCACTGCTTGCCCTCGCCCTGCTTGCGACCACCACCCCACTCGCCGCTGCTGACCCCGCCGTCTCGCCGCCGATCAAGGCCGCGCTCGCCGATCCGGCGCGCCCCGCCGCCGATGTCGCGCGCGACGCCGCGAGCCATCCCGGCGAGCTGCTGACCTTCGCCGGCGTCGAACCCGGCATGAAGGTCGCCGATTTCCTGATGGGTGGCGGCTATTGGACGCGCATCCTCGCCAAGACCGTTGGCGACAAGGGGCGCGTCTATGCCTACCAGGCCGCCGAATTCATTTCGTTCCGCGCCGATTATGCCAAGCTGCAGGACGATGCTGTTGCGGGCTATACCAATGTCACGCCGAACCGCGATTCGTTGGCGACGCTTGCCTTCGCCGAGCCACTCGATGCGATCGTCACCGTCCAGAATTATCATGATCTCCACCTGAGCTCGGCGCCCCCAGGCGCAGCGAAGTTCATCGCCGGTCGCCTTTATGCCGCGCTCAAGCCCGGCGGCGTGCTGCTATTGGTCGATCACGTCGCCAACGCCGATCCGGCGTTCACCGCGCCCGAAAAACTGCACCGCATCGATCCCGCCGCCGCGCGCGCCGAGCTGGAGAGTGTCGGATTCAAGTTCGAGGGCGAATCTCCGCTGCTGCGTAACGCCGATGACCCGCACACCGTGATCGTGTTCGCTCCCGCCGTTCGCGGCAAGACCGACCAATTCGTCTATAAATTTCGCAGGCCCCAGTGAGGCGCGCCCCCAGCGGGCGTATCGGGCATCCAGAAATGAATTGCGCGCCGGGGCCACCCGCAAGCGGCCCCGGCGCGCAGATCAATCGTCACCAACTCACTTGATGGCAGCGAGGCCTTCAGCGAGCTTCTTCATGGTCTCATCAGTGATCTGACCCTGCGACAGCGGCTGCACCTGCGCGAAGCTCATTGCCTTGATCTGATCGTAGAAGGGATTCTGCGTGATGTCGGCACCGAGCACCGACTGCAGCACGGCCTTGGCCTTTTCATCGGCGACGAGCGTTTCGATCGGCGTGTCGACGCTGAACTTGGCGGTGCCAGCGGGCGCGGTAGTGGTGGGCGTCGTTGCAGCGCCTGGAGCGGGCGCAGGCGCCGTCTGGGCGAAAGCGGGGGTAGCGGCAAGCGCCAGCGACGCGGCAAGGGCGATAAGCTTCATACAAAACCTCGGAACATGGCACGGCCAATGCTCGACCGCGCGACGATCACAGCCGATTTTGAAAACCAAAGCTAGCGCAATCGCGCGAGCACGCCTCAATTGGCGCGCGAAAGACCCGAAATTGTCCGGTCGATCAGCGCGCGATCAGCGTCGGCACCGTGGCGTTCGGCAATGATCGTGCCCGCTGCCGTAGCGGCAGCCTGCGCCGCGACCGCGCGGACATCGGCAATTGCGGCGCGTTCGGCCGCGCCGATTTTGTCCTCGGCCATCTTGGTGCGGCGCGCGACGAGCTCGCTGGCATCGGCCTCAGCCTTGGCCAGCATCGCCTTGGCTTCGGTTTCAGCCTGCGCGATGATCGCAGCGGCGTCACCGGCACTCGAAGCCGTCCGAGCCTTGGCCGAGGCGAGCAGCGCTTCGGCTTCGGTTTTCAGCGCGCTCGCTTCATCGAGCCGACGCCGGATCGTGTCGATCCGGGCATCAAGTGCCTTGCCGATCATCGCGGGCACCCGCGCCCACAAGATGATGCCGATCACGACCAGCATCGACAGGGCGACAAAGCCGGGTGCGCTGACGCCGAGGAACGACGGCTCGGCGTGCAGTTCGACAGTGCCGGTCGACGTTGTCAGGCCTTCGGTCGGGTGATTAGCCATTCGCCAGCGCCACCTTTACGTGAGTTTCAATCGCCGCGCGATCAACCGCCACGCCCGACAGCTTGGCGACGATGGCCTCGACGGCATCGGCGGTGGTCGCCTCGACCTCGGCAAGCGCGCTGGTGCGTGCCGCGTCGATCTGCCCCATCGCCGCGTCGATCCGCGCGTGCGCGTCGGCGTCGCCTTGCTTGGTGCGTGCCTCGGCGGCTGCCGTTGCGCGCGTCTTGGCATCCGCCATAGCAGCCTGCGCCTGGTGGCGCGCGGTATCGAGCCCGGCCTGATAGCTGGTCTCGAGCTCGGCGGCATTGGCCTTCGCCCGCGCTGCCGCGTCGATGTCACCGCCGATGCGGGCGTTACGATCATCGATCGTCCGCTCGATCTTTGGCACCATCGACTTGCCGATCCCGAAATAGATCAGGGCAAATACGATCGCGAGCCAGAACAGCTGCGATGCGTAGATCTCCGCGATCTGGGATAGCTGCGGCATTGCGGGTAAGCCTTCTTACTTGACGACGAAGAGGATCAGGATCGCGACGACGAACGCGATCAGGCCCAGCAGTTCCGACGCCGCGAAGCCGATGAACAGGCGGCCCTGCTGGCCGTCTGCCGCACCCGGATTGCGCAGCGCGCCTTCAAGGAACGAACCGAACACATTGCCCACGCCGAGCGCGGCGAGGCCGATACCGATCGCTGCCAGGCCGGCACCGATGTACATTGCACCAAGATCAGTCATGTCGAAAACTCCTTAGGGTATGTTCGTTGTAAAATCAGAAACTTAGTGCAGATGCACCGCGTCATGAAGGTAAAGCGAGGTGAGCAGCGCGAAGACATAGGCCTGGATCGCACACACCAGCAGTTCGAGCGCCGAAACGCCGATGATCATGATGAAACTCAGCAGCGACACCACTGGGCCGAGCGCGCCACCGGCGTTCAAGCCTTGGACGACGAAGCTGCCGAACACTTCGAGCAGAATGTGTCCTGCGGTCATCGCGACGAAGAGTCGCAAGCCCAGCGAAAACGGGCGGACCATGAACGACACGAACTCGACCGGGATGATCACCGGCATCAGCCAGCCCGGCGCACCGTGCGGCACGAACAGCGAGAAGAACTTCAGCCCGTGGCGCGCGAGCCCGACAAACACCACAATGCCGAACGACAGGAACGCGAGCACTGCCGTCACCGTGATGTGGCTCGTGACCGCAAAAGTGTGCAGCCCCGGCACGATCGCGAGCGGCAGCACGCCGACCAGATTGGCGAACAGGATGAAGAAAAACAGCGTGAAGATATAAGGCGCGAACTTTTTGCCGTCCTTGCCGATGTTCTGCACCACCATATTGTCGATGAAGCTGATCGCGCCTTCGACCGCGACCTGCCAGCGACCGGGGATCAGCTGGCGGCGCATGCCACCGCTCATGAACAGCCACAGCAGCGCCGCAACGACGACCATGTACAGCGCCGAATTGGTGAAGCTGATGTCGTACCCGAACAGCTGCATATGGCCGAACACGGGTTCGACCTTGAACTGATGCATCGGGTCAATTCTGCCGGCCACGATGATTACCCTTGCTGACGGAAGTGGGGGGCGCAGCTCATTCGGCGCGCTCCTGCGAAATGCGATAGATGTTGCGGAAGGCGACGACCACCGACAGCACCAGCAGGACGAGCATGATCCACGGCGTCGTGCCGAGCCAGCTATCGAGCAGCCAGCCGATCAACCCACCGCCGAGCGGCGCGCCGATCAGCTCGGCGAGCACTCGCGACCCCTGCGCATAGCCCTTGCCCGCGCTGACAGGCTTGGCGACGCCGCCCGACACATCGGCCTTCGCGCGCGCAATCCGGGCGTCAAGATCGTCATGTCCGTTGTGGCGGTTATCGGCCAACGCGAAGCTCACAGCCCATCCTGATAAAGAAACGCCGCCGCGCAACGATGCGGGCGACGGTTGAGCAACGCAAAGGCACGAGCCTCGCGTCGCGGCGCCCGTTTAGAAAGCGCGACTGGCCAAGTCAACCGCAGTGCAACAGAGGGGGCAACACGGGGGCAAACCGCCCCCGTGCGCCGATCAGAGGCAGCGCGAATCGCGTTCGGGTGCGGCGCCGGTGCGCGTGTGCCAGCTGCCGTCGGGGGCCTGGTATTTTTCGCCGGGCACGGTCTTCAGGATCAGGTTGCAGCCCGAGGTGAAGGCAAATTGCTCCACCGTCGCCCCATCCGCCGCGCCGCGCGTGTACGCTGCCTTGCGCTGGATATTGATGTTGCTGACCAGCGCCTTCAGCTCGGGCGTCGCCGCGCCGACAATGCCGAGATAGCCGTCTGGCTGTTCGCCAACCTGCCCGCTGGCGCGCGCCGCCGCATAGGCTGGGTCGCGGGTCTGGGCGATCGCGGGGGCAGCAGCCACCAACATGGCGAGGGCGGAAATCAGAACCTTGTTCATCTCAAAAAATCCCTGGATTCTGGTCAATCACTTTTTTGGCCTCGCCATCGAGCTTCAGCACCACTTGCGCTGTCACATTGATATTGAGGTTGATGACGATCGGCTTGTCGGGCGCGGTGACATTGACGCAGCCGCCAAGTCCCGTTCCCAAACCGATCAGCATCAATCCAACGTGCATTTGCTTCATTTCGGCTCTCCCTTTGGCACAGCTTCGCTTGCGCGGGGCTGAACGGGTGTGGCGTCGGTGTTCGGCGCAACGACGCTTTCTGACAAGACCCGTTTCGCATAGTCGGCTTCTGACAAGACCCGTTTCGCATAGCCGACCGGTTCGGAGAGATCGAACAGCTGGCGGAAGGGCGCCTTGATGCGGACATTGAAGACGAAGGGCAGCTTTTGCAGGCGCCGGACGAGGAAATTGCTTTTCGCGCCGTCGCCCTGGCTGACGCCAGCGAAGCGCACTTCGGTGATCATGTCGCCGGCCAGCGCACCATTCATTTCGATCGCCAGCCGCTTGTAGCGCAGCGATTTGAGCGCCTGAAACGCGGTATTGCCCCAAAATCCCAGATTCTCCTGCGTGACCTCGCCGACATAGGCAATCGTGCCGCCCCCTTCGCGCACATTGAGTTCGCCGCCTTCGATCCGTCCGCCCTTGGCATCGAAGATCATCGGCAGCACCCCGTCGAAGGTGCCGGTCCCGCTCAGATTCTTGAAATCGAGCTCTTGCAGGAATTGCGCGGCATCGACGCCTTCGAGCCGGAACGTCAGCCGCCGTTCGGCGCTGACCGCGAGGTCGATGTCGGCTGGGTCGAGAATCAGCGTACCGCCAGCAAAAGGCCAGCGACCGCCTTCGATCCGCACATGCTGATCGGCGAGGGTCTGGTAGCGGATCACGCCACCCTCGACCGGCACCCCCGGATTGACCCGCGCCAGCGAAACCTGCTGCCCCGGCGCGCTCACCAGATTGAGCAGATCGGTGAAGTGGATTTCGGTGACGATACCCTCGACCGGCCCGATCGCTGCGTCGAGATCGGTCCCGAGCGTGCGAAACGTGCCCGTGCTGGTCACTGCATCGCGCGTCCAGGCGATACGGCCACTTCCCGTCACGTCGCCGTTCACTTCGGCAACGACGCCATAAGTAAAGCGCGTCAGCTTGTCCGGCTGAAAGGTTTCGGTAAAGCGCAAGCCGGGCACGTCGAGATCGGCATGGCCGCTCGCGCTGTCGAGATCATGCCCGAGCGTGACGCGGGCCACCGTCGCGCCATTGGCGGGTGTGGTGAGCGTCGCGGTTGCGGCAATCTGGTTGTTGGCGAGGCTCAGGGCGACATCGCGGCTTTCGAGCGGGTAGAAGCGCGGCGACGCATCGGCATCGGCGACCTGCACCGCACCGTCGAGCGACAGTGCTTTGCCGTCGAATCGCCACCCGCCAGTACCGCCGCTGAGCAACAGCGGCACCTTGGCGATCTGGCCGCTGGCGCCGCTGAAATCGCCCGAGGCACCGCGCCCGGCAACCACACCGCTGAATGCCGCCGCGCTGATCCGCGTTACTTTGTCGTCCGAACCCAGCCGCGCGTCCAGCCCGGTTGCCGCGAAACGATTGTCGGCGAGTCCATAGCGCGCACTCGCCGCATCAAGCAGCAGCGGGCTGCCGCCGAGCTTGCCCGTGAGCTGCGTTGCGCCGAGCCGCGCGCCACCCGTCAGACGGTTGCCATCGAGCCGGGCCAGTGCATCACCCTCGGCACAAAGCTTGAGCTGCGTCGCATCGAGCGCCAGCGATCCGACGCGCAACGACTCGAATGCCACCGCTGTGCAGCCCGGATTGATCCGCAGGCTGCGCCCGTTCCAATAGGCCTCAATTGGCGCGCGCGCGCTTTCGATGCGGCCGTCGCTGACCGGCCCGCTCAGCACTGCCTTGGTGGTGATCCGCGTCGCGCCGGGGGCGGCAGTGAAGTCGATGTCACCCAGAGCGAGTCGCGCATCGCCAGCGGCATAGGGCCGGACGAACCCGCTCCCGCGAATCGGCGCGCGCGGCCCCGCCTGCGACAGCCGCAGCACCGCGCTCGGCAGGCCCCCGCCGGTCAGCGCAAGCAAGCCGTCGACGCGAACCCCGCTGCTGTCGATCGCGATACCGTCGCCACCGCTGAGCGTGGCCTGTGCGGCACTGCGGCTGGTGAAATTGGCATTGGCGAGCGTCAGGGCAAAGTCCTTGCTCGCGCCCGTCAGCCGCACATCGGCGGTGCCGCCGAAATCGCGCGCCGCCGCCGTGGTTGCCGCCGCCGCCTTCGCCAGCAAAGGCCCAACCGGCGTGCCCTCACCCGCCGACCGCGCGCGCGCAATCGCCGCCAGCCAACGAGGTCCGAGCGCAGCATGTCGCGCTGTGGCTGCACCGTCAAAGCCGTAACCCGCTGTGCCAAGGTGATAGTGACCCGTCAGCCCCAGCGCCGTCGCGCGCGCATCGGCACTGTCGGCGGGCCCCGAACGCAGGTCGACGCGACCCGCAGTGCGCTGCGGCCCGCCGTCGAAATCGAGCGTCCCGGCCAGCGCGGCAAGTTGCCCTTGCGGCGCCCGCAGCCGCTCGACCGCCACGCGCCCGCGCCCGCGCCAACGATCGAGCCGGGCATCCAAGGTGGCATCGACATCGGCCGCAGCACCCGACGCCGTCACGCCCGCGCAGGCCATCGCTGCCGCCCGCACCGGGCCGACAAGCGTCGGCTGGCGATCGGCGATCCGCACCGCCAGCGACGCCGCCAGCCGAACGACGCGGCAATCAGCGCTGTCCAGACGGTCGGCAATGATCGCCAGCTGTCCGGCAAAGCCGTCGCGGAGCCGCCCACGCCCGGCGAGCTTCGCGCCGATCACACCTGCGGGCGTGTCCAGCCGCAACCGCGCATCGGCGACATCGACCCAGATCGTTGGCAGCTCGAAAGGCTTGCCATTGGCAGCCGGCAGCAGCTTGTCGACGGCGCCAAGCTTCAGTTTGCCGTCAACCAGTCGCCCCCGCAGCCGCACCTGCCCCGCGCGAACCGCCGATACTTCCGCACCCGACAGCGAAACATTGGTGGTCAGTTCGACCCAATCGGCCACCAGATCGGGATGCGCCGGATCGCCGATGACGACATGGGTCAGCCGCTGCGTCTTCAGGCCGACATCGGCGATGGTATAGCGTGCGGGCACACGGAGCCGCGCCAGTTCCCGGTCGACAAAATGGGTTACGATCGGCCGACGCTCGAGCCACAGCCCCGCCGCCGCCAGACCCAAAATGGCCAGCGAACCGCCAATCCAGCGCGCACGCCTGCCCTTGCGCCTTGCCTCCCCGGTCGATTCGGTCACGCTTACTCCCAGCCCGTTCGGCGGCGCCACCATAGACCTGCCCGGGCAGCGCGCAATTGCCACCCCGCCCGACAGGGCTTAATTCGCGAACCGCATGACTGTTCCCGCCGATCCGAACGGGGCCGATTCGGCGGCACCCGATTATCACGGCCATCGCGCGCGGCTGCGGCAGCGGCTGGTCGATCACGGCGGCGACGGGCTGCATGATTATGAGCTGATCGAATATCTGCTCGCGCTCGCGATTCCGCGTCGCGATACCAAGCCGCTCGCCAAGGCATTGCTCACCGAATTCGGCAGCATTGGCGGCCTGATGGCGGCGCCGCCCGAAGAGCTGACCCGGGTCAAGGGCATGGGCGAAACGAGCGTTGCGGCACTCAAGATTGTGCAGGCGACCGCGCTGCGGATGTTGAGCGCCGATGTCGCCAGCCGTCCGGTGATCGGCAATTGGCAGGCGCTGCTCGATTACCTGCGCGCCGACATGGCGCATCACTTGATCGAGCGCGTGCGCGTGCTCCATCTAAACACGCGCAACATGCTGATCCGCGACGAGTTGATCGCCGAAGGGACCATCGACGAAGCCGCCGTCCATGTCCGGCAAGTGTTGAAGCGTGCGATGGACCTGGGCTCGGCGGCGATCATTCTCGTCCACAATCACCCCGGCGGCGACCCCTCCCCCAGCCGCGCCGACATCGAGCTGACGCGCTCGATCGCCGCGGCGCTCAAGGCACCCGGCATTGCGCTCCACGACCACATCATCATCGGCACGCAAGGGCATGTCAGCCTGCGCGCGCAAGGGCTGATTTGAACAAAGGGGCCGAGCGCCCGTCGCGCCCGGCCCCTGCCGCATCAGAACTTCGCGCTGATCTGGCCGCCGAAGAAGCGCGGCTCGGCCGGGATCAACGTCGCGCCGCCGAAGGCGCCACCGGTGTTGCCGGCGTCGAGCAGATAGCGTTCGCTGGTCGCGTTGCGGATGAACGCCGACAGCTCAAACCGACCATCCATGAAGCTCGCCCCGGCCCGCGCGTTGAACAGCGTAACGCCCGCCTGTGCGATCAGCGGGTTGTTGGGGATTTCGAAGAAGATGCGGCTGCGGTAGGTCACCGTCGGCGTCGCGAACAGGCGCACATCGCCGCCGATCGGCGCGTCGATCGTGAAGCCTGCGGCGATCTGAACTTCAGGCTGCAAGCGGAAGCGATTGCCGGCAAAGCGGCCATTGGCGGCGTTATTGTCGATGCCGCCGCTGATATAGCCGATGTTGCCGAACACATTGGCCCAGCGCGCGAGCTTGACGTTGAGTTCGGCCTCGACCCCCAGATTATTGGCGGCACCGGCGCTCTGCGTCACCGTCTGGCCGGTCGGCAGCTGCACCGACACCTGGAAGTTGCTGTACTGCTGGTAATAGACGCCAAGCGAGCCCGACACCGGGCCGACGCGCCCCTTGATACCGCCTTCATAGTTCCACACGACTTCCTCGCCCACCGGCGTGAAGGCCGGGACCGGGCCTGCCGGGGTGGATGCGGCGCCCAGCTGGACCACCGGTGAGCGGCGGCCCTTCGAAATCGTCGCGAAGACATTGATGTCGTCGCTCACGCGGAACAACACATTGAAGCGCGGCAGGATCGCCGAGAAGCTGTCCTCGGCCTGGAAGGTCTGCCCGCGCGTATCGACCTGCCCCGGGATCACCGACGCGCCGCCGGTCAACCCCGAGCGCGGGACGTTCGCAAAGAAGCTCGACCGGCGCTTTTCGATCTGGATGCGCGCGCCTGCGGTCAGTTCGAGCCGGGGTGTCGGCGTCCAGGCCACGTCGCCGAACACCGAATAAGTGTCGTTCCGGCCGCCATTGCCGAACACCGATCGGTAGAAAAGCGGCGGCTGGGCATCGGCCGGCACGGTGCCATTGGGCGCGACACAGGTCGCCCCAAGCCCGCCGCCAAGGCAGGCGAAGAACACGCGCTCATTGGTCGAAAAAGGCACAACCTGCTGACTGTCTTCGCGGAAGAAATTCCAGCCGAATGCCGCACGGAAATGGCTGTCCTTGTAGGTGAAGCGGCCTTCGTGGTTGACCTGATAGCCGAACGCATCCTCGGCGAATTCAAGGAACGTCGCGCGCGAACCGTCGGCATCGAAAATCTCGAGGCTGTCGAAGCGCCGGAAGCCATTGACGGTGGTAAAATTCCAGCCAGCCGCGAAATCATAGGATGCGGTCAGGCTGACGTCATAGACGTTGCGCGTGAGGCCTAGCAGCGGCGCGCCAAGATCGGCGGCCGAACGCGGCGACCCGCTCAGATTGGCCGGGCCGAACGGATTGGGCGGGCCTGCTTCGGTCGGCAGGCGGCTCGAGATGAAGGGCGTGCCGCCGTTGCGCTGGCGGTCATAGGTCGCGACGAGATCGAGCGTGAAGGCATCGACCGGCCGGAAGCGCAGCGAGGCGCGCAGACCGAGCTGATCCTGCGAATAAAGGTCGCGCTGCACGGTCGACAGGTTGCGGACATAGCCGTCGCGGTTCTTATACTCGCCCGCCAGCCGGATGCCGAGCGTTTCGCCACCATAGTTGACGAAGCCCGAGGCAAGCTTGGCGTCGAAATTGCCATAGCCGAGCGTCAGCATCCCCGATGTGCCCTTCTTGGGCTTGGCCGAGATGATGCTGATCGCGCCAACGGCAGAGGCCGTGCCGAACAGGGTCGCTTGCGGCCCCTTGATGACTTCGATGCGGTCGACGTCGAAGATTGCCTGATATGATCCGCGCGAGCGCGAGATGTCGACGCCGTTGTAATAGAGCGTAACGCGCGGCCCTTGCTGCGCCGAGCCGCTGTCCGAGGTGATGCCGCGGATGACGATGCCGGGGTTGTTGGCGCTCTGTTCCTGGATGTTGAGGCCGGGGACGAAGTTCGACAATTCGTCGAGATCCGACACGCCAAGTTCACGCAGCCGCGCGCCGGTGTTGACCGAAATCGTGATCGGCACGTCGACCGCGCGCTGTTCGACCTTCTGCGCGGTAACGATGACTTCGGTTTCGGCAGGGTCGCTGGTCGGCGCCTCCTGCGCGTGTGCCGCGTGCGCGATGAAGCCCGTGGACAGCAGCAATGATGCGATAGCGAAACGACGAACGGACATGACTCGAACCCCCTGTGATGGCTTGCGGCCTCTTGGGCGGGGTTTGTGTATGCTGCACTGCAATGATGTGACGGATCGAAGATGAGTCGATGGCGTCACGGTTGATTGACACTATCTGGGGATTTTAAATAATTGTTTTATAATGTTATTTATTACATTAATCTGAGACGCCCAAAAGAATCAACAAAATTTGACACAGTGCGCAGCTGAACCATGTTGCACGTGCGAACGTTCGTACAGACGTATAACGGCCGCCGCCGCGACCGTGCCGCAGCACGGCCGCAGCGGCGGCGCCAGGCCAAGCGGTCAGCCCTGACCCTTGGCAAGGAAGATCGCGAGCTCGGCCTTCGACAGCGATTTGCTCTGGTCGGAATCGGTCCGGGCAAATGCCTGATCAACCCATTTCTTCAACACGGCGCTGCCGGGCTTGGCAGCCGGATCGTTCGCGCGCAGCGTTGCCATCCAGGCGCCGAATTCGGCCTTGCTGAGCGCGCCATTGCCGTCCTTGTCATAGGTCGGGAATTCGGACTCGATGACCTGCGCCACCTTGTCGGCGGCGGCTTGCGGGGTTGCCGTTTGGGTTGGCGCTGACTGCGGTGCATTATCGGTCGGCACCGGCGCAGTCTGTGGCGCAACCGGCGTCGATGTCGGCGCCTGTTGCGCCAAAGCGGGCGATGCAATCAACATCGCGCCGGCAAGAAGGCTGTATTTGATCATGATTTTTCTCCATTCATGGTGGGGCACTAGTCGCGGAGGGTGCCGGTGTTTCTTGGCGACCCTCCCCGTCAGAACCAGTGACTGGCCATATTGATGCGCAACGATGTTGTTTGGCGCCACGGCCTGCCTTTGCTAGGGGACGGCCCGTCCTGACTCGGTGGCGCCAGCGCGACGAGCCGTTCCCTGATTGACCAAGGAAATTCGATGGTTCCCCGTTATTCACGCGCCCCGATGACCGCGATCTGGTCGCCCGAGGCGCGCTTCGCGATCTGGTTTGAGATCGAAGCGCACGCGACCGACGCGCTCGCCGCACTGGGCGTGGTGCCGAAGGATGCAGCGGCGGCGCTATGGCGCTGGTGGGCGACCAAGCCCGTGATCGACGTCGCCGCGATCGATGCGATCGAGGCCGTTACCAAGCACGACGTGATCGCTTTCCTGACCTGGGTTGCCGAGCAGGTGGGCGACGAGGCCCGCTTCATGCACCAGGGCATGACCTCGTCCGACGTGCTCGACACCGCGCTGTCGGTGCAGCTTGCGCGCGCGAGCGATGTGCTGATCGCCGATATCGACGCGCTGCTCGAGGTGATCCGCCGCCGCGCGTTCGAGCACAAGCGCACGCCGACGATCGGCCGCAGCCACGGCATCCACGCCGAACCCGTCACCTTCGGGCTCAAGCTCGCGGGCTATCACGCCGAATTCCAGCGCGCCCGCACCCGGCTCGTCGCGGCACGCGCGGAAATCGCGACCTGCGCGATTTCGGGGGCGGTTGGCACGTTCGCCAATATCGATCCGCGCGTCGAAGCGCATGTCGCGGCCAAACTCGGCCTGAGCGTCGAGCCGGTCTCGACGCAAGTGATCCCGCGCGACCGGCATGCGATGTTCTTCGCCACGCTTGGCGTTATCGCGTCGTCGATCGAACGGCTCGCGACCGAAATCCGCCATTTGCAGCGCACTGAAGTGCTCGAAGCCGAGGAGTATTTCTCGCCGGGGCAAAAGGGCTCATCAGCGATGCCGCACAAGCGCAACCCGGTGCTGACCGAAAACCTCACGGGCCTCGCGCGGATGGTGCGCGGCTATGTGACACCCGCGCTCGAAAATGTCGCGCTCTGGCATGAACGCGACATCAGCCATTCGTCGGTCGAACGCTATATCGGCCCCGACGCGACGATCACGCTCGACTTCGCGCTCGCAAGGCTGACGGGTGTGGTCGACAAGCTCGTCGTCTATCCGGCGCGGATGCAAGCCAATCTCGACCGGATGGGCGGCCTCGTCCATTCGCAGCGCGTGCTGCTGGCGCTGACGCAAGCGGGAGTCAGCCGTGAGGATGCCTATGCGCTTGTCCAGCGCAACGCGATGAAGGTTTGGGAATCGGACGGCGCGCTGTCGCTGCGCGATCTGCTCAAGGCCGACCCTGACGTTGCCGCCGCGCTCTCTCCGGCGGAGGTCGATGCCAAATTCGACCTCGATTATCATTTCGCCCAGGTCGACGCGGTGTTCGAGCGCGTCTTCGGCGCCTGATCGCGCGTCAGTCGTCGGCGGACGGCACCGCGAATTCGGCCAGAATTGCGTCGCGCAGCGCTTCCCAATCGGTGAAATTCCAGCGCGAGGGGCGTTCGATGCCGACGATCGGGTCGGCCGCCGAGGGCGAATAGCGCCACGGTAACACGCGCCGGGTCATGATGCAGAAGAATGGGCAGACCGGTGGCCGGGTCGGATCACCTTCGGGATCGTCGAGCACGACCGCGAGCCGACCGCTCTGCAATCGGACCATCGTCCCCACCGGAAATATCCCGATCATGCTGGCGAAGGGCGCCAGGATCTGGGGATCGAACTGGTCCGGCGCGCTTGTCATCCATTCGATCGCGCGCGCGGGCGACCAGGCCGCCTTGTGTGCGCGCGGCGAGGTAACGGCGTCATAGACATCGCAAATCGCCGCCATCCGCGCGAAGATCGACAGGTGGTCGCGGCCCAGTCCCATCGGATAGCCGGTGCCGCCGATCCGCTCATGATGATGCAGCACGACATCGAGCACGATGGCAGGCAGCTGGTTACCCTCTGAGAGAATCTGGTGACCAATCTCGCAATGCCCGCGGACCATTTCCCCCTCTTTGGTGGTGAGCGGGCCCGGCTTGGCGAAGAGATTGGGCGGCACCATCGCCTCACCCACATCATGGAGCAGACCCGCCAGGCCGATATCATGATCGAGCGAAGGATTGAGGCCGAGCCGCCGGGCGAGGTTGATCATCAGCCCGCAGACCGCGATCGAGTGCATATAGACGTGGTCGTCGCGATCCTTGATGCGGATCACGCTCATCACCGCGCCGGGATGGCGCTTGACCGATGCAGCGATGCCGCTGACGACCGGCCACAAGGGCTCGACGTCGAGCCCACGCCCAAACCGGATATCCTCAAACACAGCGGTAATGCGCCCCTTGGCGACGGCGACGATTTCCCTGGCGCGCGCACGCTCCTGCGCCACCGTGCCACGCCGGGCAGTGAGATGAAGCTTGGGACCAGCCGCCAGCGGCGCGGCGGCGAGCGGCGCAACCTCCGGCGCGCTCAGCTCGGGCATGCCTCGCACCATCGGCCGCCAGTCGGCGGGGATGAGGGTGCTGTAATGCTCAAAGCTATGGTTCTCAGCGCTCACTGTATCGCAACCTTGGTTCGGATGGTGAAAATCACTCCAACCAAATTAGGCAGCGCCGACTAACCACTGGCTAATGCAGAACGCCCAAACGGGCGGTTCAGCATCATCCTTTAGTCGCAAAAACGAAGAATTTCGGGCTCTTGGGCGCTCAGGTCACCAGCGCCGCCCGTCGCGCGAGGCGAATGCCCCGCCCGACGCAATGACTCAAACGTTGGTTTCGAAGTGCGTCAGGATGGCGACGCGCATCTCTTTCCAGTTCGTCATCCGCCAGCGATCGGGCGATTCAATCCCGACAATCGGGTCCATGCCCGGCGGCGACAAGCGCCATGGCAGCGCCTGCTTGGTCATGATGCAGTAGAAGGGGCAGACCGGCGGCATCATCGGATCGCCATCGGGATCTTCAAGGACAACAGCCAGCCGATCGCTTTGCAGTCGGACCAGCGCGCCGGTCGGAAAAATGCCGATCATCCCCGAAAAGGCGCTCAAGATCTGCGAGTCGAACTGGCCCGGCTCTTCCGACATCCATTCGATCGCTGCCGCCGGCGACCACGCGGGCTTGTAGGTACGCGCCGAAGTGACCGCATCGTAAACGTCGCAGATCGCCGCCATCCGGGCATAGGTCGAAATGCTGTGCTGATCCTTGAAATCGGGATAGCCGGTCCCGTCGAGCCGTTCGTGATGATGGAGCACCACGTCGAGCACGATTTCGGGCAGGCGATCCTCGCCACCCGTCAAAATGTCATGGCCGAGCTCGCAATGCGTGCGCATCACCGCCATTTCCTCGGCGGTCAGTGGCCCGGCCTTGTCGAGCAATGTCGTGGGAATGCGCGCTTTGCCGACATCATGCAGCAGCCCGGCCAGCCCGATCGTGTGGTGCAGCGACGGATCGATGTTCATGCGCCGCGCGAGATTGATCATCAGCCCGCAGACCGCGACCGAATGCAAATAGGTATATTCGTGGCGGTCCTTGATCCGGGTGACCCCCATGATCGCGCCCGAATGGCGTTCAACCGACGCGGTGATGCTGCTGACCAGCGGCCACAATGCCTTGACGTTGATGTTGCGACCAAAGCGCACATCCTCAAACGTCGAGGTGATTGCCTCTTTGGCGACCGAGACGATTTCGCGGGCACGATTGCGTTCCTGCGCGACCGAGGCGCGCCGCGCGCCAAGGTGGAGCGCTGCCGGGCCGAGGCTGGCGCGTGGTGCTGCCCGCTGAGGCATGGGGGCACCACCTGTCCCCGGCGCACGCCAGTCCCCCTGCATCAACGAATCGGCGCTGTCATGATCTCGGCTACTGAAATCCACGAAAATGCCCCTGCTACGCGAATTGACATCGGTGGACAGGGAGTGCGCCCGACATCCTAATTAATGAATCAAGGGAGAGGGTTAATTGCCCCGATTTGGGTACTGCATCAGACGCATGCGCGATTTCGCGTAACAAAATTGCAAACTCGCGCAACAATCTCCACATAGCGCTCAGTCGGAACGATCCGGCATATGGAGACCCATCATGCGCTATGTTGACGCGGTGGGCAGCACCACGCTTGCCCTTCTGTCCTTGGTGCTGGTGGCTGGGGTTATCACCCTCTAGTCCACTGGCCGTCCGCCCCTTTGCGAAAAGGGGCGGGTAGGACCTGAGTTCATCCGCCGAGCGCGGTTTTCACTTTCTGGAAAAAGCCGCTGGTTTGCGGGCATTCATGGCCCGTTTCGGTCGCGCGAAAGGCTTCGAGCAGTTCGCGCTGCTTGGCGGTCAGCTTGGTCGGCGTCTCGACTTCGATCCGCACGACCAGATCGCCGCGCCCGCGCCCTTGCAGCACGGGCATCCCCGCCCCGCGCTGGCGTAGCTCGCGGCCCGATTGCATACCGGGCGCGATGCGGATTTCGTGACGCTCGCCGTCAAAGCCGGGAATCGTCACGGTCCCGCCGAGCGATGCCGTGGTGAAGCTGATCGGCGTGCGCGCATAAAGGGTCGTGCCTTCGCGCTCGAAGATCGCGTGGCGGGCAACGTGCAGGAAGATATAGAGGTCGCCCGATGGCGCGCCGCGCATCCCGGCCTCGCCTTCGCCGGTCAGCCGCACGCGCGTGCCTTCGTCGACGCCGGGCGGGATGTTTACGGTGAGCGTCTTGGTCTTGTCGACGCGGCCTTCGCCCCGGCAATTGGGGCACGGATCGGCGATGACCTGACCCATGCCATGGCACGCCGGACAGGTCCGCTCGACCACGAAAAAGCCCTGCTGCGCGCGCACCTTGCCAATGCCGTTGCACGTCTTGCAGCCCTTGGCCATCGTCCCGGGTCGTGCGCCGGTGCCGCCGCAGGGGTCGCAAATGCCCGACACATCGACGGTGATCTCGCGCGACAGCCCGTGGAAGGCGTCCTCCAGCGTGATTTCCATGTCGTAGCGCAGATCGGCACCACGCTGCGGCGATGCACGACCGCCGCCGCCGCGACCGCCCATGAATTCGCCGAAGATATTTTCGAAAATGTCGCTGAAGCCGCCGAAATCCTGCGGCCCAGCGCCGCCGCCCTGCTGGAAGGCGGCATGGCCGAAGCGATCATAGGCCGCGCGCTTTTGCGGGTCCTTCAGGCAATCATAGGCTTCGTTGATCGACTTGAACTTCGCCTCGGCGTCATGATCGCCGGGATTGCGATCGGGGTGCCAGCGCATCGCCAGCTTGCGATACGAAGATTTGAGCGTGGCATCATCGGCGCCACGCTCGCATTCGAGCAGTTCGTAATAATCAACCTGGGTGGTCATCGATGGCCCCCGCCCTCGAACCCGTCACCCCGGCACGGGGCCGGGATGACGGTCGATGCGTCTTGAAATTACGCCTTGGTGTCGTCGACTTCGGAGAATTCGGCGTCGACCACATCTTCCTTCGGCGCTTCGGGCGCGGCGTCGGCAGCAGGTGAGGCGTCGGCCTGCGCCTGCTTTTCATAGATCGCCTGGCCGAGCTTCATCGCGACTTGCTGCAATTCGCCCGACTTGGTCTTCATCGCTTCGGCATCGCCGGTTTCAACGGCAGCCTTGGCGTCGAGCACGGCGGCTTCGATCTGGCCCTTCAGCGTGGCGTCGATCTTGTCGCTATGCTCGGCGAGCTGACGCTCGGTCTGATGGATCAGGCTTTCAGCGGTGTTCTTGGCTTCGGCCGCGTCGCGCCGCTTCTTGTCGTCCTCGGCGAATTGCTCGGCATCGCGCACCATCTGCTCGATGTCGGCATCGCTGAGGCCGCCCGAGGCCTGGATGCGGATCTGCTGTTCCTTGCCGGTGCCCTTGTCCTTGGCGCTGACGTTGACGATGCCATTGGCGTCGATGTCGAAGGTCACTTCGATCTGCGGCACGCCGCGCGGCGCTGGCGGAATGCCGACGAGGTCGAACTGGCCGAGCATCTTGTTGTCGGCGGCCATTTCGCGCTCGCCCTGGAACACGCGGATCGTGACGGCTTGCTGATTGTCGTCGGCGGTCGAATAGGTCTGCGACTTCTTGGTCGGGATCGTCGTGTTGCGATCGATCATGCGCGTGAACACACCGCCCAAAGTCTCGATGCCGAGCGACAGCGGGGTCACGTCGAGCAGCAGCACGTCCTTGACGTCGCCCTGCAGCACGCCGGCCTGGATCGCGGCACCCATGGCGACGACCTCATCGGGGTTCACGCCCGAATGCGGTTCCTTGCCGAAGAAGTCCTTCACGACCTGACGCACCTTGGGCATGCGTGTCATGCCGCCGACGAGCACGACTTCGTCGATCGCCGCAGCCTTCAGCCCCGCGTCGGCCAGTGCCTTCTTGCACGGCTCAAGCGTGCGCTGGATCAGATCGTCGACCAGCCGCTCCAGATCGGCGCGGGTGATCTGCTTGACGAGATGCTTCGGGCCGTTCTGGTCCGCCGTGATGAAGGGCAGGTTGACTTCGGTCGTCGCCGCCGACGACAGCTCGATCTTCGCCTTTTCAGCGGCTTCCTTCAGCCGCTGGAGCGCGAGCTTGTCCTTGGTCAGGTCAATGCCCTCGGCCTTTTTGAAGTCTTCCGACAGGAAGTTGAGCAGCTTGTTGTCGAAATCCTCACCACCGAGGAAGGTGTCGCCGTTGGTCGCCTTCACTTCGAACACGCCGTCGCCGATCTCGAGGATCGAGATGTCGAAGGTGCCGCCGCCAAGGTCATAAACCGCGATCGTCTTGCCGTCCTGCTTCTCAAGCCCATAGGCGAGCGCGGCCGCCGTCGGCTCGTTGATGATGCGCAGCACTTCGAGGCCGGCGATCTTACCGGCGTCCTTGGTCGCCTGGCGCTGCGCGTCGTTGAAGTATGCCGGCACGGTGATCACCGCCTGAGTCACGGTTTCGCCGAGATAGCTCTCGGCGGTTTCCTTCATCTTCTGGAGCGTGAAGGCGGAAATCTGCGCGGGCGAATAATCCTCGCCCCCGGCCTTCACCCAGGCGTCGCCATTGGGACCCTTGACGATGTGATAGGGCACCAGCTCGGTGTCCTTCTTGGTGATCGGATCGTCGAAGCGGCGGCCGATCAGGCGCTTGACCGCGAACACCGTGTTGTCGGGATTGGTCACGGCCTGGCGCTTGGCCGGCTGGCCGATCAGCCGTTCGCCGTCCTTGGCGAACGCGACGATCGACGGCGTGGTGCGCGCGCCCTCAGCGTTTTCGATGACCTTGGGCTTGCCGCCCTCCATCACTGCAACGCAAGAATTGGTCGTACCCAGATCGATACCAATAACTTTACCCATGGTCCTCCGTCGGCCCCCGTCTGCAAATGAATGTTAAGCCCGTCACGCTGCCGGTTGTGGCCGACCCCGTGTCCAATGTCCGCGATATAGGGGGGCTTTCGCTTGCCGCAAGATTGTGCGGGTTCTAGAAGCGCCGCATCGAATTCCTCATTTGGGATGTCTTGGCCAATGCGCCCCGCTGTGACCCTCCTACTCGCCGCCACGCTCGCCGGCTGCGGCCAGCCCGCGCCGCTGTTTGTCGACAACGCCTATGTCCGCCTGCCCGCCGTCGCCGGACGGCCCGGTGTCGCCTATTTCACCGTCCATGGCGGCAAGGACGCCGCGACGCTGATCAGCGTGACGTCACCGCTGGTCATCAAGTCCGAGCTGCACGAAAGCATGTCGCACGGCGGCATGGCATCGATGGCACCGGTCAAGGACGTGCCCGTCCCGGCCAAGGCGACGCTCACTTTCGCGCCCGGCGGCAAGCATGTCATGCTGTTCGACATCAACAAGAGCGTCCAGCCAGGCGGCAAGGTGACGCTGGTTTTCACTTTCTCAAACAATGACCGGCTCGAAGTCGAAGCGCCGGTGATTGCCGCAGGCGATCCGCCGCCCAAATGAAAGGGCGGGCACTGACGCGCGGCGAAGTCGAGCTCGCCCGCAGCATTTTCGGCGACGCGATTGATTACAGCCAGCCGCGCATCGTCAACCGCAAATGGGCGTTCTTCCAGCCGCGCGACACGGTGATGGCGCCGCTCGGCAATGTCCATTTCCACCCGCTTGGCGCGCGCTACCGTGATGACTTTGCAACCGGCTCGCTATGGGATCAGGGGCTGCTGATTCACGAGCTGGTGCATGTCTGGCAGCACCAAAAGGGCATGTTCCTGCCGCTTCAGCGCCACCCCTTCTGCCGCTATGACTATCGCCTCGAGCCCGACCGCCCGTTCGAGCGCTATGGCATCGAACAACAAGGCGAGATCGTCCGCCACGCGTTCCTGCTGCGTCAAGGCGTGTGTCCGGCGGGGGCAATGCCGGGGTTCGATTACGAAGCGTTGCTGCCGTTTCGGTGAAGGCGCTGTCCCGGTTGCCACAATTCCCCCGTTCGTCCCGAGCGCAGTCGAGGGGCGGGCTTCGCGCCTCGCGGCCCGTGTCTCGACTTCGCTCGACACCAACGGAGCAGGGGTGGTTAGAATTGGACATGAAAATGCGCTAGACGCCCCCGATGCACGAGCTTGCACACTATGGCCTGTCCGCCAGCCACGGCTTTCTGTCGCCGCGCGAAATCGATGAAATTGCGTTGCCACCTGATTTCGATGCGATCGAGGATGCCGCCGCGATGCTGCCCGACTATCTGGCGAGCGGGCGGGTGCGGCATTGGCTGGCGCGGTCGCCGCTGCCCGACATCGCCACTTTCGTCGCTGACGCCGACGACGCTGAGGCAGGCGCGGCAATGCTGCGCTATGGCTTCCTCGCGCAGGCGTGGGTGTGGGGCGAGGCCGAGCCGATCGACCGGCTGCCCGCCAATCTCGCGGTGCCCTTGGTGGCGCTGGCCGACCGGCTGGGGCTCAAACCCATCATGACGTACCAGCATTATGTCCTCGACAACTGGTTCCGGCTCGACAAGGCGGACGGGATTGCGCTCGGCAATCTCGCGATCGACCAGCATTTCGCGGGCGGGCGCGACGAAAGCGGCTTCATCCTCGTCCATGTCGCGATCGAAGCGATTGCGGGCCGCGCGCTGGAAGTCGCGGTCGAGCTTCACCGCGCCGCCGCCCAAGATGATCTGGCGCGTGTCGAGACGTTGCTCGGCACGATGGACAGCGCGCTTGGTGCGATCAACGCCGGGCTGGAGCCGATGGCCGCCGCCTGCGACCCGCATGCCTATTACACCCGCGTGCGGCCTTATATGTTCGGCTGGCCGGGCGAGGGGCTGATCTACGAAGGGGTCGAAGCCTTTGGCGGCAAGCCGGTGTCGCTCCGGGGTCAGACCGGATCGCAGAGCAGCATCGTTCCCGCCATCGACGCGGTGCTCGGCGTGCCACACGGATCGAGTGCACTGTCGGCGTTTCTCGACGAAATGCACGGCTATCGCGCGCCGCGCCACCGCACCTTCATCGAGGATCTGCGGTCGAGCCGCGTGCGTGAGGTGGCGGCGCGCAGCCCTGCACTGCGCGAAGCCTACAACGCCTGCCTGGCCCAGCTTGCGCATTTCCGCACGGCACATCTGCGGCTGGCGGCAACCTATATCAGCGCGCAGGCAGCGACATCGGGCGGCGATGGCGCGACCGGCACCGGCGGCACGCCCTTCCTCACCTATCTCGCGCGCCACCGCGACGATAGCCGGGCGGCGTTTCTTTAGCGCCGCGCTACTGCCGCACGCATCAGGGTGCGCGCGCCCCTTCCCCCTTGCGACGCTGCTTGCTAAGGCGCTCGCGATCGACGCCCGTGCGTGCGCGGCTCCCCGCCGCCTCCCCGCCGCATCCGGGCCAAACATGAGGAGTCGAACATGACCGCCATCGGACAGGACAGCCTGAAAACCCGCGACACGCTGAACGCGGGCGGCAAGACCTATAGCTATTTCAGCCTGTCCAAGGCCGCCGCAACGCTCGGCGATGTCAGCTGCCTGCCCTTTTCGATGAAAGTCCTGCTCGAAAATCTGCTGCGCTTCGAAGACGGCAAGACGGTGAGCGTCGAGGATATTCAGGCGCTGGTCGACTGGCAGAAGAACCCGCACGCCCCCGATCGCGAAATCCAGTATCGCCCCGCGCGCGTGCTGATGCAGGATTTCACCGGCGTGCCCTGCGTCGTCGATCTGGCGGCGATGCGCGATGCAATCACCAAGCTCGGCGGCGACGCGCAGAAGATCAATCCGCTCGTCCCCGTCCACCTCGTCATCGACCACTCGGTGATGGTCGACGAATTCGGCACGCCGCAAGCGTTCGAGGATAACGTCGAGCTTGAGTACCAACGCAACAACGAACGCTATGAATTCCTGAAATGGGGATCGAAGGCGCTCGACAATTTCAAGGTCGTGCCCCCCGGCACCGGCATCTGCCACCAGGTCAATCTGGAGAATATCGCGCAAGCCGTCTGGTCGTCGGCGAATGGCGGCGACATGATCGCCTATCCCGATACCTGCGTCGGCACTGACAGCCACACGACGATGGTCAATGGCCTCGGCGTGCTCGGCTGGGGCGTCGGCGGGATCGAGGCCGAGGCCGCGATGCTCGGCCAGCCGGTGTCGATGCTGATCCCCGAAGTCGTTGGCTTCAAGCTGACCGGCACGCTCGCCGAGGGCATTACCGCAACCGACCTGGTGCTGACGGTCACGCAGATGCTGCGCGCCAAGGGCGTGGTTGGCCGCTTCGTGGAATTCTATGGCCCCGGCCTTGATGCGCTGAGCCTCGCCGACCGGGCGACCATCGCCAATATGGCGCCCGAATATGGCGCGACGTGCGGCTTCTTCCCGGTCGACGATGCGACACTCACCTATATGCGTCTGACGGGCCGCAGCGACGAGCAGATCGCGCTGGTCGAGGCCTATGCCAAGGCGCAGGGCATGTGGCGCCTCGCCGACGCGCCCGATCCGGTGTTTACCGACACGCTCGAACTCGACATGTCGTCAGTCGTGCCGTCGCTGGCAGGCCCCAAGCGGCCGCAGGACAAGGTGATACTCACGCAGGTCGATGACGTGTTCAACGCCGATCTGTCGGGCGTTTACAAGCACGCCGAGCCCAAGCGTGTCGGCGTCGAAGGGCGGGACCACGATATCGGCGACGGCGACGTCGTGATCGCGGCGATCACGAGCTGCACCAATACATCGAACCCCTCGGTGCTGGTCGCCGCCGGCCTCGTCGCGCGCAAGGCCAATGCGCTCGGCCTCAAGCCCAAGCCGTGGGTGAAGACCTCGCTTGCACCGGGCAGCCAGGTGGTGACCGACTATCTCGACAAGGCGGGGCTGACCGCCGATCTCGACGCGATCGGTTTCAACCTTGTCGGCTATGGTTGCACAACCTGCATCGGCAATTCGGGGCCGCTTGCGCCCGCGATCTCGGCAGCGATCAACGATAACGACATTGTCGCGGCCTCGGTGCTGTCGGGCAATCGCAATTTCGAAGGCCGCGTCAGCCCCGATGTGCGCGCGAACTTCCTCGCCAGCCCGCCGCTCGTCGTCGCCTATGCGCTGAAGGGCTCGGTAACGACCGATTTCGTCGCGACCCCGATCGGCCAGGCAACCGACGGCAGCGACGTCTATCTCAAGGACATCTGGCCAACCAACGCCGAGGTCCGCTCGGTGATGGACGCCAATATCGATCGCGGCATGTTCCAGTCGCGCTATGCTCATGTCTTTGCCGGCGACGCCAAGTGGCAGGCGATCGACGTGACCGGATCGGACACCTACACATGGCGTGCCGGCTCGACCTATATCGCCAACCCGCCCTATTTCGACGGCATGACGATGACCCCGGCGCCGGTGCTCGACATCATCGACGCGCGTCCGCTGTCGATTTTTGCCGATTCGATCACGACCGATCACATCAGCCCGGCCGGATCGATCAAGGCTGACAGCCCCGCAGGCAAGTTCCTGCAGGAGCATCAGGTTTCGAAGGCCGACTTCAACTCCTACGGCGCGCGGCGCGGCAATCACGACGTGATGATGCGCGGCACTTTTGCCAACATCCGCATCAAGAATGAAATGACGCCGGGTATCGAAGGCGGCGTGACGAAGTATGTGCCGACCGGTGAAGTCATGCCGATCTATGACGCGGCGATGCGCTACAAGGCCGACGGCACCCCGCTCGTTGTCGTCGCGGGCAAGGAATATGGCACCGGCTCGTCGCGCGATTGGGCCGCGAAGGGCACCAATTTGCTCGGCGTGCGCGCGGTGATCACCGAAAGCTTCGAGCGTATCCATCGCTCGAACCTCGTCGGCATGGGCGTGCTCCCGCTGCAATTCGCCGAAGGCACCGACCGCAAGACGCTCAGCCTCGATGGCAGCGAGACCTTCACGATCACGGGCGTCGCTGATCTGAAGCCACGGCAGGATGTCGAAGTGACGCTGACCCGCGCCGATGGCACGACCAGCAGCTTCCTGACGAAATGCCGGATCGATACGATCAACGAACTGGAGTATTTCCTCAACGGCGGCATCCTGCACTATGTGTTGAGGAACCTGGCTGTCGCGTGAGCGGCGCGCTGTCAGCGGCATGCCATTGCGGCGCGGTGCGGGTGACGATCCCGACCGCGCCCGATTACATCAATGACTGCAACTGCTCGCTATGCATCAAGCACGGCGCGACCTGGGGCTATTTCAAGCGGACCGAGGTTGAGGTTACGGGTGATCGGATTGGCCGCTATGTCCACCCGCGCATGGCCGATCCCTTCGTCCGGCTGCATTTTTGCACGGGCTGCGGCTGCACGACGCATTGTGTCGCGCTTGACGACGCGATCGACTGGGCGTGTGTGAACACCCGGTTGTTCGAGCCGGACGAAATGGCGGCGGTAGAAGTGCGACACCCTGACGGACGCGGTTGGATTCGCGGTTGATCACCATCGCTATCGAAATCATCGGCTGGGCAGCGGCGCTGCTCATCCTCGCCTCCTACCTGCTGGTGTCGACGGGGCGCCTCGACGGGCGTTCGCCCACATTTCAATGGATGAATGTCGTCGGCGCGGCTGGCTTCATCCTCAACAGCGGCTGGCACGGCGCGCTACCGTCAGCGGTGCTCAACATCGCGTGGATGGCGATCGGCGTGGTGACGCTGATCGGCCTTGCCCGCCGCCGTAAGTCGAACGCTAGTTGAACTGCGCGACCAGTGTCGGCACCTCAGCCGTGCCGGCGCGTTGCAGGAACAATTGCGTCTCGCTCTCACGGCCCTTGACGAGAGCATAGAGCGTTTCGCCGACCGGCTTATAGCCGCGATCGAAGCTGAAGGTCGCCGCCATTGGCTGAGCGCGCAGGCTTGACGGGCGCGCGCCTTCGACCGTGAGCGCCTCGACCGCCGTCAGGATCGCGTACATCGGGCCTTCAGGACCAGTGATCTTGAAGCTCTGGCCTACTGCCGCCGACCAATAGTCGGCCTCGGACTTGCCCGAGCTGGTTGCGGCTGCCGCGAAGCTCGCGGCTTTTTGTTCGGGCACGACGCTCAGGCCTGATGCCGAGCCGAGGTCGTCCTTACAGCCCCCGAGCAATCCGAGCGGTCCGAATGCTGCCACGCCCACCACCGCCGTCTTGATCAGCGCGCGCCGCGAGGTTTCAACCTCGGTCATCTTAAATCCCCTTAACCTCGCCCTAAACTAAATCCGTAATGGATTTTATCCGGGGCTACCAGCGTGGCCGCGCGCACGAGCGTACAGAAAATAGACGATCAGCCCGACTGCATTCCAAATAACGAATGAAATCTGTGTTTTAGTCTGGAGGCTGGTGAAGAGATAAGTGCAGCCGAGGATCGCTGCCGGCGCCACCAGCCAGGCGAGTGGCGTCCGAAAGGGACGCCTTGCATCCGAGTCGCGTCTCCTCGACACCAGCACGCAGGCAGCGACTGCAATGAAGGCGATCAATGTCCCGGCATTTGCCAAGCTCGCGATTTCGTCGAGCGGCATCAGTCCCGCGACGATGGACACAAGCACGGCGGTCAGCACCGTGATCCGCACCGGCGTGCCCCGGCTCGAAATCTTGGCGAGGCTCTGCGGCAAGAAGCCATCGCGCGCCATCACGAGAAAAATGCGGCTCTGGCCGTAGAGGAACGCCAGCAACACCGTCGGCAGCGCAATCGCCGCCGCTGCTGCCACAACGGTCGCCACCCCGCCCTGCCCGATCGAACGCAGGATCAGCGCCAGCGGTTCGGCGCTCTTGCCGAACTGTGCAACCGGCAGCGCGCCGACCGCGACGGCGGCGACGACGAGATAAATCACCGTGCACGCCAGCATCGACCCGACAATGCCAATCGCCAGATCGCGCTCGGGGTTCTTCGCCTCCTCGGCTGCGGTCGAGATCGCGTCGAAGCCGTAGAAGGCAAAGAAGATGATCGCCGCCGCGCCCATCACGCCATATTTCACGCCGCCTGCGCCTTCGGTCGAACCATAGCCATGGGGGGCGAAGGGCGCGAAATTGGCCGAGTCGAAATGCGGCAGCGCGACCGCGACGAAGAGGGCGAGCGTCACGATCTTGAGGATGACGAGGATCATGTTGATCCGCGCACTCTCGCGCGTGCCGAGCATCAGCAGCCCAGCGACAACCGCGATGATCGCGACGGCGGGCAGATTGACCACTCCGCCGAGCGCCGGACCGTTCGCCAGCGCCTCCGGGAAGGGGATGCCCAACCCCTTCAGGAACCCGACCGCATAGCCCGACCAGCCGACCGCGACGGTCGACACCACCAGCGAATATTCCAGGATCAGGCTCCACCCGACCACCCAGGCGAAAATCTCGCCGAGCACCGCATAGCTATAGGTGTAGGCGCTCCCTGACGCCGGAATCATCGTCGCCATTTCGGCATAGCAGAGCGCCGCGCACGCGCAGATCGCGCCCGCCACGACAAAGCTCAGCAACACCGCTGGCCCCGCGCGGTCGGCGCCGACGCCGATCAGTGTCAGGATGCCGGTACCAACGATTGCCCCGACTCCGAGCGCGACAAGGCTCGGCCAGCCGAGCGTGCGCGCGAGCCGGTGATGTTCGGGCTGGTCATCGCCGGTCAGGATCAACTTGGTTCGAAACAGGCTGGCCAAATCTAACGTCCCCCTTGGTGCGACGCTTGTCGACGCGCCGCTTTTTCGTCAGGGGTTAGAAAGGAAATGCGTTCCGACGACAAGTCGGGCGAATGGAGAGAATGATGGACATGATGCTCGACTTCGCGCTCGGCGAGACTGCCGATATGATCCGCGAGACGACGCAGCGCTTCGCCAGCGCCGAAATCGCCCCCAAGGCCGCCGCGATCGACGCCGACAACAAGTTCGACCGCTCGCTGTGGCCCGCGATGGGCGCGCTCGGGCTGCACGGGATTACCGTCGAAGAAGAATGGGGCGGGCTGGGCCTTGGCTATCTCGACCACTGCGTCGCGATGGAAGAAGTGAGCCGCGCCTCGGCGTCGATCGGCCTCTCCTATGGCGCGCATTCGAACCTGTGCGTCAACCAGATCCGCCGCTGGGGGAACGATGCGCAAAAGGCGAAGTATCTGCCCAAGCTGATTTCGGGCGAGCATGTCGGCTCGCTCGCGATGTCGGAAGCGGGTGCGGGGTCGGACGTCGTGTCGATGAAGCTCAAGGCCGAGCTGCGCGGCAACGATCGCTATGTCCTCAACGGCACCAAATTCTGGATCACCAATTCGACCGAAGCCGACACGCTCGTCGTCTATGCCAAGACCGAGCCTGGCGCCGGATCGCGCGGCATCACCGCCTTTTTGATCGAAAAGGGCATGGCGGGGTTCAGCGTGTCGAAGAAGCTCGACAAGATGGGCATGCGCGGGTCGGACACCGCCGAGCTGGTGTTCGAGGATTGCGAAGTCCCCGCCGAAAACGTGATGGGGCCAATGAATGGCGGCGTCGGGGTGCTGATGTCGGGCCTCGATTACGAACGCGCCGTGCTCGCCGCCGGCCCGCTCGGCATCATGCAGGCGTGCCTCGATGTCGTCCTGCCCTATGTCCGCGAGCGCAAGCAATTCGGCCAATCGATCGGCCAGTTCCAGCTCATCCAGGCCAAGGTCGCCGACATGTATGTCGCGCTCAATTCGGCGCGCGCTTATGTCTATGCGGTCGCGCGTGCGTGCGATGCCGGCAAGACCACGCGCTTCGACGCGGCCGGCGCAATCCTGCTGGCGAGCGAGAATGCGGTGAAAGTCTCGCTCGAAGCGATCCAGGCGCTCGGCGGCGCGGGCTATACCAAGGAATGGCCGGTCGAACGTTTCCTGCGCGACGCCAAACTCTACGACATCGGCGCGGGCACGAACGAAATCCGCCGCTTCCTGATCGGTCGCGAATTGATCGGCGCGGGTTGATTAGTCGCTTGGCGTTGTAACCCGACCCAAGCGGATCAACCCGGCCAGAAACACGATCCAGCCCAGCGTCATCAGGACGCTGGAGCCCAGCACGATCGCGGAAACGACCTGCTCAATCGTCGCGTCGGCGCTATGCCCGGCGCCCGCGATGGGGAGATCTTTGCTCGCACCGGTCGCGGCGGCAGAGGTCAGGCCAATCCACAAGCCGTGCATACCGATGATGATCGCCCACCGGGCAATGGCGCCTGTTCGGGGCGGCAGCGATCCAGCCGGCCAGATGATGCCCACGATCATCAGCGCCATGCCGCTTTGAACGGCGGTGAGGTGCGCCGACAGCGCCATGCGCGGGTTAGCGAACATCGGAACGGCAGCACCTTCCAACAAGCCCAGCAGGAATAGCGCCGCGCCGGCGACCAGAAGCGTTCTTTGGGCCGTCGACGGCGTCACGATTTACTCTCCCGCTAACCGCGAAGCGCGGCGGCGCGACGGCTGCCGAGCAGGAGCGCGGCCATGTCACCGCGCAGCTGAAAGCTGAGGATCAGCAGATAGATCGACAGGAACAGCGCGCCGCCGAAGCTCGCGACCGGCGCGAGCGCCAGCCCGACGGCTGAGAAGTTATTGCGCCACGCGACCCACAGCCCCGACAGGATCAGGAAGCACGAAAAGTCGACGTTGAACTGGCCTTGCCAACCCATCTCGCCGATCGCCGCGAAGAAAAGGGGCACCAGCCCCATGCCATGCTGCACGATCACCGGGCCGGTATAGCCCAGCATCAGCGCGAGGATCGCGGCGAGAAGAATGCGAAATGCGGTCATGGCCAACGACTCCTGTAGCGATTGCTACAGTTTCCTAAGCCGCTCGCAGCGCGGTGGCAAGGGCGTTGATCGCCCCTGCCCCGTGCATGCCCTTACCAGACCTTCACACGCTTTTCGGGCACGAGATACAGCTTGTCCCCCGGTTTCACGCCGAACGCCTTGTACCAGCCATCGAGATTGCGCACCGTCAGCGCGCGGAAGCGGGCGGGCGAATGGCCATCGGTCGCGACTTGCCCGCGCAACGCCTGATCGCGCAACTTTGCCCGCCAGGCCTGCGCAAAGGCGAGAAAGAAGCGCTGGTCACCGGTCAGCCCGCCGATGACCGGTGCAGGCTTGCCCTTCAGCGATGCGTGATAGGCGTCGTACGCGGCCGTCAGCCCGGCAACATCGGCGATATTCTCGCCCAGCGTCTGCTCGCCGTTGATGCGCAGGCCCGGCAGCGGCTCATAGGCGCTGTATTGCGCAACAAGGGCCGCGCTCTGCTCCTTGAAATGGGCAAAGTCGGTCGGTGTCCACCAGTTGCGCATCTTTCCGCTGGCGTCGAACTCGGCGCCCAGATTGTCGAAGCCGTGGCTGATTTCGTGGCCGATCACGGCACCGATCGAGCCGTAATTGGCCGCCGCGTCGCGCTTGGGATCGTAGAGCGGCGCTTCGAGGATCGCCGCCGGGAAGTTGAGCGCATTCTGGAGCGGCAAGTTGACGGCATTCACGGTCTGCGGCGACATCCACCATTCGCCCCGGTCCGGCGCCTGCTTCAGCTTGGCGAGCTGCCAGCGATATTCGGCCATTTCCGCGCGGGCAAAATTGCCAACCGGGTCATCGGCTTTGACCTCAAGCCCGCTATAGTCGCGCCAATGCTCGGGATAGCCGACGCTCACGCGCATCGTGCTGATCTTGCGGCGCGCTTCCGCCTTGGTCGCAGGCTTCATCCAATCGAGTGCGGCGACGCGCTTGTCGAACGCCGCGAGGATGTTGCTGACCATCGCCTGGATATCGCGCTTCGATGAGGCCGGGAAATAGCGCGCGGCAAAGATGCGCCCAACGGCGTCGCCGAGGTTACCGTTGACCGCCCCGATCGCGCGCTTGTCGCGCGGGCGCTGCTGCGCGGTGCCCGACAGCGCCCGCCCGTAGAAATCGAACGACGCCGCGTCAAAAGCCTTGGGCAGCACGGCGGCCGCATCGTCGATGTGGTGGAAGGTCAGCCAATCCTGCCAGCTCGCCAGTGGCTCGCTCGCGACGAGTGCCGACAGCTTGGTGGTCGCGTCTGGCATCCAGACGATGAAATCCTGCTGGCTGCCGAGCTGCGCGGCGCCGAAGAAAGCGCCCCAGTCGATCCCCGGCGCCTTGGCGTCGAAGTCGGCGCGCTTCCAAGGATTGTTCGCCTTGTGCACGTCTTGCGCGGCGACATTGTCGAGATGCGCCGTCGCGATCTTGGTCTCGAGCGCCATCACCCGGTCGGCGCGTGCCGCCGGATCGCTCAGCCCGGCGAGCGTGAAAATCTTGGTGACGTAATCGCGATAGGCCGCACGCGTCGCCACGGTTTCCTTGTCGGCGGACAGATAATAGTCGCGCTCGGGCATGCCGAGCCCGCCCTGCAGCAAATAGGGGACGGTCTTGGTCGGCGCCTCCAGGCCCTGCGCCACGAACACGCCGAACAGATGCGCGGTGTGGAAGTTGGTCGCGTTGAGCGGATCGACATCGGCCCGCACATCGGCGCCGAGCATCGCCGACAGCGCGCGCTTGTCGGCAAGCGCGGCGATCGCATCCAGCTCGGGCTTGATCGGCGCGAGCCCGCGCGCCTCAATCGCGGCCGTGTCGGTAAAGGCGCGGTAGAAATCGGCGATCCGGCGCTGGTCGGTGCCCGGCGCGGCGTTTGCCGCCAGCGCTGCATCGACGATCGCGCGGTTGCGCGCCTCGGCAATGTTGACGACCTGGAGGAACGCGCCGGTCGAGGATCGGTCGGCAGGGATTTCGGTCTTAGCCCGCCAGGCGCCACTCGCGTAGCTATCAAAATCGTCCCCCGGCTTGACGTTCTTGTCGATGCCCGAGGTGTCGATGCCTGCGGGCCGCACGACGGGTGCCTTACCCGGCGCCGCCAGCGCCATTGCCCCTGCCCCCGCGCTCGCCAGCAACAGCCCAGCCGCGATCATCCGACGCTTCATCCCGCTTCTCCCTGATTTTATGGCGCTGGCATTACACCGCCGCCCCCGCGCGCGCCAGCTTCCCAATCGCGACCCACAAGGCTAGTCAGGCGGTTCGATAAGCGAGAGGAAGCCGCATGAGCGCCCCGGTGCTCGACACCAAGATTTCGGTCGAGAGCGACCTGTTCCGCGCCAATGCCGCGCATAATCGCGCGCTGGTCGATCGGCTGCGCGCCGATGTCGCCAAGGCCGCGCTGGGCGGCAATGAGAAGTCGCGCGAAAGGCACACGTCGCGCGGCAAGCTTCTTCCAAGGGAGCGCGTCGAGCGGCTGCTCGATCCGGGTTCGCCGTTTCTGGAGATCGGCCAGCTCGCGGCCCACGAAGTTTACGGCGAGGATATTCCCGGCGCGGGCGTGATTGCGGGCATCGGCCGTGTCTCGGGCCGCCAGTGCATGATCGTGTGCAACGACGCGACGGTGAAGGGCGGCACTTACTATCCGCTGACCGTGAAGAAGCATCTGCGCGCGCAGGAGATTGCGCAGGAAAACCGCCTGCCGTGCATTTACCTCGTCGACAGCGGCGGCGCCAACCTGCCCCATCAGGCCGAGGTGTTCCCCGATCGCGACCATTTCGGCCGCATCTTCTTCAACCAGGCCAATATGTCGGCGCTCGGCATCCCGCAAATCGCCTGCGTGATGGGCAGTTGCACGGCGGGCGGCGCCTATGTCCCGGCGATGAGCGACGAGACGATCATCGTGCGCGGGCAAGGCACGATCTTCCTCGCCGGTCCCCCGCTGGTGAAAGCGGCGACCGGCGAAGTGATTTCGGCGGAAGAACTGGGCGGCGCCGACACGCATGGCCGCAAATCGGGCGTGGTCGATCACGTCGCCGAGAATGACGAGCACGCGCTGACGATCGTGCGCGATATCGTTTCGCATTTGGGCAATCCGTTCGTGTCGAGCGAAGTCGAAACACGCGCCAAGGAACCCCGCCCGCCGAAATACGATGCCGACGAGCTTTACGGCATCGTCCCCAGCGACGTCCGCGCGCCCTATGATGTGCACGAAGTGATCGCGCGACTGGTCGACGGGAGCGAGTTCCACGAGTTCAAGACGCTCTACGGCACGTCCTTGGTGTGCGGTTTCGCGCATATCTGGGGGATGCCGGTCGCGATCCTTGCCAACAACGGCGTGCTGTTTTCGGAGAGCGCGCAGAAGGGCGCGCATTTCATCGAACTCGCCTGCCAGCGCCGCGTGCCCTTGCTGTTCCTCCAGAACATCTCGGGCTTCATGGTCGGCGGCAAGTACGAGGCCGAAGGGATCGCCAAGCACGGCGCGAAGCTGGTGACGGCGGTTGCCACCGCCAGCGTGCCCAAGATCACCGTGCTGATCGGCGGGTCGTTCGGGGCGGGGAACTACGGCATGTGCGGCAGGGCGTACTCGCCGCGCTTCCTGTTCACCTGGCCCAATGCGCGCATTTCGGTGATGGGCGGCGAGCAGGCGGCAAGCGTGCTGGCGACGGTGCATCGTGATGCGGAGACCTGGACGGAGGCGGAAGCGGAAGCCTTCAAGGCGCCGATCCGCGCCAAGTACGAGGACGAAGGCAACCCCTGGCACGCCACCGCGCGGCTTTGGGACGATGGGATTATCGACCCGGCGCAGACTAGGGATGTGCTGGGGTTGAGCCTAGCGGCGTGCCTCAATGCGCCGATCCCGGAGGCGCCCAGGTTTGGGGTGTTCCGGATGTGAAGAAACCGCTATTTGCTGACACTAGCTCACGGGAATGTTATCAAAACCCTTCAAAGGGGAAACTTGAAATGGGAATTGCCGTAGGATTTCCGCAAATGAGGCAGCCGGATAAACGGCCGGAGATTCCCGTCTTTGACCAGACGCCCGATGCCCCTCCAATTCCGAAACGGAAACGGCGAAAACCTCCTCCATCTAACGACCGAAATATAATACTGTTGCTTTCAATCATATTGTTTGCGTTTAGCAGTCTTATGATTTTTGGGGATTTAGCTAACACGCCCCTAAAACAGGTAATGTGTATATTTCCTGCTGCTTTTTCTTTTGGCGGCTTTTACACATTGTTTTCAGGTACTGCGAGTATCTCACTTGGAAAATGGTTCAGGGCTTCAGGGGCGATAGCCGTAGCTTTGTTTATCCTGCTGCTGTTTCTCAATGCGACCAAAATCATAAATATTGACCTTGGAAAAGCGTTTGAGACTTCGATGATCGCGAAATTCGAGCAGTCAGCTTAAGACTTCTCCCCTGAGAAGTCAGCTTTTCAGATCATCTCCCCCGTTCCTCATTGCCAGCTTGGGCGAGATCGCCTGCCGGATCGCACTAGCCCCTCCGTCAGTGCTTCGCACTGCCACCTCCCCGAGACAAGCTCGGGGAGGAATTGAAAGGCTCCAACGATGCCCCTCTTCCTCCTCCCCCTCCTCCTCCAGATCACCCCCACCCCTCCGCTGCCCAAGGGCACCGGCAAGCCGCCCGAGCCGCAGGGCGAGGCCGCCGCGGTGATGGTCCCCGTCAACGCCACGTTCGCCGCGATTGCCGCGCGCAATGGCGAGCTGCTGCGCCCGCTCGCGCGCGAGGACGGTAACCTCTTCATCGCCAACGAAGCCGCCGACGGCACGCGCAAGATCGTTCGCCGCCCGATGACCGAGTTCTTCGCCGGGCTGAAGCCGGGGCCGGAGAAATATGAGGAGCGGCTCTACGACCCCGCGATCGAAGTCGATGGCGATGTCGCGTTCGTGTGGGGGCGGTACAATTTCTACATCGACGGCAAGATCCATCACTGCGGCTATGACTTGTTCGATCTGGTGCGCGAAAACGGTACGTGGAAGGTCGCCAATATCAGCTATTCGAGCCGCACGACGGGGTGCAGCGAATAACATGCTGAAATCGCTCCTCATCGCCAATCGCGGCGAGATTGCGTGCCGCATCATCCGCACGGCGCGGGCGATGGGCGTGCGCACCGTCGCGGTCTATTCGGATGCCGATGCCAAGGCGCTGCATGTGCGCCAGGCCGATGAGGCAGTGCATATCGGCCCCTCCCCCGCCCGCGAAAGCTATCTGGTCGGCGAGAAGATCATCGCCGCTGCCGAGGCGACCGGCGCCGAGGCGATCCACCCCGGCTATGGGTTCTTGTCCGAGAATGCGGACTTCGCGCAAAGCGTGATCGACGCCGGGCTGATCTGGGTCGGCCCGCGCCCGGCCAGCATCCGCGCGATGGGGCTGAAGGATGCCGCCAAGGAACGCATGATCGCCGCGGGCGTCCCCGTCACCCCCGGCTATCTCGGCGCAGACCAATCGCCTGATGTGCTGGAGGCGGAAGCGGGCAAGATCGGCTATCCGGTGCTGATCAAGGCGGTCGCGGGCGGTGGCGGCAAGGGGATGCGCCGTGTCGAGGCCGCTGCCGACTTCGCCGACGCGCTGGCGAGCTGCAAACGCGAGGCCGCCTCGAGCTTCGGCGACGACCGGGTGCTGATCGAGAAATACATCCTCTCGCCGCGCCACATCGAAGTGCAGGTGTTCGGCGACACCCACGGCAATGTCGTCCACCTTTTCGAGCGCGACTGCTCGCTCCAGCGCCGCCACCAGAAAGTGATCGAGGAAGCCCCCGCGCCGGGCATGTCCGAGGAAACCCGCGAAGCGATCTGCGCGGCGGCGGTGCGCGCGGCCAAGGCGGTCGATTATGTCGGCGCGGGCACGATCGAGTTCATCGCCGACGCGAGCGAAGGCCTCCGCGCCGACCGCATCTGGTTCATGGAAATGAACACCCGGCTCCAGGTCGAACACCCGGTGACCGAGGAAATCACCGGCGTCGATCTGGTCGAATGGCAGCTGCGCGTGGCGAGCGGGGAGCCGCTCCCGAAGCGGCAGGACGAGCTGAGCATCAATGGCCACGCTATTGAAGCAAGATTGTATGCTGAAGACCCTCTGAAAGGCTTCCTGCCTTCGACCGGCGAGCTTGAGCGATTCCGAATTCCCCATGAATTGCGTCCTTACGGATGGATCGACGCGAAGCGGGGTTATCAAGAGGGCAGTCGTGGCAACGGCAAATTCGTCCGAGTCGATACTGGGGTGCATGAAGGTGACAAAATTTCGCCTCACTACGATCCCATGATCGCGAAATTGATTTGGCATGATGAAGATCGCACGTTTGCGGCCCTAAACCTGACCACCGCACTGCAACAGGTTGAAGCATGGCCGGTGAAGACTAATGCCCAATTTGTGGCGAGCTTGATCCGCACTCCTGCCTTTGTTCGGGGCCGGGTGCACACCAACTTTATTGCAGAAAATGCCGAACTCGACCGGCTGATCGCGGAGCCAGAGGAGTGGGATTGCAATGCTGCTGCAGAGCAGCTTGTTGAAGACTTCTATCTGGGCGGGCCGTTGGGTTTCCGGCTCAACACCGAGTCAAATACGAAGGTTCGTTTGAAGGTTGATGGGATAGCTGCAACCGGAGATTTCCAGCGTGGTGTCCCGGTTGAAGTAAAAAGGTCGATGAGCATCGCCCGAGCCGAAGACCACGGTGTCTTCGTGTCCATGTTCGGTGTGACTGCGAAATACACTGTAGCTGAGACTCGGGGCGCTTCGGATGGAATAAATGCCGACGGCGCCATCGTCGCTCCCATGCCGGGCCGCGTCACCGCCGTCGATGTCACGGCGGGCGACACCGTCACCAAGGGCCAGCGGCTCGTGACGCTCGAGGCAATGAAGATGGAGCACAGCCTCACCGCGCCCTTCGACGGGACGGTCGAGGAACTGAACGCCACCGCCGGCGCGCAGGTGAGCGAGGGGACGGTGCTGGTGAAGGTGGTGCGGGTGGAGGTAGCCGCATAACCCATCCGTCACCCTGAACTTGTTTCAGGGTCCATCGTGCCACCGGCGCGGACGGGATTGGTTGCGGGTTGGATGCTGAAACAAGTTCAGCATGACGGATGAAAAAAGAAAATGTGGGAGAGAGCCAAATGCCATTCGATTTCACGGGCAAGAACGTCATCGTCTTTGGCGGCACGTCGGGCATCAACCTGGGCATCGCCAAGTCGTTCGCGCGCGCCGGGGCCAACCTTGCGGTTGCCAGCCGCAGCCAGGACAAGGTCGACGCCGCCGTCGCCGCGCTCCACGGCGATAAGCCCGCGCTTGGCTACGCGCTCGACGTCCGCGATTTCGACGCGGTCAAAGCCGCGATCGAGCATTTCCGAGAGACACGCGGCACGATCGACGTCCTCATCTCAGGCGCGGCGGGTAATTTTCCCGTCCCTGCCGCCGCCCTTTCGCCCAACGGCTTTCGATCGGTGATGGAGATCGACGCGCTCGGCACTTTCCACGTCATGCGCGCGGCATACGAACACCTCACCAAACCAGGCGCGAGCGTCATCAACATTTCCGCCCCGCAAGCGTGGATCCCGATGGCGCTGCAAATCCATGTCTGCGCGGCGAAAGCTGGCGTCGACATGATCACCAAAACGCTCGCGATCGAATGGGGGCGCGAAGGCGTGCGCGTGAACTCGGTCTCGCCTGGCCCGATCGACGGCACCGAAGGGATGGACCGCCTCGCCCCCACCCCCGAGGCCAAGGCGGCTTCAGCGCGCGCTGTGCCGCTCGGGCGGCTCGGCACGGTCGATGATGTGGCGGACGTGTGCCTGTTCCTCGCCAGCGACTATGCGCGCTATGTGTCGGGCGTGGTGCTCCCTGCCGACGGCGGCTGGACGGCCGGGCGCGGGTTCGGCGCGCTGGGCGGCTGAATGATTTCGACAACTTCGTCGGCGCCCGGCCATTCGAGCGTCGCGAGCTGGCTGTCGAGCAACTCGGGCGGCATGAAGTGGCCGGGTCGCTCGGCCATCCGTCGGCGCAGTTCGTCGCGCGGCACGTCTAGCAGCACGAACCGCACCGGCGCCGCGATCCCGGCGCGGAGCCGGTCACGATAGGCGCGTCGCAAGGCTGAGCAGGTGGCGACAACGCTCGCCCCGTCGCCGAGCGCATCGTTCACCGCCTCCGCGATCCGATCGAGCCACGGCCAGCGATCCTCATCGGTCAGGGCAATCCCCGCCTGCATCTTGGCGAGGTTCGCGGCGCCATGCAGATCGTCACCCTCAACGAACCGCGCGCCCGATGCCGCCGCCAGCGAGCGTGCGTAAGTCGACTTTCCACACCCGCTGACGCCCATGATGATCGTGACAGGGATGACGGGCTGGTCCATGACCCGAGCATTGACCCGCCCGCGACAGGAGACAATCGTGCCCGGCAAATTTTACGACGAATGGCAGGTCGGCGAGAGCATCGAGCATCCGCTGCGCCGAACCGTCACCGAAACCGACAATCTGCTGTGGTCGACCATGACGCACAATCCGCAGCCGCTCCACTTGGATGCAGAGGCCGCGCGCGCGAGCGAGTTCGGGCAGATCCTCGTCAACGGCACCTTCACTTTCAGCCTGATGGTCGGGCTGACGGTGGCCGAGACGACGATGGGCACGCTCGTCGCCAATCTTGGCTACGACAAGCTGGTGATGCCCAAGCCCGTGTTCATCGGCGACACGCTGCATGCGACGAGCGAAGTCACCGAGCTGCGCGAGAGCAAATCACGCCCCGACGCCGGACTGGTGACGTGGCGGCACCGCATGATCAACCAGCGCGGCGAGACGGTGTGCGAATGCCTGCGGACGGCGCTGCTCAAGAAGCGCAGCGCCTGATCAGTCAGAGCGCGCGGCGGCCGGTGATCAGCTGAAATACGACGACGATCACGGCGACGACGAGCAGCAAATGGATCAGCCCGCCTGCGACGTTCATCGAAAAGCCGAGCAGCCAGAGCACGACGAGAATACCGACCAGAGTCCAGATCATTGGAGTATCTTTCCATCGGCGCCGCTCCGGGTGAAGCCGCGATCACTGGGAAAACAACGCGGCCAAAGCGTCCTGCGTTCCGCCAACCGTGAAGATTTGTATGTAGCGTTCGCTACATTTTTATGCTCAACTGGCCTTCATCGGGTAACGGGGGCGGGGCATGAGCGATTTCTGGCGGGCTTGGTTGACGATCATGTGTGGCGTCGTCGTGCTGTTTGGGCTGATCATGGCAGGCGGCGCGGTGCCCGCTACCGAAGCGCCAGCTCGGCTGCTGCTCGAATGGCAGAATCAGGGCCCGCTCGCGATCGATCGCGCGGCGCGGGTGACGCTTGGGGTGCTCGGCGGGGTGATGTGCGGGTGGGGCGTGACGCTTTATGCCGCGTTTCAGGCCGCGCACATGATCGGCCAGCCCGCGACGCGCATCTGGCGATTGATTTCCGTCAGCATGGTGGTCTGGTTCGCGGTCGATTCGACGCTATCGATCGCCACCGGGTTCGCGCTGAACGCGCTGATGAACGTGGGTTTTCTGCTGGCGTTCGTCGTGCCGATCAGCTTGAGCGGCGTGCTCAAACGCGCATGAGCCGCCAGCGCTGATAGGCATCGGCTATTCGGGATGCGACATCGGAAGGGGTGTCGGACGTCGTATCCACTTCCAGATCATACGACATGCCGACATGCACCAGATCAAACTGTCCGCGCGCTTGTCCGATCAATCGATCGCCCCGCGCTACTTCGCGCCTTTCCAGCTCAGGCAGCGCGCAATGGATGCCAACCATGAACACGTCGCAGTCGGCCAATGCTTCTCGCCAATCATCCCGCAGCACTTCTTCGAGCACAACCTCGTCCAAGATCACCCCTGCTGACACGTCGGCAAGCGCGGCCGCCATCCGGGCGTGCGCTTTCAGCAGCGCGAGGCCTAGCGGGCCATGATTAAGGCGGATTTCGCCGCGTGAATCGCGGTCAAAGAAGAAGCCGTCGGGATGATTGTGCAGCTGGAGCGGCAGCATCGCGAACGCATCGTCGATGCCAGTCCGAACATGCGCGGGGTCGAGTATTTCCTGCAGCGCCCGCGCAACACTTGTTTTTCCGGCGGAGGTGCACCCGTTTAGAAAAACAACGGTCATGCCGATTGCCCCGTTAGACGGTAAAGCTTTCGCCGCAGCCGCAGGCACCCTTGGCATTTGGGTTCTCGAAGGTGAAGCCCGCCGCGAAATCATCCTCGACCCAGTCCATCCGGCTGCCGACGAGGTACAGGATCGACCCGCCATCGACGAACAAGGTGCCGCCGGGGGTGTCGATGCGTTCGTCGAAGGCCTTGGCTTCGCTGACATAATCGACCGAATAGGCGAGCCCCGAACAGCCGCGCCGCGGCGTCGACAGCTTGACGCCGATCGCACCATCGGGTGCGCGCGCCATCAGCTCGGCGATCCGCGCTTCGGCAGCGGCGGTCAGGTTGAGCGCGGCGGGGCGCTGGCGGGTCGTGGTTGTCATATCATGTCATCCGTTCGCTTCGAGCGCAGTCGAGAAGCCTTAGCACTGAAACCCGTTTCTCGACTTCGCTCGAAACTAACGGGCTGGTTTATCCGCAATCAAACTCGATCAAAATACCACTTTGATCGAAACCTATAGCATGCCCATTTCTAACCGGGCCTCGTCGCTCATCTTGCTGGGGTCCCACGACGGGTCCCACACCAGATTGACCTCGGCCGAACCCACCCCCGGCACCGCGCCGACCCGCAGCTCGACTTCGGCGGGCATCGTTTCGGCGACCGGGCAATGCGGCGTGGTCAGCGTCATCGTGATCACCGCATGGCCCTCGGTCGTCACATCGACGCCGTAGATCAGCCCCAGATCATAGATGTTCACAGGGATTTCGGGATCATAGATGTCCTTGAGCGCGGCCACCACGGCTTCATAGGTTTCGCCGCCCGGCTCGCCCGACGCCACGCCCTGCGGTGCCTGCTTCAGGAAACCGTCGAGATAATCGCGCTTGCGCTCGAACGTTTCCGCTGCGGTTTCGACGCGCGCCTTGGGCGGCGTTGGCACCGAATCGACCTGTTCCACGTCGAAATTGCTCATCCGAATATCCTCGTCACGCGTTCGATTCCCTTGATCAGCGCCGCGACATCACTCGCGTCACTATAAACCCCAAAACTCGCGCGCGCGGTCGCGGGCACGCCGAGCATGTCCATCAGCGGTTGCGCGCAGTGGTGCCCGGCGCGGATCGCGACGCCCTCTTCGTCCAGGATGGTGCCGATGTCGTGCGGGTGCACGCCGTCGATCGCGAAGCTGACGATGCCGGCAGAGTCCTCGGGCCCGAACAGGCGCACCGAATTGATCCGCGACAGCGCCGCGCGGGTTTCGCGCACCAGCTCGGTCTCGATGGCGTGAATGCGGTCGAGCCCAACGCTCTCGACATAATCGATCGCGGCATGCAGCCCGAGCGCGCCGACGATATGCGGCGTCCCCGCCTCGAACCGACCCGGCGGCGGGGCATAGGTGGTGCCGGCGAAACTCACCCGGTCGATCATCGCGCCGCCACCCTGATAGGGGGGCATGTCAGCCAAAATCTCGCCCCGCGCCCACAGCACGCCAATGCCAGTAGGGCCGTAAAGCTTGTGCGCCGACAGCACGTAGAAATCGCAGTCGAGCGCCCGCACATCAACGACCATGCGCGGCACGGCCTGGCAGCCATCGAGCAGGATCTTGGCGCCGACCGCATGCGCGATCTCGCCCGCGCGGCGCGCATCGAGCACCGATCCGAGCACGTTCGAGACATGCGCGAGGGCGACGAGCTTGTGCGCGGGCGTGATCATCGCGGCCATTGCGTCGAGATCGATTCGGTGATCCTCGGTCAGCGGGATCACATCGATTGCCACGCCGATCTTCGCCGCGATCATTTGCCACGGCACGATATTGCTGTGGTGCTCGAGCTGGCTCAGCAGGATGCGGTCGCCGGGCTGGAGCTGCTCGGCGGCCCAGCAGGTCGCGACCAGATTAATCCCCTCGGTAGCGCCGCGCACGAAGACGATCTCGTTCTCGGATTTCGCGCCGATGAAACCCGCCACCCGCCGCCGCGCGGCTTCATAAGCGAGCGTCATGTCGGCCGAGCGCTTGTACACGCCGCGATGGACGCTGGCATAATCGGGGCCATAGCCGCGCGCGATCGCGTCGATCACGCTCTGGGGCTTTTGCGCGGTCACGGCGCTGTCCAGATAATGCCAGCCGGGGGTCAGGCCCGGAAAATCATTCCGGACAGCGAGACGGGCTTCTGAGGGCAAAATAGCGGTGGTTGCGTTCATTGCGCGCCCTCCGTCCCCGCTCGTTTCGAGCGCAGTCGAGAAACAGGCCGCAAGCGGTGCGCAGCGTTTCTCGACTTCGCTCGAAACGAACGGCTGTTGGGGAAGAATTCCATCACAACATCCGCTCCAGCGCCGCGCTCGCGGCAGCCTCCAGCGACGCCCGCGCGGCATCATCCGCCACATCGTCAAACACACCCGCGATGAACCCGCGCAGCAGCAGTGCCTTCGCGTCGACAGGGGCGATGCCCCGGCTCATCAGGTAGAATAGCGCATTGGCATCAAGCTCGCCCACCGTTGCGCCATGCGCGCACTTCACGTCGTCGGCGTAGATTTCGAGCTCGGGCTTGGCGTTCGCCGTCGCGGTGCGCGCGAGCAGCATCGCCTTCACCGATTGCGACGCATCGGTCTTCT